>NZ_QVMO01000180.1 GCF_010501055.1 Dysgonomonas sp. 521
AGTTTGCTAAGAATTTGAGCGAATAATGTTATTTTTGCCATGAGAGGTTCGTTTTTTGTGTTGCACCTCAAAGGTAACTTTAAGGAACAGAAAACTAAAACCTCTCACTTTTTATTTAGGACACTATTGATAAATTAATTATCTTTGTTACTTAAACAGGCTCTAAAATAAATTTATCGTATGAAATTAATTAACTCACTTTTTCTAGCCATCAGCATATTGCTTCCTATGAAATCATACAGTCAAGAACTTCCTTTGTCACTCGAAGACCTGATTCCGGGTGGTAAAACTTACAGCAAGTATCGTGCCGAAATGCCTCGCAGGATAAGTTGGTATGGCGATAAGCTTACGTATATCAAAGGAGACTCGGTAATGATAGCTCCTAACACAGACTCCGAAACCGCACAAATGTTGCTTACGCTCAAAGAAATTAACAATAATATAAAGCTGTCGGACGCTGAAAGTCCCAGAAGCCTGAATTATGTGCAATTTGTATCGCCAGAGTCTGATAAACTGATGATTGTATCGCCCGAAAAGATTTATTTATATGATATAGCGGAGAAGAAAATTGCGGGATCATTCACTTCTTTCGAAAAAATGGACAACCATGACTTGTCGGCAAAGAGTGCTAACCTGGCATATACCATAGATAACAACCTGTATGTGCAGACGCCTGTAGGAAAGGTTTATACTGTAACCGAAGATAGTGACAAAGGGATTGTAAACGGACAATCTGTCCACCGCAACGAATTTGGGATAAATAAAGGTACATTCTGGTCTCCGCAAGGTAACCTGCTGGCTTTCTACAGGATGGACGAAACGATGGTAACCGGTTATCCGCTGGTAGATATTTCGGCGCGTATAGCAGCACTAAAGGATATAAAATATCCGATGGCAGGGATGAAGAGCCATCATGTCACAGTAGGGGTTTTCAATCCGGCTACACAGCAAACGGTCTTTTTGAAAACGGGAACGCCGAAAGAAAAATACCTGACCAATATAGCATGGAGCCCGGACGAAAAAAGCATCTACATTGCCGAAGTGAACAGGGGGCAGGACACCTGTGTGCTGAAAAGTTACGATGCCACAACCGGCAAGCTGCTGACCACACTGTTTACCGAAACGAATCCGAAATATGTAGAACCCGAAAACCCTGTTTTATTCCTGAAAAACGATGACACAAAATTTATATGGCAAAGCGAACGCGACGGTTACAATCATCTTTACCTGTACGATACTATCGGCAAACTGTTGAAACAGGTAACGTCGGGAAACTGGGATGTGACTTCGGTGCTGGGTTTTGACGAAAAAGGAGAAAATATATTCTATGTGTCAGCCGAAGAAAGCCCTGTGGAAAGACATATCTATAAAGTAAACCTGAAAAACGGCAGGAAAGAAAAATTGTCGAAAGAAGAAGGGGTGCATTATGCTGCCCTGAGCGCATCCGGTAAGTATATCAGTGATATTTACACTTCGCAGAACAACGCGGGAAAAGTGGCCGTTACAGAAACAAAATCGAATAAGACCCACGTTTTCCATACGGCGAAGAACCCATACAGGAATGTACAGTTGCCTGAAATTACAATCGGTTCCCTGAAAGCGAATGATGGGAACACCGACTTATACTACCGTGTGGTTAAGCCTTTAAACTTCGATGCGAATAAGAAATATCCTGTAATAGTATACGTATACGGAGGCCCGCATTCGCAGATGGTAGACAACTCGTGGATGGGACAGGCGAGAGGCTGGGACATATACATGGCTGAAAAAGGCTATATTATGTTTACGTTGGACAACAGAGGTACCAGTTACCGAGGGATAAATTTTGAGAATGCAACCCACCGCAAATTAGGGGTAATAGAGACGCAAGACCAGATGACAGGGGTGGAATACCTGAAATCGCTGCCGTATGTAGATGCCGGCCGTATCGGCGTACATGGCTGGAGTTACGGAGGCTTTATGACGCTGAACCTGATGCTCCGCCATCCGGAGACATTCAAGGTAGGTGTTGCCGGAGGCCCTGTTACAGACTGGAAATATTATGAGATAATGTACGGGGAACGTTATATGGACAAGCCGCAAGAAAACCCGGAAGGATATAAAGAAACAAATATGGTAGAACGCGCGGGAGACCTCAAAGGGCGACTCATGCTGATTCATGGCGATGAAGACCCTACAGTGGTAATGCAAAACAGCCTGCAATTCCTGAATTCGGCTATTAAAAAAGGGACACACCCTGATTTCTTTATATATCCCGGACACGGGCATAATATGATGGGGCACGACCGTGTACATCTGCATGAGCATATCACACGGTATTTTGATGATTTTTTGAAATAATAATAACAGTTACTTACTAGCGCTGGTGCAGATTTTTTTCGTATCGAATCAAAACATAAATTGAATAAGTGGTAAATACCTGTACCAGCAAATAAATAATTAGAAAAAAACACCTATGACACAACTAGCAAAACTTTTTATTCCTATTACTCTGTTCCTGCTTTCCTCTTGTGGAAATAATCCTGATAAAGAAATCAGCTACGAAGGAGTATATTTTAAGTACCCGTCTTACTGGAAGGTGGAGACGGAAACATCCGAAAGTGGAAATATCTACATTGACGCTTCCGAAAAATTCGCCAGTGAAGCCATATTTCTGATTTCGGTAGCTCAGGCAGAAGTAGAGCCGCAGGAAATGCTAGGTAACTTTCTGGAAACCTTATCGGAGAACTTTGATGTAGAGAAAGAGCCTGCGGAATCTAAGCGGTTTGGGCAATATGAAACATCCTGTATTAAATATAAGGCTTCGAAGCTGCGTGAGAAAGCTTATGGGGAAGCCTATGCTTTTAATATGGAAGGAAAAACGATACTTGTAGTTAAACAGAGTAACAGGGATTATGACCTGAAGCATGATAAATATAAACTAATGGAAAACAGCTTGAGGATAAGTTTGCCTGAGGATATTAATCCATAGTATTTGGGCTATATGAGAAATATTCATTATTGAGCAGAAATGTTAAATTATCCAACTCCATCTCCAAATACCAATACTTTTACTTACATTTGCCTCTAGTGTCATGTCAATCTGATATTGTCGGATAAAGTTTTTTTAATTTAATTCTGGCCTTATCATTCGTGAACTGCCAGTTTATCTTGGAACTTCTATTATTTCTACTTCTCTGC
>NZ_QVMO01000181.1 GCF_010501055.1 Dysgonomonas sp. 521
TCTAAATATAATACCAGAAAAATGAATAAAGAATGGCCCGGATGGCTGATATGACTTTTTTTTAATATATAAATATGTAACTGATTTATATCTATGTGGTTAATCTGAGTATAAACGAAAAACATATGACTTTTTTTCTTAAAATCTGAGGGTCAATAATGTTTGAGGAGTCAGGTTTAAGCCAAGCTTAATGCAAAGCAAATCATCAAAGATTCAATATTCTTTTCAAATATATGGAATCTGATACTGCTTTACTCTTGGCTGGTATTTATGCAAATTTGGTGTGGTTGCCTTGATTGTTTTTAGAAAACATTGTATACCTTTGTCTAAAGAGTTATTTGAATCTATGAATTGAAAATCGGCATAGCGAAAATCACAGCAGAGTGATGAGTTTCGGTTGTTTCTAAATCGTTACCTGTTATGCTCTAATAAACACATAACTACCTGTTTCTAAATTGTGTACATTTTAATTATAGAGTCCGTTTGCTGATGTCCAGAATATCGCAGATTTCTTCTGATTCCAACCGGATATCGCTCCAATCGGGGTCTTTGTTATTAGGTGTGGCTTCAACGCTCGTTACAAACCCGGCGATGCGATCAATCTTCTTTTCCAGTTGTTTGAAGGCATCACTCTCGAATGTTATTACTTCCATATCTGATCTTTATTGGTTCGGGGACAAATTTCAGATATGTTAAATACAAGATTATACCAGTCTTATACGGGGTGGATAGAGATTTACTTATTTCACATTGGATACGTCAATCTCAACATATTGTAATAGTTTTGTATCTTTAGATATCGAAAACCACTATCATAATTTATGGATAAGAAAAATATTGAATCAGCAGCAATTTCAGAAGTTAAGGACTCTATTCTGGGTTGCGACATACTTTCTCCTTATATTTCTGAAAATGACAAAGAGCCATCTTGGGATGGGTTTATTTATATTTATAAAGATAAAGGACGTAAAAAGGAGAATATTCAAGGAAGGGTTGCAGTTCAAGTTAAAGGAGAATCGAATTCAGATTTTACTCAATCGGAAATTAGCCATCCGGCAGATATCGCAGATTTAAAAAATTATCTAAAAGACAATGGTGTTATCTACTTTGTTGTGTATATCAACAAGCAGAATCCTCGGCAAAGGAAGGTGTATTATAATACACTTACCCCTGTAAAACTTGGTTTGAATTTAAAGTCAAACGAAAACACAACAAGCCTGAACATAAAATTGAGAGAATTCCCAAAACAGCCGGAAATACAAAAAGTCCTTTTTCTAAATTTTCTAAAAGATTCTAGACAACAAGTTAGCTATACCCCTCATAACATTATCTCTATAGATGAAGTGAAGCAAAGCAATATCAAAGGTTTTACATACTTACCAGAAAACTACAAAGTTTTAAATACCACACAAAGTTTATTTAATGTGTTAAATAGTAACGAAATATATTTCTATGCTTCTGATAACAATAAAAATCTAATTCCAACAGATCTTTTTACTTCATCGGAGTTGAGGCTAAATGTTATAGATACTGTTGATAATTGTCCTATATCAATAAATGGAAAAAATATTATAATGGTTTTAAGAGAGTTTTCTCGGAAGATGGTATGACCATTCATATAGGAAACTCTATGTCACTTTCTATTAATGAACAGGGAGGTAGCAAATTTGATTTCAAATTAGCTTCATCTGTTAGAAAAGGTATTACTGATTTAGTCTTTTATGTAGAGACTGTGAAAAATGGGAATAAGTTTTCAATAAAGGGCAAAGATTTTACCTTTTCTATAATTAACAGCAATATTGAAGATCATCTTGATTTTTTGGAAGATAGGTTGACTTTTCTAAATAAAGTAATTGATTTATTTACTATTCTCAATATTGACGAGGATTTAGATCTGGAGAAATTATCTACAGAAGATCAAATATATTTAGATATTTTATTTAAATCAATATTGGATAAAGAGAGTGTAAATATTAAAGTTGAAGGTGATGACAACACTTCAGTAACAAATCTTAAGATAGCCAATATTCAGATTAAATTGATTGTTTTCAAAAATGGAGTAGACTCATATACAATCAAAGATTTTTTCAGTTCGGAACTTCAAGCAATGCAACCAAATGACAAGGGAGATATACGAATTATGAATCCGTTCTCAATTTTGGAAAAAGAAGATTATATAAATATTTCTAACATCAACTATGGAGTAATCTTAAATTCTTATAAATCTTTATCTCATTTTGATTATATATATCAAATAGCAATATTAGATATGCTGAAAATGTTATCAGCTTATGATGAGAAACCAAATGAAAAATTATTCAACTTAATTAGAAATATTTCTGATTAGATATTAGATGAATCAAAAGATAATATACCCTTAGAAATAAAATTGCTGAACAAACTCCAAATAATTAAGAGAGAAAGAGATTTTAATGAAGAAGAAAAATCTCAGTTAGTGGAGTTAACCGAAAATTCTAATATTGAATGTAAACTCGCTGCAAATATTTTACTTGGATATAAAGATGCTGCGAAAATTTATTTCAATAAATTAACTCCCGAAGAACAAAAAGTATTTAAGTCATTCCCAATATATCGATTTTATGGTGCATAATCCGGAGCATCCCCACCCAGTAATCCGGTTCTAAATCCATTAGAAATCGGTTCTAAAAATCTGCCATTCCGGCAGATATCCACCCAAAAACGGGGCAAAACAGGGGTAAAACAGTTAAAAAAGGGCGCTAAATGAGGTTGGTCGCACCGGATTCCGGAGCATCCCCACCCAGTAGGGAAAATTGATGGTCAAAACGACCGTATTCCGGAGCATACCCACCCACTTTTCATCCTTTAAGTAGTCTCTCCTTACGAATATAAAAGTTTCCAAATAGTTTTCATTTCGCCAGCATTTTCATCAGTAGAAAACTATTTGCATTTGGTTGGCAGCATTTATTATATAGCCAAGAAATGAGATTCTTCATCCATTTCTTGAGATTCCAGGCTGTGGCACTTAGAAGAGCATTGATTTGGACATACCTCTCCCCACAGAGATAATTTTCATGCATTCTGAAGTCTGATTTGAGATGTGCGTTAACCGGTTCTATTGCTGCCCTGCGTCTAAACTTCCTCCGCTTTTT
>NZ_QVMO01000182.1 GCF_010501055.1 Dysgonomonas sp. 521
ATTCTCAAAGAGTATTTAGAAACGGAAACAGGTAAAAATAATCATCGTCCTAAATTAGCAGAAGCATTAGAACAATGCAGACAAACCGGTTCTATTCTAATTTGTGCCAAATTGGATCGTCTCTCCCGCAATGTAGCATTTACTAGTCGGCTGTTAGAAAGCGATGTAGAGATTGTTTTCTGCGATTTCCCCAAAGCCAATCGATTCATCCTGCATATCATTAGTTCAATTGCAGAGTATGAAGCCAACCTAATTTCAGAACGCACCAAACAATCATTAAGAGCGAAGAAGGATAAAGGTATTAAGTTAGGTAAACCGGAGAACCTGCTGAATAATCATGCGCGGGCAATAGCTAATAGTATCAAGACTAATAAGGCAAAAGCCTTAACTAACGAGAACAACAAACGTGCCTTAGCCCTTATTTTAATGATGAGAAATCAGAGCAAAACATATTTGCAGATTACTCATGCACTCAATCGGCAAGGATTCAAGACCAGCAGAGGATATCGTTTCACGACTTCTCAAGTATGGCGATTATATAAACGCCATCAGGATATGCTTAAATGATTTAATTTTCAGGTCGATCAATCAAAGATTGCGGTCTCCACTTTCCGGGAAGCAGTTCATCGAGTTCCTGTATAGAGTGGTCTTGTATTCTATTTAGTACATCTGTTAGCCAAAGACTCGGGTTTACCCCACATATTTTGCATGTACCCAGTAAAGAGTAGATCATAGCAGTTCTTTCAGCAGACTGGTGATTTGAACAAAATAAATAGTTCTTGCGTCCTAATGCCAAAGGCCTTACCGCATTTTCAACCAGATTATTGTCAATACGATACCTTCCGTCAAGCACATAACGGGCTAATCGCTGATATATACCATAAGTGTACGACATTGCTTTACCGATCTTGGAAGATGGTAATACCTGAGGATAGTTTTTATCGATCCATTTCTCAAAATCACGTAGGATAGGATAAGCCTTTTCCTTACGCAATGCCTCTATTTGCCCCTTAGTAAAATTATTATCCGTGGCTCTTTGTTCCAATTGATAAAGCTTGCCGATTTGCTCAAGTGCATATTCAGCCCGTGGGGGATCATTGCCTAATGCCTGTTCAAATTTTCTGCGGGCATGCGCCCAGCATCCCAATAAGAGAACATCCTGTTTCTTTTCATATATATCATAGGCTCCATAACCATCACTCTGTACTGTACCTTTAAAGTCTTTGAGTAAATCGACAACTACATGCCCGGCCCGGGAACCTTTGTCGTAATGAAAAAATAATTGCCCGTTTTCAGGAGAGCGTACTACCCAATGATAGCCCTTACGGGTAGCTCCGGGTTTATCTTTATCCAATACCGGAATCGTAGTCTCATCCACTTGTATATAATCACTACCCAGAACATTTTTTTTCAACTGTTGGTAAAGAGGTTCTAATAAGTTGATGGCTGAAGCGCTCCAGTCATTTACGGTCGATGCTGCCAAATGGACTCCGCTTCGTTTAAACATCTCCAGCTGACGATAGTAAGGTTGATGGTCCTGGTATTTACTAATCAGCAGGTTTGCCAGCAAGGATGCTCCGGCATTACTTCTTGGCAGAGGTAAAGATGGAAGTTCCGCCATAATAATACCGGCCCCTCCGGGTAAAGCATATTTTTTACGGATAATTTCACGCACATAAAGTTGTCCGGGGATATATTCTAATATTTCGGTTACTTCCTGACCTATGCATTTAGCCCCTTCAGGTAAAGAGCACGGTTCAATCACTTCGCGGCGACGTTCTAAATGCTCGGGTAGAGGTTTGCGTACCGGATGTCTTTTCACAGGAAGACCGCCGCTATCCCGGGCGGATAAGTTCCTTTTAGCAACCCCATCCAAATAGATCTTTTCTTCTTCAAGTTGGTCTAAGCCATCAAAGTCAAGGCTTAACTGATTAGGATCTTCTTTTATATAACGCTCCGAGGAACGCCCAAATAAAGTCCGGCGCAGATAAAGTAATTCATCTCCAAGTTTTGTTAATTTGGTTTGCAATATCCCAATGTTGGATTCTAATTTGCCTTTATCGGATTCTAAACTGGTAATATCGGATTGTAGTTTATCTACATTAGATTGCAACTGACTGTTATCAGATCGCAGGAATGTATTTTTAAGCTCCAACTCCCGGTTTCGAAGGAGAGCTTCTTGTAATTTCCGTTCCAATTCCTGCATCTTTTCCATATGTTAAAGATACGCAAAACGGAGGATATACACAAGCTTTAAAGCCTTTATTTATGCGGTTTTATGTGGAATATTATATCTCTTTTTACGAATAATCCGATTTAAAGAAACACCTTCTACCATAAGCACTAAATCACACCAAGATAAGTGATAGTGCCCTGTTGATTGATCTAGTTTAGGGATGCTTATCCGTCCATACTCCAAACGCTTATGATATAAAACAAGGCCTCCTCTTTCCCAATGTAAAAGCTTTATACGGGTACGGGATCTATTGATAAATACAAAGACTTCCCCACTCAAAGGATCACGGCCCATTGTATGCCTGACTATACCACATAAACGGTCAAAGCCTCCTCGCATATCTACTGCTACCGAACACAGGTAGTAGGTAAGAGAATCGTTCAGATTAAACACTGTTTACTAATATAATTTGATTAAGTCTACCAGTGGGGCTGTATTCTTGGAATATACACGAAGTGTAACTCCATTGGGATATGTAATCTCTATAGTAAAACTTTCTTCAGGCTCTACTAAATTTACCTCCTCTGGTGGGGTTACTGTTATCGGGTGAAATGTTGTCGGTTCAAATTCTTCCTCTGCCAGCATATTATGCTCTTCCATATAACGCTTACGCCATGAATAGAACTGATTATCACTCCAACCTACTTGCCTATAAAAATCACATGGCATTAATCCACTTTTAAAATATTGCTCTATTATCGGATAGGCCTGACCTTTAGATAGCCTGGTTCCAGGAAGTTGTCTCGTTTGTTTTTTATTTTGCATAAACTGATGGCTCCTTAATTTATCGTTAACTCTCTCCTATGCAAAGGTAAAAACTATATAAATCTTGTAAAAGATGACCGAGACCGAAGGATTAC
>NZ_QVMO01000183.1:0-3389 GCF_010501055.1 Dysgonomonas sp. 521
TTGTGGTTCAGTACCTTTTTCGCCAGAAACCCGGACATTGACTTCTTTCCCGATTGCTTATACATAACCAATAAACGTCTACTATCGGCATCATTCAGGCGAAACCTATGCCTGTAATTTTTCACATCTTCCTTTGTGGGGCGTCCCCGTCCCCGCTTCGAATCGGCTTTCTTTGCACTGGGCTGCCCAGCCCCATTTTCAACATTCATGTTCATTATAGTTTTTGGTTTATAAAAGTTCGACTTGGGAGAACTTTCCCTCCGGCTCAGGCCGGAGCAAGTTGGTCTTCGGATGACGGAAAAAGGATTTTTCTGTTGACAAAGACACAACTTGCTGTTTTCCTTTGAAAACAAAATCCGCCTGCATGGGCGGACATTGGCTGTAGCCGGAACGGATGCTCATTAAAATCGGGAATTTTCATTCGAAACATGCGGGTGTTTCCATTGGATGAGTGGTTCTCCGGTTACAAAATTACAACCTATAATTCGAATGAACAGTATTCAAACAGTCTGATTCTTAGCGTTTAGAGTGGACACTGAACGCCAAACACTGCCACAGGGAACGGATGTGATACAAGGGATGATAATTTAGTTTTTATTTGCGGAAAGTTAAGCGAGAGAGCTGTTTGAAAAGTTGAAGTTTTGATATGCAATTTGAGAATCGGGTATGTAAATAGCAGTGTTCTAAAGTCCGCAGGTTGGAGTTTGAACTTTTACCCGCCTGTCCGAATAAAAATTTGGGTCGGTACCAATATACTTAAGTAAGCATACAAACGGATACTTATTGAAGTACAAACTTTGATATATAAATAAGTTGCTGTCAAAGTATATAGCTAAATACAAAGCTGTCAACATCTATACCCGCTTAACAACCAATAAAAACGAGTACACATTTTAATATTCACTTAAAAACAAATTTATCGTATGAAAAAGAACCCATTATTCGTAGCCTTCTCCACCCAGAAGGGAGGAATAGGCAAAACAACTCTGACCGTATTGTTCTCCAGTTACCTGTATTATACCTTGGAATATAATGTGGCAGTTATGACTGCGACTTTCCCCAGCACAGTATTGTGCGAATGCGGGACAGGAAAGTAAAACAGGTAATAAACGACCCGTTCTACAACAAAATGGCCGAAGAGCAATTCTTGCGGGTTGACAAACCTGCCTTCCCGATTGTAGAAGCTAAACCTGAAGAAGCCATTATGGCGGCAGAAGACCTGATAAACCGCACATCAGAAGAATTTGATTTTATCCTTCTTGACTTGCCCGGAACCTTGAACAGCCAGGTGATTGTCAATACACTGGCATCGGTCGATTATATCTTTGCCCCGGTAAGCGCCGACCGTATGGTGCTGGAAAGTACCCTGCAGTTCGCTATCCTGATAAACGATGTGATTGTAAGGCCTAAAGCTGGAAATGTGAAAGGCCTGTCGCTGATTTGGAACCTGGTGGACGGACGAGAAAAGACAAAGCTATACCTTGCTTATGAGGATGTCATCAGAGATTTGGAATTACGGATATTAAAAAATGTCCTTCCCGACAGTAAACGCTTTCGCCATGAAATGGAAGAAGAGCATAAACCCATATTCCGTTCCACACTGTTTCCTATCGACAAGCGGTTACTCTCCGGTAGTAATTTCGATGCTTTATCCGAAGAAATACTTCAACTAATAATACGATAAACGATGGGTGAACAGGAAAATGATAAGGATAGGAATATGACAAAAAACCGGAAAGTAGAGATTCCCAATCAGGAAGCTTTACTCTCCAGCCTTAGTCAGGTACATAAGGCAGGGGATTTATCAAAGGAAGTAATACCGGAAGAGCAGGTACAAGAACCAGCTGTAGCAGAGAATAGGCCTGCGGGCATACAGCAAAGGCGGAAGAGATCTGTTCAGACTGATGAGTCTCCTTACAAGAACACTTTTCTGAAAAGGTATGAAACTGATAACCGCAAGAATGTATACATCAGCGGGGAACTGCATAAAACAGTATCCGATATTGTAGCCGCCGTAAAGATTATAGACGGCAAAAATATTCCGGTAGGCAGCTATATTGACAATGTACTGGCCGAACATTTTGAAACACACCAAGAGGAAATCAATTCCTTATACCGCATTGGGAAAAATGATTTAGTTAAATGAAAAACTAAAAATGATAAATGAAAAATTAGAAATTCAACAAAAACAAGAACCGATGAGAGAAATAATAGGAACCGTGCTGCTAGCATCAGCCTGCCTGTTTCTGGCAGGGCTAAACCTATGGAATGAATTTAAGGACTGGTTTAACAAAACATACCAGCGGAAAGATGAGTACAGGACAGATACAAATAATGGGAATGAAAGAAATAAAAAAGGTGTCCCCGATATTATGGGAAAACCGAAAACCGTTTTTAAATCTTTACCTGTAAATCAAAATCAGAAGAAAGAACAGGAAGCTGTGAAAGAAGAAGATGAAAATAGTCCCATCCATAGCATCGATTTGGAAAAAGAAGCAATTCCATTAAATATTGTTCCCGGTAAGAATACGGTACACGACCAGGGAGTAACAGTAGATGAATTTCAATTATTAGCCGACACCCTGCAAGGAAAAGTTATACCAAAAGGTAAAGAGCTTCAAATCAGGGAGACATTGCATAAAGTGAAAAGTACAGACCTGTTCGGACAGATAACCGGATTGTTCAACGGAGCAGAAAGTATTGTTGTCAGTATACTGGATGATATAGGAGCCGGTGCAACAAGTACAATTAATAACAGGTTCGATATAGGAAAATACATTAACTAAACAAATAAAAGCAATTAACAACATGAAAAAAAATATGATAATTATAGAAAAAGTTCAATTTGAAAAAATAAATACATTTCTTGGTGAGTTGAATCGCATATTCAAAATCATATCCGGAGATAAACCGGATACACCACTATACTGGTCAGGCTCAAAAAGTGATTTCGTAGAACTGGCTTACGGCCTGCTGGAAACCAATAGTTTCAATAATGGGGATATTGAGATACAGGAAGCCATCGGGTATCTCTGTCAAATGTTATCTTTCCCTGTAACGGATTGCTATGATGTTTTCCGGGCCATACGCAGGCGGACGGATAGCCGAACTTTATTTTTGGATGAAATAAGAACAAAGCTAAACCAAAGAATGGATGATATGGATAATGGTATTTTTAAAAAGAAGAGGAAATAAGTATGGAAACAACGTTCGGCGGATGCCAAATAATCGCTATTGAAAAGAAGACTTTTGAACAGATACAAAGACAATTTGAGAGTTTTGCCGGACAGGTCAGGGAATTATGTAAAAATAATCAAACAGACGAAACATGGCTGGACAACGGACAAGTGTGCCGTCTTCTCCAAATATCAAAAAGAACCTTACAGTAT
>NZ_QVMO01000183.1:3530-3829 GCF_010501055.1 Dysgonomonas sp. 521
AAATGCTCTCCGGCTCTGAACGGAGAAAAGTACCTCTCGGGCAAGGATATCAGCAGGATACTCGGTTTAAGCATTGGCACATTACAGGTATGGAGGGACCAGGGGATAATCCCTTATATACAGATTACAGGAAAGATACTCTACAAAGAGTCGGATGTGATAAAGCTGCTGGAAGAGAATTATTATAAGGCCGGATTATAATATTTATCACTACTGTCCGCTAAAAAACAGAGCGAACTTTTAAAAAATAAAAAATCCGCTCTTCTGCTTATCTTTGTAGTAGCAACAAAACAAAATTA
>NZ_QVMO01000184.1:0-375 GCF_010501055.1 Dysgonomonas sp. 521
AAAAAGCGGAGGAAGTTTAGACGCAGGGCAGCAATAGAACCGGTTAACGCACATCTCAAATCAGACTTCAGAATGCATGAAAATTATCTCTGTGGGGAGAGGTATGTCCAAATCAATGCTCTTCTAAGTGCCACAGCCTGGAATCTCAAGAAATGGATGAAGAATCTCATTTCTTGGCTATATAATAAATGCTGCCAACCAAATGCAAATAGTTTTCTACTGATGAAAATGCTAGCGAAATGAAAAATATTTGGAAACTTTTATATTCGTAAGGAGAGACTACATAGATAGCACCGGGTTCAATCGTGATATGGTCCAGTATGTTGACATCATGCACACTTCCGTCTGTTATCTCTATAAAAGTCGGAATAGAAC
>NZ_QVMO01000184.1:584-3600 GCF_010501055.1 Dysgonomonas sp. 521
GAAAATTCAAATCGAAAAATCAAAGAACGTGCTCACTCCCCTTTATCCATAAGGGTTTTAACGATGTCAATATTTTCTAAACCGGACACTAGTGATTTCGTTATTTATGTAAATACAAAATTAAATATGAACATCTAAAAAGAGGTTTTGTTTGCGGCTCTTTGTTGTTTATTCAAAAGCTCAAACTTATAATTTTTGCTCGATTTTAAACTTAGTTAATCAATAACCAATAACTAATCAAAGTTGTATGAATACTCATAAAAACATGAAAACACACATCTTATTATTCAGTTTGATGATAATGTTGTCAGGGCATCTTTTTGCCCAGAAGAATGAAATAAAGAAAGACTCGGTGGTTGTAAAAGAAAGCGACCGCAACGTGATGCTGAATGCATCAAGTAATACCGGTCCCCGGGATGTAAATATCGGCTTGCCTGCTTCCACGGGAGGGACTACAGTGTTGGAAAATGGGCTTCCGGTAGTATATTTTTACTGGCCTGAATTTCCAACAAAAGCATGGAGGCAAGATGCTACAATCAGTGGAGCCAAACTTCTTGATGTTGGGCAGACTGCTATCAATGTGGGGGACGTCGGGGTTTCTATAAGTACGTTCGACAATCTGGGAACGGATAAATTCAAAGTGAAAGAGTTTGAACAGTTAATAATAGAACATACAAAAAGGTTATATAAGAATGATGTGAACTGCAATCTCTCTTATGAGCCCAGTGGCAATGATTTCCTATCCCCTTGCCTTGAAGAGGCTTTATTGATGAGTAAAGTATTGGATGCACAGGAATATAAAGTATGGTTAAAGGCATTTCTGCCGGAAATATTTAAACCTGATTTTTCATTTGAGCCGGGAAAAGTTTCTGATCGTACGGATGGACATTTGGTTCATCTCGATGGATTGAATTTCAGTAGGGCAACTTGTTTGTATTCTATCTCAAGAAAATTGCCGGAGTTGAGCCATCTGAGATCAATTGCTGACAACCATCTTAATTATTCGTTAGGTAATATTACCGATGATGATTACATGGGCAGTCACTGGTTAGGTTCCTTTGCCCTTTATGCTTTAATGAACCGATAATGATCTAATCGGTATGTTATTTATCATTAAAAAGCGAGAATACACCTTTTAGGGTATAAAAAATAGCATAAACCAATCATTATACCCTTTAGGGTAAGTTTAGAATTGATCCCTCAATTCGGTTATTTCTCCAAGCCGTTTTCGTTTCGGGTAGTTTTTAAGGGGAATACTACCCAATAATTCTTTTTATCCTTACTCTATAATACGTATTTATTGTGTATATTTACATAATTAATAATTAAATATAGCTTTAATTGTGGATATAGGCATAATTATAAATAAAACTCCGGATGTAATAATGAGAGGTATTGCATCAAGAGTAAAAGATAGACGTTTGGAGAGAAACCTTACACAAAAGGCTTTCGCAAAAAGGGCCGGAGTCGGATACGATGCCTATCGCAAATTTGAGACTACCGGTGAAATAACCTTGCGCAATCTCGTTTTATGTGCTATAGTGTTAGATATGACGGAAGGGTTTTTAGAATTATTTTCCGGAAGATCTTTTCAAAGTATAGACGAGTTACTTGAAAAAAAAGAAACTAAAAAAAGGCAAAGAGGATCAAGGAATGGATAATATCAATGTTGTAGAAGTCTTTATGAATGGGAGTAAAGTTGGACGAATTGCTTTAACACCAGATTCGCTATGCGCCTTTGAGTATGATGCGCAATATCTTGCATTCGGCAAATCAATATCTCCTTATTTCCTCCCTTTAAAAGGAGAACTGATGATCGCCAAAAGAGAGCCGTTTAAGGGTAACTTTGGCGTTTTTGATGATAGTTTACCGGACGGATGGGGAAATCTGATTCTTGACAGGTATCTGAAAGAAAAAGGCTATAATCCTGATAAACTGACAATATTGCAACGCTTGGCTCTTGTTGGAAGTACAGGGCGTGGAGCATTGGAATATAAACCGGATTGGAGTGTTGAAAATGAACAGGAAAGAATTGATTTTAATCAGCTTGCATCAGATGCGGAAAAAATTCTATCAAATGATGATTATACCGGAGAAGGGCTGGATACTTTATATAAATATGCCGGATCGTCGGGAGGAGCTCGCCCTAAAGTGTTTGTGAAAATTGATGGAGTCGAGTGGCTCGTTAAATTCCGGGCATCGGTAGACCGTCAGGATGTTGGAGAAACAGAGTACAAATATTCCTTATTAGCCAAAAAATGCGGGATCAATATGCCGAAAACCCAACTGTTTGAAGGTAAATACTTCGGAGTTAAACGTTTTGACAGGACTCCCAATGGGAAAATTCATACAATCAGTGCCGCCGGATTAATTAATGCAGATTACAGAATTCCCAGTCTTGATTATCAGGCATTACTGAGAATATGCCAGGATATTACAAGGAATATGGAAGAAGTATATTCTTTATTTCGCTTGATGGTTTTCAATGTTGCAATCAAAAACCGGGATGACCACGCTAAGAATTTCTCATTTCAATTAGTCGGAGATGAGTGGAAATTATCCCCCGCTTATGATATTCTGCCCAGTAGCGGTTTTGGAGGCTATCATACAACAACAATAAACAATACGGGCGAGCCCAAAATATCAGATATGTTAGCTGTTGGAAACGACGTCGGACTATCCAAACAAAAAACAAAAGATATTCTTGAAGAAGTTTACGAATTAGTGAAAATAGGTGTATAATTTAAGCTCAAAAATTTGCACATAAAACAATAAATATCTATCTTAGTATTTGTAAATTAGGTGATTAAGAGACTCTTTGGAAGAGCGTGTGCAAATCGTGGACTACAAAAATCGAATACTTATAACAACTGAATAATCAGCGGCTTGCGTGAATAGTTCATTTCCGTCAACGCCCACCGAAATGGGCTCAGCGGATTTTCCGGGTTGATTTGTCTTGTCGCATATCATGAATATAGCTTATCTTTGTCAGGATGAATTACGAGAAGTTGTTAGG
>NZ_QVMO01000185.1 GCF_010501055.1 Dysgonomonas sp. 521
GCAGAGAAGTAGAAATAATAGAAGTTCCAAGATAAACTGGCAGTTCACGAATGATAAGGCCAGAATTAAATTAAAAAAACTTTATCCGACAATATCAGATTGACATGACACTAGTACCTCTTGTAAGCTTCTCCATTAATTTGTCCGAATAATAAGAATATTGTTCTGTTGTTGTTACAATTGAAGCGTTAATCATTGATATTGTCTCCTTGCTCCTTAGCCTGTAGTACTTATTATCAATCTGATAAGGCGAGACAGTATATATTCTTGCATTACAAATAGTTCCTGCAATATCTGCATCAGAGAAATTACGAAAATCAGGACAAGAATAATATTGATCATACGAATTTATTATATTACGATTAACCATGTAATTAGATATTCCTCCAGATGTTGGCGAATCATAAGAAAATATAGTTTTCTCTAAAGGTGAATACGTTTGCCCATTCTTTTTGTATATTATTTGCTCTGCCTGACGTGGGCCATCCTGAAATATAGCCTCATAACCATGCACATATGGCTTCTTTATTATCTTTACCATATCATAGCTACTACCACGATATCCCTGATAATCAAAATAATTTTCAGTTTTATTATCATTAACATATTCTGTTACCATACTATACCATATAGGTACACCTTGTATAAGGTATTTTGAATAGCTCGACATGGCATTTATATTTAATTGTCTATATGCCCACGTTGTAAGTCTCCCCGGATCACATGGAAGCGATTCCACAATACACAATTCATCAATAAAAGTATCCAGTGTCGGCACAAATATTATATTGGCTAATCCGTTTTCAGCAACTCCATATTTATAAGTCTTTATAGTGGGTGTACTTCCAAGCCTTTCCTTCGTAATAATTTTACATACACGAAGTCCGCCACCTTTATTTATTGGGCTAGGAGTAACAGCAAATGTTTTAGTTGAAGGAGGGTATTGATTTGCAAATTGATGAGGTTCATATTCAAATTCAGAGAATCCTCCTGTAGGATATTCTATACGTTTCAACATAGAGGCCTTCATATATGCTGTATCAACGGATCTGTCAGCTGTACCCACTTGCATTGTGAAATTTGGCTCTGTTGTATAATTACCATAACTGCCATATAAGTTTAGAGTCATTTTAGGTATCATTGTCTGGTTATTCTTTCCGTTGTAATATCCCCAATAATCCAATCCCGTACTATTCTTATATAATCGTTTTGAGTTATATATAAAATTGTAAGTTTCCTGATCTATCCTAAGAGATTTCAATAGTGCCACTTCCTCAGAATCGCCCTGTCCGTATATAAAATCTATGGTCTTACGTGATGTATTATTCTTATCTTTTACTTCAATTTTACTTATAAAAGGATCTTGACTTGGACGATATGAAATATTCATCGTACCTGCAGGAAATTCCACTTTTTCTAACATACAAATCTCAGTATAATTTGTATAATCTAAAATTCCGCCATCATCTGATAGCTCAGGAGAAGAGTTGTCTTCACAATTTGCTATATTTGAAGATTTTGCGTCTTTGATGATCATGGGTGTAGTAACCCAAGGAGTGTATAAATTATTTAGTGTAGATTTTTTCCAAGTAAAATTTATTTTAGTATTATTTAAAAGAGTTACTTCTCTTAACATCCAGGCTGTGTGCCCGATACGACTTATAGTTTCGACATAATTATTTCGGACAGTTTCATTTGCATACATACCAAATGTATAAATAATACCATTTTCATCTGTTATCTTCAAACCATTTATAGGAGCACTAACATTATTTATTAAGTTACTTTGATCTATAAAAAATTCAAATTTTAATAAATTCCCAGGAGATATTGCCTCATAGGTATTTCCCACTTTATTAACAAGAAATGTATAATTACCAGAAGGTAAATGGACATTAAAGATATCTTTTTGGGTATCATGTAATTCGGAGCGACTTATGCCAAAATTTGTATAATATTGCTCATCAATGACACCTTTCCTTATTATAGCAGGATTATCAGAACTATATACCGACTGAAAGGGAAAACGGTCATCCGGACGACCTAATACGGTTCGGGTAACACGTAGCCCAGGGGAAAATATCCATCCATAACCTACAGGAAAAGGACGGTCCGATATATTAATTCCGGATGTACTATATTGTAAAGAAAAAGGAAGAGAAAAATTATCAGCCGTTATTTCAAATAGAGAAATTGGTATATTTATCATTCCTGAAGATAAAGAAGGTTGATGATTTCCATATTTGCTGAAAATCGCCGATGTTGGAGAGGGAGGGATTACAGGCGATAAATATTTATTGTCTTGCGAAAACAAGGGTGAAATATTTAAGGAAAATATTGTTGTAATCAAGAATATGTATATATATTTTTTCATAGCATTTACTTTTTAATAATAATTTCATTCACAAATACCCCATTAGCGGTAATTCTCAATACATAATTCTTCGGATACAAGCCTGTACAATCCAACGTTTCGTAATATATACCTTTGGTCTTGTTCTTAGCTGCAATCTTCTTCACAGGCATACCATCCAGCGAATATAGGTCGAACGAAACCTTTGCATCTTCCTTTAACTCATACTCCAGGTTCATTATTGACTCTACAGGATTAGGATATATCTTGCAAGTCATTATATCTTCCAAAGAGACTGTCTTGGCTGTTGGATCACTTGCCTGATTATCCTCTTCCGTCTCTTTCCAGAGTTCATCCAGCAGGGCTAAGTTATCAGGGTCGGTGTCCAGATAGAGGTGGTCTTGCGGAGGGAAGAAAAAGGCGGTGGTGAATATCTCGCTGTTGTCACTTAGATTGATATTCCTGACCGTTTCAAAGACCGGATAACGATAGCCTTTGCTATACCAGCGGCAGGTTTCCAGTTGCTTGCCTATATTGTTAGTATCTTCTGTTGTGTAGCTGTTTTCTGTTGGTATGTCGAAGATGGTTTGTATGGTCTTTACCCTTAATACAGGACTCAGGGTGTCTCCTGA
>NZ_QVMO01000186.1 GCF_010501055.1 Dysgonomonas sp. 521
GGGCTTACTTTTGATTATGCGAAAAACAAACACTGATATACAAGAGGATATGTCTAAAATAGGCAAGCTTTCTGCTTTTAGCGGACAACAATGATAATCTTTGAAAATCTTAAAAGATTGAATAACCTTTTACAATAATATCCTGCGACACTTTCCTCCATTCGTTATATCATTTGCAATTCGAATACACACTATTACTATTCGACAATTACATTAATAACTACCATTGCGGAAACAGTCTCGGATAATAAACCAAGAGTACATCCGGTTGGTGTACACTTGATATAAATATTCTACACATAATAAATATGCTGCGACAGCATATATTTCTACTACCCCATTTTCTAACGATGTCTTTTTCGTTTTTCTCTATAATCATTCCACAACAGGCAACTGTCTGTCCGGTGCTTCGGTCGTTTGTTCATCAGAGCAAAGGTATGATAGTGTTTAGACCATGTATGTTCAGAGCCTGTCGGTTTCCGCAAAAATCTTCCTCTTTCCTTCGGCGAGCGTATTTTGACGGAAAAACATCCCTGCTTTAAACACATACCTTTTGTTGCTCTATGAAACAAAAACGACCGATCCGAAGGATGACGCATGAAAAAAAATGTCATAATTATGAGAAACGGAAAAAACATATTGAAACAAAACTCCCTCCCCTCTGGAATCATCATAAAATTTGGTTTGTGGGTGGCAGGGTTTGGCGTGTGTGCGTGGTTTGTTACGCAACTGAGTATAAATACATCCGTTGTGTTGGGTTGTCTAATTGCCTATATGGGAATATGCCTTGTATTTAAGGTAGTGAAGTTTGTATTGAAAGTTATTCTTTCCCTACTCTCCTTTATCATCATTACCGCATTAATTCTATTACTCATCTTTTAAAACCAAACAGCCATGACAAAATTATATTCCCTTTTCGGAGGAACAACAACAGATACGCAAGTTAAATCAGTAGAAGTAAACCAAATAGTACAAATGGAAGGATATTCATACAGCAGGTATGTAGTTCACAAGATAACACATAACCAATTTGGCTATCATTACCATTTAATCAACCTTAAAACCCATGATTTCCACCAATCCGAAATAATTAAACCTTTAAGCCAAAAATTCGGTATCGGTATGTATTACGATGATAAGAACATCGAGTTTATACCCGAAGAAGAAGTAGCAGAACTCTAGGTCCTCATTGGTTTGCTCTATTCTTGCTTTGTTGTATCGTGGTTTCTCAACTGCCTCACATATAAATTGATTGCCGATATAGATATGTGCTTTTAGTACATCACCGAAATTGTCATCTAGCCAATAGATATCTACATTGCGACCCTCAGCTTGCTCCATAAGGTTAATTAATCTGTCACCCACGGCAATAACGCCATCCATACCAAGCAGAAACTCTGAATTTCTGAATCTTATAATGCCTGCATATCTCCATACAGACAACGGAAATATATGCCAGAGCTGATTCAAAAGCTAAAAGAGAGGCTATTGAAGCTGCATACCAGCCTTCTATTCCTGAAATGGATGTTACTGAAAAGATTTGGGAAAAGGATAAGAAAATACTGAAATTCTTAAAGGGTTTAGTATAAATAGAAGAAGTATTATCAGAAGAGATAACTTAAAGTAAATCTTATAAACTGTTGTGAAGTAGAGATATAAAGATTGTTTCTTTTGATAATACTTTCCTTGCGATAACATGTAGTGGAACTGACCGAAGAAGAAAAGGAAGAAGCCCGCAGGGAAGCCATACAAAAAGCACATAACGATGCCTATAACCGTATGATGCAGCCCAAGAAGAAAGCCAAGCAAGTAGCTTTAAATAACCAACCCAATTTATTTGACTTTTAAACAGTACAGCCATGAAACCAAAAACTAAGTTTCAGAAACAAATAGTAGCAGCAAGTAGAAAATTAGCTAAAATAACCGATGCACAAATAAAATGGGCATACAAGAACTGTATCGAGCATATCGGGCAGAAGACCTCAAAAGGTCTTATCACTTGTTTGGAATGTAACCATTCATGGACAGACAAAGAAAAAAAGGCAGAGCATTGTATTTGCCCGAACTGCAAGATCAAGCTAAAAATCGAGGAAACACGTAAACGTACATTCTTAGATTATGAATACTTGTGCATCGTTACCGCCTGTGAAGGTTTCCAAGTTTTACGCTTTGTGTACATAGAGTGTAAAATGAAGAAAGGGGAAGCACCCCGATACTTCGACATGGAAGTCGTACAACGTTGGATTGCTCCCAACGGTAAACCCTTGAAAGCAGACAGCAATTATCAAAAACAAAAAAAGCGGAGGAAGTTTAGACCCAGGGCAGCAATAGAACCGGTTAACGCACATCTCAAATCAGACTTCAGAATGCATGAAAATTATCTCTGTGGAGAGAGGTATGTCCAAATCAATGCTCTTCTAAGTGCAACAGCCTGGAATCTCAAGAAATGGATGAAGAATCTCATTTCTTGGCTATATAATACAACAGTTCGTTATAAATAGATATAATTGATTGATTTTCAACAAAATAAGCATTAAATAACTTGGATAGTTCGCTGATTATCAATATCTTAGTAGATTGACCAAAATCTATAAAGTAATGACAACCAACGAATATCCAAATGCTAATGTATTTATACTTAATACTTTAAGTTCAGATATTTTTTCAAATATCAAGCAGACAAGAAAAAATTTTATATTCCACCTGCTAATGTTTTATTTAGGCATTAAAGGTAAAATAAATTTCTTGCAACTTGCTCGTTTTTCCCGGTACTGTGAACAATATTTTAGAATAAATTTCGAGAATATATTCAATTTT
>NZ_QVMO01000187.1 GCF_010501055.1 Dysgonomonas sp. 521
AAACTCATGGCTCAAAGAAGTAAACAGGCATAAAATGCAAGTATGCTACCATCCGGGAATTATTCTTTTTATCAAGAGAATCACCAATATTTGGTCTACCTTTCTTTGAAGCAAGACTCAACAGCAAGTATATTAACATTAGTTGAACTGGTGCTACACTGCCATGAGTTTTTTTCAAAGAAAAGATTTTTATCGTCATTATCGTTTGGTTTATTGGTAAATAATGAGCACTCAACATGACAACCAACGGTCACAGGAGCGGAGCGTATGTAAATAGATATGAAAAAATACTTTTGACACACCCTCTTTTTTATGTCTATAACATTTCTATGCAACGCTCCAATTGCACACCCCGGGAACCCTTGAGTAATACATAACTGTCCTCTATCGGATTTTCTTGCAGGTAGATTCTTAGGGCATCCATGCTTTTAAATCTTGGATATTTAGTATCAACCCTGCTGAAATTATCTCCTATGAATATAACCCTGTCAAAATTGTGATGACTTATATAATCCGCGACTTTTTGATGTTCCATATCGGTATCAGGCCCCAGTTCTTTCATATCTCCCAGAATAAGCACCTTCTTGTTTACGTCCATATGGTCAAAATTTTCCAAAGCGGCGTGCATACTTGTCGGATTGGCATTGTATGCATCTATAATAAGCATATTCTTCTCAGTTTCTTTTAGTTGAGAGCGATTATTCGTCGGTAAATATTCTCCCAAAGCCTTGCAGATCAGCGAAGCCTTTACGCCAAGATATTTCCCTATTGTGATAGCAGCTAAAGCATTGGAAAGGTTGTACTCTCCTATCATACGAGTCTTAACCTTATTCCGCTTATTCCCGAATTTCCATTCCAGTTCGAGGAAAGGGCTGATCGAGGTCACTTTTCCCGAAATAAACAAATCTTCTTCCAGCCCGTAATATATAGATGTTATACCTTCTGCCATTTCACGCAGGAGCATATTATCGTAGTCTATAAATATCTTGCCATCACTTGTACCACGTATATATTCGTACAATTCACCCTTAGCTTTTACCACATTTTCGAATGAACCGAACCCTTCGATATGGGCATGCCCCAGGTTCGTTATCAATCCATAATTAGGCATAGCCATTTCGGCCAGAAACTTAATTTCTCCAACATGGCTGGCACCCATCTCTATAATGGCGATCTCGTGTTCTTTCTTCATCCTCAACAAGGTCAGCGGCACTCCTATATGGTTGTTCAGGTTGCCCTGAGTAGCTATAACATTATATTCCTGTGAAAGAACCGAATAAATCAATTCCTTTGTTGTTGTCTTCCCATTTGTTCCGGTAATAGCCACCACAGGCTTTTTTATCATTTGCTTACGATGGTAACGGGCTAACTGCTGCAATGTTTCCAGACTATCTTTTACCAGAATGATATTAGGCCGGGTAGCATACTTTTCTTCATCTACTATGGCATAACTACATCCCGAATCAATAGCCTTTTCAGCATATTCGTTTCCATTGAAGTTAGCACCTTTCAGTGCGAAAAAGATTGAATCTTTCGGGCTATTACGTGTGTCAGTAGATATTTCTGGATATTGTTTGTATATATTATACAGTTCGGAAATCTCCATAGCATTTATTAGAGTTTATTGTTTACCTTCAAAACATTCTTAGGTACATTATTGTTTATCGCACCAAAATTCTATAAGAATAATTAAGGCAACACGAAGATAACGTTAATAATTCGTACCATAGATTACTCTTAACTTTTTTTACTTTATCAATTATTTTAAGTAACTGTTTAAGAGCCTGTTTCAATTTTAGCGAAAATTTTCATTACAGGTTCAGGTCAATAGTTCTTCGCAATTTTTTTATGCTCTTTTTAGCGTCTATTTGGCTCCGCCGATTTTCAATTCCCTTTTTATTCTTGGTTTAGCCGGCTAATTAGCTACGCTGACCGTTGGTTCTGCTAGCAAAAATGATAAAATCCATCTAAAAATAGCTATAAAAAAGATTTGCTATAAAATTTAAGAAATTGTTTAAATTTTATTCGTTCAAATTTTTAGAGATGTTTTAGAGATGCTTTTTTTCTTCCTCGAAACGATAATAGCGGGCTATTTGAGTTGAGAGAAAGGAAAAAACAACCTAAAACAGCCTAAAAATGAACGAAGAAAAAGGTATAATAAAAAATTCGTATAAAATTTAAACAGTTTCTAAACAGACTCTAAGATTTTTCTCTTTGATTTCAATGAAGAACAAATGAATAAAATTATCTTATTATGTACAGGTTCTTTGACTTGCTGATAAAGATAGTAAAGTAACAATGAAAAGTATCAAAAAGCTGTCACTTTTGTCACTTTTTTGCAGCAGCCTGCTATTTCTGCTTTACTGTCAGGCTTCTAAGTCCGCGAAGCAGGCTAATATGGATAACCACGGGTAGAAACCCGTGGCAAAAGCTGAAAAGAATAGACCGTCTCCGTAGGAGGCGAACGGGATTGATTTTCGCTATTTGCCTCCTACGGAGACATGTTTTTCAGTCAGTCCCTGCCACGGGTTTTACCCGTGGTTATCTAAGTTCAGTCCCTTCGGGACATAGAGCGTTCTTTGATATAATCGAAGGGAAAAGGTAACAGGTAAAAGGAATGTAAGAGCCACATTTGACTACGCTTCACTCCGTCGATTTTCAATTCAATTGTCACTTTTTATGTATAAATAACTAATTTAACGTGAGTTCGAAATAAGGCACTACCATATTGCTAGTTGCTTATCCTCAATAATATCAACTCTGATAGATGGCTTCTTAGGCAAGAAACTATAAG
>NZ_QVMO01000188.1:0-2766 GCF_010501055.1 Dysgonomonas sp. 521
TTGTTTTTCCTTTCAGGGTATCGTTCGCTTGTCTGCTGAGGGTAGTTACTTCGGGGAGTTCTAACATAATGATATGATTATTCGGGTGATTTGTTCTTCTTGCGGCACTTCCGGCGCAGTATAATAATGTTCTATGCTGGAACCTGTACCCTCGAAACCATTCTCTTTAATCCATTCCATCATCTCATTGTATAGTCTGGCCTGTTCCTCATACGAACCTTTATACAGACAGGCTATGACTTTCCTTTCGGGAATAATGATGCTTTGGATATCTCCTTTTCCGGTAAATGGCTTCGATGTATAAAAGGTTATCACCATACGAATGTTATTCTCGGTCATTTCATTAAATGCGGGATATTCCACACAAGGGATGTCGGACGGGAGTTCTCCCTCTTCTTTCAGGTAAGCGCTTATTTCTGCAAAACCATCAGCTATTAGTTTGCCGAATGTTGCCATATCGCCTTGACGTTCGATAACTAAGGCGTGTTGTTGGGGTTGCTGAAGGAGCATAATGTCTGTAAACTTTGCCATAATCTTTATGTTATTTATTATCTATGGGTATATAAATTTCTGTTATTAAATTCTCTTCTGCCACCTCATCGGGAGTATTCAGGTAAACCTCAAAAGACAATGGGTGTTTTTGGATATACCGACTATGAGGGAGCCATTGCTCATGTATTGTTTTGTATAAGTTCGGTAATTGGGAATAGCTACCTTTATGTGTAAAGACGGCATACATACCACCGGAAATCTCTTGCAAAGTGAATTTACCTTCGGGCATTGCATATTCATTTGTAATAAAGCCAATGTATAGGCGGCGTAAGTCGGGCAATGTAACCTGTGGATTGTCCTGACTGATGCTTATAAAGTGGCTGTTTGTTTTTACCAAATGCTTTTCTTTGTAATGTTTCAGTTGCTTCCAAATAGCCTGATAGCTATGGGCGTTTTTGAAAGCACCATTTACATCCAGGCAGATTGCGTTTAGCGTATTGACTCGGCGGATTTCAGGCTTTGGAAGATTGTCTGATCTCTTCGATGTGTTTACTGATTGGTATTTCGTTCGATAATTTGACATGGAAATACCGAAGTGTTTCTTAAATGCCTTTGCCAAACTGAACTTCGTTTCATAATTGGTTTGCTGTTGTATGTCGCTAATAGACTGATCTGTCGCAATCAATAGATGAGCAACGTATTCCAATCGCAGACGTTGAATGTATGTGCCGATATTCTCTCCGGTCGTATTACGGAAGACTTTCCGGAAGTGGAAGAAAGAAAGATTAGCCCTAGTAGCCAGTTGCTCGGGGGGAAGAGCAGCGAAAAGATTCTTGTCAATATGCACTTTAATACGATTAACTGCCTTATAATGCAGGCTTTCGGTTTCTTCCTTTTGCCGCCAACGCTTTAGTGTCGGGAGCCGTTTATTTAGTAGAGTCCTTAATTCCTGCGGTGTATAGTTCGTATGGGAATACCAGTTGTATTTATCGGTATACTTTACCCATATATCCACCATTTCGCTCATGGGAATATCCACCGTGTAATCACCGTCTTTCAGGCAATAATAGCAATACTCATGGCTACGGGAATGATCGGAATTAGTCCCCATATATTCCTCCACATCGAAGCGAAGCGGCATTCCGCAACTCTGACAGTATTGTTTATCAGCTTGATTCATATCACAAAGATACGATGCCTATTTCGGATATGGTTGTCCAAAATAGGCATCTTTTGGTATCTACCTTAAAAGCACTACTTTTGTAGTTCAAACCCAAAGAAGAATCAATTCACGAACCTTATGAAGTGGCAGCGTTGTATATGAGTTTTTTGTAAATGGGGAGGAATGGCAGGATTGTCATTCCCGATTTTCTGTGTCTTTATTTTGCACAGTTCAATTCGATTTCTTATTAACAAATAAACTGATTTACAATGAATACTAAAATATATCCGAGAGAGAATGACTCTCAAACCATCTATCTGAATACGGTAACCAAGAACCCCCATATTATTGTTGGTGATTACACGATCTATAACGACTTCGTTGGAGATCCGACCCTGTTCGAGAAGAATAATGTGTTATATCATTATCCGATCAATAAAGATCGCCTGATTATCGGAAAGTTCTGTTCCATAACCTGTGGCGCTAAGTTTATCTTCAACAGCGCTAATCATACCTTGAAGTCATTATCCAATTACACCTTTCCTTTGTTTTATGATGAATGGGATTTGGAGAAGGCCCATGTTACGGATGCTTGGGACAACAAAGGTGATATCATTATCGGTAATGATGTGTGGATTGGTTACGATGCCATAATTATGGCAGGAGTTCATATTGGTGACGGAGCTGTTATCGGGACACGGGCGGTGGTTACGAAGGATGTTGCACCCTATACTATAGTCGGTGGAGTACCGGCAAAAGAGATACGAAAGCGCTTTGACGAAGAGATTATCGCAGAGTTGCTGAAGCTACAATGGTGGGATTGGCCGGTAGATAAGATTAGGGAGGCGATACCTTATATTGTAAATGGGGATATTGGGGCATTATAAAGGGAGAAAGGAGATAGGAGAAGGGATTTTTCCTATCTCCTTTCTCTTTTCCTTCCTTACAACGGTTTTACCGGGATGCAGATGTCGACGATATGCTTCTGCTCGGGATGCGTTGTGTAGTCGTTGTGATAGAGTTCGTAGGTACAGCCATCGCCTTGTTGATAGCCGCTTTCTACAAACCAGTTGCACATGGAGTTCCATGCTTTCTCAAAGTCGGCAAAGCCA
>NZ_QVMO01000188.1:2900-4880 GCF_010501055.1 Dysgonomonas sp. 521
GCGCACATACACTGCCTTCATTTCAGGCATTTCCTTTACTTCAATGTTTGCTTTCATAAAATAAAATTGATTTGATTCGACGATACAAAGGTCGGTGTTCTTGCCTGTATCGCTTTTCAAATTCTTGCGGAGCATTTGTCCATTCTTGCTAAACAGCTTTCCGTTTTGCGAATAGACGGGTTTATCGGCTTTGCTGAACTGGCTGGGCGTCATGCCGAAGTGTTTTTTGAAAGTCCGGCTGAATAAAGAAACGCTTCCAAAGCCACAACCGTAGGCAATTTCAGTGATGGTCTCAGGAACAGCTTCGCGGAGTTTCCATGCGGCTTTCTCCACTCGTAGGCGTTGGATGTAGTCGATGGGCGTTTCGCCAATCAGGAAAGAGAAAATCCGGTGAAAATGAAATGGGGAGAAGTTGGCAACGTCGGCGATGCTTTTTAACTCCAACGGCTTGTCGAGGTGTTGGTCGATATAATCCATCACCCGGTTAATACGTGCACGGTATTCTATGCGGCTGCTTTCTTGTATGTTCATAATCGGCAAAGGTAGTCGGAAGGAAAGAGATGGAGTGTCCTATTCTTGCTACTTTTTGAGTATCCTCTTTAAGTTCTCAACACTCAACAGATTCACCGTCTCGAATCGTCCTTTATAAAACACCGCCCAGTTGTTGAAAACGCAAGGCAATTCTTTCGCTTTTTGCAGTGTATCCACTTGAATTAAGGAGGCGGGAATATCGTGCGTGTCGCAATACTGCCTTAACACTTCAATGGTTTGATAGACAAACGGACACTGCATACTATAATAAATAGTCAGTTCTTTATTGTTTATTTCTTGTATCTTAACGTTTTGTGCGAACTTCGGTGTTGTACCGTCGAAAGAGAGTGCAAGTAATTCATAGCCGTTATCAGTCGTATCAACCACTTCAAATCCAAACCTCTTGGCAAACGATTGGTCAGAAAGCCAAGCCTTTTGCTTTGTCGATCCGAGTATACAAATGCCTGATTTACCTTTCGCTTTGGCATCAGCCACGCAATACTCCAACAATGATTTAGCGTATCCTTTCCCTTTGTAATCGCCCAAGACCCACAAGCAATATAGATAAATGTAGTTGTCGCCGACGATGGGAACCCAAGCTGTTTCGAGCGGAGCATATTCGATGAAAACTGTTGCCTTTGCATTCAATTTTCTAAATACATGACCTTCGGTTAGTCGATCAGTAAGCCATTGTCGCTTTGCTTCTATGCCCGGGTGAGTTACTTTGCTACGGATAATACAGCATAGATGTTCGTTGGCAAGGTTTTCGGGTGTTATGTTTATGAAATCGGCATTCATATTATTGCTTTTCTATAATCTCCGTCTTTCTTTTTCATAAATCCATTACTTAATAGTGCCTTTATGGAGAAAGTGTTTTCTTCCGAAGGGTCTGCTGTTATCTCACGTCCGCCTAAAGCTGTGATTTTTTCTTCTAACTGCTGAATAACAATTTTGCTGATGCCTTTATTCAGATACTCCTCTTCCCCAATCAGATAACCTATTTCAAAGGTATGGTTTTTCTCTGTTACATCCCCATATAAGCTTTCAAAATCATGCCCTTCCTCTTCTAAATCTTTCAGAAAGAAACAGTCAGCATAAAGGCAGTAGCCTATTTTACGCTCGTTGTGGTAGACAATAAAGTGGGTTAGAAAATTGTACTTGCCGTCTTTGTTGTTAACTTCTTCTAACCAAGCTTTGCGTTGTTCTTCTCCATCGGGACAGAGCCATTTATAAACATAGCCTTTATTGAGCCATTCCTCAAATAAAGGCATATCTTCTTTAAGTAGAGGCTTTAATAGGATGTTTCTTTTGTTTATTACCATGCATTCTATTCTTTTATTGCATCTCTTATTTCTTTTATCGTAAGCCTTCGGTCTGCCTCATCTTTTACAAGATTTATATAGTTTTTACCTTTACGGAGAGATTTAACGATAAATTAAGGAGCCATCA
>NZ_QVMO01000018.1 GCF_010501055.1 Dysgonomonas sp. 521
GCTTAAGAAAAAAACGGTAATTTTGTCAGACTAATTTGCACAGTGAGTGGGTGGGTATCACCGGAATCACTGGGTGGGTATCGCCGGAATATGCATCATCTATCCGCGATGTGTTTTATAAATCGGAGATTGTCATCGGTGGAGTTTTTCTTGCAATCGTTGGTCGCAAGTCAATTTTCTGGGGATTTTATGATGGAGCACAGATGCATGAAATTGACGTTGTAGAGGTGTAAAAGGTGTAGTTACTTTGATGTAAAACAGGATTCAGATATAGAATTTTCAGTCTCTCTATTAGAGCAGTTTAATTAGTTTCTTGCTTTTCTTAATCACATATCTCGCCAAAAGCATCGTCGCGATAGGTAAATATCTATCTCCTCCTATCACAATGCCGGCAACTTGTCCTCGCTGATTTATTATAGGAGATCCACTTGAACCTCTATATGTTTTACCATCACCATTAAGTAGCATACAATTATTGTAATAATTTAGCCTGTCCTCTGATTTAACCAGATAAGGAATTTCAGCCAAATGAAGCCTTGTGTCTTTAAATGTAAAGGTTACGTTATAGCTTTTCACAAAAGAGTTTGGAATTTTCCCATTAATAAGTTCTGTCTCCATTTCCGTCAAATTTTGATCTCGACAATAAAATGATACAGATAACTTATCCCATTCATAAGGTCTTTTTCTTATCAGACTCAGAAATTCTGTATTGTGTATATCTATTTTTCCGATAGCGACATCTTTATGTTCTGGGGCACATTGAAACTCTGTTCTAAGTCTAATATCGTTGCGGAGATAATTTTGGTCATTATATATTTTACGATGAATGGCTTTACATTTTTCATTGTTAAGGGGTGTCAGTTCTATATCTTCGTTTTCTTCATAAAATCCAATATAACGTTCTCCATTCTCTCTAAAGACATGCCCAGCCGTTATAAAGGTTCCATTATTGTCAATAAAAAAACCATTGCCAGAAAAACGAAACTTATCTGGATTTGAAGACTGCTTTCTGAAAATACAAAATACTTTATTCATATGCTAACACAAACGTAGTAATAAAATGGCAGATATTAAAATTACAGATATATTGTTATCAGATACTTAAAACATCCTGCTCTGCCTTTTAGGGTTGACAGAGCAGGGCTTTTATTCTACTTCTTCACCAAATCCTTAAACTTCGGGTCATCCTTCAGTTTCGTCAGCTCCAAGTCCACAATCTGCTGTGCCTCCTCTTTTATGCGGTAATAGTTCCGTTCAATCTCCTGTTGCATCACATTTTCGCCATCTTCGGTTATGAAGCTGGTAAACTCAGGTATCTTTTGATAAGCTTTCGTTTCGGCAGCCACTTTCGCATTATCGACAACAATCTCACAATGGAAGATCTTTTGCTCTATCCGTTCATCGAAATTATCCGAAACCGAGCCGACAAACATCCCTTGTGTCAGTCCACTGATTTTTGATGCAGGAATAAGTGAATCCAGTTGAGTATTTATTGTGGTGCTTTTATCCTGCTTGTTGATAGTCATAGATTGGCGTTTTTGCAGGACTTTTCCGAAGCGCTCGGATAGTGTTTTTGCCGTATCTCCCACGATCTGGCCGCTGAAAATATTGCCGACTGTATTGCTCACTACCTTCGCTTCTTTGTCCCCGTAATCCCTTGTTAATTGGCTCATATCCTGAAAACCCAGACATACGGCTACTTTGTTACTTCGTGCGGTGGCTATCAGATTGTCGAGTCCCTTAAAGTAAATCGTGGGCAGCTCGTCGATAATGACGGAAGATTTGAGCATCCCCTTCTTATTAATCAGTTTTACAATCCTTGAGTTATATAATCCCAATGCCGCCGAATATATATTTTGCCTATCAGGATTATTACCTACACAGAGGACTTTCGGCTCTTTGGGATTGTTGATGTCGAGTGTAAAATCATTGCCCGTCATTACCCAATAAAGCTGCGGACTTATCATTCTGGACAACGGTATTTTAGCACTTGCAATCTGCCCCTGCAACTGATCAGCCGCACCTCCGAGCCACGCATCCATAAAGGGACTCAAGTAGTTTTCGAGTTCGGGATATGAGGTCAGAATCGGAAAAATATCGGTGTATTTCTTATTCAAAAATTCTATGGCGTGGGGAAAAGTACAGTATTTCCCACCGTTATAGATTTTCAAATACCAGATAATTGCTGCAAGTAAGATGATGGGCGATTCCACAAAGAAGTCCCCCTGTTTGGTAATCCAAGTTTTATTGAGGTTGAGCATTATGGTATAGGCACTTTCGTAAGCATCTGATATATCAGTCATGAAATCGGGATTAATCGGATTACATCGGTGGCTTCCGGCAGGATTATCGAAGTTAATAACGAAAAACTTCGGCTCAACCTTATATGCTTTCCTATTCTGCATCAGCGTATTGTAAGCAATAGTAGAGAGGTCGGGATATTTGTAGTCATAGATATATTGACTATAACCCTTCTGAATCTGTTGCTTGATGAAATTATTTACCACTGCATAAGACTTTCCCGAGCCGGGCGTTCCCAGCACGATGGTCGCACGAAAGGGATTAACCACATTTATCCAACCGTTGTTCCACTTCTTTTTATAGAAGAATCGAGTCGGAAGATTGACCGAATATTCATTCTCCATTAAGCGGGTTTCCTGCATAAAAGACTCATTCTCATAATTGAACACGTCATCCATCATGCGATTTTTAAGTAAGCGGCTCATCCATAATCCCGCTATCAGCATACAGATATATCCCAACGACAGTGTAAAAATATAAATGGCTGTATTTGCTGCAAGCGGAAGGAATAAGTCCAATACCCACCAATTTAGAAAGAACAGGATGAAACCGACAATTCCGAATGCCGATATCTTCGTCCATGTTATTTTTTCTTCCTTTACCCCTTTCGTTCCCAAACAGGACAATCCCATAAAGACTACAGTAAACAGTTTCGTCCATAACATATTAGAAAAAAGCCCTGCTGTCCGGTTAAAGCCGAGCAGTATCTTATCCACCACCGACAGGTTAAAATTCAGTTCACGAATATACTCGTAACAGAACCAGTAAATGTGGATAATAACAAATAAAATACTAATGGCCCGCATGAATTCCATCACCTTGGCGAGTCCTCTCAAATCATCTTCGTTTTGCATAAAATTTTGTTTTTGAAATGAATAAATAATTATATGTTGATTGTTTACATACGTCTTCCTTTACGCTTGCGGCGTTTGGCTTCCGCTTCTTTCCGGCGGGCAAAGCTTTCCGCTTCATAATCTTCTCCGTGCTGCTCCAACAGCGAAAATGGACTGCTGAAATCCGAATCATCGGTTTTCTGTTTATATGTGTTTTCTGAAAAGCCGGAGGTTTGAGTTTCCAAATCTTCCTGTTCTTTGGGAGTAGCCGTAATATCCAATTCCAACACAGGGGGAATTACCAAATTCTCTTCTGTATTATTTATTTCCTGATCGTTGGTTATAGGTTCATCCGCTACGCTGTTTTGGAAAAGAGAATTAAATACGTTGGCTGAATAAGCCTTACCTATTTTCGAGCCATTCAATACGGTACGGTTCTCATGGTCAATGAACGTTGCACCGTAAATCCGTCCTTCTTCATTCTCCCGAAAGACAACACTAACGCCGTTACGCAAAAGCTCCGCTTCAAAAGAATGTCTGTTCCGATAATTTTGGGTAGCAGTATCAAGAATAGGTTTTATACGTTCGGTTAAGTTCTTATCCTTTATGAGTTTACCTGACGACACCACTTTCTTTTGCAATGCGTTATATCCGACACTTTTAGCAATGGAAGAGGATTTTATCGGATTACCGACTTTGTTCCCATTATTATCCAAAGCAGAATACACCAATCCGCGATAGGATTTGCCCCGGGATTCCCCGCTTACCTCTTCTATACCTATATTATAGATAGAGAGCAAAGCACGATATTCGGGGAGTGATGTGAAACGATAAGACTGCATCAAGGCTTTTACGTTTCCGGCAATCTGTTTCTTTACATCCCCTGCTTTGTAATCCACCTTTTTCAATCGGGGTACTTCTTCTGTATAATCTCGCTTACTTGCCGGATGTAGATTATACTTCGCTTCCAGTTCTTGCGTGATCTTTTTGGATTGTCGGAAATTATTAAAGTCATTAATCTTCTTGCCGGTTTCATCCACATTTGTGCTCACAATGTGAATGTGCTTTCGTTCGATGTCTTCATGTTTGAAAACGATATAAGGCTGCTCACCGAATCCCATCTTTAGCATATACTCATCTGCAATATTTATCAACTGCTCATCGGTCAATACATCATCGGGATGCGGATTGAGGGAGATATGCAAAATGGGTTCTTCCGTTTTCCGGTTGGCAGCCAGAAAGGGAGCAAAGGACTGATTACAAAGCAGCATATTATACTCTCCATTTTTATCCTGCATCACTTTATTAGCATGGATAATCTTGGCAGCATCATTTTCGACCTTTTGACTATTATATATTAATGTACCGAAAAGGTTACTGTTGGTGTTTATTTTTGCGACCATGAATCGGAATATTTACGTTCAAATTCCTCGATCTGGGCAGATATTTTTCGTTGCAATTCGACCAGCTCAATGGTTGTTTTCTCCAATTTGTAGAGTAAAGCCATTGCTTTTTTCTCTGAAAAATTAGACTTCAATGCTTTTACCAATTGGTTATAATTCGTTCCTATCGCACGGAATTGCCCGTAAAAAGTAGTCAGACGCATATAATAATCCTGCATCCCCTTATCTATTTGTACCACTTTTACAGGCTTACCGAAAATACAGGAAGTAATAAAATGCGCTTTGACCTTTTGCCTCGACTGCTCAAAGAGCGTGAGGAACTTATCATGCTCTTCACGGCTAAAGCTGATTGAGTACCTGAAAACGGCAGGGTCTTTCTTTGGAAGCCTGCCGACCTTCCTTTTTCTTGTTTCATCCATCGGGGAAATCGTTTTTGAAAATGGTTACTGAATTATGACTTCGGAATAATTCTTCCCCTTTCAGGGGCAAGGGTTTTGAGATGCTGAAATTTATTTCAAGCTGCTCAAAACATACCTTGCCATGTTCTTTTTGAACATCAAAATCCACCCACATTCGTGGGCGAATTTGTGGGTTAGCTTAACTCGAAAAAGTAAGCTTTGATTGGGATGAATAATTCCGATGCAAAGTTAAATTCATTGAAAATAAGATGGATAGGCATAACCTAAGCCAACGAGTGCCAAATACTACAACCCTTAAAAAAGTTACGGCTTTTTTATTCTTTCGAGGATAATCAGAGAGAAAAACGGACTCGGAAAGAACTGGGAAAAGAGAATTGCCGGTAAGAAGAGAGAAGGTTCAAATCGGAAATCGTTTTCATAGAAAACAAGCAAATCGGAAAGCTGAAAATTACTGCCGGTAAAACCAAAATCTTCTACCAAATAGGATGAAAATATCCCATTTCTCAATAGAAAATATCCACCCAAAATGTAAACACTCTACCAATGGAATGCCAACCACTACCACAGCGTTCTGATTATTAGGATTATACAAAAATCATGTATTTACTTTGCTGGAGAAATAAGGAAGTAAAGCGTTGCTCCTTTGCTGAAATGAAGATTTTAATAGTGCTGAAATGAAAAGATAGATTTTCAAAAAACGAGTGGCTTACTGTTCGATTGGTTTATTGGTTTACTGTTTCATTGTTTTGCTGTTCGACTGATTTATCGAAATCGTTTTTTGAAAAAGCAAATCCGCCGTTCATTGCCAAATCATTTTTCTTTTTCCATACATCTATATATAGCCATTCCCATAACGGAATACAACTATAATGGATTGCAGAAATAGAGGAGTGATGATAAAAATGGGTATTTCTGCAAATTTCTGAAAACTGAAAGAAGTATGCGGACAATGATATAAAGAAAGAAACCAGCACCAATACAAAGAAACAACAAAGCAAAGACGGACTTCACAACTTTCCTATTTCCATAATAAACGAATGTTTCACTTAAATAAATTTTGAATGACATGGAGAAAAAAACATTATTGGTTGCCTTTTCTACCCAAAAGGGTGGAATCGGAAAGAGTGCCTTAACGGTGCTTATGGCGAGTTACTTTCATTACGTGAAAGGCTACAGAGTTGGAGTCATTGATTGCGATTACCCGCAATACAGTATTCATAAGATGCGGGAAAGGGATAAGGAAATTGTAAACAAAATCCCTTATTATAAGGAGAAGTCGTTTAACCAGTTCAAAGCATTAGGTAAAAGGAACTATCCGATAGAACGGAGTCCCGCGCCGGGAGCTATAGATGCAGCGAAAAAGATGATTGACGAATATATCGGGGAGTCGCCGGATGTTATATTTTTCGATTTGCCGGGGACATTGAACAGTGAAGGGATCGTTCAGACTTTAATCGTTGGATTATATTTTCTCCCCGATCTCCGCGGATAAGATGGTCTTGCAATCCACATTGGAATTTGCCGGTATTATTAATGACCGTATAATCAGCACGAGGAAAGGTAAATTGCAGGGGCTTTACCTTTTATGGAATATGGTGGATGCCCGTGAGAAGTCGGATTTATATAATGTATATGAAGACGGTATCGGGGAGCTCGGTTTATCGGTCATGAAAAACTTCCTACCCGACACGAAACGCTACCGCCATGAGATGAGCGAGATGATCGCCCCGATATTCCGGTGTACCCTTTTCCCTGTCGATAAGCGATTGATAAGAGGCAGCAAGCTGAACTTGCTGGCTGATGAAATAGAAGAACTGATAAACATCAAACAAAAGTAGTATGGCAAAACGAAGTGACGGAATAAAGAAAGTCGATGATATAGATGAAAAAGAATTCCTAAGTATTCTCGACGGCAGGGCTACTCCTTCGGCATTACCAAAAAAAGAGAATCCCGAAACTCCTGCTCCGAAAGCGGAAGAACCCGAAGAAGAAATAATAGAAAAAGAAGAGCCGGAAGAAAAGGAAGCAACTCCCAAACGTACATATAAGAAAAAGAAGAACGGAGAATACATTGATGCCTTCTTGAAACCCAGAGTTTTGAAACAACGGCAAAGTGTCTATATCAGTCAGGATGTACACGAGTTTATATCAAAGATTGTAAATAAACTCGGAGTCAGGAACATGACGGTCGGTGTATTCATTGATACGGTCATGGCACAACATATAAAGGATCATGCGGATGAGTTAAGAGCCATCTATTACAGGGAAGAAGGAGATATTTTTAAGAACATAGTAAAAAATAACGAAGATGAATAATCAGGAAAATTTCGTGAAAGTGATAGGGTATGAAGAGCAGTTTCTTCAATCCAGAGAGTTAAAAACAAGACAATGTGTGTATATCAACAAGGATACACAGGAAACCATCGCCGGGATAGTCAGAAGGCTCGGTGAAAGAGGACTTACTATCGGAGCTTATATTGATACCATTCTGCAACAACATCTCCGGGAACATAAGGATGAGATAAACGAACTGTACCAGAAACCCATAGGCAAAATCATTAAATGATGGAAACTTATAACATCTTGCTTGTACTGCTTGTCTATACGGCAATATTGCTGCTTGTTATTTTCTATGTGTATCCTTTTCTAAAGAAACTGTTCAGACACAAAATCTCTATATCCATCCGAATCAGCAAGGAAAAAACAGAGGTAAAAGAGAAGGCTGCGCCACCAAAAAAGCAGGAAGAACTACCTTCGGTTTTAGGAAAATCAAAATTCGTCCTACGCCAACCTCTGCCTAATGCTGCCACGGATTTGGAAACGAAAAATCCTAAGAAAAAAGAAGATACATTTGCCCCCGAAACAAAAAAATCGGCGGACGAAACCGTCAATTTGGAAACAGGCGAAGGCGTAGAAGTGGAGGAAGATAATGAAGAAGTTCCTGATGTTGATTTTAATGATGAATACGAAAGGCTTGCAGAGGGAAACATGCCGGATGAAGCAGCGAGCGGGATTGATTACAATAATTTGGGAACAACAGCAAAAACCGTAAGTAATCCAGATGACAGCAGTGAAGCAGACGAAGAACTGGCTGGAAAGGTGCTCTCCGAAAACAAATACACCGAGCTGGTAAAGTCTATGCAGAACGACCGCCCCGAGTACGCCAAACGGATAACCGAATTGATGGACAGGCACGAGCAAAAACTGGCGGAGGCTCAAAATCAAAAGATGAGTGCAAGCCGGAAGAAACAAAAACTGTATGAGTCTGAAGATTTTGCAAATTTCAATGTAGATGATATTTCATAACTAAAAGAAAGGAGGTTAAAAATGAGAAAGTAAAGCACGTAAATTAAAAGGAGATGATTTTGTGCCGGGACTATTCACCCCGATAAAAGCGCAGAAGCATCTACAGTAAAGTATCCACAAATTAATTCAAAGTCAAACCAGTCTCGGAGTAGGGAGGAACTAAATAAGGAAAGTTCCTTTCACTCCCGGACTTAAAAACAATTTTATGCTTAAAGAAATAAACAACAAGACTCAAAAAAGATTCTTCGCTCTGGCTGCAATGGTTCTCATAGCAGCAAACACGTTCGCACAAGGTAATGGAATGGCGGGCATCAACGATGCCACAAGTATGGTTTCGAGTTATTTCGATCCGATAACGAAGTTGATATACGCCATCGGAGCTGTCCTTGGATTGGTAGGAGGCGTTAAGGTTTACTCCAAGTTTCAGTCCGGCGATCCTGACACCAGCAAAACAGCAGCCTCTTGGTTCGGCGGTTGTATCTTCCTGATTGTTACCGCGACTATTCTTCGTTCATTCTTCCTGTAATATATGGTGGAATTTAATATTAACAAGGGCATTGGCCGCCCGGCGGAATTTAAGGGTTTGATAGCTCAATACCTTTTTATTTTCGTCGGCGGTCTACTCGCCGTCTTCATTGTAACGGTAGTCATCTATATGATCGGCGTACCTCAAATGATATGCGTTGGTTTTGGTTTAATCTCCGGCTCCGTATTAACCTGGGCAACTTTCCATTTGAATGGGAAATATGGACAACATGGATTGATGAAGGTGCAAGCAACCAAAAACCATCCGCGCTACATCAGTAATCGGAGACGGCTTGGGCGCCTTTTCACACATATAATAAAGAAGGAGGAAAAATAATGAGGAATACATCGAAAATAACAACATTGGAGAATAAGTTCCCCATACTCTCTGTAGAAAATGGATGTATCATTTCCAAAGATGCGGATATTACTATAGGTTTCAAAGTGGAACTGCCGGAAATCTATTCGGTAACATCGGAAGAATATACCACCATCCATTCATCTTGGGTAAAAGCAATCAAGGTATTGCCGGATTACTCCATTGTCTGTAAACAGGATTGGTTTACCGAAGAGTGCTACAAGGCGAAGACCGATAAGGAAGACATGAGTTTCCTGAGTAAATCCTACGAACAGCACTTCAATGAACGTCCGTTTCTGAATCACACTTGTTTCCTATATCTTACTAAAACAACGAAAGACCGGGCACGGCAGCAAAGCAATTACACGGCTCTTACCCGTGGCTTTCTTGTCCCAAAGGAAATGCAGGATAAAGAAACGGCACAGAAGTTTCTGGAATCAGTCGACCAGTTCGAACGGATTATGAATGATTCAGGCTTTATTACGATGACTCGCTTTACGACGGATGAGATTGTCGGTACAGAAGACAATGCCGGAATTATCGAAAAGTATTTCTCCCTGATGGGCGATACAACTTCGCTGGAAGACATTTCACTCGGAGCCGGAGAAATGAAAATCGGCGATAATTTTCTGTGTGTCCATACCCTGAGTGATACGGATGATTTGCCGGGTAAGGTTTATACCGACAGCCGTTACGAACGTCTATCCACTGACCGGAGTGATTGCCGTTTGTCGTTTGCCGCTCCCATCGGAGTGCTTCTTTCCTGTAACCATGTGGTAAACCAATACATTTTTATTGATGACCACGCCGAAAATTTGAAAAAGTTTGAAAAGCAGGCAAAGAATATGCACTCGCTAGGACGGTACTCTCGTTCCAATCAAATTAATCGCGAGTGGATTGAAGATTACCTGAACGAAGCGCATTCATTCGGACTCACTTCGGTACGTTCACATGTTAATGTGATGGCATGGGCGGATAACCGGGAAGATTTGAAGCGTATCAAAAATGACGTAGGAAGCCAGTTGGCGCTTATGGAATGTAAACCCCGGCACAATACCATAGATGTACCAACGCTCTTTTGGGCAGGGATAGCAGGCAATCAGGGGGATTTCCCGGCAGAGGAAAGTTTTTATACTTTCATCGAACAAGCCTTGTGTTTCTTCATTGAGGAAACCAATTACCGGGACTCTCTTTCTCCGTTCGGAATAAAAATGGCTGACCGTAACGGTAAACCTATCCATTTGGATATTTCGGATTTGCCGATGAAGAAGGGAATTATTACGAACCGCAACAAGTTTATACTTGGACCGAGTGGTTCGGGAAAATCCTTTTTTACCAATCATCTCGTCCGCCAGTACTACGAACAGGGAACACATGTTCTGCTTGTGGATACGGGTAATTCATACGAAGGTTTATGCAACCTGATTCATAACAAGACAAAGGGAGAGGATGGTGTGTATTATACGTACACGGAGGAAAATCCGATTTCGTTCAATCCTTTTTATACACAGGATGGTGTATTTGATATAGAGAAACGGGAATCTATCAAAACGCTTATCCTTACTCTATGGAAACAGGAACACGAAAAACCTTCGGGTGCTGAAAGTGTGGCGTTATCCAATGCGGTCAATGAGTACATTGCCCTGATAAAGAATGATAAGAGCATAGTTCCCTCGTTCAATACTTTTTATGAGTTCATAAAAAATGAATACCGTGCCAGCATTGACAGTAAAAAGGTAAGGGAAAAGGATTTTGATATAGACAATTTTCTTTTCATACTCGAGCCGTTTTACAAAGGTGGCGAATACGATTACCTGTTGAACTCGGATAAAGAATTGGACTTACTGCACAAACGCTTTATTGTATTTGAAATTGATAAAGTGAAGGACAACCCCGTACTTTTTCCTATCATCACAATTATCATTATGGAGCTGTTTGTGAATAAGATGCGCCGCTTGAAAGGAGTTAGAAAGATGTTGCTTTTGGAAGAAGCGTGGAAGGCGATTGCTACCGATTCGATGGCTATGTACCTAAAATATCTGTTCAAAACCGTTCGTAAGTTCTTCGGTGAGGCAGTGGTGGTTACCCAAGAAGTGGATGATATTATCCATTCCCCGATTGTAAAGGAAGCTATTATCACGAACTCCGATTGTAAGATTCTTCTCGACCAGAGAAAATACATGAATAAATTCGACGGTATCCAGAATATGCTCGGACTAACGGATAAGGAACGGGGACAGATACTTTCTATTAATATGTCGAATGATCCTTCAAGACTCTACAAAGAAGTCTGGATAGGACTCGGAGGAACGCAATCGGCAGTTTATGCGACGGAGGTTTCCAAAAGTGAATACCTGACCTATACTACCGAAGAAACGGAAAAAGTGGAAGTCTTCCGTCTTGCTGAAGAATTAGGCGGGGATTTGGAGCTTGCCATAAAACGGCTCTCTATGAAACAGGAGAAATAAGTATTTACAAATCAATTATTTATTAATTAAAAACAAACGTGAATATGAAGATAAGAATTTTCATGTTATGTGTAAGCTGTATGCTTACCATAACCGGGGCGAAAGCCCAGTGGGTCGTTGCCGATCCGGGAAATCTGGCACAGGGTATCATCAATGCCACAAAAAACATAGTGCATACCTCAAGTACCGCCAGTAATATGCTGAATAATTTCAAGGAAGTTCAGAAAGTGTATAATCAAGGTCGGGAATATTACGATGCACTCAAAGCGGTAAACAACCTTGTGAAAGATGCCCGCAAAGTACAGAAAACCATCCTGATGGTTGGCGATATTACCGACATCTATGTGAACAGTTTTGAAAAAATGCTGACCGATAACAATTTTACGGTAGAGGAACTGGTTGCCATAGCCAACGGCTATACCATACTGCTGAACGAGTCGGATGATGTGTTGCAGGAACTCAAAGGTATTGTCAATGCCAGTACGCTGTCCCTGTCCGATAAGGAACGGATGGAAGTTATCGACAACTCTTATAATAAGATGTTGGAATACCGTAGTCTGGTAAAGTACTACACCAATAAGAACATTTCCGTATCCCTGCTCCGGGCAAAAGAGAAGAATGCCTCGCAGCGTGTGCTGGACTTGTACGGAAGTGATACCGATAAATATTGGTAAACTATGGAATTTGATAATATCCATCAGATACTCCGTGCTTTGTACGACGACATGATGCCTTTATGCGGCGACCTTATCGGGGTCGCCAAAGGCATTGCCGGAATCGGTGCATTGCTCTATGTTGCCTCCCGTGTATGGCAAAGCATCGCACGGGCAGAGCAGATTGATGTCTATCCCTTGCTTCGTCCTTTCGCCATTGGCATCTGCATTATGTTCTTCCCGACCTTGGTCTTGGGAACCGTAAATAGTATCCTAAGTCCTGTAGTACAGGGTGCGCATGGCATCTTGGACGGGCAGACACTGGATATGCGGCAGTTGGCGGAAACCAAAGACCGCCTTGAATTTGAGCAGAAAAAGCAAAATAAGGAAACGGCTTACTTGGTCGACCAGGCGGAGTTTGACAAGAAACTGGAAGAACTCGGCATCATGGGTGCGCCTGAGATTGCAGGAATGTATATCGAACGTGCCATGTATGACATGAAGAAATGGTTTCAAAGCTTGTTCCGCTCGTTTTTGGAAACGCTCTTTAACGCCGCCGCATTGGTAATAGACGTAATACGGACTTTCTTCCTGATTGTCCTTGCCATCTTAGGTCCGATAGCCTTTGCCATATCGGTCTTTGATGGCTTCCAATCGACACTAATCCAATGGCTCACACGCTACATCAGCGTATATCTGTGGCTTCCCGTATCGGATTTGTTCAGTTCTGTCATGGCTCGCTTGCAATCACGTATGCTAGAAAGTGATATTGCCCGTATGGAAGTCGATCCGAGCTATGCTTTAGATGCTTCGGACGGTGTATATGTGGTCTTTCTGCTTATCGGCATTGTAGGATTCTTCACTATCCCGGCTGTTGCCGGATGGATTATTCAGGCGGGAGGTATGGGCAATTACAGTAAGAATGTGAACCAAGCTGCTTCCAAAGGTACTGCTCTGGCTGGCGCCGGCGCTGGCGCGGCAGCCGGGAACATTATGGGAAGATTAAAAGGAAGTGGTAGCTCCGGAAGTAGCAATAGTAGCGGTTCCGGTGGTGGCGGTAGCCAGCCACAGGGGCGAAACAACGCTACAGGTGGTGGAGGACAATCCGGTTCTTCCGGGAGAACTCCTTAAAACCACAAGTAATTCAAAACAATTAAACATTAAAAAGAAATAAATAAGAAAATGGAATTTAAGTCATTAAAAAATATCGAAACAAGTTTTCGGCAAATCAGGCTTTTCAGTATTGTATTTCTTTGTTTATGTGCAATAGTCGCAGGGTACTCCGTATGGAGTGCCTACGGCTTTGCCGAGAAACAAAGGGAGAAAATTTATGTACTGGATGAAGGAAAATCATTGATGCTCGCTCTTTCACAAGACCTCTCACAAAATCGTCCGGTGGAGGCGAGGGAACACGTGAAGCGTTTTCATGAATTGTTTTTCACACTTTCCCCCGACAAACGGGCGATAGAGAGTAATATCCAGCGGGCAATGGTGCTTTGCGACAAGTCCGCTTTCAATTATTACAAGGATATGGCAGAGAAGGGATATTATAACCGTATAATCTCGGGCAATATCATTCAGAATGTGATTGTAGACAGTATCAGGTGTAATTACAATGCGTATCCGTATGAGGTTTCCACTTATGCCAGGCAGATAATTATTCGGGAAAGCAATCTCACAGAACGTTCGCTTATTACTACCTGCCGGCTTCTCAACACTTCACGTTCGGATGATAACCCTCACGGTTTCTTTATGGAGAATTTCGAGATAAAGGAGAATAAGGATATTATGACTGTAGACCGCTAATATTTTGGAAGTCATGAAACATATCAAGCATATCTTTAAAGAAATAGGCTACAGCATCAATGATTTTCTTCGCCGGATGTGTGGCAGTCTTTCGGAAGATACCCGCATAGTCGTCATCCTGTCTATGCTATTCATTTTTACCATAGGGAATATCTATTTCACAATCTCTACCATATATAATTGGGGACGTGAAGATGCAAGGAAAGAAATACCCGAAGTCCGGCATATAGACGGTTTGGATATTATGGATTCCGGTATCCGGAAAGATACGGTGAACCTGATAGACTCTCCGATTCATATCGAGATACAAGAGAACGATAATACAATCAATAAATTTTTAATCAGCAATGAAAAAAGAACAAGAAAAAACAGACCCTGTTAAGGAACAGGAAAAAGAGAAACAGAAGCAGCAACTGAAAAAGTACGGCTTCTTTGCTCTTATCGGAATCATATTCTTAGGCGCATTATACCTGATTTTTGCTCCGTCTTCTTCTGACAAAATAAAGGAAGAACAAGGGAGCGGCTTTAATACCGAAATCCCCGACCCGAATAATTCGGGACTTATCGGCGATAAGCAAAAAGCCTACGAACAGGAAGCATTAATGCGAAACAGAAGTGAAAAACGTAAGTCGTTGGAAGACTTTTCTTCCCTCATCGGGGACGATAAAGAGGCGATACGGGAAAATGTGATTGAAATAACGGAAGAAAGAGCAAACAGTAATCCTTCTCCAACGAATGATGCGATACGAAATTCGGCTTCTTCTTACCGGAATATCAATAACACACTCAGCAGTTTCTACGAACAGCCCGCTACAGAAGTAGATGAACAGGCACAGCTTGAACTTCAGTGGCGTGTTCAGGAGCTGGAACGGAAACTGGAAGAAGAAACCGCAAAAAAGAGTGCTGTTGATGACCAGTTGCTCCTGATGGAAAAATCCTACCAGTTGGCAGCCAGGTATATGCCAGCCGGTCAAGGACAAACAGTCGGGACACAGGTAGAAGAAGAGGATATCATCCTCGAAGCGGGAAATTCTAAGGGCAATTCTTCCAATAACAACAAGCGGAATGATAAAGCCGGAGCTTCCGTAATCCGGCAGGTATCTGAACAGACCGTATCGGCTCTGGCTCAGAATATTCCCAATGCGGAATTTATAGCAAGTTTCAATCAGCCTCGCAATCTGGGATTCAATACAATGGATGCTGCTGTCGGAGTAAATGAAAAGAATACCATATCAGCAGTCATTCACAATGATCAGACACTGATAAGCGGGCAAAGTGTTCGGTTACGATTAACGGAAGCCATGATAGCCGGAACTACGGTTATCCCGGCTAATTCCCTTTTGACGGGAACGGCATCGCTGCAAGGCGAACGGCTCGGTATTATCATCAACTCTATAGAAATGGGCGGAGCAATCATTCCGGTGGAAATCATTGTCTATGATTCCGATGGGCAAAGGGGCATCTTTATTCCGAACTCGTTGGAGTTGGAAGCGGTCAAAGAGATTGCAGCCAATATGGGAAGTTCGGTCGGTTCAAGTTTTACGATAACCGACGATATGGGAGCGCAGATAACATCCGATTTGACCAAAGGAGCGATACAGGGTGTAAGCCAGTATATGCAAAAGAAAATCCGTCAGGTCAAAGTTCATCTTAAAAGCGGTTACCGGGTACTGCTACTGCCGAAACAAAACTAATTATCAAACAATATTTATCCACAAATTAATTCAAAGTAAGAAATGAAAAAGTATTTTTTAATGTTCGCTGTCATAGCGACCGGTGTATTATCAGCTTATGCACAAACAGAGAATCGAAGATCGGCATTAGCCAATGATGAAATTGTAACCGTCAATCAGTCGTCCGAAGAGATGCAAGGCGAGTTACAACAAGTATTGAAACCGACATTTGGCGATTATTATGAAGGCCTGACCAAGAAGATAACCTTCGATAGGATGATCCCGCCTTATGGGCTCGAAGTTACTTTTGATAAGACTGTGCATATTATCTTCCCCTCCCCAATCCGTTATGTGGACCTCGGTTCATCAAACATTATTGCAGGGAAAGCGGGAAGTTCAGAGAACATTCTTCGTGTGAAAGCTTCCATCAGAGGATTTGAAGCGGAAACCAACCTTGCCGTAATCACAGATGAAGGAAGTTATTATACCTATAATGTAAAGTATGCCGATGAGCCGGAAAAGCTCAATATTGAGATGCGCGACTTTATGCACGACGGTATTGCAACTAACCGTCCGAACAATTCGTTCGACATCTACCTGAAGGAACTCGGAAGCGAATCGCCCCGTGTTGTGTACCTAATCAATCGTGCCATTTATAAAGATAACAAGCGACATATTAAACACATCGGAGGAAAACGTTTCGGCATCCAGTACACCCTGAAAGGTATCTATTCGCATAATAATCTATTATACCTACATACTCAACTCAAAAACTCAACCAATGTAGCCTTCGATGTAGATTTTGTGCGCATGAAAATCGTAGATAAGAAAGTCTCCAAACGTACCGCCATTCAAGAAACGGTTATCTATCCGCTTCGTGCCTATAATTTTATGACAACGGTTGGTGCCAACAGGACGGAACGGACAGTCTTTGCATTGGATAAAATCACTATCCCTTACGACAAACAGCTTATTATCGAGGTCTTTGAAAAGAATGGAGGTCGCAACCAGACTTTCACCGTTGAGAACGCAGACCTCATCCGTGCCAGACAAATCAACGAACTAAAAGTACAGTAATGAAACGGATAGTATTACTTATGACTTTGTGCCTTGCCCTTACCGGGCAGGCACACGCCCAGCGTTACTTGCCGGGACAGAAAGGATTGCAGTTTACAGTAAGCGCCGTTGATGGGTTTTATTTGGAAAAAGGCGACAAACAAGCCTTTGCCGGAGGAGTTGCTCTTTCTACTTACACTAAGAATGGCAACCGTTGGGTATTCGGAGCGGAGTATCTTCAAAAGTCCTACGGGTACAAAACGGAGTTGATATCGACTTCTCAATTCACGGCGGAAGGAGGATATTATTACAAATTCCTGTCGGATAGAAGTAAAACGTTCTTCTTCTCCATCGGCGCATCAGCTATGGCGGGATATGAAACAGTCAATTGGGGAGAGTCTTTGCTCTTTGATGGCTCTACCATAACGAGCGATGACAATTTCCTGTACGGTGGTGCAGTTACTTTTGAGATTGAAACATACTTGTCAGACCGCATTGTCTTATTACTCAATGTCCGTGAGCGGATATTGGGCGGTTCTTCCATAAGTATGTTCCACACGCAAATCGGCGTAGGAATCAAGTTCATTCTAAATTAAATGTTTAACGAATAAAACTATAAAGAAATGAGAAAGACATTATCATACTTTTTATTTACGCTACTGCTCGCAGCAGTAGCGTGTGCCTGTAGCGACGATATTGATATTAAGCAGGATTATGAATTCTCGGTTACTTACTTGCCTGTACCCAAAAAGTTGCAAGTAAATGAGGTTGCCGAAATACGCTGTACATTGCATCGTGATGGGAAATACAACAATGTTCGGTACTACCTTCGTTACTTCCAATATGATGGGAAGGGGCAGTTATGGATGGGGGATGGGAAACCATTCCTGCCTAACGATCCATACGAAGTAACGGATAGTTCATTCCGGCTTTATTTTCGTTCCTTATCGGAAGATGCTCACAATATAGAGGTGGTCTTTTTAGACTCGTTCGGGAAAGAGTATCCGCTTTCCTTTACCTTTAATAATGAGCAGGGAGAGGATTAAGAAAGCGATGTATGAAAAGCTATATAGATAAAAACCTGCAAGCTGGGGAAACGATTGAGTACAAAGCGCACGTACATTGGTGCATCTTCTTTTCGCCGGTTGTCTTGCTATTAGTCGGCATCCACTTTTTCCCAGCTTCCAATATGTTTGAACATCTTATTGGAATTGTGGCATTACCTCTCGGCATATTCACATTACTCAGAAGCTTGTACATGAAAATCGGAACACATTATGTGGTAACCAACAAACGGGTAATACTTAAACAAGGCTTGTTAAGCCGTAACGCAATGGAATTGATGCTGACCAAATGCGAAGGACTGAGCATCAATCAAGGACTTATCGGACGACTATTGGGATTCGGAACAATCCTCCTGACAACCGGAGGGGCAACCAACGTATTTAGTTACGTTACCGATCCGATAGAGTTTAGGAATGCGATAAATGCGCAGTTGTAGTTTAGAACAGGCAGGAGGATGAAGGTCTTTCTGCCTGTTTAGCTAAATATTATTATGTTATCAAACAGATATTGATCCTTTTATTTTTATACCTTCTTTTATCTTAAATCCTTCATTGTATATAAAAGGTCTCGTCATGTGTTTATTAGTTTGTAAAAACCCAATTATAAAACGTTCCTGACATAATTCTCCTTTTTTATTCGTAAAGGAGACAAGTAATTCAATCTCTATTTGGCTATTTTTCTTGTAGTCAACATCATTAGGTAGATTATATGAAATTTCTATTGCTTTACATTCGTATCCTTTTATAAATATAGGATTTATTGAATCTTTGGATGCAGAATGATTTGCTTTATCAAAATATCCAAATTCACCATTTAGCCTAATACTGGTATTAATTATATTCATTGGTTGATTTCCTGCATTTGTATATACAACAATTAATCTTATTTCATGATCAGAAGACTTTGACTCGGCAGGAGTCAAGAATACCAATTTTTTTCGATAAAAGAATTGCCTATAAGTGTTTATACCCGATAAAATAAGAGCAATGGCACTAATGATTATTGTAATAATAGTTATGGTACACATAATTGTATGCAAATTAATCTATTTGAGAATGAAATTAGTTCAATGGAATATCTTTCGCTTGCTTTATCAGGAACTGCTCGACAGTCAAGTTTTCTACGTTCGTAGCCTTACTTACCAGAGCATATTTGTCGATAAGTTCTTTCAGATATTTAGGCGGAAGATGCAGGTAAGCGAATAGATTTTCATGATAACTTAGCCGGAAACCAATCATCACACCGTCTTCCTCGTCTTCGTGGTTGAGCATAAAGACGATATAGTTCCCTTCTTTATCAGCTTCAATATTCAAAATAATCTCGGCATCCGAAAGCTTCTGTACCGGAGGGTTATTCTCACCTAATACTTCATATTCAAAATCTATCCAACCAAGTTTGCGGTAAGAAGCAAACAGCTCCCGAAGTTCATCAGTGGTCAGATGGGTTATATCGTAAAATACTTCAGCCATAGTTTTATGAGATAAACTTTGTGTAAAGATACTATTTCTTTCCCGAATAACTAATTAGCAGCATATCTCCGTTTTGTATGACCTACATTTATAATTCAACTCATGAAAACTTCATAATAGCAAAAATATCATTCGCAATCTTGCGAATAAAAAAAACTATTCGTATATTTGCGAACTGAAATAAAGAATATGTCAAAGCAAGAACTTACAAAAGAACAAGAGCAAATTGCTCGTTTTGCAAAAGCATTGGGGCATCCTATCCGTATCGCTATCCTTCAAATGCTTGCCAACCAGTCATGTTGTTATCATGGCGATATGTCGGAAATACTACCTATTGCCAAAAGTACGTTGTCGCAACACCTTAACGAACTAAAAGATGCAGGCTTGATACAAGGGACTATAACTCTCCCAACAGTGAAATACTGTATCAATGATGAAAATTGGGAGAAAGCAAAAAGTATGTTTGCTACACTTTTTGTGGCGGTTAAGAATGAAGATAGTTGCAAGACCCGATAAAAAATTTACCCAACACGTTCGTCTGTTTGCGAATTGTGCGTACAAAAGCGAATTGAATAATTATATATGAATATAAGAAGAGTAACATTGGACGATACCCATAGGATTTGTGAAATATATAACTATTACATAGAGAATACAGCTGTAACATTTGAAACTGCCCCTGTTTCAGAAGTAGAAATGAAAGGGCGTATCAGTGAGATAATTGATTCGGGATTTTCTTATTATGTGGGAGAAATAGAAGGCAATATAGTAGGATACTATTATATCCATAGATGGAACGGCAGATGCGCTTATTCATCTACGAAAGAGGTTACAATTTATTTAGATAAAGAGCAAACCGGAAAAGGATTCGGTACAGTACTATATAATCATTTATTCCAAAACTTAGACAAAGAAAATACTCATTTGCTAATTGCCGGAATTTGTATTCCGAATGAAGGTAGCGTGAAATTACATGAGAAATTCGGATTCAAACAGGCTTCTCATATGAAAGAAATCGGCTGGAAGTTCGATCAATGGCGGGATGTTGGTCATTGGTTGCTTAATCTCAATAATTAAATTAAAAGGCGATGAAAAAAAATAAAATGAGTTTTTTAGATAAGAATCTTACACTGTGGATTTTTCTGGCAATGGGTATCGGTGTAGCTTTAGGTTACTTTTCCCCCTCTGTTAGTTCAACCATTGATTCCATGTCTAAAGGAACTACAAATATTCCACTTGCTATCGGGCTTATCTTAATGATGTATCCGCCATTGGCAAAAGTCGATTACAAGCAATTACCAAAGGTTTTCAAGAACGTAAAAATATTATCAGTCTCGTTAATCCTGAATTGGATTATCGGGCCAATCCTGATGTTTATACTCGCTATCGTGTTTTTACATGATTACCCCGAATATATGGTTGGAGTTATCTTGATAGGATTAGCCCGCTGTATAGCGATGGTTCTTGTGTGGAATGATTTGGCGGAAGGGAATACGGAATACGGTGCAGGGTTAGTTGCCTTGAATAGTATTTTTCAGGTATTCTTTTACAGTTTCTACGCTTGGTTGTTTGTCACTAAACTTCCTCCCCTTTTCGGGTTTGAAGGGGCTATCGTTGATATTTCCATTGGCACGATAGCTGAAACGGTTACTATCTACTTAGGTATTCCTTTCTTAATGGGAATATTGAGCCGACTTATATTAGTGAAATGGAAAGGTGAACAATGGTATAAGGAAAAGTTTATCCCGAAAATATCTCCGATAACCTTAATCGCACTGTTATTTACAATCGTCCTTATGTTCAGCCTGAAAGGTGAACTGATTGTGCAAATACCAATGGATGTAGTTCGCATAGCCATACCGCTACTTATTTATTTTGTCGTAATGTTCCTGCTTAGCTTCTTCGCTGGTAAGCTTGTGGGGGCTTCATACGACAAAAATGCTTCCATTGCTTTCACTGCCACCGGAAACAATTTTGAACTGGCTATTGCAGTGGCAATCGGTGTATTCGGATTACATAGCGGACAAGCCTTTGCCGGAGTAGTCGGACCATTGGTCGAAGTTCCGGTATTGATCCTATTGGTAAATTTAGCTTTTTGGTTTAGAAAGAAATATTATAATAAACATAGTACAAACTAATAAAATGACAGTCAAATGAAAAAGAGTATTTTAATCGGGCTTTTTGCCGTATTGTTAGTTGCCTGCGGTGGCAAAACACAAAAAAACAACGCACAAGCTACCAGGACGGAAGCTAAAGAGCAAGTAGCGGATGCTTCTACTGTGAACGTTTACTATTTCCACGGCAAACAGCGTTGTAAAACTTGTATTGCAGTGGGTAATGTAACAGAAAAGACCATAAAAGAACTTTACGCGGACAATCCCCATGTGGAATTCATTGAAGTAAAAACCGATGAGGAGAAAAATGCTTCGCTTGTAGAAAAATACGAAGTAACGTGGAATGCTCTTATCATTGCTAAAGGGGACAATTCCATAGATATTACCGACAAAGCATTTGCTACTGCCATCAATACTCCTGAAAGTCTCACCGACCTTATCAAAGCCGAAGTCAATAAAAGGTTATGATGGAGTTTTTGCAGAATCTGGTCGATGGGTCTAACTTCCCATTACTGACAGCATTCCTCTTGGGGTTAATGACAGCCATCAGTCCTTGCCCGCTGGCTACCAATATCACTGCCACGGCTTATCTAAGCAAAGACATCGGCGATAAGCACAGAGTGATGTTTAACGGCGTGTTCTATACGCTTGGCAGAATGTTCACTTACACAGTGCTTGGACTGATTTTCTATTTCGGAGCAAGCCAGTTTCAGGTAGCCAAATTACTGCAAAACGTAGGCGGGATGTGGCTGGGAATAGCATTGGTTATTATTGGGATATTTATGTTGGATATTATCAAAGTAAAGCTTCCGGGAATGAGCAAGCTAACCTCAAAGATAGAAAACAAAAAAGGAAAGAAAACCTACCTTGATGCTTTCTTGCTTGGATTACTCTTTGCTCTTGCTTTCTGCCCATACAGCGGTGTTTTGTATTTCGGCGGATTGATACCGATGACGATTGCCAGCCCGTCAGGGTTATTGCTTCCGCCTGTATTCGCTATTGCCACAGGACTGCCTGTCATCATCATCGCATGGCTTTTGGCCTATAGCGTAAGTAACGTGGGAAAATTCTATAACAAAATGAGTGTTTTTCAAAAATGGTTCAAATGGATTGTGGCAGCGATATTTATTGTGGTCGGCATCTATTATATAATAACAGGAATTTAATAATTACAAATATGGAAATCATAGTATTGGGTACAGGTTGTGCCAAATGTAAAACAACCTACGAAACAGTAAAGAAAGTAATTGAAGAGAATGGATTAGATGTAAAACTGTCCAAACAGGAAGATATTATGGAAATTATGAAATACAACGTGATGTCTTTGCCGGGTATAGTTGTGGACGGTGAAGTAAAAATCAAAGGTCATGTCCCTTCTGAAAGCGAAATCCGCCAGTTATTGGGAGTATAACAAAGCCAAATATGGAAACTAAGAAAGAGTTGAAAATCCTGCTTTGGATGGTTGTCATTTTCGCCGGAGTATTTTTCCTGCCTTTAGGCAGCGAACGGTTTATGACAGCGATTGATGCGACACTCGACTTATCGAAATGGTACGCACAGGAACACGTTGTCATGTGCCTTCTGCCTGCTTTCTTCATTGCAGGGGTGATAGCTGTTTTTATCAGTCAGGGTGCGGCATTGAAGTATTTCGGAGCAAATGCTAAAAAATGGCTATCCTACACAGTTGCTGCTGTTTCGGGTGCTATTCTGGCGGTATGCTCCTGCACTATTCTGCCGTTGTTTACCAGTATCTATAAACGTGGAGCCGGATTAGGGCCTGCTATTGCATTCCTGTATTCAGGACCGGCAATCAGCATACTGTCTATTATTCTCACATGGCGTATTCTTGGAGTGGAAATGGGTGTCGCCCGTATGATTGGGGCAGTTACATTTTCGGTTATTATCGGACTGGTGATGTCGTTTATCTATCGCAAAGAGGAAAAAGCGAAAAAAGAAGAACAGATGAACATTACTGTTCCTCCGGCTAAACGCCCGATGTCAAAGACGATGTTCCATTTCTTTACGTTGGTATTTATCCTTGTCTTTGCTAATTGGGGTGCTCCTGCTGTGGATGATACTTCAAGTATATGGTTCTATATCTTTACTTATAAATGGTATATAACAGGCGCACTTTCCCTTCTGCTTGCTTATTCCCTGATAGCTATATTGAAAATTAAATGGCAATGGGTTATAGCCGGAGTTATCGCCACTGCAAGTTCAGCAGTACTGGCATATCAATTTGTGCCGAACCCAAAACTGGTTCCACTTGTTCCGATGATTGTCGGCATTGCAGCCCTATCCCTTGTTACCTTGTTGGATAAACGGGATGCCGAAAACAAAGAATGGACACTTTCTGCCTGGGGATTTGCCAAACAGATAATGCCGTTGCTCGCTATCGGAGTGGTTACAGCAGGCTTCCTGCTCGGCTCTACGCACGATGATACTGCGATTGCGGGTGTGATACCCAATGAATGGATTGAATGGGCGGTAGGTGGAAACTCCCTATTGTCGAACTTCTTTGCCAGTTTTACAGGAGCGTTCATGTACTTTGCCACATTGACCGAAGTACCGATTATTCAAGGATTGCTTGCTTCCGGTATGGGAAAAGGCCCTGCATTAGCTTTGCTTCTTGCAGGCCCTTCGCTTTCCTTACCGAATATGCTCGTTATACGAGGTGTTATGGGTACGCAAAAGACGGTTGTCTATGTAACACTGGTCATTATCATGGCGACAATCTCCGGTCTGGTTTATGGAACATTCTTTTAATAATACAACACAATGAAAATATTGATTTTATGTACAGGAAATAGCTGTCGCAGCCAAATGGCTCACGGTTTCCTACAATCGTTTGATAAAGGGATTGAAGTTTATTCAGCGGGAACAGAACCTGCAAAGGAAGTAAACCCGATGGCTGTCGAAGTAATGGCTGAAGCCGGAGTGGATATAAGTAACCATACTCCGCATGATGTCAGGGAGTATATCAATCAAGCGTGGGATTATGTAATAACCGTTTGTGATGAAGCCAATGAAACCTGTCCTGTTTTTATTGGAAAGGTGGAACGACGCTTGCACTTTGGCTTTCGTGATCCGTCGAAAGCGGAAGGTACACCGGAATTTATCAAAGACCAGTTTCTCCGAACGAGGTTTGAGATTAAAAATAAATTCGCCGAATTTTACATTACACAGATATTAAAAAAAGAAATGCCCAAATGTGCCTGCTCCGGCGCATGGGAATAAAACGGCAATAGGTTATGACTGAGTTATTTGAAAAAGGAGCCATCCTGAATATGGCAGAAATGGTTGAATACTCAACCGGTGGTGTTATCAGTAAACAGGTATTGAAAAATGATGCGGGAAACATAACCCTCTTTTCGTTCGATAAAGGACAGGGATTAAGCGAACATACTGCACCGTTTGATGCTATGGTAGAAATTTTAGATGGGGAAGCTGAAATTTCAATAGCAGGCAAACCGTTAGTGCTGGTTACTGGTCAGTCTGTAATTATGCCTGCGGGTATTCCTCATGCTTTGTATGCAAGCAAACAGTTTAAGATGTTGCTTACTATGATTAAAGGGTAAAGGAGTAGAAACTGAATGTATATCACATCAGGTGATAAGCTTTATTTTAGGAAAAGTATGAGAAAAACTATCGTTTTTTCTTTTGGTTTTTTGCTTCTTTTTTGACCGCTCAGGCTCACTGTAAAAAGAAGTCGGGCGGAAAAAACCGCCCTTTTGTTACTTTATTTCGGAGACATACCAACTGTCTTGATACTTGTCGCCAATCAGGTTAAATACACCCGATAATCCGCTATCGTTGGCGTGTTTCTTGGCTTCACTGATTGTGCCGAATTCGCCTAATTTATTGAAGCCGATAAATAGTTTGTATCTATCGCTGTTCTCCTTATGCTTCTTAACTTCTTCTTGTAACATCGCATACATTTTTTGATAATTCGTTTTCTTCTGTTCTAATTTGCCGTAAACCTTCAATAGCTGTTCGTCCGTATCAATGTTGAAAAACAAGTCATTGTGTTTTTTGTAGTCAATATATCGGGCAATGGCTCTTTCGACTTTGGTAATCTGTGCTTTTGCCGATGCTACTTTACCTAACAAAAAATCAAAACCAGTCTGTAAACCTGTACGCTTGTCGTAATAGCAATGATATACCTGAACTCTTTTTCTCGGATATTTGCACACTAACTTTGCCTTACGCCATTCGATAAGCCACCGCCAACGGTCTAACATATCACGGGGGATGTCTATTTTGTGCAAGACTTCCCGGCTTCTGTCCTCGTGGCGAATTTCAAAAGTGATATATACCCAATGTTCAATACCCAGTTCTCGTTCCGCTTTTGCAAGGTCTTTCGCATACTGCATCCAATCGTCCATTTTTTCCTGTGCCATGATATTACTTATTAGCTGTTATAAATCCGCTGTATTTCTTCGCCTATCTTTGCCAACGCTTTGCGTTGTTCATTGGTAAGGAGTAATATAAAATCATCGTTGCTATACCATTCTCCACTATTTTCCTGCTCCCGAAAACATCGTCTGTTGGCGGTATCAACAACTGCCAACATTACATCTACTTCGATAGGGGTCAGTCCGCTGATTGTGCAGGTTGTGTTTGCTTTATTTATTTTCAATTTCATTGCTTTGGATGTTGTGGGCGGATTGCTCCGCCCTATGGTTACTATCGTTCAACAATCTCTAAGTTTTCGTTTTTCAAGAATTTCCTGCCACATTCGCAAATGACATGGGTATCAGTTATGCGAGTGATAACTCGTGTGATACTTTCGTGGCAGATATACGGCTTTCCGTTAAAAAAGCCATTTTCTAAGTCGCCCAAAATGTGGCAATACTTGCCGATTAAATTCTCGTTTACTTCTGTTGTTTTCATACTGCTATTCTTTTATTAATGAGTGATATATTCTTATTTACAAGTTTGATAATCCTATCGTGGTGTTCTGAGTTCTTATTGCATACACCCCTTGATTGAACTACCTGCAATTTGGAAAGGGAGATTTCAACGGTTTCAAGCCGTTTCCCGTCAATACAAGCAGAAAGGATAAGACTATCGGGTCTTAGATGATAATCGTTGGTAAATACACAATGGTGCATCGCATCGCCTTCATGCATAATTTCTGTTACGCTTTCAAGTACCCGAACTTGGATTACTCCGTCCGTAAATTGAATGCCAAAGAATTTGGATTTCAGTTCTTGGAATGAGGCTTCGTCTTTTAGGGCTTGTTGTTTGGCTTCTTCCTTGCGTTTCCGCTCAATATGCGCTCGTTTCTTCTGTACATATTTGTCGTGTTCGCCTTTTAACTCTTTGGGGCAAACGTAATGTGCATTATGCAGGTCTTTACCAAAGAAGCGGAGTAAATCAATGTAGTCGCACCACATGGCAACATCATCAATGTTGTAACCGTTTCGGATGCAGATACGGATAGATGACCAATAATCAGCAATACTCCGTGAGGTATGGTAAGCGAAGAACTGTAATAGTGTTGTTTGCTTCGCTTTCAATAGGGTTTCTGCTTTGTTTTCGGTTACGATATAGCGGAATAGGTCGAACGGTGTAAGTTTATGAAAGTTGCCTGTAAATCCGCTCCGTTTGATTTCGGGGATTAACTTCATACGCGGATAAGTGGCGGTTGGGAGCGCATTGTAAAAGTTCTTGTTCGGACGTATTTCAAGATTACTACAAAAGTTCCATGTATCGGTAAAGCAGAATATCGGTCGTAGCTTGGCAATGGTTGTATGCTTGCCGTTAGCATCAATCCAGAGTTGTATTACTTCCGAATGAAAATACCTGGCTTTTTCTCCTACTTTGGCTTTGTAGTCGATATAGAAGAAACGGAGTATCTGAAATTCTTCGGATTTGGTAACCATGCAGAAGTATTGGTAATCATCAAATACCCGTTTCGTTGTATCGTTGATAATCAGCCTTGTATTGCAACTCGGGCAGGTACAATGTGTTTCGGTTGTCTTATCCGTCCATGTATGACCGCACTCCAAACAAGAGATAATGCCTTTCTTCGTTCTCCGTCCGATATGGTCGATACAGTTCTTATATCCCCATTTTACCTGTGCTTTGGTAAGGGGAGATAGTTTTTTACTTAGTTCAAAAACTCGCTTCTGATATTTATTCTTCGGTTTCATAACTTAAAAATCAAATAAAGATGGTTGGGGATTTACTACTACTCTCTTCGTTTTCTTGACTGGGTGTGTCATTTTCCTGTATGCTTCATCTTGTACTTTTTGTATGGCATCTTTACGTGCCTGTTCTTTTTCCTCTTCGGTCAATTCCACTACATGGTTTACTACTACATGGGCGTTCATCGGCTTTCCTACTTCGATATTATCTTCATCATAGTAGTGTACTGCCATAGAGTAAATTTCATCATCGGCAAAACCATTGCAACCGCTTTTCTGTACTGTGTTTAAAATGTAAGTAACACAATCGTCAATGCTTTTCTGCGGGTTTGCATACTTCTCGGCAAATAGTTCATCACTTGCAGCACGTTGTACTAAATAGGTATGTATCGTTCTCTCGAAAATATCAGTTCCTTTCATGGCTTTATCTATTTTAGGTTTAATAAGTTGTTCAATTCCGTTCTCTTAGCGATGGCAAAAATCCACCCTGCTCTCTTGGTCCCATTGTGAGATAATTTTGGATTAAAACGCCCTCCCAATGCTTTGAGTTGGTCTTTAATCGGTCGTGTATCTCCAAATAAAGCTAATGCTTTCTCCGAATAATCCACGATTTCAAATTGCAGACCGTCCGTTTGTTGTACTACGGCAGGAGGTGTTGTTTGCAGTGCCTTGATGCAGATGTTTTCCTCTTGTCCTGCTGTATAGGCGTAATCCTCTATAAACCGTTCCCGATTGTATAGGCTTACTTTCTCGATTATCCAACCGCTGTACTTGCTCTCTCCCAAGTAATACCCATCGCCCATACTGTACTTCTCACGGTGTTCATAGTCCTCGTTGTATTCGGATAGATAGGCAGTTCCTTCAAAGTTCCCTGCATACTTGCGCATCTCAGAAAACAAATCCCGTGTATGTTTGGAAAAACCTAATATCACAGTCCGTTGTACCGAAGAAGCGTAGTAATCGGTTTGCGAGTCGGACTCGTTTTGTTTCAACCGTCCGACAATCATTGCCTTTGCTTCATCGGGAAGTATCTCAGCTAAACGTTTGCGCCCAATAACCCGGACTTCTTCCGTGCGGATGCGTTCCTGCTCTGCTTCGTATTCCTCCGCTTGCTTTTGGTCTTTTGCCTCTTGTAAAAATTTAGCCACTTCTGTGCTGTCCATAAGTTGAGGGTTCTCGCTATCGTAATAGTAGCCGATACCATACTTCTCTTTAAGCGGTCGGATAATATCTGTCGTAAAAAACTCCTTCGTCCGTAGGTTAATCAGCTTGTATGCCAATCCCCAATTGTTCTTACGGATTTCATACACTACATATCGGTCGTAATGGTATCCTTCCATTTGGATAACTTGGTTTACTTCAACTACTTGTTTATCTCTGTTGATTTCACGGTTTGCACCTAATAAAAATACTTTGTTCATGATGGTAAGTTTTAGAATATGAATACTACGATTAATGAAGCGATAAGCAGGAAAAGGAAAACCGATATAAGAATGCCTATCAGACGGAATACGCACTTAATCAGTAAGCGGACAAACAGATACACAACTGCCATAGTAACGAATGACCATGCAGCAGCACTAACTTTTGTCAGTAACCAGATACATACTACCGTACATACTAACCTAAGCACCAATTTTATGTTAATTCCAGAGGTGAGGTTGTTCTTTTGTTTCGTTCTATCGTTTCTCTTTTCCATGACTTTTTTTTTCATGCGGCATCCGTCAGATCGGCTGTTTTTGTTTCGTATTGGCGGCAAAAGGTCAGAGAGGTGATGAAGACAAATTTTTTGCACTAAATACGCTCGCCGCTTGCGGAAAGAGGAAGATTTCGGGCAAAACCCTTTAGGGCTCCGAATTTGACGTATCGCATCTCTGGGATACCTTTGCCAATCGAACAGAAAACAGTCGATTAGGATGCCATCAATAATGAGGAATGGGAAAGAAGAAACGATGTTGAAAATAAAATAACTGTGCCAACAGTGGAATTCAAATCGGTCAGAATCAAATGAAAATATTCTGCCTATTTGAGGTTTAAGATATATTGTCTACCTTTGTAAAAGAGTTATTTGAAGTGGTGAAAAATGAAGCGAGGTAAGGCGGTTAAGTAGTTTCTAAATCATTACCTATCGCTAAATTTCAATAGTTCAATCTCCTGAATAATACCGCATTTCTAAAAAATCACTACCTTTGCAGGCATAAAAATAATTAAACATATGAAATATAAATCAATTATGGCATTCTTTTTAGGTGCAACATTGATGGCTTGTAATCAGACAGATAAAAAGGCTGACACAGAGCAGGACGCTCCTATTATAGGCAAAGCGTCTGTCAAGGTTGAAAACGGGATAATGACTCCCGAAATATTGCACAGTTTTGGACGTGTGACAGATGTGCAACTCTCTCCTGACAAGTCTAAAATACTGTATGGTGTGACTTATGTCAGCATAGAACAGAACAAGACTAACAGAGAGCTGTTTACGATGAATGCAGATGGTTCGGACAAGACACAGATAACCCAAACCCCTAAAAGTGAAAGCAATGCCGTATGGGTAAAAGGCGGAGCTAAAATTGCTTTCCTTAGCAGCGAAAGCGGTTCTTCCCAGATATGGGAAATGAATCCGGACGGAACCGAACGCAAGCAAATCAGCAAAATAGAAGGGGATGTAAACGGATTCTCATACTCTCCTGATGGTAAAAGAATAATGTACATCAAGAATATTAAGTTCGGAGAACGTACATCCGACCGCTACAAAGACCTGCCAAAGGCATCGGGACGCATAATAGACGACCTGATGTATAAGCACTGGTCGGAATGGGTAGAAGAAATACCACATACATTTGTAGCCGATTTTGATGGAGATAAAATGTCTGACGGTGTCGACATTCTGGGAGATGAACCATACGAATGCCCGATGTTGCCGTTTGGTGGTACAGAACAACTGGCATGGAGCCCCGACAGCAAAACAATTGCCTACACATGCCGCAAGAAGATAGGCTTGGAATACGCGTTGTCTACCAATTCGGACATCTACCTGTACGACATAGACAGCAAACAGACTACAAACCTGACAGAAGGAATGATGGGCTACGATATTAATCCTGTATTTTCTCCCGATGGCAAATATATCGCATGGCAAAGCATGGAACGTGATGGATATGAGTCGGATAAGAACAGGATGTTTGTTATGAATCTGGCTACAAAGGACAAAATATATGTAACCGAAGCGTTCGATTATAATACGGACTATCTGGCATGGAGCGACGATAACCAAAGCATTTACTTTGTATCTTGCGTAGAAGCTAAAACCCAGCTTTTCCAAGCATATATACACACAAAGGAAATAAAACAGATAACCAAAGGCGAACATGACTATGAATCATTCAGTATTGCAGGAGATAAATTGATAGCGCTGCGCCATTCGCTATCTAAACCAAACGAAATATACTCGGTAAATATAGCTACAGGCGAAGCTTCTGAACTGAGTTTCGAAAACAAGGACATACTCAGCCAACTGACAATGGGTAAGGTGGAAGAGCGCTGGATAACGACTACCGATAACAAAAAAATGCTTACATGGGTAGTATATCCGCCAAACTTCGACCCGAATAAGAAATATCCTGCCCTGCTCTACTGTCAGGGAGGCCCTCAAAGTACAGTGAGCCAGTTTTGGTCGTATCGCTGGAACTTGCAAATGATGGCGGCTAACGGGTATATCATTGTAGCGCCCAACCGCCGCGGATTGCCGGGATTCGGTCAGGAGTGGCTCGAACAGATCAGTAAAGATTATGGTGGCCAAAATATGAAGGACTACCTGTCGGCAATAGACGAGGTTGCTAAAGAACCTTATGTGAACGCAGATAAACTTGGTTGCACAGGAGCAAGTTATGGAGGTTTCTCTGTGTATTGGCTGGCAGGGAACCACAACAAACGTTTCAAAGCATTCCTTGCCCATGCAGGTATCTTCAATCTGGAAGCTCAATATCTGGAAACAGAAGAAATGTGGTTTGCCAATTGGGATCTGGGTGGTTCGTTCTGGGATAGAAGCAACTCTATCGCTCAGCGTTCTTACGCCAATTCGCCCCACAAATTTATTGATAAATGGGATACCCCTATCATGATTACGCATGGCGAACTGGATTACCGTATTCTTGCATCGCAGGGAATGATGGCATTCAATGCTGCCAAACTGAAAGGTATTCCGGCACGTATGCTTATTTATCCGAATGAAAATCATTGGATAGCCCAGCCGCAAAACGGAGTATTGTTCCAAAGAGAGTTTTTCCGTTGGTTCGATACTTACCTGAAGTAAGGATTTAATTTTTCAATAAAAAAGGTTATCATTACATTCATGATAACCTTTTTTCTGTGTTATATTTTCGGGTATTTACCCAATTGTTTTCTAATAATAAAACCTCACAGCGTTAAGCGGGAACGTATTCTCATATAATCACCTATTTATCAAAGCAATAAACAGGAAATTATTACTGTAAGGTATTTTAATGAAATAAGGGTTGACTCATATACATAAGACAACCCTCACAAATAATACTAATAGTCAAATCCCTAAAGCCTATTTTGCCTTAAACACCCAATAATACGCAGTACCCCATTCCCCAGATCCTGCAGGTGCATAACTTAAAATCAAGGTTTCTTCATCTAAAGTATGTATGTCATATTCATACACTGGTGCTTTACCTTCATCCGGCGACACACCGACAAGGACTGTAACTCCGGCAGTTTTCAATTTGCCTATAGCCCAGATATTACCACTTGTATCATTGGTAGTCTTAGTCATATCAAATGAGAATGTGCCTTTTGCAGTTGTGCCATCAGACCTTTTCTTAGTTAAAGAGGCACCTTGTATAGAGAATACCAGACTTGCATCAACAGTTCCCTCTCCTTCTGCTTGTGCGTCCAAATCTGCACCAGGTGAAAGTATCCACCATGCGGGAGCCTGATTGATCAAATATCCTCCGTTACCCCAGCAGTTGGAAGAAGCCCATACCCATTCTTTTTCGCCGGTTCCGCAAAGCAACCCCCATTCTGCAGGTACTTTAAACGACAATTCCTCTACATTTACAGATAACGTTTTTTCAATAAATGTACCATCAGCATTCAAACCTTTGAACTTTATCGGGCTATCACCTTCAATAACCATCAACACTGTATCAAGCGCTTTTTGGGAAAGCCCTACTCCATAATCCCATTCACATGATACAGGACTGTGATTTATCAATACGATCTTGTTCGATCTCAACCCGTTTACCAATATAGGAGTAGCGGAAATATCGAGTTGGTCAGCAGTAATAACGCCAGTCAGCGTATCTCTGTCTTCAATAGGATCACAAGCTGTCAATATACCCATGAACAGCATTAATATATATATAATCGCTTTATTCATAATTTATATGTTATAATTAAACAATACACTAAGGAAATTACCAGCTTGTATAATTTGCGTCAGATGTGTCCCAACCTTTATTCTGTTCAAGCAATCCGGCAGACAAGTCAATCTGAGTCTGAGGAATAGGTCTGAATCCACCTGTAGCCTCATAGCGAGCCTTATAGCCGCCACCCAGAGCCTTCATAACTGTAGCAACACCCTTATTATAGATGTTCACCCCCTCCTGTTTAGCCAAAGCTGTAGGAGCATCACCCCAACGCATCAGGTCGTAATAGCGTAAACCTTCAAACGCAAGTTCAAAACGGCGTTCTTTCTTTAATGCATCGAGAGAATAAGAAACAGCAGGTAATCCCACACGTGCGCGTACCTTGTTCATGCTTGTAGCATCCTGTTTCAATTCGGAATGCATCAGCAATACATCAGCAAAACGAATCAAAACCAAATCCTGCGTGTTAAATAATTGCATATCTGTACTTGCCCCATCTTTAGCTATAGTATAGGATCCAATCCATGTACCGCCGTTGTAAGCCGAAACAGGCATATATTTCTTTGCCCAGTATCCGGTTTCTTCCATTTGCGAATCACCTCCAAAACCATAATCTGCTAATTCGGCTTCTGCGTCTAATATAGAAGCTACACGTCGTAGGTCGTTTGGTTCAGCCGTTCTCCATTCGTTCCACAGCCCAGTGTTTACAGGACCTGCCCCCCATCCCGGTCCGAATGGGAATGTAGATTCTGTTCCATTATTGGTAGAACCTTGACGAAGTCCGAAAAACAGATTGTACTGATTGGAATAACCCAGTGTATATTGATCACCCCAGTCAGAGAGTGTACCGAATTTAATGGAGAATATAGTTTCCTTATTGCCATTATCGGCCCATGCCAGTCCTTTACCTTTTGTATAACTATATTGCTCAACAGTATATGAATTCGTGTATGGCCACAATTCGCGAAAATCGCCTACAAGGCCATGTCCACTATTGTTGATGCAATCTTCGAGCCATCCTACAACCTGATCTTTAGTAACACTTCCACCATCAGGCAAAGGAAGAGAATCTTTTCCGTAATATCCGGTATAGAACAGGAATACACGCGCCATCAAAGCTTCTGCAGCCCATTTAGTTGCATGACCTGATGCTACCGAAGTATAAGGAGTGGAATACATCTTTTCAATAGCATTTTTCAGGTCGGAAGCTATCTGTGCATAAGTTTCATCAGCAGGAGATTTCGGCTTATTTTCAGCCGCTGAACTCAGTACTAAAGGTACTTCGCCATACATCTGCGACAGGTCGAAATAAAATGTAGCACGTAAGAAAAAAGCTTCGCCTTCGAATTGATTTTTCTGAGCATCACTCTCCCAACCGGAACAATTATTTATGGTTTCAAGCAACATATTGGCACGAAGAATACCACTGTAACGGGCTTTCCAGAATGCATCGGCAGCACCATCACTCTTATAATTCATCAAATGGTCGATAGACTGCACTAGTTTATCATTATCCCCACCTCCGCCGAAACGGTCGTCAGAAGCCAACTCTGCCACAAAGAAAGAGGTTTGAGCCACGTTATCTATAGCTTTGCTGAATGTGGTATAAATACCAGTCAATGATGATTCTGCGTCACTTACTGTCTGAGGGAAATTACTCGTATCCTTCATCGTATAGCTCTTTGTATCAAGAAAACTTTCACAGCTCCAGAACAGCAAGGTTGTTATAATTGCAAATCCTATATATATTATTTTTTTCATAATTCAATACCTATTAAAATTTAAGATTAACACCTACCAGATATGTACGCGGACTAGGATAGAATCCTACGTCGATGTTCGATGCCCAGCTTTTACTGTCTCCATATCCGATTTCAGGATCCAAACCTGAATAGCCTGTGATTGTAAACAGGTTTTGCGCAGTAAAATACAGACGAGCCTGACTTAAAGGCATCGCTGGGAACAGTCTCTTAAAATCATAACCTATAGTAAGATTCTGAAGTTTTATAAAGTCTCCATCCTCAATATAAATATCGGAAATGTTTTGCCAGTTAGGATCACTACCTGTGGTCAATCGAGGTAATCTGTTGGAGGTACCTTCACCATGCCATCTGTCAAATATTTCGGTAGTATAATTATTCAACGGACTATCGGCAAACGAACGATATGATTTTGCAATCTGGAAGCCCAACTTACCTGCGGCAGCGATAGAAAGGTCAAAACCTTTATAACCGAAGTTCAGGCTCAAGCCCACTGTAAATTTAGGGTTCGGATTTCCAATCATTGTCTTATCTTCAGCTGTAATAGATCCGTCGTTATTATCATCTACAAAGATCAGGTCTCCCGGTTGCGAGCCTGCAAGTTTAGCCGGAGTAGCCGCAAGTTGTTCGGCATTCTGGAATACACCTGCAGTTTTATATCCATAGAAATATCCAAGCGGAAAACCTACCTGAGCACGGTACATTTCTCCAGTCCCCTGACTCAAGACATTCTCATCACCATGTATAATACCTTCCGAATTGTCAATACGGGTTACTTCGTTTTTATTGTGAGATAGATTGAAATTGGCCCCATAAGTAAAATCGTTAATACGGTCATTCCAGTTCAACCCTAATTCAAATCCCTGATTTACAATATCTCCTCCGTTGATGGTTTTCTCTGCCAATCCTAACATGGCCGGCACAGGAACTGTTACTAACCAGTCTTTAGTAGTTTTCTTATACCAGTCGAAAATCAGGCCTAAGCGAGCATTCAAGAATCGTGCATCGATACCGAAATCCAGCTGTTCTGTAGTTTCCCATGTTATATCCGGATTTGGCAGAACATAAGGGTAAGAACCTTGTACCAAACTCTTCATATCATTTCCAAAATAATAGCCATTGTGCTTATCCGCAGCAATAGTAGCCAAATACTGGAATGCATTAATACGGTTATTACCGTTTTGTCCCCAGCTACCACGCAATTTCAGGAAGTCCATCCACGAACGAGAACTTTCCATAAATGATTCGTTGGTAACTACCCAACCAGCCGACACAGACGGAAAGTAACCCCATCTATTTCCGCGGGCAAAGTTAGAAGACGCATCTGCACGCAGAATGACTGTCGCCATATATTTTTCCTGATAGTTATAATTCACGCGTCCAAAGAATGAAACAAGGCGGCCTTCTCCCCACGGCGATCCGGTTGCAGTAACTACTGTTACGCCAGGTTCGCCTTTCATATTATCCAAATAAGCATTATCCCACGAACCAGGAAATTGCGAAACAAAATTTGTAGCACCTACACTTTCACCCGTACCATCTTTCTCTATAGATTGTCCTAGTACAGCATCAAAGTGATGTACCTGATTCACATCTAGAGAGTATGATACTGTGTTATCAAGTGAAATAGAATACCCCATACCTGCACTCTGGCTGTTAGAGTCATAGGCATTACTTACTGTATTACTCAGTGTATATTTGGGTTGGTACGACCTGTAGTTGTAAGAGCTCATCTTATATCCGAAACTGCTTCTGAATATTAAATTCTTTATCGGTTGTATCTCAAGATAAGCATTCATATTCAGATTATGATTCCGGCTCATGTTCATACCCCTTGAGTAAAGCATCTGGGCTACCGGATTGGCTATAGCTCCTTGTAGAGCCCAACCGTCCGCATCCTTATCTGCTTTATCATAGTAATTACCATTGCTGTCGTAGATAGGCAACAGTGGACAAGCACCAACCATATTGTGTACGTCGTTCCAATATATATTGGTAATACCTACACCCGATTTTGTGCTATATGTATAGTTTACATTCTCACCTATCTTGATAGCATCGAACCCATTGCCTTTCAGCAACACATGTTCCGAATTAATACGTGCATTAGAGCGTGTATATTCCGGATTGGCCGGTTTGCCAAATATACCATCCTGTGATGTATAAGAGAACCCCATCGAGAATTTAGACATATCTGTACCACCGGTCAGGCCGATGGAATGATTCTGGGTAAGAGCATTTTTATTCCGGATTTCTTCTAGCCAGTTTGTGCCGTTCCATGTACCATCCATTATCGACTGGTATTGTGCAGGTATCAGTTTTTCGAAATCCAGCATCGCTCCACTACCTCCAGTATTGAAGTACGATTCGTTTACGATGGTCATATATTCTTTCGCATTCAGTAACGCAGGCATTCTATAAGCATTTTGCCAGCCTACCCAACCATCGTATGTAAGTTGAACTTTACCTGCTTTCCCTTTCTTGGTTGTAACAAGGATAACACCATTAGCTGCACGCGAGCCGTAGATAGCGGAAGAAGCCGCATCTTTCAACACATCTACAGATTCAATATCTGAAGGGTTCAGTGAATTGAACAGACCTATATCTCCGGTTATTCCGTCAACAACATACAGTGGCGCAGAATCACCCATAGTTCCCTTACCACGAATATTTACAATAAAGTTTTCGCCAGGCATACCCGAACCTTGTGTAATGTTTACGCCGGGTGTCTGAGCCTGCAACGCTGTAAAAGGACTAACAGTACTTTGTTTCGCTATATCGTCGCCGGATACCTGTACAGTAGCACCTGTTATCAGTTTCTTCTTCTGCACACCATAACCTACTACGACTACTTCTTCCAGATACGCGTCTTTATTTTTTAATACAACAGAGATATTACTTTGGTTTCCAACAGTAAACTCTTGTGTATCATAACCTACATATGTAAAAACAAGTATTGCACTGCTATTTGGTACAGATAATGAATATTTACCATCCAGGTCTGTCAACGTACCTGTTGTAGTACCTTTTATGCTGATACTTACCCCGATCAGTGCTTCTCCGGTATCGTCCGTAACCGTACCGGTAATTAATCGTTCTTGCTTCGCTTCGTTAATACCATTACTTTCGGCATAAGCACAAGGTACACTTATCAATAAAAACAAGATAATCAACTTTAAGCAGCGATTAATCTCTTTCCATGATTTTTCATGTAAAACTTGTATGTTCTTCATATAACTATCATTTGTTTGTGAAACTTCGTATTCCTGTTTAAGGTTAACCAGAAATACCTTAATAACTTGAAAATACTTTTTAGGGATCTGTAGTAAATTCATCCCCTCACATCTAAGTGCAGTAAAGAATAGCCAGTCAAATAATAAACACAAAAAACTTATCCCAAACAACCGGAGTTATTCGAAATAAGCTTCATTTTCGGAAATAAAAGATTGGGACAAAATATCTTTCCCTGTATTTGTCCTCTGATGAAAATATTTTTCTGTATTATGTTCTCTCTCTCTCTCTCTCTCTCTCTCTCTCTCTCTCTCTCTCTCTCTCTCTCTCTCTCTAGCAAAATAGAACTAACCACCAAATTTACAGGGGTAAAAATAGCACTTAACTTCGTTATATTTTGCCTTTTTATTTTCATAATTCAGGTATGGATGTGTTTATTGTGAGTGTATTTCTTAATGTATTAAATTGAGGTCGGTTAAATCTACATGGTTTACTTGTATTATTCACTCATAAGCATAAATTTTAGGTTAATTAAGTTATGTTCATTTCAGTATGTCTCCTAACTGTTCGAAAGTACCATATTGGATAATAATATACAAATACTATATTATCTAAAAGCAATACTATTTTGTCAAATAAAATAACTAATTTTATGACATATAACACATAAACATGTTAATTTATTTTAGATTGCAATATTTCAAAAATAGAATATCTACTTAAACCGTTAAAAATATGATTGTTAAAATATAAAATAATAATATCCAGAAAAAAGGTCAACCACCCATATATTAAAATATGTTTACACAAACATCATCTTTATTTTTCAGAAAAACAAATTTATTAATATAAAAACATTGCCTTTCGCTAAAAAAGCATCACTTTTAACATTATGCGAGCCTATGCTATATTTTAACAAAATACACAAGGCGGCCTGTATATTCATTTTCACCCCCTACCTTAGGCCTCAAATGTTATTTAACGTTTGATGTTTTATCTAATTCAATTATATTTTGCCAGAAGAGTAAATACCCTTTGAAGTAATAACATACAATCCGCGCTGTGTTATTTTAAGACTACTATTTTTTAAGAAACATTTGTCACAATAAAAATATAAAAAGTAACTTTGTGACTATTGAAATTTACAAACTATGAGACAGCTAAAGTTGTACATTATATTAATAATACCAATTTTCTATTTTTCGTGTAGCTCAGAATCGAAAAATGCCAGAGAACATATCAACATTGCAGAATCCCTGATCGAGAGCAAGCCCGATAGTGCGCTCGCCTTATTAGATTCGGTATTATACCCCGAAAACCTGAGTAATCAAAATATGAACAGGTACTATCTGTTATGGGTACAAGCCCGCGACAGAAGCCATAAAGATATATCTAAAGACACAATCATCTTCAAGGTAAAAAACTATTACAAAAGAAAGGATAATGCTGAAAAAGCCGCGCTTGCATGCTTCTATTCCGGAAAAGTGCTGAGAGCACAGAAGAACAATAAAGATGCGATGACCGCCTATATGGAAGCTGAGACTTATGCAGACCAAACGCAGGAAAACTACAACGTAAAAGGCCTGATACAGTCGCACATAGGGTATCTTTATTACAATGAACTCTTACAGGATGAAGCTCTTACCAGATTTAAAAAGGCTGTTAACTATTTTGAAAAAGCCAAAAACTTCAAAAATGAAGCGTACACTTTAAGAGATATAGGAAATAGCTTCCTGCTGAAAAAGGAGAGTGACAGCGCATTCTACTATTACCAAAAAGGACTGGATATAGCCGATATATCAAAAGATTCTGTTTGCCAGTCCAGTATCCGAATGAATATAGGAGCGATTTTTAAGAAACAAGAGGATTATGTCAAATCAAAAGAATATCTAAATGACGCTATTATTTATGCATCTAATCCTCTGACAAAAGCTAAAATATACTCTACATTAGCTCAAGTATTAAACAGCGAGAATAAGAATGATTCCGCAATATATTATTTCGAGAAATCTTTAGACCTATTAAAAGGGGATAATGATCCTTTTATATCTTTTAAAATATATAAGTCTCTATCTGAAATTGAAGAAGCAAAAAACAACTATACAAAAGCTTTAGAATATAATAAAGACTGTATAACCAATCTGTATAATATTTACGAAAAGAACGAAAATCAAAGTATTCTGGAAATACAGAAAAAATATGACTTTGAACTTATAAAAAATACAAATAACAGGTTGCTTATCCAAAGGCAGTTTTTAATTATAGTAATGCTGGGCCTGGGATTAATTATACTTGTCATATTCTTCTACTTTTATTATAAGAACCAGAAAAAAGGCAGGGCTTTACTGGAAGCCGAGCAGAAAATAATCCAGCTAAGCCAAATGGCTAAAAGCTATAATAAGAAGGAAGACTCATTCAGAAACAAACTGCTGCACCATTTCGATATACTCAAGAAATCAGCTTTACTGGAAGGTTTCCTGCGTGAAGATGAAAAGAAATATGGCGAAAAACTATTGAAGAAATTTAACGAAATAGTATACAACCAAGCTACATTGGACTGGAACATCCTGTACCAGACAATGAATGAACTACACGATGGGTTCTTTGATTCACTCCGCGAAACATTCCCTCAATTGGACGAATCGGAATTCAGGATATGCTGCCTTATTTATTCCGACTTCACCAATTCGGAAATTAGTATCATAATGGGACAAAGTATCAATACGGTCACATCCAAAAGGTCTACCATAAGAAAAAAGATCGGGGTAAAAGATTATGGAAATATTGTGGATTACCTCAATAGCAGTGTCAAAAAAAAGTAGGAATAGTCATATTTGCCCTAAATAAAAGTCATATTTCATTAAACGACTAAGAAGATTAACTAATTGACAAAAAGAGAATTAGAAAAACGAGTCCTCTCAAAAAAGTCATATCCCCGTTTTTAGGTATCAGAAACGCGATATATCTTGTTTAACTTAGCATCTACAAAATACTAATTTAAAACTGATATATTATGAAGAAATATCTTTGCCTTTTCACTTTTTTACTATTGCTTGCTCCAATTTCTATCTCTGCCGACTCTAATAATGTATTAGATAATAAAATCGAAATCATGGGAGAGATTAGCAGTGAGGGTGAAACAAAATCAACAGGCATAGAGCCTATAGACATTTATATTGAAGGCCGTAGCCTTGATTTCTATTTTTATAGTAAAGACCAATTTAAGATAGAAATATATAATTCGTCTAATGTATTATTGTACACCAAGACCGTAAGCAGATACGGCGGAAAAGTGCTATCCGTAAATATGGCTACCTGGAATTCAGGCACTTACAGGATTGTTATAACCAATGTAACTCACGGTAAATCAGGCACAGCCAGCTTCAGATTGTAAAAACTAATATTATTTATAGGTAAAATATATTAGAGTAGTTTTTCTGATTTTCAATACCGTAGTGCCGGATTACATTGCTTTTCACAACTTCTTATTTACAACCGCACTACGGTTCTTTATTTTCATTCAATTAAATTATAATAAAAGTCTATCGTTGAGTTAACGGGAGACTTTTATTTTTATATTACCTCAGCCGAGATTCTCTATCTTAAAACCGGCTTTCTGTACAACATCAATTACCTCATTTTCAGTAATTCCATCCGAAACCACAGTAAGTACCTTATTTCGGTTATCTGTGTCTACTTCCCAGCTGCTTACACCTTTAGCTTCATTTAAGAAGGGAGTTACTTTGGCAATACATCCGCCACAATTGATATTCGTTCTGAATTTTAATATTTTATTTGTTTCCATAACGTCCTCTATTTTAATTTATTAAACCTACGTATTTACTTTTTCCATTTCAGCCTCAGGCTATTGCTTACTACACTAACACTACTCAGAGCCATAGCCGCGCCCGCAATCATAGGATTCAGAAGGAATCCGCTGAAAGGGTACAAAATCCCCGCGGCAACAGGGATACCTATCAGATTGTAGATGAATGCCCAGAACAGGTTCTGGCGAATAGTGGCCACGGTTTGCTTCGACAGCTTAATGGCCTCAGGAATCTTGGTCAGGTCTGATGAAATAATAGTCATCTTAGCCACATCCATTGCAATATCGCTGCCCTTCCCCATCGCTATACTGAGATCGGCCTGTGCAAGCGCCGTACTGTCATTTATCCCGTCCCCAACCATCGCAACAATCTTGCCTTCCGATTGTAATTCCTTTATATACTCCGCTTTTTGCTGCGGCAACGCTTCTGCCTTGTAATGACTGATACCTGCTTTAGACGCTATTTCCATAGCGGTTGCCTCGTTATCTCCGGTAAGCATATACACTTCTATACCAGAGCTTTGCAGTTTCCGTATAGCACTTACCGATGTTTCTTTTATCTGATCGGATATGGCAATAACAGCCAATGCGTTATCACTATCCGAAAACCAGATTACTGTCTTTGCCTCTTTACTCAGCTTATCCGATTCGGCAATTAATGAATTATCTACAATTATGCCCTTTTCATCGAGGAATTTCCTGTTTCCGACAAAATAATCTTCATTATCTGCCTTTCCCCTGACGCCTGCCCCTGTAATACTCTCAAAATCTGAAACGGCTACGGGCGACACATCTGAAAAATAATTTATAACGGCATCAGCTAATGGATGTTCCGATTGTTTTTCCAGACTGTATAATATATCCTTCTTAACGTCATCATTATTCAGCCAAAGTATATCGGTCACTACAGGCTTTCCTTCCGTTATAGTTCCTGTTTTATCCAGTACTACGGCATTTACTTTTTTCGCAAGTTCAAGGCTTTCGGCATCTTTTATCAGTATACCTTTTTCCGCGCCTTTACCTATCCCTACCATAATGGCAGTAGGCGTAGCCAGTCCGAGCGCGCAGGGACAAGCTATAATAAGCACCGTAACCAATGCCAACAGCCCTTGTGTGAAGCCGTTAGTACCCCCAACTATAATCCAGATGACAAAAGAGACTAGCGCGATGGTAATAACCACAGGTACAAATATGCCGGCTATTTTGTCCACCAGCTTTTGTACAGGAGCCTTGCTACCCTGCGCATCCTGCACCATCTTGATAATCTGGGCAAGCATCGTGTCCGAACCGACTTTTTCGGCTCTGAACCGGAAACTCCCTTTCTGATTTATCGTACCTGCATACACTTTTCCACCCTTCTCTTTCAGTACGGGAACAGGTTCGCCGCTAAGCATACTCTCATCCACATACGAGGCCCCTTCCGTAACCACCCCGTCAACAGCGACCTTTTCGCCGGGCTTTACTACAATTATATCATCCGCATACACCCGTTCGATAGGAATTTCGTTATACTCGCCAAATTCAACCACAGTTACAGTCTTGGGCTGCAATCCAATCAGTTTCTTTATAGCAGAAGATGTGTTGCCTTTCGCTTTTTCTTCCAGCAAGCGTCCTAACAGGATAAACGCTATAATGACGCTGGCCGCTTCGAAATACACATGCGGATGTACTCCCCTGCCCGCCCAGAACTGAGGGAATAATGTATTGAATACACTAAACAGATATGCCATGCTGGTACTCAATGCCACCAATGTATCCATATTGGCGGAACGGTGCCGTGCCTGCTTCCATGCATTTACAAAAAAGTCTTTTCCAAGCCAGAAAATAACAGGTGTGGATAATACCCACATTATTTCGTTCGCATAAGGTATATCCATGAAAAACATACCTATAACAACCACTGGAAGTGACAAGACAACGGCAAGTATCGTTTTTCGTTTCAGTCCGTTATACTTTTTTGTATGGATTTCATCGAGCAAATCCGTTGTAGCAGCTTTATCCTCCTCGATAAGCAAGTCGTAACCGCCATCCTGCACCGCTGCGCGTATATCTTCGGCTGTAACAATGGCTGGATTGAACTCCACGGTAAGCATCGTAGTTGCGAAATTAACAGACGCGCTAACTACCCCTTCCAATCCTTTTACAATGCTTTCCGCGCTGATAGCACATGACGCACAGCTCATTTGAAGTACGGGATATGCTTTTTTAACTATATTATCAGTTTTCATCTTTGTCTTATTTATATATCAATGCAAAGATGATGGTAATAGTTCACAGACATGTTACATTATTTTTCGAAAAGTTTATGAGATTTACACCTCGTCCAACGACTTGCGCTTATTTGTCTTTATTTGCTTAAAGTGGCTTGGTGTCAACCCCGTTACCTTCTTAAACTGTGCACTGAGGTGGGCTACGCTCGAATAATTAAGCTTAAAGGCTATTTCATTCAGAGTCAGCTCATCATAGACTAATAGTTCTTTTACTTTCTCTATCTTCTGAGCTATAAAATATTTTTCGATGGTAGAACCTTCTATCTCCGAAAACAGGTTGCTTATATAATTGTAATCATGATGAAGCTTTTCGCCGATATAATCCGAAAGATTGATTTTCAAGTCATTATCATTATAATGAACCAGTTCGATAATCAGGTTTTTGACCTGCTCTATCAATCGTCCCCGTCTGTCGTCAATCAGGGAAAAACCTAAAGATTGCAGATCGTCACTTAGTTCTTCTTTCTGCTTTGCATCAAGGGCTTGAGGCAGGATAACCTCGCCCAGTTCTACAGATAAAGGTTTAATTCCCAACTTCTCCAGTTCCGCCTTGACAACCATAATACAACGGTTGCAAACCATATTTTTGATATATAATTTATTTTCAGCCATATCTTCTGCATATTCCAATGATATACAAAAATAACACCAAATAGTCCAATTATGTTGCTTTTGTAATAATAAGAAAAAAGTGTCACAATTCACGAGCAACATAAAGCACTAATAACAAAACACATACCACAAAAAAGTGACAAAAGTGACACCTTTTTCATGCTTTTCTGTTGTTACTTTATATCCTTGTTCAACTATGTCAAATATCTCTATATAAGACAATTTTAAACAAAAGACATAAATAATTTAATGAACAAGCAACAGCCTGTCCGCTCTTAACGGAAAAACGGGAAGTGTATAATAAGTATGGGAAAACAAAGTTTTATAGCGGGCATCCGGCTTTTACAGAGTGTAGCTTATGAATTCGTTTTCAGATAACGAATGACTCAAATCAAAGAGGAAATATTAAATAACCTCTTGCCGATTATTTATTGCTGATAATTTTAGCTATATCCACCTGCTTAAATATTTCTTTGAATATTTTCAGAATGCCTACATAAGTCGGAGATAAATTATTTTCCTGTTCACGGTTCTCAAAGAGATTATATTCCCTTCTTTTCAAATCCTGCGTTGCATCTATACTGTAAATTTTTGACATAATATTTATATTTTATAATGTTTCAGGTCACAGACCTGTTTGAATATTCTTAGAAACTGTTTAAATTTTATACGAATATTTTATTATACCTTTTTCTTCGTTCATTTTTAGTCTGTTTTAGGCTGTTTTTTCCTTTCTCTCAACTCAAATAGCCCGCTATTATCGTTTCGAGGAAGAAAAAAGCATCTCTAAAACATCTCTAAAAATTGGAACGAATAAAATTTAAACAGTTTCTTATATCGGAAAAACAAAACAATAGGAAAACTATAATTGAAAGGCTACCATCCTCTTTTTCCATGCTCTATAACAAATATACTAATAATAAAGTTTTTTCACAAATTTAAAGACTACAAAAAGTTTCGAATCGAAACTTTACATAAACATTCAATTAAAATACTATATACAAACACATTAAAACTATACAACATCAATTATTCATAGTATAAAGACCGATATATTCATAAATATCCAGCTCCAATATATTTCGTAATTTCAAAACTTTCAAGCTATACCGAAACTTTATTCGAAAATATATTAAAAACGGGCGGGCAAGCCCCGTCCCTGCAATTATGCTAACGCCTTAGCCAGTATAGATATAGGATGTTCGCAACGCTTTGTGGTCGACATTTCTATCTGCCATTTGCATGTTTCACAATCTGTTACCACATAATCAATATCGGCTGCCTCTATTTGTTTGAACAGAGTCTCGCCAATATCCTGTGATGTCCTGTAGTTCTCCTTCTTGAAACCATAAGTTCCCGCTATGCCGCAGCATTGCGAATCCAATACTTTCAGTTCGATGTTAGGAATAAGCTTGAGCAACTCTATTGAGTAATAAGACCACCCCAGCTTTTCCATGTGGCATGGTGTATGATAAGCCACCTTGATTTTTTTATCTTTCAGCTTAATTTTTAAGTCGGTAGTACTCAACAGCCTGTATATATACCGTGTGGCGAGTTCGACATTATCCCGCACATCTTTGGTATCGATACCCAACAAGTGAGGATATTCGTCCCTTATTGTAAAAGCGCAGGTAGATGATGTAGCCACCACAGGAATATTATTATCCAGTACAGACTCACGGATAGAAGCGACATTTACTTTAGCCTGTTTTCTGGCCTGTTCGATAAAGCCGTTGGAAATGAGGGCGACACCGCAACACTTCTCTTTTTTAAGCAGCTGCACCCCAATGCCCAGCGCATTGAAAACTTTCACCAGATCACGCCCTAAATCAGGATTGTTATAATTAGCGTAGCAACCATGAAAATAGCTGACCTGTTTCGAAAAAGCCAGTTGCTCCTTCGCATGCTTTTTATACCAACCCTCGAACGTCCCAAAAGAGTATTTAGGAAAACTTCTGTGACTATCTATTTTAAACACCGTATCCAATACCAATTTTACGGGTTTCAATCCTAAGGTTGTATTCACAATGGGTGCGAACGGAGTGGCAAGGCTTCCCACGAGGTCGGTATTCGCCAGAATAAAATCCCTTACTTTTGGCTTCTTCTTGCTGTATTTTATTTTAGCAGATTGTATGATATCCCCGATTCTGACATTTGAAGGACAGGCAACTTCACACCTCTTGCAATTGATACAGTATTTCAACGCATCGTCATAAAAATTTGCCTTTTTCAGGCGAAGGCGCTCGCCGTCAGGCCCTGCCTGTTTTGGCCCCGGATAGTCGGGATTTACGGCTGCCACAGGACAATATACTGTACAGACTGTACATTTTATACATTGCTCGAAATTATTCTCACTGATATTATGTTGTTGCAAGTTCATAATCTATCTCATTTATTTAAAATACTTTCGGCTATACTCAGCGCGCTCAATATGGATACGCCTGCCCCACAGCCTTCCTTTATCGGGTTAAAACCTTCAAGAATAGCCCCTGATACATATAAATTATCGATAATCTTACCATTCCGCATCCCCCTGAAGGAATTATCCGTTTTCACTCCGAAACGCTGATAACCCTGAGGTTCGAATATTTTAGAATTATACCATTCCTGGCGGTCTGTTGAATATGATACATCCAGATTGAAAATTGGCTCGTACACACTATCCGAAGTCGCTATCAGTCCCTGGCTAAAATAGCTTCCGGTGGCAAGGACTATATTTTTACCTGCGAAAGGTATATCTCCATGATTGAATGAATAGACCCTTTTTACCGCATTATCCTCCACGTCAGCCCTCTTTACACTGTCGCCAAGCATATATACACCTCCCAGCTTGAGAAAATAATCGTGCAAATACTGCTGCGTATGAATGCCTATAATAGAAGGAGGCATTGTAGGTATTAATAAGACAGGCTTACGCACAGCCTGTTGCAGGCGCAGAAAAGCATCAGACTCCAAGCCTATGCAAGCCGGGAAAATAATAGCTTCGCTGCCTTCGCTTTTATCATTCAATATGTTGGCGACTTCATCTACATTCTTGTCCAGCACCCGTGCAATATTCGTAGAACGCAGTTCACTCGGATTACGCCTGAGGTAGTCTAAATCGGGAAGATTAAACAGATGTATATCACTTTCGGTACCCAGTTTAAGGAATTCATCGGCTATAAACTGCGGATAGAAGTCCAGAAAGCCTACAGGGTTAAATATAGACACGCTCTTCCACGGCAACTTATCAGCATTGTCACTGGTCACGAATCCTGAGGCTGACAACCATGTAGGCTTAAGCGTGCCCATCGGGGTAACCCTGTAATGATTCTTTTGCCCACAACCGGATAAAGGAACATCTATCCCCGAAAAGAATTGTTCGGCTCTACTTACCAGCACAGGAAACTTATCAACTCCAAGCTTAGAGTATGGATGATCCGGCGCTTGCTCAATCAGGTCGCCTATTACAGAAAACGGGTTGCCCACCTCTTTCCCATCCGGTAAAGTATTTAGCAAATCGTAAGAACCGGATGAAAAATGCAGCGCGCTTTGTCCCGATGAGATAATAACACATCGTTGCCCCTGCTGAGACAAACGAATAGCGCACACAAGGCCGGATAATCCTCCTCCTATTATGACTGTATCGAATTTCATACTATAATTTTGTTTTCAATGGATGTATGGAAACTCGCATGACAAAATTATCTTGGACTTTGATAAATTGTGATCCATGCTCATTTTCATACTATTTTTCTTTTTCCGATGATTTTAAACCGCATATACTCTGATATATCCATGCCGTATACTCACTTTCGCGCAATGTATCGCCCCATGCGATGGGATAAATACCTTTCCAGCGCTCGTTGAGGAAAGACGACAGATCTTCTTTCGCCCGTTTGGTACAGAATTTATCCGTATTTCCCATTATTCCCGCAGCACGGCAGGCACAAAGTTCTCCCTGGCAAGTACCCATCCCAACACGTGTTCTACGCCGGAGGTCTACAAGGCTTTTCACATTCAGCTCATCCAAAGCATATTTAACCTCTCCTACCGAAACTTCTTCGCACTCACAAACCAGGCTATTGTCTAATTGTGTATTATCCGAAAATTTCCCAGCCATATCACCATGACGGTAAATAGCCGATTTGCGTTGAGCCGCCGGCAATGATATTATCTTTTTGTTAATTTCTTCTACATTCTCACGCGATCCGGGAAGCTTTTCATCAGCCGTCGTACAGGCATTAACAACATTCAGTTTCTTACAAACCAGGTCGGTTGCCCATTCCGCCATCAAGCGGTAAGTCATCAGTTTTCCGCCTGTGATTGTGATATATCCCTGCAAGCCATCCCTTTCGGCATGATCCAGCAACACAATGCCACGGCTTACATTACGGCCGGTAGGGTCATTATCCGAAGCCACCAAAGGCCTCACTCCCGCATAAGCGCGCAGAATACGGGTGCGGGCAAGTTTAGGCGCAAGCTTCTCCCCTTCACTTACCAATATATCCACTTCTTCCGGGGTTACAATCATATTATCGATCTGGTCGTAAGGAATATTCATAGAAGTGGTACCAATCAACGATATCGTATCTCCCGGAACGAGAATATCCGCGTCAGCAGGCTTCCGGCATCTGTTCAACACCAGATTGTTTACCCGATGCCCGAATATGAGCAAAGAACCTTTTGCAGGTAGCATTTTGACTGTTACACCAGCCAGTGCCGAGATATGTTGCCCCCAGATACCTCCGGCATTCACAACGATGGAACCGTATATATTCTTCGTTTCTTTTTGTTTGTGATCGAAAACTTCTACGCCAACAACGCGATCCTGTTCTTTGATCAACCCTGTTACTTCATGGTAAGTCAGTATTGTAGCTCCACGCTCCCTTGCATCTATCATATTGGATGCCGTCAACCGGAACGGATCGATAGAACCATCAGGAACTCGCACCGCACCAATAATATCAGGGTTTGCAGAAGGCTCTAACAGAAGGGCGGCTTTAGGATCAATTACATCCGCCTTTATACCGGCTAAAGTACATGCTTCAACAAATCGCTTCTGATAATTGATATCATCTTCGGGAAGGCTTAGAAACAAACCGTTCGTTTCCTCAACACAATGGCTGGCTATCCGCTTTAATATCATATTTTCTTTGATACATTCTTCAGCCGATTCCCTGTCTGTGACGGCATACCGCGCTCCGCTATGCAAAAGCCCGTGATTTCGCCCGGTAGCCCCGGTAGCTATATCATAGCGTTCGAGAAGCACGGTATTGAGTCCCCTGCGCGAGCAGTCACGGGCAACGCCCGCCCCCGTAGCGCCTCCACCGATAATAATTACATCAAATGATTCCGGAGAATGTTTCATGACAATTAGTTTAAAAATATGATACACAAATATACGAAACATTTCGAAATACAAAATATTTAAATCGAAATTATTTAAATAAATATCGAAAGTTTATGTAAGTAAAAAAGAGTTATCAGGCTGATAACTCCTTTCCAAATTAATAATTCATGTGAATCAGTATTTCGTTTTGTTTAAATTATGTGTTCAATTTCATTAGTCGTTTGTCGCGACTCGGCATAACATGAATTTTTAATTCAGTTCTGCCCTCGCTACTTAAAACGTTCTTTTATTTTTTATTCTGCGCGCAATCACAGATTGCTTGCCTTACTTTTGGCCAAAGCTCCAAAAGTAAGCAAAAAAGCATTGCGCCCCGCTTCGCCGTACGACCCACCATCGGTTTGCCGGCTGAATGAAGTGATGAAAAATTCATCATTGCGATAATTGGCAGATGATGCTTAAAAGCGCCCGCACTTCATTCTACGCCGCCTGCACCGGGTGGGTACCCCGTACGCTTGCTAACGGCGCTGGCTGACGCCTGATTTGCAGGGTCTATCCTCTGTCTTGACGTTGCGTCGCGACTCCGTGCATCTGTTCCGCAGGCGGGGNTACGCCGCCTGCACCGGGTGGGTACCCCGTACGCTTGCTAACGGCGCTGGCTGACGCCTGATTTGCAGGGTCTATCCTCTGTCTTGACGTTGCGTTGCGACTCCGTGCATAAGTTCCGCAGGCGGGGTACCCACCCGGTGCAGGCGGCGTGAAACGGGATGTTGTCCGAGCCGAAGGCGAGTTTCGTCCCGTTTAGCCGGCAAGCCGTTGGTGGGTCGCCGAGGGACAAAGCACTAGCCTTTTGCCTTCTTTTGGGCAATGCCAAAAGAAGGGACAAGCCCGGGAGGGCGCGGCAGCAGGGAGCTACGACTAAAGTATTTAGCCTAGGATAGCTTTATGTAAAAAATAAAAGAACGTTTTAAGTAGCGAGGGCAGAACTAAAATTTATTTTATGTTATGCCGAGTCACGACAAACGACTAATGAAATTGAACATTTAACTTATCAACTACTGATTGACATAATTCACTAACGTAAAAGTATAGCACTACTATTAGAATATATCCAATGCGATTTGGAGATTAGCTTCATTATTAGCCGGATTCCACATACCCATCACCGAAACGGGCAAAGTATAGCTTCCTAATTGCAGTTTCTTAGAGGCTGTAACACTAATATTTACAATACCGGCGTCTTTGGCGTAGAAATGAGCATCCGTTCCTTTTTCAGGATTGAGAGCAAATGCTCCGGCAAGCCCCAGATCCACATCCACAACGTTTCCTCTCAGTACAGGATAATCCATAGACACATAAGTGGAATACAGGTTCTTTTCATTCATCGCCCCCCTGTCTCGTCCAAAAATCACAGTTGCCCAGCTAATATTCAACGGGAAACTTCCCTGAAAACGGTACGCAATCGAAAGATCTATAAAATGCCCTGTTTCTCTGGCACTGTAATTAAAGACCTGCCTGTTGTTGTAAGTCGCGTCTTTGGAAAAATTATAAATATCCCACAACGCTACTTTGAAACCGTTTTTCTCATACGACAAATAGTAGTCAAACTCTTTATAGTCTCCTGTGCAACCTGCACCACCCCAAAGGCCGAAAGTAAAGCTCTTGCTTTTATCTTTAATGTTCAGGTCTACAGCTGCCAATGCCGTGTTTGTAACTTGTAACCCTCTCCATAAGTGCATATTCTTCAGTTGTAATGAAAAATCTACAGGATTGTATTTCCCTTCATTTTGAGCACACAGGGAGTGAGACAACAGCAATAACGCGATTGTTAAAATCGTAATCTTAAAATAATTCATAATGTGATGTGTATTAGATTTCTTTTAGAGTCTGTTTAAATTTTATACGAATATTTTCATAGTACATGACAAAATTTTATATCCTGCTGTAGGGGCATCCCCTTGTGGGTGCCCGTAAACGATGACAAGCGGGCAGGGACAAGCCACTGCCCCTACAT
>NZ_QVMO01000189.1 GCF_010501055.1 Dysgonomonas sp. 521
ATTTGGAGCAAATATACAAGTTAATCAAAGAGAAAAACAATTCACTTTAACTATATAATTCAGAGAATAAATATTTTTTCAGAAATATAAATACCAATGCGATTTATAAGGCTTGTACACAGGGTAAAATACACTTTTTTAGCCCCAAAAATACTACTTAAATCGCTGATAATAATATTGTTGAAGCAAATATAAATAAAAATACACTTCGTATAATGAACGTGTCTCAATGTTATGCTAAACTACTCATTTATTTGAATAATAAGTTGGCAAGAATCAAATACATCTCGTATAAGTGAAGCTACTCTCTGTCCTTCTTCGTGGTTTGGATATTCTTCAATCTTTTGTAGTATCTCATATCTTATATTGTCAATAAGATTCTCAAAAATAATACTCTCTATTTTATAATTAAAAAGCACCTCAGTTACTATTGCTTTTACTTCTTCATTTGTTAAGTCACTAATTTTCATTGTATTCAAATTTTAGAGGTTATTTTAATATTTTAATTTGGATTATCATTCTTTGATGGCAAATTTTGCCAATATAACTTTAATGAATCTGAAATCTTTTTTCTTACCTCATCAGATTTTGTAATTTTTCCTCCATAATTTGGATTATTGCACCCTTGTTTTTTTAGGGACTGCTTCATTTTTGTTTCTGGAGAGCTTTCCCTCCATTGCCTTTTTGCCATATTCATTTTTTAATTATATATTTATTGAAACACATTGAGTTGTATTGATATTTATAAATACTATCGTCTTTAAGAAAGTGATATGAAATGACAAAAAAAGCAGAAAAAATAAGGCAGTATTTCATTAATGGTTTAAATATTGATGAGATTATTGATTATCATATTGAAAGGAAACAACCAATAGACAATGTTTCTGAAAGTCCTTTTGCTGAATACTACATGGAGGAAGAAAAAGGCAAGAAAGTAAGGAAAGGACAGGTATTAAAAAACAAAAGGTTGCCCTTATACCATAAAATTGTTTACCTAATTCATCTTATTGCCTGCAGGTGTACCAATAATGAAAATGGGATCACAAATCTGAATGCATCAGCCCTACAAAAACTTGTTGGGAATGATTATCAGGAAATTTTATTGACACTGCAAGAAAAGGAAATAATAACCATTAATGAAATGTATTTGGTTGAAAAATATTCAAAATCCTATGCCATTCACCAAAATTACTACAATAAAATTTCAACCATTGAAACCCTAAATCCAAAACTGATAAAATACAATAATAAAGCAATTAAACTGATTAAAGAATATGGAAAACACAATAAAGGAGAAATATAATAAAGTTTTGAATCAACTGAAACTAACTTATATAGATGAAGCAGAAGAGTTTATCAACACAAGAAAATATCAGAGTATCAGACAGGAAAAATATTACAAGAATGTATTTTACCAATACAAAGACAAAACATCTTTTGAAATTATAAGCATTGATAAGAATAACAGAATCCATACCATTCTATCAAGAACACCAAGATATTTAAGATCATTTCTAAACATCAAATATTCATTGGATATAAGCAACTCCCATCCATTATTATTAAATTATTATTTGATTAAGAAATATGAAATAAATGAAAATCAATTAAATTATTTATATAAAATAATTGATGATTATAAAATTAATTCTTTTAATAAAATATATTCTTACAATAATTATGTTATATCCCCTTATGATAATGAGAATTTTTATAAATCATTGAAAATCAACATTCAGAAAATTTCAAAAAATGCAAATAAGATACCAACAAATGTAATTGAATATATGGTTAAAACTTCACTTGGAAAATTTTGGGAGGATTTTACAACTGAATTTAAGGGTAGTGGATTGTTAAGGGATGAAGTTAAGACTACATTGTTTAAGGAAGTATTTTATTCAAAAACTACCAATACAAGGTATAAGGGTTTTGCCAAAGCTTTCAAAAAGAAATATAAAAATGTATATGACCTAATAAATGTATATAAGCCCAAAGAAGACACCAAACTATTAAGTAATATGATGATGGGCTTAGAAGCTGAAATTTTTCATCAGATACTTGAAAAACTATATAAGAAAAGAGGTTGTAATGTATTAACCATACATGATGCAATTGTTATGCTTGATACCAAAGGAACAGAAAAATATCAACCTGATGAAATTGAAAAGGTAATGAAACAGGTCTATCACAAGTATAATCTTAATCCTTCTATATCTATTGAATATTTTACTCCTGATAAATGGAAAAAAGAAATTGAAGAACTACAATTAAATCAGCCTTACATTGATGCCTATATTGAAGAGTTAAGAAACTATGCAAGCAATCCCAATGATGAAAATTATAAATCAGCAAAAGGTATCTTAAAATGGATTGAAGATGGTGAAGTTGAAATTATTGTAGAAAATGGAGTATTGGTATTCCATACCATTTCAAAATAAAAATACAAAATAAATAAATATCAATATAATTCAATTCATTGTAGAGATGCCAATTTTTTCTGGGGCCAATTTTTATCAGCAGTATGTACTACAAACAATTGGTCAATATAGCTCAATAGTTGTCTGTTTTATAGGCAGTGGGAGGATACAGAGGTCAGGGAAGCAATTCTAAACAACTCCATATTATTAGATGAATTATTTAAAGTACAATAAATTATTGAATTAGACATAAAAAAGAAAGGCGCATAACTATAATCTTTGTTATT
>NZ_QVMO01000190.1 GCF_010501055.1 Dysgonomonas sp. 521
CAATGTTGTCTTATTTGTCTTCACTTATTCTGCCCGCCGCTTGCGAAAGTAGTAGGGCGGAGCCTCCCCGTAATACACCCCTTCCTGCCTCCCCCTATCGGGGAGGTAGTGCGAGGCGGTCAAAGCAACTCAAATTTAAATATAATAAACAGAGCCTCTGCTTCCCCCTCTCCAGTGGAGAGGGTTGGGGTGAGGTGTATTATTCNGAGGTGTATTATTCATCTTTCCATCTCTCCAGTCTCCTCCCCATTTGGGGGAGGCCGGGAGGGGGTGGCTTAAAAATTACTTTTATGAAAACAACCTGCACACAACAGAGTAAGCGAAGGCTATTGCCGTTGCTTCTCTTTGCAATGCTGCTTTTTGGTTCCGGGCTGCGCGCCCAGGTGACCGTAGGGGAAGGCAAATCCCCCGAGAATTATTCCATCCTGGAGGTCGTCTCCGGCAGTAGCAACACCGGAGGCCTGCGCCTTCCCCACCTGAGTACCGCACAGCGCAACGCGCTCAAAGACGGTGCTATAGGCTCGGCCTTCACCTCCGACCCTAACAGGGCGACACCCTTCCTCTACGAAGGGCTGACTATCTACAACACCGATACCCGCTGTGTGGAGTACTACAACGCCCAGCGCTGGATAAGCATGTGCGACGGTACCAGCCAGATGGAGATCAGCCCCAAGCCGTGTACCGATGTTGAGGCAGACGGTACGGGCTGTGACGATGAATTTGAAATCACCGACCCCGATTGTGTAAACGGGCCTTTCACCTTTGCCGTGCTGACGGGTGCCGATTACCTCTCGCTGACGGAAACGGACGAAACGGCGGGGACATTCCGCGTCTCGTTCGAGGCCAATAACTCTACCAAGCCCCGTTCGGCGGTGGTACGGGTGACCAGTAGCTGTACGGGCTTATACAAAGACTTCCTGTTCAGCCAGCTGGGACAAAGCTGCGACCCTTCTTTGGGAACAGCACCTGCCATCAACAGCAAGCCTTCGGGTAAGGCCATCTCATTCTGCGCCGGAGGAGCCGTGTACCTGTGGGTAGACCCTGCAACATCAAACCTCGACGAACTGATATGGACACGCAACAACATAGAGATCGCCCGCGGGGTAAACTACATTACCGTCACACAGGCGGGAGTATACGATATCTGGATGGGACTGATAGGCTGCGGGCAAAAAGCAGGCAATGCCGTTACTGTGAGCAAGGACGGTACGGGAGCCCCTGCGCCCGTAGCTATCGTAGTGCGTGGCAACAATGGTATGGTATGCGATGCCAATGGCACCACCACCCTGATAGCCTCCAACCCATCGGGAACAGGCACCGTTGTCTGGTTCAAGGACGGGCAGGACTCGGGGCTTACAGGCACTGAGATACAGGCAGGCGTAGGCGACTGGTTTGCCGTGGTGAATGATGGTACATGCTACTCTACCCCGAGCGAAACGGTAACCGTATCGGTAGACCCTAATACGGGAGCAGACCTTATTACCCCTGTTATTGCCAAGCCTGCCGCTTTCTGCGCGGGAGGCAGCGTACAGCTATCGGTAAGCAATGTGCAGCCGGGCTATACCTACACATGGTACGAAAACAATACACAGATAGGCACAGGACAAAATATACTGTACACCGTACCTGCCACGGGCAGCAGCTTTGTGCTTCGCTGCCGGGCTACCATGAGCAGCAGCTGTGCGGCCGAAGCCATCGGCACGGAAACCATCACTACGGGAACAATACCACAACGCCCGAATATCACAGGCGATAAGGTGCTCTGCTCGGGCGTGGCTACGCTCAATGCCGTACCTTCGGGCGCGGGTACATATACCTACCAGTGGTACAAAGACGGGCAGCCATACGCCACCACCAAGAGTATTACGGTAAGCACCGGCGGCGAATACTCGGTAACGGTGACCGAAACCGGAGGCTGTACCAGCCCGGCTGCAACGATAACCCTCTCGAACGAAAGTTCGGCTGTGCCAACGGTGACACTGAACCGCAGCGCCGAAGAACCCAACAAGGGCGATGTGGTAACCTATACGGCCGATATCAACTTTGGTCCTGCTACGTCTTACAAATGGACGGTGACAGGCGATGCCACCATACAGTCGGGTGGAGGCAATACCTCGTTTGCAGTGGTCAAGTTCAGTGCTACAGGCACGGCTGCCACCACCACCGTAAAGGTAGAGGTAAGCAATGCCTGCGGTACGGGTATCGGACAACATGCGGTAACCTTGAAAGACGATTGCGTAAGCCCTATAAGTGTATCGCCAAGTGCGGACAGCAAGCAGACCACCTTTGTAAATACGGAAGTGACGCTGGGTAAGGTATCGGCAAGCTTCGCATCGGGCGCGCCTACCGTATCGTACCAGTGGTACCGCAGCGCGAACGGCGGCACTACCTATACCAAACTAAGCGGTGAAACAAGCAATAGCTGCATAGTCAAAGAACCGGCAGCAGGCACCTACAAATACTACTGTGAGGTAGGCAACGGCAGTGGCTGTGCAGGCAGCACGCCGATGAACTCGGGGGTATATACTGTGGATGTGGTAGAAAATATGGCTATAGGTAAAGGTACGTTCATCGGGATTACCTGCTTCGATGTGGTTGAAAGCAACTTTGGCGATGGTTGCGGGACACAAGCCAGCCGTACCTCGCAGAAGGCTGACTTCAGCAAACCGGCTACCAATACGCAGACTTATACCTTCAAGACCAACGGCACGGACAAGGTAAGTAATATCCGCTTTATCCACGTCAATACCAACGGTGACATTATCGAAGATATCACTCCCGGTAGTACATCGTGGGCAACGGGAACCGACCTGAGCGGTACATTCACCGTATCGGTAAAATACCGTGACGACCTGAACAAGCCAAGTGCCGAGAACGG
>NZ_QVMO01000191.1 GCF_010501055.1 Dysgonomonas sp. 521
TTGGGGCGTCCTTTCTTTCCGGTCTTCTCTCCCTGATAAAGATAGAGCAGGTTGGAGTCATCCCGCAGACGACTTACCAGATGGAAGCCCAAATCGTGGAGTCCTTGGGTGAAAGAGAATTTGGAAAAATAGGCGTCGGCTACTATATACTTGGAAACGGATAACAGTTGCTCTTTGTATTGCTCAATGACTTTCAGGTACCAATCATTCAAGGTTGCTCCCCTAATTATTTCTTGCATCACGTCTAAACAATCCAGGATGATTAGGGTCTTCCTCCACTTCTACGGATGAATTATTTAATGACATATTAAAATACTCAAGTAGTCCCATATGAACAATGGTTAATCCGTCGAAATTAATTCCCAATCCCGATTCACTTTCCATATACCAAAATGCTCGATGTCCTATTTCGTGAAAAAATAATGATGGCGACATTATTGATTTTTCTTCAAAGCAATATGTTTTTGGAGTAGTCAAAAGAGGAGAGTTTCCAAATACAATTTCTAGTATTCTATATCCTTCTTGACTATTGAAATCAATCTTATTATCAAATAACAAATTATAATATTCAATAACTTTATGTATGTTATGAATGGCATAAACAGCATAATACTCAGGTGAATATGGCTTAATATTCTTTGCAAAGTTTAGTGGTCTATATGATATATGTACCTCCATATCATCAGGGTTTCCGTCTGGAAATGATATTGAGTCTAAATAACCGAACTTTACTGATTCGATATAAGGTGATATGATTGTTCCATTATCTGATATAAAGTCTAAGTATACAGTTTCCGTGTACTTTTTCCCCTCTTTCAAATAATCTACTTCAATGTTGTTTTGTGTACAACTTGCAAATGATAAAGTTATTAAAGTTGCTAAAAAAAATAATTTGTTCATAATTTTACTTTTTAATTTATGGTTTCCCGCCAAATGGCAGCTCACATATTTACGCAATCTTCATCTAATTATACTCGGCCCACAAAGATAATCCTTTTCTCTCTAATTCTAAGAAATAGAAACTACATTTCTAAAAATTAGACTTTTATACTATCCATTTCGCCAACATTTCCCGAATTAAATAATCGTCCTGAAGATGGGTGTATGTTTCTTTCATGACGTCTTTTTCAGAGTGCCCCATCATGTGCTCAATATTGCTATCTGAAATACCTTTGCCTGTAGCTATCGTTCGAAAACTATGCCTTGCTCGGTGGTACGTGATTCGTTTGTCAATGCCTTGCTCCTTCATAATCTCTTTCAGATAACGGTTAGTTGGCTGATTAGATAATGCCGTGAATATCTTTTGGAAATCCTGACCTGTGCCAAGCAAATTTTTAACTTTATCAGAAACAATAGGGATTTGATAGGGCATATTATTCTTGTATCTCTCATTAACAAGCAACAAACAGTCTTTTCCGTCTACCACATAAGTCTTCACATCCGCATAAGTAACTACATCAAATTCCACAAAAGAAAGCCCGCAATAACAGGAAAAAAGGAAATTCCGGAGAACAACTTGCTTACCTTTGCTGTAGACACCACTCTGATATACATCGTATAGTTTTGCAATTTCTTCCTCTGTAAGTACATCCGTATTCTCGGTCTTGATTTTCTTCTTAATCTCAAAATTATCATATGGATTCTTGGTGATTAGTTCTTTCTTCATCGCTACACCTATCAAAAACTTGAAATTAGCGTGTTTTTTGTAAACAGTAGACTGTTTGTTCCCGGATTCGATTTCGTGTTTATGGAAGCTTTGAATGAAGTCGAGCGTTATCTCGCTGAATGAAAGCGTAGGTTTCCATACTTTCATCGTATTAATAAGCTTTTTGTAGTTATCAATAGTCCCTTTGCGCCTGTCTGTTTGCAGGAACTCCAACTCCTGTGTGATAAAGTCGTAAAAGTCAGTATGGCTTTCTGTCTTCTCAAACAACAACTCCCGGAACTTTGGAATAGGCAACGGGTTATTGTAGTTGTCCATTATCAAGCTTGTAGCCCTTTGGTGTACTTCCCGGATAATTTTGTTGAACTGGTAAGATAACGGATCACCTTTGCGAACCATTAAGGCATTTTTATCCCAGTGTTTGGGATAGATTGAAATACCAAGACCGAAGTAGGAACTTTTGCGATTAGCGATGTAGCGTAGTGCTAATGATTGCTTACCGTCTTTACTGACATAGAACTGTCTTAACTGAAATTTTACTGTTGCTCTCATGATTTAATCGTTTTTAATTTGACTAACATTTGACCAACAAAGTGTGCAATTTCTGAAATTTCGCTTTCTAAACCTTCTACCACAAAGGCGTTAATTACTTGAAAAACAGAAGGATTAGAAATTTACTTTCTAATCCTTCAACATACTTAGAGGTTCCTGGCGGATTCGAACCGCCGTCAACGGTTTTGCAGACCGGTGCCTAACCACTCGGCCAAGGAACCATTCTGGGTTAGCGAGTGCAAAGATATAATATTTTATTCAAGATACAAGAGTTTTCATTCGATTTTATATACAATCTCCAATAGCGTCCTAAATAAAAAGTGAGAGGTTTTCGTTTTCTGTTCCTTAAAGTTACCTTTGAGGTGCAACACAAAAAACGAACCTCTCATGGCAAAAATAACATTATTCGCTCAAATTCTTAGCAAACT
>NZ_QVMO01000192.1 GCF_010501055.1 Dysgonomonas sp. 521
TCAATGCTAACGAAATAAGACTTATGGGTAAACTAGCTAAAAAACACAATTTTATGATTGTCAAAACGGATATAATTTAAATGACGTCATTGGTAACGGAGTGAAACATCTCGTATCTGGTAGGTCGGGATTCTTCGTTGCACTCAGAAACAACGTTCGCCGAAGCGAAGGCGAGGCAATGACAAAGAGAGTAACAATTTGATAGAGGTGTTTTACTTTTGAGACACCCTCCTACAATGCTCCAATATCTATTGCATAGAATTTTAATTTATAATCAGTATGAAGTTATATTCATTACTTCATTCTCAAATTCATCACGGGGTACTACCGACTTATTCCTGTATTTCGAACGATAATTGTAGATGGTTGTGATTGAATAGCGTAAGAACTCGGCTATCTTCTGGCTATCGGTAATTCCTAAACGGATAAGCGCAAATATTCTCAACTCGGTTGTCAGTTTTTCATCCTGCTTTGGGATCACTCTTTCCTCTTCGATCAGGAGGGCATTGAACTGATTTACGAAATTGGGAAAGATGTTAAGGAAAGCGCTGTCGAAATTATGGTAGAAATCATTCAATTCATCTTCGATAAACTGGTTGGATTTAAGAGCCTTATATAGTTCATCCAGATTACCCTCCTTGGCTTTTTTGTTCAGGGCGCGATGATGTTTTTCCATTTTTTCTATATACAGGGAGCAAAGGCTGAGAAACCTTCCCAGATATTCTTCTTTGATATGGTTGGCTTCTGCTAGAGCTATGTTGTTATTTTTCAGTTTTTCGTTTGCAATCAGTGTTTGCTTACGCGCTTCCGCCAGTTTTTTGAATTGGCTGATAATATATATAATGGTCAATATAAGTAAGACGGATAATATACTAATCACAATGAGCAGCATGTGCAGCCTTTTTTGTTGTTGCTCTCTCTCCAGTTGGTATGCGTTTTCGATAAGAGGGTATAACTTGGAGATCTGGATGCTTCTTAAGCGCGCGTTATAAAAATTGGCATCACTCAGGCTTTTCTTGATATAATTATTCGCTCTTTCCAGTTCGCCTCCTACTTGGAATATGACATTTGCGAGGCTCCTGAGAGAGGTATTTTCCTTTACAGCTGCCTTTATATCAGAAATAGCGGAAATAGCAAGATATTCCTGATGCTTCTCTATATCATCCAGATACCACTGTAAAATACCGATAACTGATGTTATCATGGCATATTGCCTTGTGTCTTGTTTTACTTTAGGTAAGTAGGCGAATAGTAATTTCTTTGCTTTATCATATTCTTCCTGTTCCATATATCTCCACGCATATTCCATGACGTACTCAAAGCTGTTGGGTTTTACAAGCGCTAATACCGAATCCTGATATGCTTTCCCTTTTTGCTTATACTTTGCCGCGTAACTGTACTCCGCATACTCGCCCCATTCGTTGTACGCATGGTAATAATTAGTGTAATAATCGATTATTTGTTCTTCTCCCAGCACTGCTTTGTCGATCGAACTTAAGAGTTCCACGGCTTCGGGATACATACCTGATATTGTTAGCGTACTGGATATTTGCAGTTTACTCTCATTTATCCAGTATATGTTCTTTTGTTGTTCGGCCAGAGACAGGCATAATAGGGAATACTGATATGCAGAGTCACAGATAAAAGCCTCATATTCATTAAAAATCTCTTTATACAGATGAAACCTGGCATCTGTATCTGATGTTTTTAATAAATCCTGTTTTAATCCTTTTATTCGTTCTTCTTTAAGTGATGTATAGTACTCTTCCTGTTCTATTGTTTTGTCAAGTTCTGTCAGTAAGGAATCCAGCCTGTTTTTTGCATTGACTGATAATGCGCATACAATGAAGAGGATAAATATAATTGTAATCGACTTTACTACGGGCAATAGGTCTATTTTCATAATGATCAGATTTATTACAAATATAGTTTTTTTTACGGATGACGGAGTGATTTAGTTCCTATGTTTGTATTTGAATTACGGCGATAGCAAATATGCATAAGCCCACGAGTATTATTATATTTGAGTTTGATTATATAACATAATAATATTTAGAGCTTATGCAAGAACAAATTAACAAATTAAGTTTCAAAGGACAAAGCATTTATGCGGGCATTGATGTACATTTACGGAGTTGGTCAGTGACGATTTTGAGCGAACATAGTCACCACAAGACGTTTACTCAAGCTGCGGATCCGACAAGGCTGGCAGATTATTTACATACTCACTTTCCGGGTGGTACTTATTATTCTGTTTATGAGGCAGGCTTTAGTGGTTTCTGGACACATTTCAGATTAGAATCTATGGGAATAAAAAATATAGTTGTAAATGCCGCAGATGTTGCCTGCACTCAGAAAGAGAAGTTGCAAAAAGACGATGCTGTGGATAGCCGGAAATTAGCACGGGAACTCCGTTCAGGAGATTTGTCCGGTATTCATGTTCCATGTATATCGACACTAGAAGATCGTTCTTTAGTGAGAACCCGTTCGGCTTTGGTCAAAGATATGAGTCGTTTTAAGCAACGTATAAAATCACATTTATACTTTT
>NZ_QVMO01000193.1 GCF_010501055.1 Dysgonomonas sp. 521
ATCTGCCCATAGGCTAAGCACCCGGCGCCTTGCCCCCTTTCACAGTGGTAGGTTTCCAAGCACTCGCCTCCGAACCGTACGTACACGTCTCCATGTATACGGCTCTCCATTAACTCATTCAGTCTATGCTGCCTGCGTGTATTTTGTGATGACATTTTATACATACTGCTAAAGTTTTACGTTTGCGAGCAATCATTTTAACTTCCCAATCTGATTTTCCTTTTAGGTTTTTGAGTTTACGGACATGGTGCATTTCGAGTTCATCTGTTGAACCACATAATTCACACACTCTGGCTTGCAGCCTTGTTATAAGTCCGTTTCTTCCACCGTTAATAGCAATCGTATTGGGAAGCCTGTCATTTAAGTTCACATCAGGCATTTCCTTACGTTTGAAACCCCTGTCGTAAAATTCTCGGTAGAAAGTATAACCTCTTTTATTTTTGTAAGGAATAGCAAAAACACCATTTTTCTTGTATTTCGCTATTATCTTTTTCTTGGAAGTACGATATTTGCCTGCATAGGTTTTATACATGCTGTATTCCATGATGTTATAAAAAGAGTCGATAACACAACTATTATTCGCAATAGAGTAGTAATTGTAGAAGCCCATGATTTCAGAATTGTATTGGCTGATAATTTCTAAATCATCCAGATTCCTCATGTAGTTACGTCCTTTGGGCTTCCAGACTTCTTTGCCATTCCTTTTTACAATTTTCATTGCATCATAGGCAAAGAGTTTATTCCGCATTACTTCGGTCGTAACGTAGAGAACAATCTTATGGTCATAGCTTCTTACAAGATGTCCGTTTTTATCCCTGTGTGTATCATTGGATTTGCGTACAAAGATGTCATATCCAAGGAATTTAGCTGATTTCTGTGCATTTGTTATCAGAGTTTTTTCTTCCGACAGTTCCAGTTTAAGTACATCATACATATAGTTTTTGATGTCTTCTTTAATCTGTTTACAGTCTTCTTTATTTCCAATAACACTTATCAGAAAATCATCCGCATACCTCACATATTTCAGACGTTTTATACTGCTGTCCATTTCATCTCCAGCTGGATATTTCAAACGTTCTTTTACAATTTCTCTAATCTGCTCATTCAGTTGTTTTCTTTCTGTTGCGTCTTTTACATTTTTGAGCTTCGACACCAACTTAGCCTTACGATGTCCGAATTGCTTTGCAATAGGATTTTCTTTTCTCCTTTTCCCCTTGTCGAATTTCTTGATATATTCTTTCATGTATTTGTCGAACTTATCAAGGTAGATATTAGCCAATATCGGGCTGATAATACCACCTTGTGGAGTTCCGTTATACGATTTATGAAATACCCAGTCTTCAACATATCCTGCATTCAGGAACTTACGAATCAGTCTTATGAACCTATCGTCTGCAATTCGCTCTTTCAGAATGTTAATAAGCACTTCGTGATTTATATTGTCAAAGAATCCTTTAATATCTCCTTCAATAAACCATTTTGTACCATTACATTTATTCTGAATGCTTTTAAGAGCAGTATGACAACTCTTCTGAGGTCTGAAACCATGTGAAGAATCTTCAAAACAGCCTTCATAAATTGCTTCCAAAATCATTCTTATGACTTCTTGTAGAAGTTTATCATAGAATGCAGGAATTCCTAAGGGACGTTTTTTTCCATTCTTTTTCGGAATATACGTCCTTTTCGAGGGGTAAGGGCGATACGTTTCATCTTTGAGCGTATCAATTAACTGTTTAATTTTAGGTATACTGAAGCCGTCAATGGTTTTTCCATCGACACCTTTGGTCATATTGCCTGGTTTTGCGTACAAATGCTTATAGGCAACGTAGTACATTTCTTCATTAAACAGAATCCTATACAGCCTGTCGAACTTGTAAGTCAAGTTGCTGCTGTGTTGGCATAGACTGTTTAATACTTTTTCCGGATTTCTCATGTCTCACACATTTTCCATTAATTATATTAAACTGAATTAACTGCTTCCCTTCGCCATGTACAAGGCTTTCCCTTGCTCGGACTACTACGGAAGCTCTGTTACCGTGCCGGATATTCAGGGACTATTCCCATAGCCTTACAACTGGCTTTCCGGTTTAGGTAATCCCCGTTTAGATACATAATAACATAATCTGAAATTCAGATTATTTTGGCATGATAGATTGTCGGATACGACTTTCGTCCTTTACTTTGTATGAAGTTGCGTCGTAGTAAGTTCTTTTGCTCAAAGCCCCTGCAAGGAGAGCTTGAGTACCACGATATGACGAGTTTCAATTCTTTGGGAATTGTATAACTACCTTACGTCAAAGCCTAACCATCTGACCGCTCAGACTATCGTTCAATCAATCCAGACTTTATCCTCATATCTATCGTTTCATCTAGCCACTCAGCCGAAACATGGTAGTTTGTCTGCTCGTGGCGTTCCCGACATGCGACACTCCCCGTCGTCTTTCGTTAACGGATAAGTCGGGTGATGATAGGTTATTTTTTCAAAGAACGCGAACCTAATAGCTTGCCAAAGCTATATTTATTATGTACCCTTACGGGCGCACCTG
>NZ_QVMO01000194.1 GCF_010501055.1 Dysgonomonas sp. 521
TAAGGAACCGCCACGTGCCGAACGGCATGCGTGGTGGTGTGAGAGGTCGGAAAATGAAATAGGAGGAAACTATTTCATTTTCCTCCTACTCGATTACCTTAGCCTTATGAAACGCGGACATGCCGATTTACCTCTCCATTACGGGACAGTGCCTCAGTGGCTGGCTCAGCGAATGAGTTTGCTGGGTGGCGCCATTGTAGAAGCTATCGTTATAGAGTATGGGCGTCCGGCATTGTTGCAACGTCTTAGCGACCCGTTTTGGTTCCAGTCGCTGGGTTGTGTGTTGGGTATGGACTGGCACTCGTCAGGCATTACAACATCTGTGATGAACGCTTTGAAAAAAGCGATAAATAAACGGTCGTCCGAATTAGGCGTATATGTGTGTGGAGGACGGGGGAAATCTTCCCGCCAAACCCCCGCTGAACTTCTCGAAATAGCGAATAAAACCGGACTCAACGGCGAAGAACTGGTAAGGAATAGCCGCCTGTCGGCAAAGGTAGACAATACAGCCGTTCAGGATGGTTTTCAGCTTTATCTGCATTCCTTTGTCGTTACGGTAGAAGGCGAGTGGGCTGTTATACAGCAGGGTATGAACGCCGATAACCGGATGGCACGGCGCTATCACTGGCTTTCGTCCTCTATCCGTTCGTTCGTGGAAGAACCGCATACGTCTGTTTGTGGAAAAAATCAGGGTCTGATCCTTAACCTGACGGATAAACTGGCGTCTCCTACCAAAGATGGTATCTTGGAACTGACCAAGGAATTGCCGGATAAGCTGATGCGTGAGGTTTCCATTATCTTGCCCGATCATCATGATGTGCGGGTGGAAGATGTAAACCTGAAACGTTTGGGGGCTGCGTTGATCCTTGCCCACGAGACGGATATCAAGAATATCGAATCCCTGCTTTTACTCGAGGGTGTGGGGCCTCGTACAGTGCAATCGCTTACATTGGTCAGCGAAGTGATACACGGCACGCCGTCCCGCTTTTCCGATCCGGCACGGTTCTCGTTCGCCCACGGAGGAAAGGACGGGCATCCGTTCCCCGTACCTACACGGGTATATGACGAAACTATCGAGATATTCGATAAGGCTATCCATCAGTCCAGATTGGGGGATAATGACAAGTCGGAAGCTTTAAAGAACCTTTCTAAAATATCTCAGGAAATAGAAAAGGGATATACTCCCAATAATTATTTTGACGATCTGGTACAGCACGAACGCGATACTTCTTATAAGTATGGGGGCAAGACTGTTTTCGGCGATGCTAAAAAGCCAAAGCCAGGAGGTACACAATTGAAACTTTGGGATTAGTTTATAACGAACTATTGATAATAGAGTTTATGTCGAATAAAACACATAACACTTTATTCTATATAAACTCTATTACTTACAAAAGTAATAAAAAGGTCTGAGGCCTTTACTTTTCGTAATCGCAGACAAAGAAAAACGTGTAATCCCCAACCGTCTCCGCACTAACATTCAGCCAGCGGATATTTTTCTTCGAAGCAGTAGTTTTTGTAATCAGTTTGCCCGCCGAATCATAATCTTCGACCGACAAAACCCTGAAACGCCTGTTTGGGCAGTCGTACAGGCTGTAATATATACAATAGCTGAAATCATTCCATTTGTCAGCCTTCTGCGGCTTACCCATCTTCGTATACTCTGCCTTTATCTTATCTACATAAGCCTTACGCCTCTGTGGCGATGTATAAATACGCTTTTCGAAAGCATAAGCCACGCCGGCCTCGTGCTTGATACTGGCTGTATCGGTATAGATTTCCTCATCGTCCGTCACTGCCACATTAAACCATGCATGGAAGCCGGAACTAGCCTGACGTGTTGTCTGACAAGACGAAAGGCAAAGCGTAATTCCTATTATAAACAATACATATTTCATACATGCTGCATTTTATGTTTCAGAATATAAACTTACAAAATAAGCTGGTATCATTTACTTAACTTTTTTTATCTTTGTGGTAGTCTGAGGATATTAAATTGACTATCAACAGTTTTTGAAGATTCTCGCATGAAACGGGCAGTAGATAAGTAAGTATAAAGTGCTTAGATACACTTAGTTTTTCATGCTTTCAAATAACTCTGTTATCTGTTTGCAAATATAAGTTTTATATTTTAATTTGCAAAGGATTGAAATAGTTCTTCCAGCTATAAATAAACACAAAGAGGGTGTGTCAAAATAGACATGCCCTCTTTTTTACGCACAAAGACCGAACTTTCCCAAGCTCGGTCTTTGCTATTTCCTAAAGTATTGCTAACTTCAGGTATTCAAAAAATTATTATGTCAAAGATACATTTTCGTCCGTACATACCCAATCAAACGCTACTTTTTCCTGGTAGGATTGATGAAGATATTTCAGCGCACGATCCTGTT
>NZ_QVMO01000195.1 GCF_010501055.1 Dysgonomonas sp. 521
TCTAAATATAATACCAGAAAAATGAATAAAGAATGGCCCGGATGGCTGATATGACTTTTTTTTAATATATAAATATGTAACTGATTTATATCTATATGGTTAATCCGAGTATAAATGAAAAAGATATGACTTTTTTCATGACCTCCGAGGGGTAAATTGTGCTAAACAATCAGTATTAAACTAAATTTTATGCAAAGCAAATCATCAAATTTTCAATGTCCTCTTCAAATATATGGAATCCGGTACTGCTTTACTCTTGGCTGATGTTTATGCAAATTTGGAGTTGTCCTGATTGTTTTTAAAAAACATTGTATACCTTTGTCAAAAGAGTTATTTGAATCTATGAATTGAAAATCGGCATAGCGAAAATCACAGTAGAGTGATGAGTTCCGGTTGTTTCTAAATCGTTACCTGTTATGCTCTAATAAATACATAACTATCTGTTTATAAATCGCATACATTTTAATTATAGAGTCCGCTTGCTGATTTTCAGGTAAGAGCAGACGACCTCGTTATCCAACCATATTTCCTGCAAAGGAGGTTGCTTTGGCTCCACTTGATAAATATATTTCTCTATGGCCTCTATTCTTTCCATTAGTGCCTGAAAATCGCCCGATTTCATAATTACTATTCCCATAATCCTTTGTTTTATTGATACATGGCAAAGGTCGGGAGGATAAATCACCTGTATTCACAAGTTTAGTACACTATTTTCAGATAATTTTCTTTTGTGCTGATTATAGGAGTTTTATCGCACTATGGAAAGATGTTTTTCTATACAGAATTGTAATAGGAGATTGGGTATTTTTGAATCACAGACTTTTTTCAAATCTGAACACAAAATATTATAGCGCAAACGCCAAATTATCATTCAGTTTTGTAACTGAATTGTTATTTTGTATTCATTGAAAGATATATTAACAACATATTTAAGAGGAGAACCGAAGAGGCATATTGGCCGGTTGCAATATATGGCCAGTAAAGCAATACTTCCAACGAAAGAGGCGATAAACGAGTAACTTCTCAGGATCAGCATATCTTCGTGGGATATATAGATTATGTAATTCTTACCCATCGTGATACAGACCATGTTTCGGGCCTGTATCTTATAAAAGCTGCAAAGAACGTATTGGTTAGTGAACCCGAATGGATAGCAGCAAATAAGCCCAGCGTGCGATACAAACCAAAAATGAGGAAAGAGGTCAACGTTAAACCTTTCAAATTTAAACCGACCGACATCGGCCCACAACGTTCGTCATTCGATCTATTCGAGAACGGAAGCGTCGTACTGGTACTATTGTTAAGAGTTTATATGCTTATTCTTGAACGCTATAGGAGACATACCTGTACATCGCCTAAAGTATTGCCCAAATGAAGATTGATCAGGAAAATTAAACTTATATGCAATTTCCTGATTATTTAAGGTCGTGGTCAAAAGCATTTGTTTTATCATGGAAACAACTACATCATCAATAACTTGTTTAGGGGTTATATGGAGGCTATTCTTGACAATTTTATAGAGATAACGGCTTGATATATTTAGTTTGTCAGCATAAAACTCAATACTTCTATTCTTTTTAGAATGGACTGCAAGCAGATTATAAAATGAGATTATCGTAGGACTATAATATTTACTCTTATCATCTTCTTTCTGACTATTTGCATAAGGCAATGTAAGCTCATATATTTCATAAATATAGCATATAATAAGATTCATTGCCATAACCCTTCTATTGTTATGCTTGTTGTTGTCGAATAGCAGACATAAGTTTTCAAATAATAAATCTACTGGTCGCAACTCTTTCTCGTTGTACAAATCCGGTTTCCCATATAATAGAATGCTGAAAACATTAGGGGATATCCTCGCCGATAATTCAAAGTAAAATGGCAAGGATACTGCACAACAGATTACCGAAAAATCACTCGTCGTTTCAAATACTTGAAATTCCATTGCTTCCAACAATATAAAACTATGGTTAGCTGTAAGAGTACACTTTCTCGAATTTATAGCAATGATTGCACTGCCGGAAACGCACTTCATCAATGTCAGCTCTGTAGTAAGATGTGTTTTTCCTACCATATCCAAGAGGTTGGATGTGCTGACGCGAAATTCATAATCAGATTCACCTAATCGGTAATTATTCATTTTCCTGTTCTTATTTTATTGCAAAGATAAGTAGAAAATAAGCTTTATAGAAATAATTGTTCCTAAATTCTACAACCCTGTACTTATTAAGAACTCTATAGTTACTTAAAACACATGTACCTTTGCCCCCGAATTTTATACTAGTGTCATGTCAATTTGATAATGTCTGACAAATATCGTATATTTGCCACAAAAGCAACTATGGCAATACGATACAAAGTGACATTAACTGAGG
>NZ_QVMO01000196.1 GCF_010501055.1 Dysgonomonas sp. 521
AAACTGATGGCTCCTTAATTTATCGTTAACTCTCTCCTATGCAAAGGTAAAAACTATATAAATCTTGTAAAAGATGACCGAGACCGAAGGATTACCTAAGAACTATTGACCTGAACCTGTAATAAAAATTTTCGCTAAAATTGAAACAGGCTCTAAATCTTCTCAATTAAAGATATTTATTAGCTATAGATACCGATATTCGTTTTGTTCTTTCATACCTCCTTATAAACAAGCTTATACCCCACTCCTTTCACTGTAATAATCTGAATACCGGGGTCTTTTTTCAGATATTTACGCAATGTGGCAAGATAAGTATCGAGGCTACGCGAATATATAACCCCGCTACTCCCCCAGTTATCTTCGAGCAAAACGTTGCGTTCGACAACATTACCCTGCTGTATACACAATGCCTGCAAAATTGAATTCTCTTTCTTGTTCAACTGGATGACCTCGTCAAATCCCCTTAATTCATTCTTAGACGGATCGAAACTGTATTTACCTATACAGAACGAATCCTGAGTTTGTTTATGCTCAATATCAGGCTCCCCGGCATCGTCCTTCCGTTTTAGAACTCTATACAATACGCTTATACAAAGCAATACCAAAACGACCAGCATACAGGTACAGATTGAAGCAGATGCCATATTTCGGAATATAATACCCGGCGTAATCTGCAATATGGCACGGACCGCCTCGGTGTCTGACAACTCAATAACCACTTCACTGTCGTAAGCAGTCTGTATCCGCACTTTACCCGGAGGCAAAGTTGTTTCCAACACTTCGCCGGAAGCAATATTATAACGCTCGATAGTGAAAGTCGCGGGAATGTCCTTATCATGCAGCATTCCGCCAAACAGGTCGGAAAGGCAATAAATATTCATAGGTACAATACTTTCGCGTAAATCACGAAAGACACGGTCGATAAATTTTTCTATCGAACGCCCTGAGATATTATTATATACAATCGTATCCCCAAGAGAACATTTCCTGACGATCATAATCTCCTCACTACCGCAGCTTTGTATCGACAACTCACCCGGATTTACAATATCAACCACCGGAACCCGGTAAGTTTGTTCTTTCTGATAAGCCTCTGCGAATGCTTCTTTTAGTTCGGTTACAAGGCGGAAATGCTCCTGCTGATATGTGTGATACATCCACACCGATTGCAAAACAAATAAAAAAGCACTCGCTGTCAACACCCAGAAGCAAGGGCGAATATATTTTTCAGTCAAACTCATGTACAAATATAATTTTTTATCTGATTCTCCCCAACAAGGACTACTTAACACAAAACATACAATATATTACATATCAAATATATAAGCAATTATTTGACATAAATACGACTATTTTTTGACGTTTATTTAGATACCCTATAAAGAATTGATGATTCTTTGAAAGCAAAAACTTTTATAATCACGGCAAATATAAAATCTTTGTTCCGGTGATTCACAGAAGAACTGCCTCCTGCTTTAGCCGGGGGAGAAAGCTCGAAAGTCGCAGCAACTATAATCACTAAGAAACTGTTATTCAATATAAACTCTAATAAAAAAAGATTATGAAAAAACTATTTTTACTAAGTGTATTAATTATGCTCTTCGCATTGACTACAAATGCACAGACTCCCTACCCTAAATTTTTAACTACGACTCACGACTTCGGTTCGATCGGGGAAGACAGCGGAACGGTAACGACCCGCTTCGAATTCACCAATGATGGGGATGCACCTCTCATTATCAAATGGATATCAGCTTCTTGCGGATGTACCACTTCCGACTGGACGCGCGAACCGATACCGCCAAAAGGCAAAGGATTCATAAATGTTTCCTACAATCCGAAAGGACGCCCGGGTGTGTTTACAAAAACAATATCAGTCAGAAGTAATTCATCAGATCAGCCTATTGCACTACAGGTAAAGGGTACTGTTACATCTACAATGTAATAACTACACAGGATTTACACAAAAAGACGGAAAGGGTTATGCAAAATGCATAGCTCTTTTTTCATTTCCCATATTGGTATTGCAAATTAATTATTAATGCGAATCAGTATTTCGTTTTGTTTAAATTATGTGTTCTTTTATTTTTTACATAACGGTTATCCTAGGCTAAATACTTTAGTCGTAGCTTCCTACTGCCGCGCCCTCCCGGGCTTGTCCTTCCTTTTGGCATTGCCCAAAAGGAAGCAAAAGGCTAGTGCTTTGTCCCTCGGCGACCCACCAACGGCTTGCCGGCTAAACGGGACGAAACTCGCCTGCGGCTCGGACAACATCCCGTTTCACGCCGCCTGCACCGGGTGGGTACCCCGCCTGCGGAACGTATGCACGGA
>NZ_QVMO01000197.1 GCF_010501055.1 Dysgonomonas sp. 521
CAATATCGGCTGTCCGATAAAATCCCTACTTTTGCTCATGAGCTTAATTTTGTTTTGTTGCTACTACAAAGATAAGCAGAAGAGCGGATTTTTTAATTTTTAAAAGTTCGCTCTGTTTTTTAGCGGACAGTAGTGAGTAAGAATAATTAATCGATAAGTATTGGCTTCCAATCAGGCCCGCGTTTAATAACCCAGATAAATTTATCGTATATCTCAATCTCATCATATTGGAAAGGAACCACAACTTTTCCCCGTCTGTCTATTATCCCTTTCTTGCCGTCCTTTACCAAGATAAAAAGCCCCTCACGGTATTCTTGTATTTCATCAAACAAGAGTTTCGAAATAGGTTTACCTCTATCTGTTACCATTTGCCATTTATATTCGTCTAGATCATCCTCAATTATAATCTCATTTTTTTTAAAATAAACTCCTGCTTTTTTGTAATAATCATCATTTATACTCCCCATATCAGAATAGAGAGCATACTTTTGCTTATTATTTTTCAACAAGTGGTATTTTGAATTTTCCTCATAATATAATTCTTCATTATTCAGGGTATCACATACTAATATCAAGTCATTACGAAATGATATCATTCTGTACTGAAAAGGCATCACAATATTTCCGGCTACATTCACTATTCCGTAGCGGTAACCTTTTACAGCGATTATACTCCCGCCTGAATAATCAACACTTACTATAGATGTATATAACACTCCATCTGTTTGTCCTTTTAAGTCAAATATTTGATATTCAAGAGCATTTTTGAGCGCTACGAAACAGCTTCCCCTATATTCGATACGGTCATAGATAACCGGAGCTAAAATGTCTCCATTTTGCGATAGTAGCCCGTATTTATGATTATTCTCCACTATATAAGTGCCACAAGAGTAAGTGTCTATATTGTCATAATAATCATCTGATAATTTTCCGTCTATAAACAGACTGTACTTTTTATCCTTCTTTATCACAATAGCCTGCCCCCGGGATTCTATTTCATTGTACTGCATCGGTAAAAGCATATTACCTAATGTATCAGCAATTCCATACTTATCATAGTACCACCCAGAAGTCTTTAAACGGAATAATTCGGGAGCAAGTGAATCTATCTCCTGATAAACAGGAGGTAAAATCTGCTTTCCATCCATATTCATCATACCCATCCAGCCGGAACTTTCTTTAAAAAAAATATGGTTCCATCTCACATCTAAATCTCTGGAAAACTCACATGGGATAATTTCCTTTCCCTGATTACTCAAATCAATTATTCCCCAACTATTTTCTGTTCTGTTATCTTTCCTGACAAGGTGGAATCCGTGCTGTGAATGCTCGATACGATCATACAAACAGGGAACCAAAGTACTTCCATCAGAGTAAATCAAACCTTTTCTTTTATCGAGAACCGCCAACAGTACATTATCAGGAAGAGAAATATACATATCTTTCTTTATATAGTCATATACAGGAGGCAGTATCCACTGTCCGTTGCTATCAAGCAATCCATATTTTTCCTGTTCCTTGTCAGTCGCCACAATACTATTATCTTCAAGAGAAAGATAGCTATATTCCCCCATAGGTACTATATAGTGTACAGATGAGTCTATAATGCCATAGTCTTCATCTTTTTGGACAATATATCTATCTGTATTGGGAATTGTAGTAATTTGATCATAGTATGGCGATCTGATATTTCCCTGCATATCAATCAGGCAGTAGTCATATTTTTCCTTGTCTTTATTCACTTCCCTTACGGCAATAAACAAGTCATCAGTACTGTATTTAAATATGTCTCTGTAAGGTGTAGATACTTTTATACTTGTTTTTGTTTTTATATTAAGGAAAGAATAGAAACCGTTTTCCTCAGTAAGATATATTTCATCATTCACATACCCAAGTCTGCTATATTTACAAGGGACAATCACTTTCCCATCCAATGAATACATTCCATAGTAATAATATTGGGAAAAGGCTTTAGGGATAAAGCATAAACAAAAGAAAAAGATTATTATTCTGTTTGTCATAAAGATGTATCAGAGTATATATTTTGTGTAATCTGTAATTATATCAGATAAAGATAGGAAAATCTTTTTATAAGAAAGACATCCAATCATCCGGTCGGTATAAACACAAAAAGTCCCCATAGATTTACCTATGAGGACTTCTCTTTTAAAACGGCGGTAACCTACTCTCCCACATACTTGCAGTACCATCGGCACGACCGGGCTTAACTTCTCTGTTCG
>NZ_QVMO01000198.1 GCF_010501055.1 Dysgonomonas sp. 521
AAACTGATGGCTCCTTAATTTATCGTTAACTCTCTCCTATGCAAAGGTAAAAACTATATAAATCTTGTAAAAGATGACCGAGACCGAAGGATTACTTTTCATTCGGTTCGCCTTGCTTATCTGCATACAAGCCAGTTTGCATATCTGTATTTTTTCTTTCATCGGCTACCTGTCGCTCTTGCATATTGAGTTGCTCGGAGATACTGCCGTTCTTCATCGTGTTGCAGTATTCAAAGGTTTCAGTTAGTTGGCGTTGGTAGCTGAATAGTTTATCAAATCCCTGCTCTGCTTGTTGGAACAGGTTCTTCCTATCAAAACCGCCCTTAACCGTTCCTTTCTTAGTGTTCTTGTGGTTAGTTAATGGAGATAGCTTTTTCTTATTGGATTGGTCTTTCCTGCTTACAATCAAATGACAGTGCATATTTAGTTCGTTGTTTGACCTGTCACGGCTGAAATGTATCTTGCCATAAAACTTTATATCCTCTGCCGATAGTTCTTTGTTGAAATTCCTGGCATATTCGGGAATAACCACTTCACGGATATACCGTTTCATGGCTTCGGCTTGTTCCTGTTCGGTATTGCCCATTGCCCGAAGTTCCTTTTCTGACGGGCTTACATGGATAGCGTAAAACTTGGCATCTGTTTTCATGAGTTGCCCGATATTGCTATCTATATCTTTAATGACTTGGGATTTATATATATTATCATCTGTCAGGTTGAAAAATCCTTCTGTATAGATTCCTTGCTCCATGCGTTCCATATCTTCATGTTCGAGGTAATTTGCCAGCTTTCGGCTACTGCCTGCATTGTTGTATGTGCCTTTGGACGGTGGCGGGAAATCTATATTCATAGGTTACTCGTTTATCAGGTCGTTTATTTCTGCTCTTAGGTTCTCTTTGCGTTTGCCGTCCATTACTCCGCAGGTTGCCAGTTCCGAATAAAGGGAAATCAGTTGCAATAGCTTCTGATTGTTCCTTTGCTGTGTTTGGGTTTGCTTATTTATAATATTGGAAAGGCTGTCAATAGTAGCGGATAGTTTATCAAGGCTTGCGGACTGGTTATTTATTACTACTGCTATTTTACCGAAATGTTCGTCCAACTTTTTTAGAACATTGACAAGATTATCTTTTGAAGTGTTTATTTCTAAATTTACTTTTTCCGTCAGGATTCCGACAGCCGTATCGAACTTAACGCTTATTGAATGGCTTGTCCGTATCATAGGGTTGAGTTGCTCTTCTTCATAGTGGCGAATGAAACGTATAATATCATCCTGCCGTTTGTTAATCTTGGATAGTTCTGATTTTACCGATTCGGGAGCATCGGCAGGGTTGATATGTGCTTTCTCCAAATACAGGAATGCCAGTTTTACAACTTCACTCTTTTTCAGCGAATAGCGTTTACATATCTTTTCTACTAAACGCCCTGTTTCCTTGTCTATGGAAACAGTAGTATATATTATCTTTTGGGCTTCATCTTTCATGACAATTACTTTTTAATGGAATTTCATGTTATTAAAAGTCTGATAATTAGCGATAAATACAAAAGGCTAATTATTGGACTAATTATAGCGGTTTAGTATAAACCGCTAAAGCCGAAGGCTTTGTCCCGCAGGGCAAGAGGAAGAACAGGACGAAGTCCAGTTCCCTCTTGCTTAATTTAGTGAAACAAACAGAGCCGGTAGGCGAGGTTGTTTCTGCTAAATGCGGAGCCATTACTTGAAGGCGTAAACTAAAAACAAGCCTTCATCATTTGCCCTATTCTGCTTAAAACATAAAATGCAGAATCATTCATCTTTCTCATCACCATTATCTGTCGGATGCTTCTTTTCAAACTGCTGATAGGTTTGAAAATCCATATGCTCACGAACAAAAGCGCGGACATCTTTTACTCGGTAATAGGTCTTATGAGCTATCATAAAGAAAGGCAGTTTTTTTCCGGAACGATACCGCTGGAGCGTACGATACGACACTTTTAAGAGAAAGGCTAAATCTTGGTTATCGAGCAGTTTCTCGTCTTCGTCAAATACTTCTTTGGTGTTTAACTAAGAGTGTAATTTGTTGCTTTCCTTTTTTTATTCTATCTTTGAACTCTATTAATGTAGAATACAGCAAGATAAAGATATGGAAAAGAT
>NZ_QVMO01000019.1 GCF_010501055.1 Dysgonomonas sp. 521
TTTGGCCAAAGCTCCAAAAGTAAGCAAAAAAGCATTGCGCCCCGCTTCGCCGTACGACCCACCATCGGCTTGCCGGCTGAATGAAGTGATAATGGATTCATCATTCTACAGATTGGGAGATTTTGCTAGAAAGCGCCCGCACTTCATTCTACGCCGCCTGCACCGGGTGGGTACCCCGTACGCTGGCTAACGGCGCTGGCTGACGCCTGATTTTCAGGGTCGTCTATCCCAATGTCATTAAGTTAAAGAAATCTTATAGCCTGTCATCCTGAACGATAGTGAAGGATCTCTTTTCTTATTGTCCCGAAGGGACTGAAAGTGGATAACCACGGGCAAAACCCGTGGCAGGAACTGGCTGGAAAATATGTCTCCGTAGGAGGCAAATAGCAAAAACAAATGCCATTCGCCTCCTACGGAGACGGCCTCTCCCTATCCACATTTTCCACGGGTTTCACCCGTAGTTATCCATGATTAGCCCACTTCGTGGACTTAGATCCCTGACTGCAAAACAGAAGATTGATTTATAAGGGTAGACAAATCCTACACCCGCAAAGCTACAAATACATAATACATTAATAATCAAACAAATATAACTCTATCAAATACAATATCAGAACTAAAAAAGGCCATCCTTTCAGATGACCTTTCTTATCAATTTATTTTGATTAACTGAATTACTCAGCTAACAATATCTGCATAATCTGCACAGCAGCCTTCGTTACCGAAGTACCAGGCCCGAAGATAGCAGCAACACCAGCCTTATATAAGAAATCATAGTCTTGCGCAGGTATTACACCTCCGGCAATCACGATGATATCTTCACGACCAAGCTTTTTCAGTTCGTTTATTACCTGAGGTACCAGTGTCTTGTGACCGGCAGCCAGAGAAGATACACCCAGTACGTTCACATCGTTTTCTACAGCCTGACGAGCAGCTTCTTCCGGCGTCTGGAACAATGGTCCCATATCCACATCGAATCCGCAATCGGCATAACCTGTAGCCACCACTTTTGCACCACGGTCGTGTCCGTCCTGCCCCATCTTAGCGATCATGATACGCGGCTGACGACCTTCTTTTTTCGCAAATTCTTCCACAAGTTCTTTTGCTTCGTGGAATGTAGGGTCTTTCTTACTTTCTGATGAATACACGCCTGATATAGTTCTGATTATTGCTTTATAACGGCCTACAACTTCCTCGCATGCATCCGAGATTTCTCCCAGCGTAGCACGTACACGTGCTGCTTCAACAGCGAGTTCGAGCAGGTTGCCTTTCTTCGTTTTCACACACTCTGTGATGGCAGCCAGTGCTTTCTTCACAGCTTCGTTATCACGCTTCGCTTTCAGGTCGTTCAAGCGTTCGATTTGCTGGCGGCGAACTTCCGTATTGTCTACATCAAGAATATCGATAGGGTCTTCTTTTTCAAGGCGGTATTTATTGATACCGACAATTGTTTGCTGACCTGAGTCGATTCTTGCCTGAGTACGGGCAGCAGCTTCTTCGATACGCATCTTCGGAAGGCCTGTTTCGATAGCTTTCGCCATACCTCCCAGTTTCTGAATTTCCTGAATGTGCTCCCATGCTTTGTGAACAAGCTCGTTGGTAAGGGTTTCCACATAGTAAGAACCAGCCCAAGGGTCGATTTCCTTCGTGATATAAGTTTCTTCCTGAATGTATATCTGCGTATTACGTGCAATACGTGCTGAGAAGTCGGTAGGTAACGCAATAGCCTCATCCAGTGCATTTGTGTGCAATGACTGGGTATGGCCAAGTGCAGAAGCCATTGCTTCGATACAAGTACGTCCCACATTGTTGAATGGATCTTGCTCTGTCAACGACCAACCTGATGTCTGAGAGTGAGTACGAAGTGCGAGTGACTTGGGATTTTTAGCTCCGAAGCTTTTCACAATCTTAGCCCACAACAGACGTCCGGCACGCATTTTAGCAATCTCCATAAAGTGATTCATACCGATAGCCCAGAAGAAAGACAGGCGAGGAGCAAATGCATCTACGTCGATACCTGCATCGATACCCGCTTTCAGATATTCCATACCATCGGCAAGTGTGTAAGCCAACTCGATATCCGCTGTTGCCCCTGCTTCCTGCATATGGTAACCGGAGATAGAGATTGAGTTGAACTTAGGCATCTTCTGAGATGTATATTCGAAGATATCAGCAATAATCTTCATCGAAAATTCTGGTGGGTAGATATATGTATTACGCACCATAAATTCTTTCAGGATATCATTCTGGATTGTTCCGGCCATCTCTTCCAGTTTAGCACCTTGTTCAAGTCCTGCATTGATATAGAACGCAAGCACAGGGAGCACGGCACCGTTCATTGTCATTGATACTGACATCTGGTTCAACGGAATACCTTCGAACAATACTTTCATATCTTCTACCGAGCAGATAGACACCCCGGCTTTACCCACATCACCCACTACACGAGGGTGGTCGGCATCGTAGCCACGGTGTGTAGCAAGGTCGAACGCTACAGAAAGACCTTTCTGTCCCGAAGCCAGGTTGCGGCGGTAGAAAGCATTCGATTCGGCAGCAGTAGAGAATCCTGCATACTGACGGATTGTCCACGGACGCATAGCGTACATACCTGAATATGGCCCGCGCAGGAATGGAGGAATACCGGAAGCATAGTTCAGATGCTCCATACCTTCCAAATCGTCTTTTGTATAAACAGACTTAACCGGAATGAGCTCAGGTGTCATCCAGTCAGCTTCTATACCATTATCAGCAGTCCATTTCGCAGCATTCGTAGCAGCAAAGCCCGAACTGTTGATGTCAATGTTTTTGAAATTAGGTTTCATATTTATTTTTTATTTGATTATTTACGATATAGGAAATAAAATAAAAACGGCTACATCCCAAATAGCATGGGATATAAGTACTGTAAGCAGGTTTCTGTTCTTCATATAAATAAAACCCCAGAAAGCTCCGCAAATCAAAGCGGCCATAAAAAGCATAAAGTTGAACGCCCAGACATGCACTACAGCATAAATAAGAGTTGTAATAATGTATGCTTTCATACTTCCGAGTTTGCTATCGCTGAGTGTACGCTGAACATATCCCCGCCAGAATATTTCTTCGGCAGGACCTATCCAGAATAACAGCGCCAAAGCAAGAAACAATTTGTTCTGCCCTTCTTTCATGGCATACACATCGCTTACCTGCGGGTGGGCAAAATCGAAAAGCATCCCTGAGATTTCATTACCCAGATAAAATACGCCCCATAATACAACTGCGGAACCAATACCGAGAGCAACATCCTTTATATTGAATGAGAACTGGAGTTTCCAGTCTTTCCCGAATATAAGGCTCAGGGCTGTAAGCGTTCCTGCTGCAACGAGCATTACATACCAGAAATTGATATGTGGGCTTGTCCACTGAGAGAACATTACAAACCAGAAGATGGCTGCTACTATGATTGCTCCTGCAAGTTTCTTCATATTATAATAGCGATTATCAGAGCCAGCGACAATGATGCGCTAAACACCAGTTGCAGCTGTGCTGTTCCTTTATCCAAATCGTTGATAGGGGTAACATCGTCCTCTGTCACTTGCGACATAGCCTTACAGTTCTTAATAGCTACAGGTAGCGTAATCAGAACAATAAGAGCCGGAAGCGGCAGAATATTCAATATCACCATTGCTATAATGAACACATAAGCCAGTGCTGTTAGCAAATAGTAATATATAATAGACCCTTTCACTCCTATAACCATTGCATAGGTCTTGATTTCCGCAATACGATCACTTCTCACATCCCGTGTATTATTAGCATGCAACACGTTAACGGTAATGAACGCCATCGGGAAGGAAACCAGAAGCAATGTCCAGTCGATATGACCAAGCATCACATAGCCTGTACCTAACATAATAGTAGGGCCATAGACGAGGAATATCAACAGGTCACCCAATGCTTTGAATTTGAAACGGTAATAAAACAGAGCGCCTATAGTACCGAATAAACCAATCCATATAAGACCGGTACCTACCTGCGATACAAGAAACAATCCAAGTACAATACCCGTTACAATAAATGTCCATCCGTATATAAGTACTTGCCGGGGCGCAAACAACTTGCTGGTAAGAATATCCGTTCCTACCTTTCCTTCTCTGTCAACACCGTATTTGTAGTCGTTGTAGTCGCTGATAAGGTTGCCTCCTGCATGAAAAATAACTGCGCCAATGATAGCTATCACACCCAACACCCAGTTAGCTTTGCTTTCGGGGTGGGTATGTATTGTGTACATCATGGCAACAAAGGCAGGAAGGGCGGATACTGTAAACGACCAGGGCCGTATAGCAATTATCCAGTCTTTCAGTGTTGGTTTAGTTTTCATTTCTATATATTTGGCCTCCCCAATCCCTCCGAAAGAGGGGCTATACCTCCCTTCTGGGGAGGCTGGGAGGGGCGTATTAGTTATTCGATTCCCAGTTTTGCATTGAACATTCTCAACGTTTCGAGGACATTGCTCTTCACATTCACAAAGTGCTCTATACCCTGAGCTTTCAGGTCGTCCATACATGCAGGAGCTCCGGCTACCACAAAATGTTCTTTACCCTGTACCAGTTTATGAACTTCCGGGGCAAATGTAGCATATTCGTCATCGCTTGAGCAAAGCACGATTATATCGGCTTTCTTTTCACGGGCAGCTTTTACACCGTCCTCTACAGTCTCGAAACCTAGGTTGTCGATAATCTTATATCCCGCGCAAGCAAAGAAGTTGCTTGAGAACTGGGCACGGGCAAGACGCATACCCAGATTACCGATAGTAAGCATGAATACTGTGGGAGCACCATGTTTTTCGGTAGCCAGACGAAGTGCTTCGAATGCTGTACCTAAACGGTCGGTTGGTAACGGCATGTAAGGAGCATCTTTACCACATCCACATCCGCAAGCCTCTTTTTCTACAATCTTGCTTTCCGCCTTTTCGGTGAAGTTAGGATACTGATTGGTCCCCAACAGGATTTCGCGGCGGGTAGCCAATGCTTTGAAGCGGTTGTCAGCAGAAGCCTTAACTGCATTCTGTACTGTTCCGGCTTTCAATGCTTCATAGAAACCCTTTTCATCTACTTCAAGGAATAGCTTCCAAGCTTGTTCTGCAAGAGACTTAGTCAGGTTTTCAATATAATATGAACCTGCCGAAGGGTCGGTTATCTTATCAAAATGACATTCTTCTTTCAACAATAATTGCTGATTACGTGCTATGCGTTCAGAGAAGTCATCCGGAGTTTTATAAGTTTCGTCAAACGGACGTACTGTCAGCGAGTTGATACCGGCGATAGTAGCCGACATAGCTTCTGTCTGGGTACGAAGCAGGTTTACATGCGCATCATATACAGTCTTGTTGAATGTAGATGTTTGTGCATGGGCATATATTTTAGCGGCGCACAGGCAGATACCTTCCGGAGACTTGTTAGGGCACTCGTTAGGACAGATTGGCTTGTATGCTTCAACGATTTCTGCCCACAACCAGCGAGCAGCACGGAATTTGGCGATTTCCATAAAGTAATTGCCACCTATACCAAAGTTGAATTTGATCTTCTTGGCAACCAATGTCGGATCTAACCCGGCTTCTACTAAAGCACTTAACAATTGATTACCATTAGCAAGAGCATAACCCAGTTCCTGATAGTTGTATGCACCTCCATCGTTTAAGGCATGTGCATTTACTGCCAGCACACGGAAACGAGGAAGCGGAGCGGCTGTTTTAACTATTTCCGCAGCTTTTTCTGCCCATCCTTCTACATCGCGTCCTTTTTTCAACAATGGTTTGAAAGGATCGTAATTAACAGAACCGAAGCATTTCATTACATCAGCGCCCGATTCTTTGATATACTCAACTAAGATCTTAGTCAGTTCCAAAGATTTACGGTAACATGTACTGAAGTTTAGTTCTACTGCTTCAGGATGAATGCCTTTCAAAAGGGTTTTGATGTTTTCCTCACTTACGTCATCTCCATCGATATGGAAGCCAAGTGAAGTGATACCTTTGTTGAGTACATCAAGTGCCTTTGCATTTGCGGCCTTGAAGTCTCTTACTTCGATATCCTGCCGTGTATACCAGTCATTATCCTTCTTGGTACCACGTACATAAGGAAATTCGCCCGGAAGTGAGTCAACCGTCTTAAAGCCTTCAAGGTTTTCACTTCTGTAAAAAGGGTTTACATTGAACCCTTCGTTTGTTCTCCAAACAAGCTTTTTCTCAAAATCCGCGCCTTTGAGGTCAGCTGTGATTTTGGCCATCCATTCTTCTGTAGAAATGGGTGGAAAGTTAGAGAAAAGCTTTTCTTTCTGATTAGCCATGATTAATAAATTGTTTAATATATAGGTTTTATTTTATTGATTCTTAAAAGATTATACAGCAACTACCTATTTTTACATAAATAATATTTATAGGCACTAACATTCAAATAGTTATCCTTATTAAAAATGCAACACAAAAGTAAATCATTTTGTTTGGTTAGTAAAGTTTTCAGGGCTAAAAAAACTTAGATTCGGGGATATAATGTGTTAAGAATGGAAATTTGATATTTTATCTTCACTATTCCACTTTTAGTATAAATCTATTTATAACAATATGTTAAGTACATGACAAAATTTTATATCCTGCTGTAGGGGCATCCCCTTGTGGGTGCCCGTAAACGATGACAAGCGGGCAGGGACAAGCCACTGCCCCTACATCGTCTCCAAATCGTGTTTGAATAATTTTTGTCATGTACTTATAACAATATGTTAAATATTACGATATTCATCAGGAAAAGGCGGGCAAACAAGGGATGAAGCATTGTGTAGTCTGGGAGTGTACTAAATAACAGCTTATTATATACCATGAATCAGTAATAAGTCTCTGTATATATACTGTTCAGTTCTATATATAAAGAACCATTCCTATCTATCAGGCGTACTTTATTCTCCCTGCACAGCCAACCTATAGCAATAAGTATTGCAGAATCACGGGCATGTGTATAATCTCCTATTTGCCTGACAGACAATCTTCCTTTTGTAGATAGAAGCCGCCAGATATCTCCGGCACTAACTCCAATAGCATTCTTCATCATAAGCGTGTTGTTTTTAGGGTTTGAAATGGTTGAATTACTTACTCAATATTCTAATATTTCCTATTAAATATATTCTTAAAGTTCTTTCCGTAGAAGGCCTTACAACAAATTCGCTAATAAATATTTATGCATTTTAGTGATACCAGTCAAAAGTACCACATCGTATTACAGACATGTATCCATTATATTAAACAATTTTGGGCACGAATTGTTCTGGAAATCTCTGTTATACTATACAATATAACCAAATTGGATAAAATATCAAAGATTATTGGTTATAAACATATTGCTTCGAAACGGATGTTCCAATGCAAAGTTATAAAAAATAATTGTTGTAAGCACAACTTATATTAAAAATATCATAAAAAAATTAATAAAAACAGGGCATAGCACTCTGCCACACCCTGTAAAAAAACACTACATATCAGACAATTACTGTTTCAAATCAGTATTCATTAAAATATTCGGTTTAGCTACAAATTCTTTGAAATCGCTTGCAGATGAGTGCCCTGTAAACGGCGCATAGAAATGATCGGGCTTACCGCTCTCCCACGCATTGCGCCAGAATAACACCCATGCTATCTTATACTGGCTGATTACAGGATAAACAGCCTGTGTAAAATAAGTAGAATCAGGGATAGACTCCATACCTGTTTCGCCAATAGTAGGTATTTTGCCCGACTTAGCGGCATAACCGGTTACGATTTTCAGATTACGGTCCATCGCTTCCTTATATTTAACTACAGATTCGGCATTCTTGCCGGGTACATAACAGTCGTAGCCTACCATATCCACATAATCATCGCCCGGATAACGTTCAAGGAACTCAGCCTCATCTTTGGTTTCGGACGGGGAATAAGCATATAATAAGTTATGTACATCCTTCTTATCGCGCAGATGCTGTACAGTCATAATCCACAGTTGCTTATATTCCTCAGGGGTGCATTGCCCGCTCCCCCACCAGAACCATGCCCCTGTATGTTCATGATACATACGGAAGACCACAGGGATAAGATTCCCCTCATCGTCTTTCAGGTCGAGGAAAAAATCGGCCACACGGTCGAGCCAAGTCAGGTATTTAGCATGATTGGAACCGTTAGGCAGGATTGTCCTTACCACAGAGTCCTGCGCACAATCCCAGGAAGTGTTGCCTGTAACGATATTATCGCCATGCCAACTAGCTGTGGTTATACCTCCCCTGTCATAAGTCTCTTTGATATAACGCTTCATATCGGAAAAATAAACGGAGTCGAGATTAAATTCAGCACCTATCTCAACATGCCCCAGCTCCCATCCGATAACGGCAGGATAATCGCCTGTTACATCCTTCACATCGGAACGTCCGGCCTCTTTATACCATGAATGCCCATAAGCTAAAGCATCCTGATGCCCCAGCATAATGCCTTTGTCCAACGAGCTAAACAGTGTATTATATAACTCAACTGTTTCTTTAGTAGCTTTTTTATCAACAGGCAATTTCATATCGGCTGTAGTTTCTTTCTGCTTACACGATGCCAGTATCATAGCGGCAGACATTAATAACACAAAAGTTTTCTTCATTATATATTCAGTTTTCAATTTATTAGAGCCTGTTTAAATTTGTAGAAACAAAACTGTGCGCTGAATGCCGTTAGGCATTATCGCTTGGTGGAAAATAAGATCAGGAAACGGGTCACATTCTGATAAGAATGCGTCCTCTTGTAGACAGTTCTCTTTTCATTACTTAAATAGCCGATTCTCATTTAAAACAACAGACTCCCGACTAAGATCGGGAGCCGTTGAAAAACCACAATCTTTGCATAGTTTCATGATCGCTTGAACATACAATTCCTTACTTAAGGAAACCAACCCTCCTTATTAGAAATAATTATTTATGCCAATCAGGAGTTGAAAGATGGCTTGAAAAGCCATTTCTTCATAACCGCGGGTCATCGACCTGCGGAAAAAGGATCAGCAATACCAGCTGTCTGAAAGACAGGGCATACTGTGTGTCCTGCTGCTTCGGGCAGGGGGTGTGTAATTGCCCCTTGCTGCGTAAGCTACGCTGCGCTTGCATACGCTTATGAAGATTCTGCCTTTCAGGCAGGTGTTGAGCTGCTTTCAACCCCTGATTCGCATTATTTCACCGTAAACTGTATCTTAGCTTTAATATCATCTGATGAAGAACCCACCTGAAATTCGAAATCGCCCGGTTCTACAACCCTTTTATTTTCTAAATTAATAAATGAAAGGTCATCCAATTTCAGTTTCAATGAAACTGTTTTTGTTTCACCGGCTTTCAAAGAAATCTTCTCAAAACGGCGCAACCGTTTCACATCCGGCATCAATGAAGCAACCAAGTCTCTTGTATAAAGTTGTACAACTTCTTTACCATCACGATTTCCTGTATTTGTTACATCTACAGTAATAGTAATTTCTTCATTCGAATGGAGAGGCAACTGCGTTTTGTCCGCCTTAATATTTGAGTATGAAAAAGTTGTATAACTTATACCATGTCCAAACGGATATTCGAAGTTATAATCCCCCTCATAATTGTAAGCACTATCGGTATTCGATTGCTCTTCCGCATATTTGTGATAATACGGAATCAATGAATTAGGGAATGCAGGATAAGTATAAGGTAGTTTACCGGAAGGATTTACCTCACCTGCAAGAATATCAGCCAATGCATCGGCTCCGTATATACCTGGCAAATATGTCTGCACAATGGCGTCTACTCTTTGCGAAAATTTAGAAATCACACGCGGACGCCCTTCACTCAACACAAGAATAACTTTCTTGCCTAGTTTCAGCATTTCCTGAGCCAACTCTGTTTGCAGGTCATTCAGATATAAGTCATTCAGGTCGCCCGGTTTTTCACAATAAGAATTTTCACCCAGGCAAAGCACGATATAATCTACATTCTTAGCAGCAGCAATCGCTTCATCGAAACGGTCTTTATATTCTGTATCCCATTTGGTTTCTTTTGTATAGCTTACACCCGGCACATAAGAGACATTCTCTTTACCGAATTTCTGTTGCATTGCATCCAGAATAGTATGATACTTACCTGCAAACTCGTCTATCTTTTCACCCTGCCATGAGAAAGTCCATCCACCGTTCAGTGCACGCATACTCACTGCATTAGGGCCTGCGACCAATATTTTAGCACCTTTATTCAATGGCAATGTATTATTGTTATTTTTCAACAGAGTGATACCATCCGCAGCAGCATCGTATGAAGCCTGTTGGAAGGCTTTAGAATTGAACTCAGGATAGTCTTTTGCATATGTATTTGGTGTTTCTAATAATCCGAGTTTAATCTTCACAGTAAGTACCCGTGTGGCTGCATCATCGATACGCGACATAGGCACTTCTCCTTCGTTTACCAATTCGGTCAACAGGTCGCAGAATTCCTTATAGTTATACGGTATCATCGACATATCGACACCCGCGTTAATACCTGCCTTGATAGCTTCCTTGATAGATGGAACCATCTTGTCACGGTTGTAGAGTTTATTGATATCTTCCCAGTCTGTAACAATCATACCCTTGAAGCCCAAATCTTCACGCAACAGCTTTGTTGTCAGTTCATAGCTGGCATGCACGGCCACATTATTGATAATGCCCGAGTTGAGCATGACTGTATGAGCACCTGCATCAATAGCAGCCTTGAATGACGGCACATGATACTCAAGCAATACATTCTCAGGAATATAGGCCGGAGTGCGGTCTTTTCCGCTGATAGGAGCCGAATAACCAATGAAGTGTTTAATACAAGAGGCCAGTTTATGAGGATTGGCAATATTATTATCGTCACCTTCAAGACCTTTCACCAATTCGTACCCGAAAACAGAACCGATATACGGATCTTCACCGAAACCTTCATACTGGCGCGGGAAACGCGGGTCGAGCCCTAAGTCCAATACAGGAGCAAAGTTCCACGGAACATTACTCGCGCGTGTTTCATAAGCTGTAATCTCTCCCATTTTACGGGCATGAGCCGGATTCCATGTAGCGGCAAGGCCTATTTCCTGAGGAAATAATGTAGAGCCAGCAGTATATGTGGCACCATGTATCTGGTCGAGACCGTAGATAACCGGAATTTTCAGGCGGGTTTCATTTACTGCAACATCCTGAATCTGCTCTACAACCTTAGTCCACCATTCAGGCGTACGTGAGCGTGTACCCGGAGCGTTCAGTATAGAACCTACATGATATTCGACAATTGCATGACGCAACTTATCCACATCTATCTCCAATGTACTGTTAGAAGGACTATCCTGTCCCTTACATACAATATCGATAGCGATCTGGGACATTTGTCCGATTTTTTCAGCCAATGTCATTTTCGACACTATTTCGGCTGCCTTTCTTTCCGCATCACCCGTTTGTGCATACGTCCCCGAAACGATACCAAATACGGCCATTACTGTTACAACTAATCTTTTCATATTCTTCAATTTTTGATTACCCAAGCACTACTTTTACCACATTTACCGAACCGGCAGGTTGCAAAGGGACTATATTACCGGATATAGTATTTCCATTTACGGTTAAACTCTTTATACCCCGGTTTACACCTGTGTTTTTGATTTCGATGTGATAAGTTGCATCGCGGAATTTGCGCGTGACCTCAAAACCTTGCCAGTCAGCCGGAATACACGGATTTATTTCCAAGCCTTCATAATCGGGCTTGATACCCAGTATAAACTGAGTGATAGCATAGTAATTCCATGCTGCCGTTCCGGTCAACCACGAGTTTTTAGCTTCGCCCGGTTTGAAGGCATCTTTTCCTGCTATCATTTGTGAATATACATAAGGTTCTACCTTGTGCAATTCTGATATTTCCTCTGTATAAGAAGGACATATTTTACGATAATAGTTCCATGCATAATCACCTCGTCCTATCATTGTTTCTGCAATCATAATCCACGGATTATTATGACAGAAGATACCTGCATTTTCTTTATATCCAGCCGGATAAGAAGATATCTCTCCATACTCCACCACATATTCCGTAAAGGCAGGATTGTTCAGTACTACTCCGTTAGGTGTATCGAGATATTGCTTTACCGAATCCAGAGATTTCTTCACCATACCTTCTTCAAGGCCAACTTTTGCCATTCCGCACCAGCCTTGCGATTCGATAAATATCTTTCCTTCTTTATTTTCTTTACTGCCTACTTTGTTTCCGTAATAATCATAGGCGCGAAGATACCAGTCTCCATCCCAACCATGTTTTTTAACGGCTTCAATCATTGAATAGATAAAGCCCTGTGCACGGTCAGCTTCCTGATTATTACCTATCTGACGGCAAAGCGCTACATAGTCCTGACCGCAAACAATAAATAGCCCGGCAATCATCAGTGATTCAGCTTTCGAGCCTTCTGTTTTGTTTTCAGTAGTTTGGAATGACTCGTTAGGATCCCACGAAAAACAGTTCAGGTTCAGGCAGTCGTTCCAATCGGCACGCCCGATAAGAGGCAGCATATGAGGCCCTAAATTATTAATTACATGATTGAACGAGACGGTCAGATGATGAAATAGTGATTTTTCCGTTCCTTCCTGATTATCAAAAGGAACGGCTTCGTCGAGAATGGAGAAATCTCCGGTTTCTTTCAGGTATGCAACTGTTCCGAAAATGAGCCACATCGGGTCATCGTTGAAACCGCCTCCGATATCGTTATTCCCCCGTTTTGTAAGTGGCTGGTATTGATGATAACAGCCTCCGTCGCTAAACTGAGTGGAAGCAATATCAATAATACGTTGTCGTGCCCTTGACGGAATCTGATGTACGAAACCAACCAAATCCTGGTTAGAATCACGGAACCCCATACCTCGACCGATACCCGACTCAAAGAATGAAGCCGAACGCGAAAAATTAAACGTGACCATACATTGGTATTGATTCCAGATATTGACCATCCGGTCTAACTTCTCTTCACTGCTTTTCAGGACATAAGCACTCAATAGATCATCCCAATAAGCCCTTAGTTCATCGAAGGCAGCCTGCACTTTCTGTGCTGTATCAAATTTAGCAATCGTAGCTTTTGCCATGCTCTTATTGATTACACCTTTCGATTCCCATTTATCCTCACGGTTTTCGTATTCTACATAACCCAGAACGAATACCAGTTCTTTTGTCTCACCCAGTTGCAACTCTATTTCAAGATAATGAGACGCAACAGGTGACCAGCCGTGAGCAACAGAATTAATCGGCTTCCCTGCCATTACTGCCTGCGGGTCGCGAAACTCGTTGTACAATCCGATAAATGATTCACGGTCGGTATCAAAACCTTGAATCGGGGCATTTACACTATAGTAAGCATAATGGTTTCTGCGTTCTTTATATTCAGTTTTGTGATAAATGACAGAATCTTCGATTTCCACTTCCCCTGTAGAAAAGTTACGTTGAAAATTCTCCATATCGGTAGCCGCATTCCACAGGCACCACTCGGCAAAAGAGAATAATTTGAAGCGTTTTGTTTCTGATGATTTATTCGTCAGCTTTACTTTCTGCACTTCTGCCCATGTTTTCAGCGGGACAAAGAAAAGAACTTCCGCTTCTATTCCGTTTTTCTCTCCGGTAATAGTCGTATAGCTCATTCCATGACGGCATTCGTATTTATCCAGTTCGGTTTTGCATGGCTTCCATCCCGGCGACCACACCGTTTCCCCGTCATTAATATAGAAATACCGTCCTCCGTTATCCATCGGTACATTGTTGTAACGGTAACGGGTAATCCTGCGAAATTTAGCATCTTTATAAAAAGAGTATCCTCCGGCTGTATTTGAAATCAGGGAAAAGAAATCCTCATTACCCAGATAGTTAATCCAAGGCCACGGTGTTTGAGGATTTGTAATAACATATTCCCGGCGCTGGTCGTCAAAGTATCCAAACTTCATATAAGTTTATTATTTGTTAGCTTTTAGCCAATAGCTTTTAGCTGATAGCCCTTTTCGCTTGTGCTACTAACAGCTAATAGCTATAAGCCAACAGCTAGTATTTAAAATTTTCTATCATCTCCATACACATACGTCCATTGTGGTACGGACATTTCCAGAATCCGGCTTTATCATCTTTGTGATTGACAGAGCCGTCTGCCGTTCTGCTCCAATGCCATTCGCCATTTTCATGGTCAACGATTCGATTCTGAATGTAGTTCCATAGACGTGAAGCTTTTTCTTTATAACCCAGGCTTTTGGAGTTTTTGTAGGCATACATATAACCTACTACGGCTTCTGCCTGCACCCACCAATGCCGCTCGCTTTCAATATGATTTCCATCTTTTTCATATATCATGCTGCCATCAGCTTCCAAACCCTCCGATGCCGCGTTTGCGATATCCAAAGATAAACTTTTGATTTGAAATAATAAATCTTTGTCACCCAATACTTCTGCGGCTTCGAACAATAGCCACGAAGCCTCAATATCGTGCCCGTAAGATATGGCTGTGGACTTCACATTCCATTCCTCATCAAAAAAGAGATTCAAATGATTTGTCTTTTTATCGAGAATGCGGTCTGTGAAAATTCCTATCAGTCTCTTCTGAGCATCTTTCAGTTCCCTGTTATCCCACACACGGCACAAGTTGGTATAAGGTTCAAGAACGTGCAGGTGTGTGTTCATTGTCTTCTTTTCGTTCGCATCCTTATCGCTCAGGCGCATGTCTTCGATAGGTTCCCAATCGCGCGTATATGCTTCAAGATAGCCTCCTAAAGCATTATCGTGGCTATTCTCTATCAGGTAGAAAAACTCTTTGGCCAGTTCCAGAGCCTGCGCGTTACCCGTAGCACGATAATATTCAGAAAATCCATAGAGCATAAAACCTTGCACGTAAGTCTGCTTCTTCGTATTTACAGGATTGCCTTTATAATCTAGTTCCCAATACACACCGCCATATTCCTTATCAATAAAGTAGGTGGTGATATAGTCAAAAGCCCGTTGAGCCATTTTCAGGTATTCTTCTTTCCTGAGAATGCGGTACGCAGAGGAGAAAGTCCACAGGATGCGGGCATTCAGTATAGCCCCCTTATTAGCTTCGGGATGCAATACATCGTTGCCGTCTATCTGCCCGTAAAAGCCTCCATTCCGGGTATCCTGCATTTTTTCAATCCAGAAGGATAGTATATTATTTTCGAGTTCGTTTTTAAATCCGTTCATATTTTTCAGTTAAACAGTCAACAGTTAGCAGTTAACAATGAATTTAATAATAAAGGCAACAAAGCGAGAAGTTATTACATTTGATTATCAATCATTTAAAAACAAAAAGTGACAAACGTGACTTATTTCAGTTAACAATGGATAGTAGACAATTTATAATGCCCACTATCCATCGTTTTGTTAAAAAGTGACAAATGTGACACCTTTCTTATTGTTTTCACTTGCCACTTTTTCCTCTCACCTTATTAACCTAATATTCTATTAGACAATCATTTTATTTATTATTTCTCTTAGCATCCAGTTCTGCTGTAATTTCCTTCACTTTCTTTTCGGAAAGCGGGTATGCCAACATACCGAAGAATGCTACCAAACAGCAAATTGCAGGTATAATACTTATCATCAGGCGTTCGCCGAAAATTGTATCCATCGTTTGCTGCGCCATTTCGGGGTTATACTTAAATATTGCAAGAATCCAGCCTGTAAGAGCAGCACCGAGCGCCCAGCCTAACTTCTGCGACATGGAAGATGACGAGAAAATAAGACCTGATGCACGGCGATTTGTCTTCAGTTCCTGATAGTCTACAATATCAGCAAACATACTCCATAGCAATGGAAGCACATAGCCAGCAAACAGAGATATACAAGCCTGCAATAATAAGATTAGTCCAAAATTATTTGGAATAAAATAGAATACCATACTAAGCAATCCGGCTATGGCAATGGCAATCATATATGTTCGTTTTTTACCATATTTGGAAGATATGGCAGGTGCCAGCATTACCCCTACAAGATTAGCGGCCTGCCCTACAAGGAAATAGATTGTAGTAGCATCCCATCCTGTAAAAGGAACGCGGTAATTATATTGCACATAATCTTTGAAATAATAGATGGCGACACCATCCCTGACTGCATTAAACAACAAAGCGGCTAAGCCTGTACCTACCAAGATCCACCAGGGAGCATTATGAAACAGATTTTTCAGGTCTTGTTTTACAGAAGTATCTTCATTTTCATTTACGGGCTGCACCCTCTCTTTTGTCCATCTAAAACAAAGAAAGAACAGGATAGTACACAGAATACCTATGGTTGCAACCCCTAATGTCCATCCGATAGGAGAAGTGCTCACTGTAGTTTCAGCAGCCTGATGAACGACAGCCGATTCGGAACCGAACATGTTAGCATACATATCGATAAGCGGCTGTAACAACATAAATGTAATAAAGCTTCCGATGAATGCAAAAGACATACGATAAGAAGAAAGTACATTTCTCACTTTAGGATCGGGCGACATCACACCTAGCAATGACGCATAAGGCACATTGATGAGGGAATATACGATCATCATCAGTGAGTATGTTATGTAGGCATATACCAGCTTGCCTGTGGAGCCGAATTCAGGCACAAAGAACGTAATCACGCCCATTACCGAAAACGGAATAGCGAACCATAACAAATAGGGACGGTATCTGCCCCAACGCGTCTTCGTCCTATCGGCTAAGATACCGACAAACAAATCGAAAGCAGAATCCCATAAACGGGCAATTAAAAACATAGTTCCGGCTGCTGCTGCCTCTATACCAAATACGTCTGTGTAGAAAAACAGGGAGTACATACCAAAAATCTTCCAAAACATGGAAGAGGCCATATCCCCGAATCCGTAACCTACTTTTTCTTTTAATGTAACTTTTGTATCCATCATGGTTTCATTACTGGCCTCCCCAACCCCTCCAAAGGAGGGGCGAATCCTCCCCGCAAGGGAGGTTGGGAGGAGCCGCTATTATTTTAATTTAAGATTCTTTTCTATTAATGCAGACAAAGTCTGAACAGATGTGGCCGAACGATAACCGTCAGCTTCCGTATTAAGGCAGTAATCAACCAACCGGTCTACAGAAGATACCGCTACGTGCATACGGGTATCGCAAGAAGCATAGTACAGGTACACAGTACCATCTTCATCTGCAATCCAACCGTTGGTAAACAATACATTGGATACGTCCCCTACCCTTTCTTCATCCATCGGAGCCATCAAATGCCCGGCAGGTTCGGCTATCAGTTTGTCCGGTTGCTCCAGATCGGTCATGTAAAGATATAAAACATATCTCAGTCCGGCAGCGCAAGCACGTACTCCGTGTGCCAGGTGAAGCCATCCCTTCGATGTCTTGATAGGGTGAGGCCCTTCGCCGTTCTTCAGTTCCTTGATGGTATGATAATGACGGAAGTTTATTATCTTTTCGTCTTTTACTTCCGCATTCGTAATATCATCTATCAGCGCCCAGCCAATACCTCCACCGCTACCGGCATCGATAAAGCCATCCTGCGGACGTGTATACAGGGCATACTGACCATTCACAAATTCAGGGTGAAGCACCACATTGCGTTGCTGGCTCTTTGTCTTGAGGTCGGGTAGGCGTTCCCAGTTTTTTAAATCTTTGGTACGAGCAATACCCGCAGCCGCTACCGCTGAGGATAAATCTCCGGCAGGTGCACCCGGGTCTTTCCTTTCGGAACAGAATACTCCGTAAAGCCAACCGTCTTCGTGCGCGGTAAGACGCATATCATATACATTTATGTCCGGATTTTCAGTCTCAGGCATCGTTACCGGATAATCCCAAAAACGGAAATTATCAATTCCGTTAGGACTTTCGGCTATGGCAAAGAATGATTTACGGTCGTTGCCTTCGACACGTACTGCCATGAGATATTTTCCTTCCCACTTGATGGCTCCTGCATTGAATGTGCCGTTGATACCAAAACGCTCCATAAAGTAAGGGTTTGTAGCCTCATTCATGTCGTATCGCCAGAATACCGGGGCATGACCTGCCGTCAGGACAGGATTTTTATATCGTTCGAAGATGCCGTTTCCGGGCAAGACCGGCTCATTCTTCAATGTAACTAATTTCTCGTATTCAGCTGTTACAGCTGCTAAGCGCGTCTTAAATAAATTGCTCATTTTTATTCGTTTTAGATTTTACCTGAATAGTCTTAGTACTAATGATTGGTTTTTTTCTAGCTTGTGAGTTAATGTTGTATTTGTTGATCCTGATTCTTTATGTGTGTACAAGTTCTTCAATTTGTAAATATTACTTGTTGAAAAAGCTATTTCTTTATTGAATATTTCATCTTTGATAATGTGCTCAGACCAGTCGAAAGAAAAATCTACAGGTGCCTGTGAGTGGTTGAAAAAACAAATCGCCCATTCATCCCGTTCGAGGGGTTTTACCCATACTTCGACACTTCCTATTGTCTTATATTTAAATCCCTGGATACCCAGAGCATCCTGATTGAGAGCTATTATATCTTTATTTTTCAGTATTTCAAGCGTTTCTTGCGACATAGAACGCAAATCGTTTCCTAACAACAGAGGCGAATTAAGCATAGCCCATAAAGCAAAATGAGTTTCTTCCTCATAATGCGTAAAACCGCCATTGCCTACCTCCAACATATCCATATCGTTCCAATGACCGGGTCCCGCAGCTTTCCGCAATGTATCCTGATCGTGCATATTTAAAATCTGCATGGCTCCCCACGAAGTAAAATCTCCATGATCTTTTTCGCAGTCGAAACAGTTGTAAATATCCCCGGTAGTACGCCAGCTATGCCCTACAGGAGCAGCCCAATCCCAAGGCTTGTTGGCTCCCCATTCGCAAAGGCTGAAAAATATGGGGCGACCTGCCGCATACAAAGCGTCACGCATCGTTATATACGCTTCTTCGGCATTCAGTTTACCGGTACTACACCAGTCGTATTTAAGATAGTCGACACCCCATTCCGCATATTTAAGTGCATCCTGATATTCATGCCCACGGCTACCGGGATAACCTGCGCAAGTTTTAGAACCGGCACAGTTATACAAACCAAACTTCAATCCTTTGGAATGTACATAATCCGCTACCGCCTTGATTCCATTGGGGAACTTTTCGGGATGCGGCACAAGGTTTCCCTGAGCGTCACGCTCCATAGCCATCCAGCCATCATCGAGCAGGATATATTCATAACCGGCATCTTTCAACCCCAGATTGACAAACGCGTCCGCCATATCCTTTACGAGCTGTTCATTTATATCTGTAGCAAATGTATTCCAGCTATTCCAGCCCATTTGAGGCGTTAACCCCAGTCCTTCAAATTTCTGAGAAAATACACTATTTGTGAATAACAGAACTAAAATTGACAATATAACCTTTTTCATTTCCTTTTATTTTTTGATTTGCGAAGCATATTCTTTAATAACTTTAATTGTAGCATCGGTATCGAATACAGAGTTCAGGCCTTGCTCCTCCTGCGATGGGTCGCCTACATAGTCGTCCCACGGCTTCCAAAATTCGTGAGCCGGGCGTCCAAAACCTCCCCATGCCCAGAAATTACATCCTGCCAGGTTTCCTTTCTCTTTGGATGCAGTTACCACATGTGCAAAAATATTCGCATAATACTTGTCGCGGGCTGTAACCGGGTCGTCCAGTGTATACTTATGATTGTCGCGTGGAAAACCAAACTCCTCTATAGTCATCGGTTTGTTTAGTTTTTTTGCAATAGCCATATGGTCATCAATATATTTATTTGTCCGTACAATAGCTGTATCCACAGATTCTGTAATCTTAGCTATGTCAATCCAGCTCCAGTTTTTAGGCCAGATATGTATAGTCAGATAGTCTACATTCGGGTCAGCATGTATATCTTCAAATAATTGCATATCTCCTTCCGAACCCATAAAACCTTCGTTACCGATCGATATCAGGTGATTGGTGTCCAGGGAGCGGATTAATGCGGTTGCTTCTTTCAGCCATTTTTTAAATCCGGGCTTGCCTTCATCGCTAAATGCCCGTGGTTCGTTGCCTACCTGCCATGCCATCAGGGCTGTATCTTCGGTATATTTTTTGCCTGTATATTTGTTTGTGCGTGAAATCACATGTTTCACATGATTGAGGAACATGGTGTGGCAACTGTCACAATCTGAATATTGCGCCACATGTTTTACAAATACAGGCCAGTCGTGAACACCTTTCTCAGGCACATCGCCTTTGCCTGCCCAGTTGAGATACTGTCCGTATCCCCCACTCCACTCCCAACTGTTGTTGAGATAAAGTACGGCATGCATATCACGTTTGGCGAGCTCAGCCATAAAGAAATCGAGCCCGTCGAAAATGGTATCATTATACACCCCTGGGGCAGTTTGCAATGTCGGCCTTACTTTTACCTCTTGTCCGGCAACGCCATCAGCGCCAACCAAAACCCGAAGGTTGTTGATTCCGTTTTCTTTCATGAAATCCAATTCTTTCAGCAAACGCTCTCGGTTGCCGCCTTCGCCTGTGGAACCCAGTATGGCTCCATACCAGTAGTTTGTCCCCATAAAATAATAGGGTTCTTCGCCAATTACAAAGTGACCATCTTTTTGTTTTACGAAATCAGGTTCTGTCATTGTTGAACTTTTTTTATTGTTACAGGAAAACAAGCACAAGGCTGCAATAGCGAAAAGAATCAGTTTCTTCATAATTATGTTAGATTTCAAAATTTCAAGATTTTATAAATCAGCAGATTACAAATACGGCTTACTGTAATCCTAATTTTTCTTTAAAAAAGTCTTTAGCCGCATCGTTGTATACTTTGCCTACACTATGCCCGAAATCGGGGAATGCCATCCATCGCTTTTGGGATTTTACCTGGTTGTAGGCTGCAAAATTGATATGCGGCGGGCACACTTCGTCCTGAACTCCGATTCCCATAATCAGAGGGCATTCTATCCACTGTGCGAGGTTTTTGATATCAAAATAGCTAAGCAGGTTGTAAATATCATCCCATTTTGCTTCGGGATGGGCTGCCATATAATTATCAAAATCGTTTTTAGGCCAATGTACTATTTTGAAGTAATCGGGATAATCGGATAAGAACGGAATATTGGGCGCAGCAACTTTTACACGCTTATCTAAAGCCGCTGCCACAAACGAAAGCGCTCCACCCTGGCTACCGCCTCTTACGCCAATTCTTTCGGCATCTATCTCAGGACGGCTGCAAACAAAGTCGAGCGCCCTGACCACATCGAGGAATGCACCGCGGTAGTAATAATTATCTTTATTATCGAGACCGTAGGTAATCCATGTACCAAAACGATTGGTAGGCTGGTTCAATGCCTGCCCCCGGATGGACAGGACAAAGTAAGCAAAGCCATCCCACCACTGGTTGGGAGGATAAGGCTGTGAACCGTAACCCATATATTCCACAATTACAGGGTGCTTGCCTTCTCTTTTTGGCTTGGCATAGTACCCTCTTATCAGCTCGTTAGCGAAAGATTTCATCTCAACCAGATAGATATCATAGTCTATCTTGGAATATTCGGGTACGAGTGTCAGCTTATAATTTGGCGCCACCTTTGCCAGTTCTTTCAGGTTATTATCCCAGAATGCTTTAAAGTCTTCTTTGGCATCAATTGGTGAGTTTATTTTTTCAGGTTCGAAACCAACATTGAATTTCTTTTCTTTTGCCAGTTCATTATTTCGCTTAAACTGAACTGTATAACGATAAAAGCCCGGATTAGGATTTTCTAAACCAAAAGATTTGGAATAGGTATTCTGCCCTGCTATTTTAATATCCAAAGAATCTGCTTTCAGGGGTTGGTAATCATCTGTGGTAAGCGTAACAACCAATGTCCCTTCAACAGGCCATTTATTCGTATTGTTAATATCCACTGTAATGTCTATCGGGTTGGGAGCCATAAAGATATAATCGGAATCGGCCACTGCTACATCAAGGCCTATCTTGTCATTCGTCTCCGCTGTGGTTACGGTCAACATCGCTCCTTCCAGAAATCCCCCAATGTTCCATCCGTCATGGAATTTTATGGCTATGAGGTTATCCCCTTTCATATTTATATCTTCTCCGGAAACCAGATAATTGCGTTCGCCATCATGGTAACCTCTGTAATCGTGCGGAAATTCACCTGTCTTACCTACTAGTTTTCCGTTAAAGTAAACCTCATCGGTTGCGGCCAGACGTCCTAAATGGAGCATTATAGCTCCTTTATTTTTTATACCATCGGCCAGACTGTCGGAAAGCTGTATCGTTTTTCGGTACCACCCAAAGCCATTATCCAGTTTTACATCCTGGTCTTTCAGTAGTTTAAGAGATGATACTTCCTGCCAGTTTGCATCGTTATAGTCGGTATTCATCCAAAGACTGTCAACACCTTCGCCCGCACGGAATTTCCATGTATCGGAAAAAGACTCCGTTATCGCAGGGTCGGTATTTTCCAGAACCTGCTGCTTACACGAAAACATGCCAAGCAAAAGAAAAAGCGACAAGTATATGGTTAGTTTATTCATGGTTATAGAATATATATTAGCTTATGATGGTACAAATTTATTATTGATTACACTTTATTACAAATACTATTTTAATCAAATATAATACTTTTTTCGTTAATTGATAATATGTTACACAAGAACAACCTAAGCAATAATAATATAAATAAGAAATTTACAATTGAAACACACAAGGCTTACAGAGTAATACTTTTTTAATAACAGTATAAACAAATGTGATCGTAATTAATGATATATTTTCAGAGGCTGATTTAGGGCAGGCAAACCCTGTCCCTACATCCTAAAATTTATTATTCAGTGTGTTTTTTACTATTATACCCCATTCTTTCAGGTCGGTATCTTTCCATTCAGTGGCAGGAGATGTGTTATCTTTAATCATGGAGCATGTTTCATCCTTGTCCGAAACCGACCATGCTACCCAACTGATATGGTGTGAGGCCATCCAGTTTACCCAGCTCTGCCATTCTTCTTTGTTGATAGAGCCATCGCCGGAAGCTTCCATCCCTGCACATTCTGAGACAAACAGCGGGAGACCTTTACTTAGAGCATAATCTCCCCTGTCGCGTAAATATTGTTTATGCGTAGCTGCATAGAAATGTAATGTGTACATTATATTGTTATATCCTGTAATCGGGTTATCGGCAGCCAGATGAATATCCTGATCCCAGTGCGGAGTACCCACCAGAATTATATTATTTTTGTCTATTGCACGGATTGTTTTAATAACTTCTTCCGAGTATGCTTTTACGGTTTCCCAAGAGTCTTCGACAGGCTCATTAAATATTTCGTATATAATATTCGGGCAATCCTTATATTTATTGGCAGCCCTTGTGAAAAAGGCTTTTGCTTCTTCTGTTTTTATACCGTGGCTGTGCCAGTCGATAATCACATATATTCCATTGGCAATGGCTGCATCTACAACCTCATCGAGGCATTTTATCGCCAGTTCTTGGTTTTGCAGATAGGCGCCATCAGGCTCCACGCCTATGGCAGCCCGTACCACATTGCAGTTCCAGTCGGATTGCAACCAGGCTACAGTTGATTTATCGTAGAAGCGCGGCCACCAGTTGTGCCATCCAAAACTGGTTCCTTTCAGTACAATGGTATCGCCTTTGGCATCAATGAGGGATGTACCTTTTACAGATAATTGCCCGTGTTGTCCTACGAAGGTCTGTGCTGCCACTGAGCCGGAATCTTTCTTCTCTCCCGAACAATTTATTAGAAACAGGGAGAATGCTAAAATGCAAACTTTGTACAAATACTTGAGCATATCATTCAGATTTAAGGATTTAAAGATTTAAAAATTTAAAGATTTGAAGATTTGAAGATAATTTATATTTTGATAAAAAACTCTCCCTGTACATGCACAGGGAGAGCCCAAATATTGTGTTTATATTATTTAAAACTTGGTAACTGATCGCGGGTAACTACAAAGTCCTGACTCATGGCGTCTGTCCACCATGCATCTGTAGCATGTTTATCTCCGCTATCTGTAGTTCCATACCACGGCATAAACCATGCCCATCGCGCTCCGGCAGCCCATTGTTCAGACAGAAGCCCTACTGTTCCCATTTCGGTAAGGGCAATCACTTTGTGCCCATAGCGTCCAAACTCATTCAGGTAAGCAGATGTAGATTCATTGGCATCTTTGTCGTACAAGTCGCGTCCTATAATGTCTACATAATTATCACCCGGATACCAGGCATTGTCATCCGGTTCGCTTGTCCATACCCAGATAAGGTTGTTTACGCCTTGAGCCTGGAAGTAATCGAACATGGCAATCCAGAGTTTTTTGCACGATTCGGCATCTTTACCCCACCAGAACCAGCCTCCGGCTGCTTCGTGGAACGGACGCCAGATAACGGCGACGCCTGCATCCTGCAACTGTTTCAGAGAAGTAGCTACTTTAGCCAAATCGGCATTGAATACTTCATTTTCCCAAGTACCTGCCACTGTGGCATTGGCTGCATCGAATGAGGTCTGATCTTTATAGAAAGCATAGTTGTCGCTATATCCGCCAGCTTCGACAGATACGCCTGTGATTGAATATTTTTGTCCGCCAATAATCAATCCGGTAGCCTGTAATGCTGCCTTAATTTCGTCTGTTACCACCAGTTCGAAATCGCCAGTAATATCAAAATATTCGTAGCCGTCGGCAATAGCAGGCCATCCGTCCGCACCTGTTTTCAACGAGCCTTGTGCTCCCGATTCTACATCAGATGTCGTAATCTTGATTTTGTTGCCAACCGAGACATCTGCAAACAGGCTTCCATCTGTCAGCTGAACGGTATTTGCCCAGCCACCGGTATTTACCAGTTCCGGCCATACTCTGGCAGAAGAATTTCCACTTTGAAGAATCACTTCGTCAACTGTATAGTCGTGTCCGCTGATTATCATTCCTCCTGATTGGAGTTTAGCTAATATATCCGCTGTGATTTCCATATCGTAGTCGCCTGATATATCGAAATATTCGTAACCGTCGGCAATTTTTTCCCAGTCGTTACCTTTTATCGAGCCTTGAGCACCTGCAAGAACATTAGATGTAACTACTTTTACCTTATCTCCAACTTTGGCACTGGCAAATAGAGTATTGTCGGTCAACTGCACGGATCCACTCCAATTGTCCGGCATAAATACCCCTGACGGCCAGATTTTAATAGATGAAGCTTCACCGTAATAGACTGCAGGTACATTCCAATGCCACATAATGGAAACCAGACCACCTGCATCCCACCAGTTTTTCACAGGTGAAATATCGCTGTAATCAATCCAACTATTTGGTGAGAAAGGAAGATGTACATAGTCAAATGTATTCATAGCCGGATATTTTCCTGTCAGCTTATATACAGCTTCTGCTCCTTCCACATTCCAGTTTACATTTGCCATAGTTCCCGAAATAGTTTTACTCTTGTAAGTCTCCACCAGATACTTGTATACTTTCACAGCTTGGGCTGTAGCATTCGGATTGCAAAGTGAGGCTGTAATGACAGGATCCGCCTTTACCGTAAAACTAATAGATACTTCCGGTGCACCTATGTAGGTAGGCCCTTGTACTACACCTTCGGGTACGACCAGTTGATAAGTCTGACCTTTTTTCAATCCGGTCGCGTTAATCGTTACCTGAGTCAGTTTGAATGCAACGCTTGTGATAGTAGCATCACCCAATGTTATCTTTTCATGTCCTGCCGAAGGACAGAATATATTCTGGTCGTAAGTCAGTACAATAGTCACACCGCTTTCGGAAATGCCTGTAGCACCGTCTTCGGGTGAACTGCTGACCAACTGTGGAGCTTCGGGCTGCGTAATAACAGGATCGTCAACATCTGTACAGGCTGTCATTAATAATACTCCCATCAGAAAATATGAGAGACTACATAATATTTTTTTCATACTTTATGCTTTTTAGGAAGAGCTTGCCCAGTGTGAAACCGGACAAGCTTCTATATTTAAAAAATTAACGTCCTGTAATTATCGAAACCTTAGAGATAATCAAATCCTGGCCTTGAATAACCATTGCCGTAGTTGACCAACCATCATCGGTATTCATTATATTATCAAGGAAATCCTGTGTTAATTCCATTTCATAGAATGTCTGACCCGCATCTTCGAATACAGGCGTATCCCAAGCAGACCAGTTAGCATTGTTCAACTGTAGCTGTCCGTATCCTGTAACTGTAAAGTAGAATTTTAGGATTGCCCCGGCTTTCACGCCTTCGAATGATTCTTTATAAAGCCTGAATGCTCCACCAGCACCCTCGCCAGCCCAAGAGCCTAGATCGCGAACCTCATCCATAATTACTGTCTCCACTATACCCGAAGATGTGATATAGATCGTATGTATTACTTCTCCGTTAGATGAAATCAATTTAAATTCAGTATTTCCGTTTGCATTGGACGGAACAAGTATGTTGAGTGTAGAGCCCTGAAGGATATACTGTGCATTGTTTCCATTTACCTGAACACCAGTCAGCTTATCTCCATTTTGTACATCCAGAGCCAAAATAGTACCTGATTTGATTTCTTCATCTGAACCCGGAAGGACTGGAGCATAACAGAACTCAGGTTTCGTTATCGTCAGTGAGGATGCCTCTACAGTTTCGCCATTCTTCATTGTAAGGGTAATCTTACCGGTTTCGGCGTCTACAGGAACATTCACAGTCAGCGCCGTAGCCGAAGAAGGTGTAACTTCTACTTTTACATTACCTCCAAATGTTACTGACGCTACCAGATCAAGGTTCTTACCATTCAGCACAACATCGTTACCGGCAGCCACCGATGCAGGGTTATAAGATAAGACTTCGGGTTTCAATGTTGTTATCGCTACTGATGCGGTATTGCCACTGGCCGTATTTAATGTTATATTACCTGAAATTGTTCCTTCGGGCACGGTAATTTTTATTTCTGTCGCACTCTTAGAAGTCGGCGAAACAGCCTCTTCAACACCCGGGAACAATACAGTAGTAACCAAATCCATATTAATCCCTTTGACTGTAATTTCAGTTCCGTCTTTGATACCTGTAGCCGGCGTGGCAACCAATTCTGAAGGCACAGCCATACCAATGTTGGCAATAGCAACATGTACGCCTGAGTAAGCAACCATTACTATAGCTCCATCTGTAACACCTTCGGGTAAAGTAAATGATAATACATTATCTTTCACAGTGAATTCTACAGTCTCTTCGCCAGGAAGCTGTACAGACTCAACCAAGTCGAAATCTTTACCGGAAACAGAAATAACATCTCCGGGCTTTTTATTGGTAAGGTCTGCAACTTTTTCTACCGATGGAAGAACCACCTGTAACTCCGTCTCAGACTTCAGTTCAACCGGTATATCTGCGGTATCGGCTAAGATAATAATACCTGTCCGGGCTTCGCTGGGAACTTTAACTTCTATTTTGTCACGTTCCCATGTTTTAAATTCTTTGTAACCTACTTCAACATTATCTGCAAATACGACTTTCTGTATCAGATTCAGATAATCGCCCTCTATTGTTAACATCTGTCCTGCCTTTACTGAAGCAGGGGCAATCTTAGAGATAGAAATAGGTTCGGTATAAGTAAGCAATGTTTTAGAAGTAATTTCTATTCCCGGGCCAATCAGTTTTACATATCCTTCTTTGGCGTCCTGAGGAATGGTTACTTTGATTTGCTCGTTACTAACAACTTCTATATCTGTGATTGTAATATTATCCGGAAGGATAACGCTTGTTACTTTATCCATATTCTTACCGATGAAGGTAAGCTGGCTTCCACGCAATGCCGGACTAGGGCCATAGGATTCGAGTTTGACAGTTCCCGAATTATCGTCATCATCGCTGGAACATGCAGTAAATGTTATAGCAAGAACAACAAGCATTGCCAGTATGACTCTATTATATATTTTATTGAATATCATATCTTTCTAATTTTATTTATCATTCAGCTTCAACAACACGCACATTGTCAATATGGAATGTAGGTGTACAAGGTGTTCCTGTAACCCCGCCTCCATTCACAAATAAAGTGATACCTGAGTAGTGCCCCACAGCATTTACTTTGTTCAGGTTAGTACCTTCTATATTATATTTAAAGTCTGACATCGGTATGCTCACTGTAATCCAGCCATCGGTTGTAAAAGAACCTGTATCGGCCCAAGGAATCCATAATGCGCGAGGATAATCGCTATTTGACACATAAGAATTGTTTGGATTTCCTCCGTTAGAAGTATCCTGCCAATTCATCCAAACATCGTCTGCTCCGGTAAAAATAACCTGCAAAGCAGCTGCAGACCATACATCAGGGATATTTACTTCAAACTTCAACACATAATCATCCAGATTATTAGAATCAAAGAAATCAGGATCTGTAGTACGGTATGTCCATCGCTCATATGCGAATTTAGAGTCATCCCATTTGTCATCATCCATTTCGCCGGTAAATATCAGGTATTGACCACAACCTGTCAGACCTCCATCAGTACCGTAACCTGAACCTCCATGCCAACCATGATTGTAACCACCATCAGCATATTTTGTATCAAAATCGAGTATAATATTACGGTTATCGCGGAAATAGAAATAACTTTCACTTGTCCCATATACAGATGTAACCTTTACCGGGCCGGGTTGAGCGCCCGCAGGTACTTTGACTGCAATGTTATTAATATCATAACTGACAATCTCGCCAGTGAGACCTCCTTCGAACGTTACAGTCAATGGATTGGCGGCTTCGTGTATAAAGTAGAGCCCTTGTATATAAGCCACATCTCCGTCATCAACATATTCGCAGGTCATCGTTTTCGCTGTTGGCGCAGGCACAAGTGTTTCGAATGTATAATAGCAAGAATCGTTTTTTGTATACAACTTTATTAAGTCTTCCTTTTCGGCAGGAATACCTGAAGGGATGGTAACAATAATAGCGTTACCGGTTACATAGTTCGGATTTAGTTTCGCTTTCTGGTCATTAAAATAGACCGCGTTTACCCCTGATAAATTTTCTCCGATAATCGCTATCTGTGATCCTAAATATCCACCGGTCAACAGAGAGTCGGAAATAGTAGCATCACACGGACGAACATATCTCACAACCGGAGTACCTCCGCCTGAACCACCATTATCGTCATCATCCGAGCATGCACTGAATGAGGCCAGAGCCAGTAAAACAACAGCGATATTAAATATATATTTTTTCATAATCTAATCTAACTTAAAGGTTAAAAAGTATAATCAACAGGCTCCTGCATTATGTTCGGAGTTTTTGTAATAGTCTCCGCAGGTACAGGTAATGTTAGATTACTTTCGGTAATGGTTATAGTAGCTGCATTCGGATTAAGATAATAAATAGAACCTTTACCTGAAGGATCAACGTTAGGATCAAGGGAAGTGAATCCTCCATGATATGCATTGCTTGCATTGCGTTCCTGCCAAGTGTATTGACCGTTAGAATAATAATGGCGTTCACGTTTCATATCATTCAGGTACGAAAGTGCCTTGTTCATATCGCGATAACTCATACGCTTAATATCAAAGAAGTTAATACTTTCCAAAGCAAATTCGATACGGCGTTCCTTTATAAGTTGATCATAAGTTATGTTTGTTACTTTTGCAGAGAATCCGGCCCGTGCACGTACTCTATTAAATACATCCAACGCTAGCGCATCTGTAGTTGATGTTGCCGAACCGATACAGGCTTCTACATAACATAAATAAACATCGGCTAAACGAAGCAAATAAATATTATTTCCCGCATCCTGATTAGATGTACCGGCCAATCCGTCACAATCGGCATTAGCACCTACTACATATTTGCGTATGTGAGCTAACATTTCATTCGATGTTTCTGTAGATTCATCTTCCGAGAAATTATAATATGTATAGCCTCCACCCGCTAAATTATCGTAATGATCGCCATTGCGCATAAAAGTATAGTGACGGCGTGCATCATTTGCATCAAAAGATTCCTGCAGGCTCAAGGTCGGTCCTTTACCTGCTCCCCAGGAAGAACCAAGGGTGATAAGAGCATTACGTGAATGTGCTACATTACGGGAGTTACCATAGCTATATCCATCACTTGTACATTGTAAAGCAAATAAAGATTCCGGGTTATTATTACCAGCAGGATAAAACATTGTGGACAAATCCTGATAAAGGCTGAATCCGCTATTGTTGATAACCTCTGCGGCATACGATTTTGCTTTATTGAAATTATCTCCCGAAGATGCATCACTCAAGTGCGATGCCATTGTCAGGTGAAGTTTTGCCAGCATGCCAATCGCTGTATATTTAGAGCAACGGCCAGACTGGAATGGAGTAGCAGGAAGATAATCCTTGGCAAACTCCAAGTCCTGACGTATAAATTCGTATACGCTCGCTTGTTTGTGGCGAATCACCACATCGGAGCCAATATTATTGTTTGTAACAATAGGCACATCTTTCCAGTATTCTGTCAGGAAATAATAAGCAATACCACGGATACAGCGCGATTCGGCCAGAGCGCGATTGATCACTTCTTCCGAAACGCCATTTCCCCGGGCAGCATCAGGCATGCCATTGATAATATTATTACAGTATGAAATCACACGGTAAAGCCCGTTCCATCCCTGAGTAAGAAACGTATTACCATTCTGGAATGTCATATAGTAAAACTGCCCTTCCTGATCGTAGGTATAGTACAGGTCGCCTGCCAGTTCGTCGCCTGCCATCCACATAAAATTCATATGAAAGTCGGACCAGACGTTAGCAGTATACAAAGATGCCGTATTGGCATTTACAGCCTCTTCTGATGTATAATAAGTCTCCACCACTTGTTCATCTTCGGGTATAACTGTAAGAAATTCGTTACAGGATGCTGCTCCGAACAGAACAGATGAAAGACAAATAGCTTTGATTATATTTTTTATATTTTTCATGTCCTTTTCTTTAATTTAGAAAGTAATATTTGCTCCCAACGTGAAAACACGCGGTGTAGGATAGCGTCCCATATCTACATTAGACAATCCGGCCTGTTGATTGTAAGATCCGATTTCAGGGTCCAATCCTGAATATCCGGTAAATGTATATACATTCTGAGCATTGAAGTAAAGCTTACAACTCACAATTCCTGTTTTCCGTAGTAAAGTTCTCGGAATATTATATGCTAATGAAATATTCTGTATACGCAAGTAGCTACCATCTTCGATCCAACGGTCACTCATACGGTTATTACCATTGATATCGTTTCCACTCCAGCGAGGGATGTTTGCATTCGGATTAATTATATAACAATTGTCTGGATTTGTTACATCATATATATTTCCATCGGAATATCCCAGCTGCGCGCGATTCAGCGCCGAAGTAGCCTGATTGTCCCACTGAGAGTTCAAGCCTTCTGTCTTTACCCTTACATAATTTAAAATATCGCCACCAACAGATCCGGTCAGTCCTATGCCAAGTTCCCAATCTTTGTATGTAAATGTATTGGAAAAACCAAATGTAAAGTCAGGATTCGGGTCCCCTATTACAGTCTGATCATATTCATTGATAACACCATCAGGCACACCGTTTGGCCCACTAATATCTTTAAATTTAACGTCTCCAACCCATGCTCCGGTAGTACGATGTATTTCTACGCCTTCCGGTTTTGCCGAGTTTCTCAAATCTTCGGCATCTTTATACAATCCGTCTGTAATATATCCATAGAAAACACCTACGGGTTGCCCTACAGTAATCATCGATACTGTTTGGAATCCGGCATACCAGTCCAGTTTACCATAAATAGGAGTTCCGCTTGAATCCATTTCTTTTACCTTGTTGCGGTTCAAGGAGAAAGTCAGGTTTGAATGCCAGTTGAAATCTTTACCTGCAATATTATGTGTGTTCAGTGATATATCTATCCCCTTGTTATCCACCTTTCCTATATTCATATAAGGAGTCTGGATGTCTGAATAATTGGAACCGCCCAATACGGGAGAGACCGATGGTTGCAACAACAGGTCTTTAGTAGTTTTATAATATGCGTCGAAACTTAAATCAACACGTCCGTTAAACAAGCCTACATCAAGTCCGCCATTATATTGAATTGAAGCTTCCCATTTCAGGTTTGGGTTTGCATTTTTTGCCATACGGTAAGCTGTTCCGAATAAAGACGGAATAGCAACCATTGTAGAACCATAAAGATAAGTACCGATATTGGAGTTACCAACCTGACCGTACCCCAGACGAAGTTTAAGGTTGGAAAGCCAATCGTTCGTGTTCTCCATAAATTTCTCATTATTTATACGCCACGCTCCGGCAAATGACGGGAAATATCCCCAACGATTATTTGCACCGAATTTAGAGGAGGCATCGGCACGCAAAGTTGCTGTCAGTAAATAACGGTCATCATAATTATAGTTAGCGCGTCCGAATACAGAAACTGTAGTTTGTTCTCCTTTCCATCCGCTGTTGGATACAAATTCCCCATCGGAACCAATCACATGGATATCATTGGATGATAATTGATTTTTATGGAATTGAGTACCTTCCCATACAGATTTAGATGCTTCTGTACCAGCCATTACGTTCAGCGTATGCTTATTGAAGCTCTGGTTATAAGTCGCGTAGTTTTTCCACAACCAGTATGTACTATGATCTTCACGCTGCATAATCATAATATCGGTATTCTTCAGCTGGCCGTATTCATAACTTGGCTTGAACCCCTTATTTACGTTGTTGCTGGCATCTAAACTAAATTCAGAGCGTACATTCAGATTTTTAGTTAAATTCAGCTGCCCATAGATACTACCCATTACACGGTCGCGGCGCAGGCTATTGATTTGGTCTTTGGTTAAGGCTACCGGATTGTAGATAGACGATCCGTTTACTGTTTCCGGGCCTGCATAATTCCCGTCAAAGTCATAAACAGGAACTGAAGGGGACATTAATGCCGCCTGCATTACCACACCATTGATACCATCATTATTTACTACAGATTCGTCTGTACGGGAATAAGAAAGGGAAGCTCCTATTTTCACATACTTATTTACTTCACTGTCGATATTTAATCTACCGGTGAAACGCTCAAAATCGGAAGTAAGTATTATCCCATTTTGTTTTGTATAACCGATAGAAGCCACATATTGGGTTTTATCAGTACCTCCATTTAAGGAAAGGTTGTGGTTATTCATCCAGGCATCGCCTGTTACAGCATCTTGCCAGTCTGTACCTTTTCCCAGCAAGGAAGGATCCAGGTATGCCTGATCTACATTAGCCATAAATCCTTCGTTATAGAGTTGTTGCTGGTAAGTACCAAATTGCCGGAGATTCATCATATCCAGCTTGCCAGAACGCGTCTGCAAGGAGATACTGCCATCATACGTATATTATTACGTCCTTTGTTTCCACGCTTCGTAGTAACAATAACAACCCCATTGGCTCCGGCCGCACCATAAATAGCAGAAGCAGAGGCGTCTTTCAATACATCTATAGATACAATATCGCTTGGAGCAATAGCAGACAAAGGATTTACCATGTTTTGCCCGTTAGATCCTCCCGACCATGAAAATCCGGCAGTTTCCGTACCAATTCCACTCATAGGGATACCATCTATAACATACAATGGTTCGTTACTACTTGTCAATGAAGTCGTACCGCGTATACGAATAGATGTGGCAGCTCCGGGAGCACCTGAGTTGGACTGCACCTGAACACCTGCTACCCTACCCTGAAGTATCTGGTCTACATTGGTCACAATGGACTCTTTCAGCCTGTCCCCGGAAAGTTTAGACACAGCGCCGGTCAGGTCGCTTTTCTTCATTGTGCCATACCCTACAACGACTACTTCTTCCAAAGCAACGTTGTCTTCCTCCAAAGCAACATCAATGTTCTTATCAGATCCTACTTTTACTGATTGCGGAGTCATACCGATAAAAGAGAATGTAAGGACATCGCCCTTATTCGCTTTTATTGAATAACTACCATCAATATCAGTCATCACACCAACTTTGGCCTGTGTCTGAACTGTCACACCCGGCATTGGCGAGCCGTCTTTTGCATCTGTTACCTTCCCCGAGATTTGATAAGCCTGCGCAAAAGCAGCACAAGGCATTATACATACCAGGAGCAATAAATAAAGGATTTTTCTCATAATTTAAGGCTTCGATAATGATTAGTATTATTTTTGGTTTAGATCTTGGATTTATTTTTATTTATAGTTTGTTAGGATATTGCAAATGTATTTATGATAATAAAATATAACAAATACTATATTATCCCTTAATAATACTTTTTTATCAAATAGAAATGCGAGTATCCAAGATGACGCTCTTGAAACTCGCATTAACTATTAAATATTAGTACTATACTATACCATATAAGGTTTTACACCCGCCGCTTATATAATATTTTTTATCTAAACTATTTCGCTATAATAAGATTTGAAATCAAAATAATACCAGTTTTTGCTAAAATAATACCACTATACAAAGAATTTAGTTTCCTTATAGTTTTCCCTGAATTCACGAGGCGTGCATCCTTTCTTCTTCTTAAAAATACGGTTAAAATTGGAGAGATTATTAAATCCGCAAATCATACTTATTTCAGCAATGCTATGAGTCGTATCCACCAGCATACGTGTAGCATGCCCCAAACGGATATCATTCAGCGAATCTATAAAGTTTCGCCCCGTGCGCTGCTTTATAAAACGGCTGAAAGCGACTTCGGTCATTCCTACTATATTGGCAACGTCGCTTAACCTGACTTCGTTGCTGTAGTTTGCCAGCATATAGTTGTAGGCGCGCTCTATTCTCCGGCTATCGTAGTTTTGCTCCTGTTCGTTGAACGACCGGCTGGATAGTTCACGCATAGGCGACATCGACAGGTCGTATAATATACCGAACAATTTTAATACGGAGTGAGCTCCTTCCGGCTCCGATGCCAAAGAATATAGTTGTTCTTTTATCTGTGCAATCGTATCGGGCGCGAAAGTGACACCATAGGCGGCTTTCTCGAACATTTCCTTCACCGAACGGAACTGATTCCTCTGTAATAATTGCTCATTGAACAAATCGCCATGAAACTGAATGGTTATCTCACTTATTTCATCCGATTTACACTTATGGTCGAGCCAGCCATGCTCCAGATTTGAAGCGGCGATCAAGGCCAGTTCCAGGTTATCTATTTCTTCTATACTGTCGCCTACCACCCGCTTAGCACCTGCCCCATTCTCTATGAAATTCAATTCAAATTCGGCATGCACATGAAGTGGGAATGTGAAGTGCTTTTTTACACGTGAGAATATCATAAAGCAATCTCGTTGAGACAGAGGAGTGACTTCTCTCAATATCGAATCTTTCATGTCTTATATTAAAAAGGCTAGAAAATTAAATTATATTTTATTCAAAAGAACACATTGTTTCTCAAAAATCAAATTTATTAAGGTATTTATTGTATTTTTTTGCATTTCGCAAAACGACTTTTGGGAAACTTAAGAAATAGGGCTTTTATATTATGGCACCGGATCATACCCATGACCTCCCCACGGATTACAGCGGGCTATACGCTTTATTGCCAGCCAAAAGCCTTTAAATGGGCCATATTTTTTAATAGCCTGAACCGCATATTCGGAACAGGTAGGGGTATACCGGCACGAAGGGGGCAACATGGGAGATATACTATATTTATAAAAATATATGGGCAATAAGAGTATCCACGATAATACTTTTTTCATCCGGCTTCAGTTTCTGCTGTTGTTTTTGTTTTCAACGTTGCTATTGCTTTTTGTATCGACTTTTCTATCTCAGCATAGGTAGGCAATTCGCTTTTAAGATAAAGAAAAGCAATATCCATCTGCTTATTATTTGCTTTCAGCCAATCCAGACAGGATGATTTATTCAACCGGTATGCTTCCCTCACCAGCCGCTTCACCCGGTTACGTTTTACTGCACGCTTAAACTTCTTCTTTGATACACTTATTAAGACTGAGGCATACTGGTTCTCTTCAACTGCCTCATCCCTTAACAGGTATACAACCCGCAAAGGATAAGCGATAAAAGAATCTCCTTTCGCAAAAAGAGACTCTATAGATTTTGTACTACAGAGCTTTTCTTCTTTCGAAAATGTCTTTTTATAGCCGGTAGAGTATTCTTCTGTCATCGGTTTAATATTAGGGTTATCTTGACTTTTAACCACTGAATGAGTTTTAATAAATTATGCGAATCAAGGGTTGCTTTGGGTTGAAGTATACTATTATAAATCAATCTTCAGTTTTGCAATCAGGGTTCTAAGTCCACGAAGTGGGCTAATATGGATAACTACGGGTAAAACCCGTGGAAAAAGCGGATAGGGGGAGGCCGTCTCCGTAGGAGGCGAATGGCATTTGTTTTTGCTATTTGCCTCCTACGGAGACATATTCTTCTGCCAGTCCCTGCCACGGGTTTTGCCCGTGGTTATCCACTTTCAGTCCCTTCGGGACAATAAGTTACTGTGTTTTTTAACCCTTGATTGACATAAATTACAAACAAATATATTTTTAAAGACAATTATTAATAAAACTCCGAGAAACTCCCATTACTCCGTGGTTAAATAAAAAGCCGAGACCACTTCATTGAAAACAAAGATACATTAAAAAAATTTCATAACATCTTTCCGGACATAATTGCCCGAAAACGGACGTTCATAATAATCAATAAACAATAGATTACAAACATTTTACACCATTGGCACAAACATTGCACATCCCGATATATATAAAGATAAATTTAAAATATTTCATACAAAGCTGTAACCTTTTTTTGATTTGTTACGTCATAAGAATAAACCAAGAAGTATAACAAATCAACATAAGATTATGAAACTAAGATCAACTATTCTGACTATACTGTTTATGATTATATCATCTGCAATAGTGGCACAAGTAAATATATCGGGCACCGTTATCGACAACGATTCCCATGATATTATCGAATTTGCAAACATAGCTTTGCTCAAGCAGGACTCTACATTTGTAGCCGGAGCATCATCAGATACAAATGGCCTGTTCGCATTTAATGGTATTCCCACAGGCGACTATATATTATCCGCCACATTCGTAGGGTATGGAAAAAGATATGTTCCGGTTAACCATATAGAAAAAGATACTGACTTGGGGAATATAGCTTTAAAATCGTCCGACATAGCACTGAAAGATGTTACCGTAACGGCAAATGCCGTGATACAAAAGCCGGACAGAAAGGTCATTATCCCTTCTGATGCCCAGATTAAAGCATCGAACAGCGGAATAACATTGTTGCGCAACCTGCAATTGTCACGCATCATCGTAAACCCTTTGGACAATACGATAGGCCTGCCCGGTGGAGACGCTGTACAGCTACGTGTCAACGGCGTAGAAGTGACTGTTGCCGAAGTAGTAGCCATCCAGCCGGAAGACATTATCCGCATCGAGTATCATGATGACCCGGGTATGCGTTATGGCAATGTAGGCGCCGTTATCGATTACATTACGCGCCGCAGGGAATCGGGGGGAAATGTATCGGCCAATCTGGCGAATGCACCGTATGGATTGGGATGGGGCGAGAACTTCCTTTCTGCTAAGGTAAATCATAAGAAGTCCGAATTCGGGATAAACGCATACTGGTCGCGGAGAAGCATTGACTGGACTCGCGAAAATGAAGAAACATTCGTATTCCCTGATATGACGTTAGTACGCACCGAAGAAGGCCAGCCGACAACATTTAAGGACAACCGCCTGAATGTAGCATTGAACTACAGCCTGAATGAAACGGATAAGTATATGTTCAACGCGACATTACGCAACAACTACCAGAAGATGCCTAACCAATATTCAGACAGGAATAGTATAATATATTCATCTGATAATGACAATAATCCATTGTCCATATCCGACCATTCCACATGGAGAAGCTATTCGCCGTCGCTGGACTTATACTATCAGCGTCATCTGAAAAACGACCAGCTATTGATATTCAACGTGGTAGGTACTTATATAGATTCCAAGTCGACACGTCTATATCAGGAACGCAGAAACGATATACTGAACACCGACATATATTCCTCTGTATTAGGAGACAAATACTCCCTGATAGCTGAAGGTATATACGAAAAGTCTTTCAAAACGGGGAAATTCTCCGCAGGCCTGAAGCATACCCAGAGTTACACCAGTAATACATACGATGGCAATGTATCTACGGATGTAGGGCTTAATTTTGCCGAAACTTACGGTTACGCCGAATTCCAGTTCAAAAAGAATAAGTTCAACTACTCGCTGGGACTGGGAGTTATGCGCAACTACAACAGCCAGGGGGACAACCACAATGAAAAGTATATCTTCCGTCCTACGGTACGTATATCATATAATATCAACGACAATGCTTATATTCGTTACAATGGCTATATCTCCGGTTATTCTCCTTCTTTGTCTGACCTCAACAATGTAGAGCAAGAGATAGACTCCCTGCAAATACAAAGAGGTAATCCCAACCTGCAAACGGTATGGTACTATACCCACACATTGACAGGAGGGTACAACAAAGGTATCTTCGGCGCCGAGTTTTTCATGAGATACAGCTACGACCATAAGCCGATAATGGAACAGATAACCTTCGAAGATGGCAAGTTTGTCCGCACAAATATTAACCAGAAAGGCTTCCACAGGTTATACTCCGAAGCTACGTTCAAGCTGAAACCGTTCGGAGAATACCTGACACTGACTCTCGCTCCGGGCTTCAACCGCTACATCAGTTACGGCGAAGACTTTACCCATACTTACGGCTACTGGCGTATACGTGGTTCGGCAATGTTCAATTACAAGAAATGGTCGTTCACAGCCGAAGCCTGGACACGCTGGAACAACTTCTGGGGCGAGACAATGGACAGGGGCGAACGCCTTCATACCATCATGGTGGGATACTCTGACGAAAGCCGCCTGTTTGGGCTGGAGAAAGTAAAGTGGAGCCTGAATGCAGGCATGTTCAATCCTTTCTCGAAAAGCTATACACAGGGAAGCCGCAATTATTCGGCGCTGGCACCAAACAAGTCACTGGTATATACAGACAACCTGAAACAGATACTTGTAATAAACTTTACCATCAACTTCAATTTCGGACGCCAGTATAAGGCCGGCAACAAGCGATTGAACAATGATGACACTGACGCAGGCATCATGTCAGGCTCTAAGAAATAAAAATCTCAGAAACTGTTTCTCATAATAAAGAATATATTAAGATTAACTTAATATTGATTGTGTTTACAAATTGCCTCTACAGACGTGATGTTTGGAGAGGCAATGTTTTTATGAGTTGTTTGTATTTTTATCTTATAGTATAGTTCTTTGATATTTTTAGGATAGGAATAGTGACAATAAAAAGTATATAAAAAGAGTCACCTTTGTTTAGTACATGACAAAAAAACATTGAAATAGGCTTGAAAAACCTGATTTTGGCTCCGCCGATTTTAGCTCCGCTGATTTTCAATTCAATTCATAACCGAAGGTTATCGGTCCAGTGTTATCAACTTAAGGATTATGGGACCAAAGATCAGGGCTGAAAGCCCGTCTTATTTCAGCCCAAGGCAACGCCTTGGGTCAGAATAGCCAAATATAGAGCGTGCGCGCTGAAAGCGCAGGTCAATGATTTGGTCTTGTTCTTTAAGTTTAACCTGCGCTTTCAGCGCGCAGTTTCTGGTAGATGCTCTTTACCCAAGGCGACGCTTCGCTTGCCATTGGGCTGAAATAATAAAGGCTTTCAGCCTTAGTTTGAAGACATTGGGGCAGTGGCTTGTCCCTGCCCGCTTGTCATCGTTTACGGGCACCCACAAGGGGATGCCCCTACAGCAGGATATAAAATTTTGTCATGTACTTAGCACCTTTGTCACTTTTTGGTAAACAATGAGAATCAAGGCTTGAATTATCAATCACATGAGCGAAGCGTTTGTTTTTTAACCCGAAGGGCTTAACCTTCAGAACCGCATGCAAGCAAAGCGCTCGCCTGCGGTTATGAAAGTCAGGCTTTTCAGTCCATTTTTCACATACGCTTTGGCTCCTGTGTTTGAATATGCTTTATTTTAGTGTATATTTGGCTCTGCTGATTTTTCAATTTGTCATATCTTTGTATTATTATGCAACACATCCTCATCATAGAAGACGAACCCGGAATCTGTAACTTTCTGAAACAGGGACTAGAAGAAGAAGGTTACAGAATAACTATAGCCATTGACGGGAAGCAGGGTGTAGAATTTTCCATGTCGGAAAATCCTGATCTGATTCTTCTCGACTGGATGCTGCCCCAAATGACAGGAATCGAAGTATGTAAAGCTATCCGGGAAAAAGATACTGAAATTCCTATTTTGTTTCTAACTGCAAAAGATACTGTACAGGAAACAATAGATGGACTGCAAGCGGGTGCAAATGACTATATTAAAAAGCCATTTAGCTTTGAAGAATTACTGGAAAGGATAAAGATTCATTTTCGAAACCATAAAAGCAAATCGACTCTTACTTTAGGCAATATCTCCCTCAATTTGAAAACATACGAGGTAAAAGTGGACTCATTAGATGTTTCCCTTACCCAACGAGAATTTGAGTTGTTGGAGTTCCTGATAAGGAATAAAGGGAATGTATGCAAGCGAGATGAAATTATAGAAAAAGTATGGGGTATAAGTTTTGAATACGACACCGGCGTAATAGATGTATTTATTAATGCCATACGTAAAAAACTGAATTTAGATAAAGATAACGGATACATCAGGACTGTAAGAGGTGTAGGCTATATAGCTAACGAATAGATATGAAAAGTCTTTCTTTCAGAAACAGGATTGCGCTCAACTACATAATCACAACAGCGTTGCTGATTGGTTTGGTATTTGTTACCATATACGTGGTAGTAGAGTTTAATGTATCCGGTCACCTGAACGAAGACCTGCGACGCGAAGCCGACCGCCACTCTGATGAAGTAGAATTTAAAGACGGGAAAATTGCCCTGAAAAGGCATAAAGAGTGGATGGAGCGCGAACACAATACTGTAGGCGTCGACCCTGTATTCATCGAATTTCTGGATATAAAGGGAAACCTTATCGATAAGTCTCCTAACCTGAAGGAGAGTTATTTGCTTTACGACTCCGCTCAGCCTGACAATGTGTTTTATAACGGTGAGTTAGCCGAAAAAAGGATCAGGCAGGTACAAGTTCCCATCTTGGACGAAAACGGAAAGCGCGTAGGGCATCTTTTGGTTGCTGTTGCCCGCGAAGGAGCCGAAGTAGTGCTGGAAACCTTACGCCATATCTTGCTTATCACTTATCCCATTATACTTATTGTCTTATTCTTTGTCGCGCGTTTTATTGCCGGAAGAAGTATAAAACCAATTAATGAGATTATAAATACGGCAAATAACATCACGCGTGATAATCTGACAGAGCGCATTCCGTTGCCGTACAACAAAGACGAACTATATATACTCTCCGATACGATAAATAATCTTTTAGACCGTATAGAAAAAACAATAGAACGGGAGAAATCTTTTACTTCTTATGCTTCGCACGAATTCCGCACACCTTTGGCTGTATTGAAAGGGACGCTGGAAGTCCTGATACGAAAACCCCGTCAGCAGGAAGAATATGAAGAAAAAGTAAGTCATTGTGTTAAAGAAATTGACCGCCTGAACCATCTGGTAGACGAATTGCTGATTCTTACCCGGTACGAGAACCAGAAGCAATCTTTAAACTTAGAAAATATAAGTATTAAACTGATTGTTGATGAGATACTTAAGATTTTCTCGGAGAATATACAGCAGAAAAACATCCGGGTGAAAACAGATATCTCCCCCGAAAATATTTACCTGAAAACCGATGTATACCTGTTTTCTACCATCGTCAATAATATTCTTTCCAATGCTATTAAGTATTCACATCAGGATGGAGAAATAGAGATTAAGATTAACGAAAGGGATAAGTTTATTTTCTGTGAAGTTAAGGATAATGGTATAGGCATTCCCGAAAAAGACTTAAAGAAGATTTTCGATAAATTTTATCGTTCTACAGACCATACTGATATCAAAGGATTTGGCCTGGGATTATCTATCGTAAAAAGATTCTGCTCCCTGTTGAATATTCGTATCGACATATTCAGCGAAGAAGGAATGGGAACCACCGTCAGACTGAAAATTCCTCAATCTTAGAAACTGTTTAAATTTTATTCGTTCAAATTTTTAGAGATGTTTTAGGCTGATTTTTTCTTCCGCGAAACGATAATAGCGGGCTATTTGAGTTGAGTGAAAGGAAAAATCAGCCTAAAACATCCTAAAAATGAACGAAGAAAAAGGTATAATAAAATATTCGTATAAAATTTAAACAGTTTCTTAAGCAAATCTTAAGCCTCTCCATTTAACATCTTTCTACTTTTGTTTGTTAGTTAATTAGTATAGTACATAAAAAATATATACGATTGTTCTAACTCTTCCCCCTTCGGGTACTTCCCTTTATCAAAAGGGAAGAGTGCCTGCCGGGTCAAACGGCTTCTAACTTCGCTTTGCGACTCTCCCCTCGCTTCTCCCTCTCCTTTTGGGGAGGGCCGGGGTGGGGTCGGGAGTGCCCAAAGGGCGAGGGGTTGAGTGATAATAATCTATTTTTTGTCATGTACGAAGGGAAATTAGGTAAAATAAAGGTAGATGTTAGAAAAAATCATACGGTTCAGCCTCAACCGCAAGCTTATCATATTGCTGTTCACCTCAGCCATATTTATATATGGTATTTACTCCGTATTCCATATACCAATCGGGGCTGTACCCGATATTACAAACAATCAGGTGCAGGTTATCACCACTTCTACCAATCTTTCTACGGAGGATATAGAGCAGTTCATTACCTACCCTATCGAAATGGAGATGGCCAACCTGCCCGGTGTGCAGGAAATACGTTCCGTTTCCAAATTTGGATTGTCTGTGGTGACTATCGTTTTCGATGAAAGCATGGGGACTTACCTACCCCGCCAGTTGATAGCAGAAAAGATAAAAACCGCATCTGAACTCATCCCCGAAGGCTTTGGCTCTCCCGAAATGGGGCCTATATCGACAGGGCTGGGTGAGATATACCAATATGTACTCGATGTAAAACCCGAATATAAAGACAGATATTCGGTTGCAGACCTGCGTACCATACAAGACTGGATAGTAAAACGACAACTGTCGGGAATCCCCGGAGTAGTCGAAATCAATACATGGGGAGGCTACCTTAAGCAATATGAAGTGGCTATCAATCCATCCCGCCTGAAAGCAATGGATATAACCACAGGTGATTTGGTAAATGCTTTAGAGAAAAACAACAGTATCGCAGGGGGCGCATATATCGAGAAAGTCAACCAAAGTTATTTTATACGTGGCGAAGGGAAAATCGGTTCGATAGAGGATATCGAAAACATTGTAGTCAAGAATGCAGGTGGTATCCCAGTCTTCGTGAAGGATATTGCTACCGTGCGCTTTGGCAGTGCTAACCGTTTTGGCGCAATTACAGGTAACGGCGAAGGAGAGAAGGTGCTTGGGCAAATAATGATGCTCAAAGGGGCAGACTCAAAAGAAACCATCAATGCCGTTAAGGAGCGTGTTGCAGAAGTTCAGGAAGTCCTTCCCGAAGGCGTATATATCAATGCGTTTCTGGAACGGAGCGAACTTGTAGCCAAGACTACTTTCACCGTTGCTGAGAATCTTATTCTGGGATGTCTCATTGTTATCTTTGTGGTTGTGCTTCTGCTAGGCAATTTCCGTTCGGGCATTGTTGTCGCATCTGTCATACCGCTTTCACTCCTGTTTGCTATCTCCCTGATGAGGATATTCGGTATAGATGCTAATTTAATGAGTTTAGGGGCAATAGACTTTGGCATCATTATAGACGGTGCGGTTATTATTGTCGAATTCGTTTCGGCGCAAATGACAGCGAATGCTTCTAAGCTTAGCAATCTACCTATATCTGACAGAAAAAAAGAAACGGACAGGATAACGCTGAGCAGTTCATCTACGATGATGAATTCTGCAATTTTCGGGCAATTAATAATCTTAATCGTATTTATCCCTATACTGTCCCTTTCGGGTGTAGAAGGAAAAATGTTTCGCCCGATGGCGCTTACTTTCAGCTTTGCGTTGATTGGGGCAATGTTGCTTTGCCTGACTTATGTACCTGTAGTTTCTTCTCTGATTATAAAACCACAGATACAGAAAAGAAACGGGATAACTGTCCGCATAATGAGGTTACTGACCCGTACCTATCTGCCTGTTATCACATGGGCATTGAAGCATACGAAGAAAACATTGGCGGCAGCGGTCGGATTGCTTGTACTGGCTGTGGTGATATTCTCCCGCATGGGTGGCGAATTTATCCCACAGTTGGATGAAGGTGATTTTGTTATCCAACCTGTCCTGAAAACGGGAACATCTTTAGCAAAGACAATCGAAACCACTACATTGATAGAAAAGACAATATTGGATAAATTTCCCGAAGTAGAGCAAATCGTCAGCCGAATAGGTGCAGCCGAAGTTCCTACCGACCCTATGTCGATGGAAGAAAGCGACATCATTGTAAAGGTAAGGCCAAAAAGCGAATGGGTTTCGGCAAGTTCGAAAGACGAGTTAGCCGATAAGATAAAAGAAGAACTGGAAGCTACGATTCCCAATATGGAGATCGAATTTACGCAACCTATCGAGATGCGTTTCAATGAACTGATTTCGGGTACGCGTTCCGATGTGGCTATCAAGATTTTCGGAGAAGATTTAGGTGTATTAGCCGAAAAGGCAGAACAGATAAAACGGGCGATAACTCATGTGGAAGGTGCTGCCGATATTATTGTGGAAAAGATAGACGGGCTTCCTCAAATGACTGTCGACTATAACCGTACACGTATAGCACAATACGGCCTGAATATATCCGACATCAACGATATTGTTGCGCTGTCTTTCGCCGGAACGACTGTAGGGAATGTATTCGAAGGAGAACGCCGTTTCGATTTGGTAATACGTTTGGAAGAAAATCTTCGGAACGATATAGACGATTTACGCAACCTGTATGTGCCGCTTCCCAATGGCGGGCAAATTCCTCTCCGGGAATTGGCGAAGGTGGAATATACCGAAGGTCCTGCCAAAATATCCCGTGACGATACCAAACGCCGTGTTGTAATTGGTGTGAATGTGCGTAACCGTGATATGGAAAGTGTGGTGAAAGATGTTTCGGCAATTATTGATGAAAAGATAAATCTGCCGCCGGGATATTATGTGACTTACGGCGGGCAGTTCGAGAATTTGCAGAATGCAAAAGACCGATTGATGATAGCCGTTCCCGTTGCATTATGCCTCATATTTATTCTTTTGTATTTTGCTTTTGGTTCAATGAGAGAAACATTACTTGTTTTCACGGCGATACCGCTCTCTGCTGTAGGTGGTGTATTGCTCCTTTGGATGAGAGGAATGCCGTTCAGTATTTCGGCGGGAGTAGGCTTTATTGCCCTGTTTGGTATTGCTGTACTCAACGGAATTGTGCTGGTAGAACATCTGAAAGAATTGAAGCACAGGGGAATGAAAAACGTGGATGAACTGATACTGAAAGGTACTACCGACAGGCTTCGCCCTGTTACGCTGACAGCTTCGGCTGCCGCACTCGGTTTCCTTCCGATGGCGATTTCATCTTCGGCAGGAGCAGAAGTACAACGTCCTCTGGCAACGGTGGTTATTGGTGGGTTGTTTACTGCTACACTTCTCACAATGGTAGTTTTGCCGATCTTATTTAAAATGTTTGACAAAAATCTGACTCAGGATGAAGAAGATATTTAAAAATATATGGTTCGTCTTATTATTGGCATTTAGTCCGGTTGTCTGTTCGCAAAACAATCCCGAACTGAATAAACTGATAGAGACGGCACTAGCCAATAATAAAGAATTAAGTTCTTATCAATTGCAGACGCAGGCTTCTAAGGCTAACATTAATACAGCTTTCGATTTTGACAAGACGACTGTTTATTACGGATATGACGAAAATAATGTAGCTCCCAACGACAAGGCATTAAGGGTATTTGGTATTGAGCAGACATTTTCATTCCCCACTGTGTATGGCGCTCAAAAGAAAGTATATAAATCGCAGTGGGAGCAGAATAAGGCTCTGTATGAGATACAGAGGAATAAACTGACTCTGGCTATATCCCTTGTGTATGAGCAGATTGTTTATACACAAAATAAAGAAGTCCTATATACCCAACTGGATAGCCTTTATTCAGCTTTTTCGAAAGCAGGCAGCCGTAAGTTTGAGTTAGGCGAATCCAATTATCTGGAGAAGATCACGGCAGAAGCCAAATCAAAACAGATTCATACTACACTGGTTCAATTAAAAAGTCAGAAGCAAGCACTGTATGAACAATTGAAATCGTTGGTACAAAGTGAAGAAGACCTTCAGATATCTGACAATCAACTGAATCTGTTGTATCTCGACAATGTAAGTATGGGTAAGGAACTGCAAAGAAACTATATGGAGACTGTCAGCAATACCTATTCTTCCCGGTTGAAGCTGCAAAATCAAAGCTGGTTGCCCGACCTGAGTGTTGAATTATTTACCGGAACAAATAAAGGCTTGGGATACAGACAAAACGGTTTTCAGATAGGGATAGCTATCCCATTATTCTTTAGCGGGAATATATCGAAGAAAAAAACAGCAAAGTTGGAGCAACAAAGCTGGGAGGCTATGCGCAGTAACCGAGAGATACAGATGGAAAGTTTCTATATGCAAAAACAGGCCGAACTGAACCAGCATAAGGAAATGATTAAGTATTATACAGAGAATGGTCAAATACTCTCGAAAGAGATTATGAAGACCGCTGATATGAGTTACAGGAATGGAGAAATAGACTTTTTTCAATACATCCAGAGTATGGAGAACGCTATCAGCATAGAGTCCGATTATCTCGATAATGTCCTTTCTTACAATAAGTCCTATTTAGAGTTACACTATTTCAATTTTAACGAATAAGCGATGAAGAAGTATTCCTATCATATATTATTAGCAGCAATAGCAGTTCTGTTATTGAATTCCTGTGGAGGAGAAAGTAAACCTTCGGAAGAAAATAGCACAGAACAGGAAGATACATCTTTGGTAGAAGTTACCCAAGAGCAATTCAATTCTATGAAGATGGAAATAAGTACATTGCAGGAAAGGGAATTTGATAATACGATAAAAGCTTCGGGCAAAGTAGATGTACCACCGAAGAACAGAGCCAAAGTGACCTCATTTGTTGCAGGTTATGTAAAGTCTGTATCTCTGCTGGTAGGAAATAAGGTAACTAAAGGGCAACCATTACTAACCTTGGAGAGCCCTGAATACCTCGACCTGCAACAATCGTATCTCGAAATAGCCGGACAAATGGAATATCTGAAATCGGAATATGAAAGACAAAAGACCCTGTTCGATGAAAAGATATCTTCCCAAAAGAAATACCTCGAAGCCGAAAGCGGTTATAAACGAGCAAAAGCTACTTACGAAAGCCTTCGCCAAAAGCTGAATATGCTTCGTATCAATCCTTCACAGGTAGAGCAGGGCAAATTCTCATCCTATATTACCGTTTATTCCCCTATATCGGGTGATATTACAGCTATCAATGCCAATGTAGGCATGGCTATTTCCCCTACCGATGTAATCATGGAAATTGTAGAAACACAGGCCATGCATCTGGAACTGGCTGTATTCGAAAAAGATATATTCAATCTGAAAAACGGACAGAAAATAAAATTTACCATTCCGCAGGTAGGCTCGGACGAGTTTGAAGCACAGGTTTCTCAGATAGGAAAATCAGTAGGAGGTAATGACCGCGTTATTAATGTTTATGCCTCTTTAGATACCAGTACCAAGCAAAAGCTATTGACTGGTATGTTTATAGAGGCACAGCTTGTAGCCAATTCACGAAATGCACTAAGCGTCCCTATTGATGCCATAACTACAGAAGAAGGGAATAGCTTCCTGTTGGTTCTGGAATCGGAGAAAGATAATGTTTATACTTTCCGTAAGACTTTAGTCAAAACCGGCGAAAGGAACGGCGACTGGATTGAAATTATTCCTGACAATAAGCTTAATGCCGATATTAAAATTCTGACTAAAGGGGTATATGATGTGATGTGAAATTACATCTGGATTAGAGTTTATATGCGAATCAAGGGTTGAATTATCAATCACATGAGCGAAGCGTTTGTTTTTTTACCCGAAAGGCTTAACCTTCATAGCCACAGGCAACGCTTCGCCCGCCTACAATTATGAAAATATTGCCTTTCAGGCAATCTCTTTATTTTCAATAATTTCTTTGTTAAGTATTATTTTTGTCATGTGCTAAACAAAAGCTTATAAAACCAAAATTAATTTTGGTTTTATAAGAGTCTGTTTCAATTTTATAGCAAATCTTTTTTATAGCTATTTTTAGATGGATTTTATCATTTTTGCTAGCCGGTTTAGCGGGCTAAACCAAGAGTAAAAAGGGGGAAATACGCTAAAAAGAGCATAAAAAAATTGCTAAGAACTATTGACCTGAACCTGTAATAAAAATTTTCGCTAAAATTGAAACAGGCTCTTAGCTTTTGTACTCTATTTTGTCATATAATACGCAAATTCAGTATATTTCAGTATTAATTATTTATGAAATTGTTTTTCATCAGCATATTTCAGTATTCCCAACTTGCGGAGTTTTTGAAAAATCAGCATTATTAAGCATTAAATTGTTCATTTTTTTTGCAAATAATACATTTCCATTAACATATTTTTGTATCCGAATGATGACATGATAGGGACCCAGACAAAATGCCCTCCCTAAAAAATACCTTCCCAACAATTTAAAAATACGCTAATTCTTGTCGGTATATGTAATTTAAATCAAGTTCTAAAAGAAGACCTTGAATATAAATAACGATTTCGATAAGAGTTGCTACTCTTTTATAATATATGATAAATTTCATTTGATACAATAAAAATAGATATGACAATGAAACATGTAATAAACAGACTAATAGTATTTATTTCTGCCATCCTGCTTGTATGCCCGTTGTATTCGCAAAAATTGGCAGTGAAAACCAACTTGTTTTCAGATGTGACCACTACCATCAATCTGGGAATAGAAGCCAGTGTAAATGACAGAATGACCGTGGATGTTTCGGGGAATTATAATCCATGGACTTTCTCGGAGAATAAGAAACTGAAACACTGGATTGTACAGCCTGAATTCCGTTACTGGCTCCACAAGGGATTTAAGGGTCATTTTCTGGGAGCGCATCTTCATGGAGGCGAATACAATGTAGGTAACATAGACACATCCCTGAAGATTCTGGGTACAGACCTTTCCATATTCAAGGACAACCGGTACGAAGGAGGACTTCTGGGAGGTGGTTTTACCTACGGTTATGCATGGCCGCTAAGCAACCGTTGGAGTATAGAGGCTGCCTTAGGGCTGGGATACGCGTACATAAGTTACAACAGGTATGACTGTGCCGAATGCGGGGAACAGCTGGGGCGTGGAAACTATGACTACCTGGGAGTAACCAAGCTGTCGCTTAGCATAGTATATATAATTAAATAGATATAAGCTGAATCAGAGGATTCAAACAAATAAATTATTTTATTTTTTAACTAACATTTATAATTATGAAAGTAATTAAATTATTGTTTATCGTATTAGTGAGTTTAAGCTTTTTTGCCTGTAACAACGATGATGAAGTTGCCGGAGGAGGCAAAGAAGGCCAGAAAACAAAAGTAGAAATTAGCATCTCCACAGGTGCGAAAACTAAGACCGTAGGCTCTGCGGTCGAGCTAGAGGAGTCCACAATCAATACTGTTACCGTTCTCGCTTTCGATGCTGACGGCAATCTTGAAGATGCGGCACATGACGCTGCACTTAATGATGAGGATAAGATCTTATTGGATGATATTAAAGTAGGTGGTGAAAAAACCTTTTTAGTAGTAGCCAATTCTCCTGCCAACACTTTTGCCGGTATCACATCTAAGAGTGTGGCAATGGCAAAAATGATGACCTTAGCTGCCACCCAAACTTCAAGTACCCTGATTATGACAGGCTCTAACTCTAAAACATTGGTACAGGCGACAAATGAAAATCCTAATGAGATTACAGTTACAGTAAAGCGCCTGGCTGCACGTATTGATTTAAATCCTGTTACTGTCAGTTTAGACCCGATTACATTACCTGATGCAACTCTTGATATCCAACGGATTTATATCAGGAATGTAGCTACGAAGTATAGCTTCAATCCTATTAGTACTGTTGCCAGCAGAGGTCTTGTAAATACTGCTCTGATACCCGGAGAAGCAACTACGTGGATAGATACTTATAATGGTGATGGGCATTATTTCTACGTAGGGCCTAATCCTGTGACAGGAGATATTACTGAGAATGCAAACTGGAATGATGCTACACGCCTTGTCATCGAAGCAGAGTTCACTGAAGGCGATGAGGAGCCTAAAACAGTATATTACCCGATAGCGATAAACCGCATAATTACAGATATGTCAAATGTTACGGGTGAAGTAGATGCTGCAGAAAAAGGTACCGGAGTACACTCCAATACAGTCTATAAGCTAGATGTGACCATTACAGAAAAAGGTTCGGATGACGGTGGAGATATTTTCCCGGCTCCATGCTTGGTGCAAGTACAAGTTGCTGAATGGAAATATGTAAATCAGGTTGTGGAATTCTGATTTGGATTTTGATTTCTATTATATCCGGACAGGAAACTGTCCGGATAGTTTTCCTCGATGTAAAACAGAAACAATAAATACAATGAACACATTATTCATAAAGAAGTGGGTAATCTGCCTGCCGTCTATACTATTCCTCATTACAGGGTGTGTTAAAGATGATAATTCAGATTGCCGTAAATCGTGCCAAATGGTTATTCAGGTATTAGATGGATACAATAATGATATTACAGAAACAGATGTTGTGGACGATGTAGTTCTGTATTTATTTGGCAGTGAGAGTAAATATATGGATAGTATACCTATCCCGACACAATCTGTAAGATCTCGTACCCCTATTACAATAAATTATCCGGAGCATAGCCATATTACGGCTGTGGTGTGGTGTAATACCGAAGGAGACAATACAATTGTAGATGATGTTAAAGAAGGGGATAGTTTGACTACTCCTTTGGATATTAACCTGAATATGGAAGGAACCAGCGGACAAAATGAAATATACAGCAGTCCCGAAGACCTGTTTCATGGCTACAAAAGGATTGATATGGAAGATGGAGGAGGAAGTTTTACTACAGAATTAAAGGTAAAACGCAAGATCTCCAGCATTATCGTTATCGCCAAGCATCTCAAAGACTGGGCCGGAGGCGGCAGCGACGACGAATATTATATACTAGTGCATGGTACAAGGAAAATCTATTCACTGGTGGATGGCAAGTTAGGCGAAGACGATGCTATACATCGCCCCGATGTCTCGTTTGACGACAATGACTATTTAGTATCCTCTTTGTTTAATACGTTCCCTTCGGGGCCAGACCAGCGGGTAGAGGTTGAGATATTTAAGGGAGATAACCGTATATACCGCGCCTCTTTAGACCAGAACGGAAATCCTTTCGTAGCAGAAGAAGGGCGTACCCTACAGGTAGAAATCGATTTCAGCGGTTCTATATCTGTCAACGTATCGGTTAATCCATGGCATGTAATTAACCAATATTCTGAATTATAATTGTTATACCAGTAATGAATAAGGCTATGAAGATGTTCAAAAGATTAATGATACTTCTATTATCCTCATGGATATTTTTATCTTGTGCAAACGATGAATATACTGATAACGGAGGAATAGGAGACGGTACAGCCAGAGTGCGTATTTCTTTTTCGATAAAGAGTCCTGAAAAGATTAAACTGCCCAAAAGTACCAGCCCCGGTGTAGATCAGGAAAACCTTGTGGGAAGTTTTCAGGTCTTCCTGTTCGACAAAAATAATGAAATAGTGAAATATGGAAAAAGCTTAGACGGTTCAGATTTAAGCCTTGATCCATTTTCAGGCGAATACAAAATATGCCTGATAACGAACTATGGTACAGATCTATCGGCCGTGAAAAATTATGCTCAACTGCAGGAGCTGTCGCTTGCTGCAAGTTATATTCCACAGGCAGGAACTACAGAAGGAGACTTGGCTTCGGGTAAAATGATTATGTATGGAGAAGACGACATAACATTAGAACCGAGGACGGAGGAAAATCCCAACCTGGTGGAAGTGGAAGTGGAGCGTATATTTGCCAAACTGAAATTTAAGATATATAATGAACTGGATAAACAGAATGAAGATTACAAGATAGAAAAAGTAACTTTGCATAACGGTTTAAAAAACTCCTGGTTGCTTCCTCATGACACGGATAAAGCAAAGGAAATCGATGAAGACCCTATTATATTATACAATAACCCTACCGGAGTATCACCGACAGAAAGTACCCCTTTGACCATGCTCAGGCCGATAGAATATATATTTGAGAACAGGGCAGGAACGGTTGCCACTGGAGGAACCGAGCAGAAAAATAAAGGTGAAAAAGCTGAAGGACTTACAGCTCCGGCATATATAGAAATCACAGGGAAATACCAAAAAGAAAATGGAGTTTCTATATCCGTTACCCAAAAAGTTTATTTAGGACAAAACAACCATAGTGACTTTAATGTAAACAGGAATGAGTACCACGACTACGATATAAAAATAAAAAGCGAAGGCGAAAATGATACCCGTGTGACAATAAAGTCGCTTTCGGAAATGAATTTTATATCGTCAAGTGTGCCTCAGGATGCGCATTACCTGATATACCCAATCAAAATAGAATCTAAAAACGCAGCTAATGGCTGGACTGTGGCCTCCAATCAGCAATGGGTAACCCTAAGGACTGACCTTACAGACCTGCAACAGCAGGGATATTGGATTGAAGAAGACAAAGGCAGTTCCTCTATTACTGGAAGCAATGGGGATGATATAACCATCTATGCCATTCTGGAAGAGAACGCGGCGGTAAATGCCAGAGAACGTCAGTCATTATTGACATTATATGAGACAGGAACAGACCAAAGCGCTGGAAATACCTTTACAATCAAACAATTACCAGTAAACTGGACGGGGGATCTGGGAAATGAACGGATTGAAGATTATACTTTTGGCGAAGGAAACGGCTATCCGTGGGGATTTAACTGGACACGGAAAGTCACTTATCAATCCAAAGAGGAAAGTATTCTTATTCCTTGGACTCGTGGATGGTATAAGTTTGTAATATTTTTTTACCAACTCTTTGGAGATAAATCAATTTCTACCAAAGAATGGGATGAAAAAGCAAGTTTCCTTACAAGATGGTATTATTTGGATATTACAATAGATTATAGTTCAATAAATAATCTTAGTAACAATGCCGATGATAATAATGATGGTTTTACTAATACATGGAACTTATACTCAGGTGGGGCGGGGATGAACTCTACAAATTTTGAAAACTACTTAAAAAGCAGGCTTGAGTTGATAGATGAAAATAAACAGGAAAATGTAGAATATTACGCCGCTAAAATGTGTTTACAAAAGAATAAATTCAGTAGAGAAGAGCATACTGATCCTGAATTAGGAGAGAAATATTATATCCCTGTTATCAAGCAAGATGATGTGAAATGGTTCTTACCTGCCAGATACCAGATTGATGATATCAGTGAAAGTGGCACTTACAAGCTGGAGGGTACATACTGGACTTCCACGGCTATAAGTCCTGATAAGGCATATAAGTATACAGTAGGAGGCGATGCTTCTGCGGCATCACGAAATGACATTTATAAAGTACGAGCCGTACGCAAAAGATAGATAGACATTTTGTTCACGAAGATAAAAAGGCAGGGTGAGGTTTTCTTCACTCTGCCTTTTGCGATTCTGTATAATAGAGCGTTCTCAGGTATTGTTGCAAATTCTCATTTTTTTCAAGGCCTAGCTTTGCCCTTATGCGGCTACGGGTAGAAGTGACTGTGGATGGGCTGATATGACGTATCTCGCAGATTTCGCGTACTGTTTTCCCTTGAATAATATAGCAGCAGATTTCCATTTCGGAGCTGGTCATGTCAGTGTTTCGTTTTCTCAAAATATCTATCATCTCCTCATTTGTATATATAAGATTCTTAGCCTGATCTATAATAGTGTCGCGCATCCGTTTTCCCAGATTATGCAATAGTTCTTCAGTTTTCTCCGGAGTGATTTTACTGTTTTTTATTAGCCGCCATTGTTCCGGTTCCAATTCGAAAAATTGCCGTAACTGTTCCTGCTCATTATTTATCTGTATGGTTTTCATCTCTTCCGAATAAGACTTGTTTAAGAACCATATTATTAATGCGATTCCCAGCATAATAATGACTAATTGGGGCATATGCCGGTACATTTGCAGATCGTTAAGAAACAGGCAGGCTGTGGTATATGCTCCTATAGTGCCAAGCGATATAACGAAAGGAGCAAATTGCGTATTGGGCACTCCGCTAATTATCAGAGGAATAATACATGTTGCCGCATGTAGTATAATAATTCTGCCCGAATACGGCCCGGGGTATATTCCTTCATAAATAATCGTGCAATATTGATTGATACTTAGTATAAAAATACAGAGGAGTAACCCGTTGTAGGAGCTGACCTTCTTCATTAGGTTTAATGTTGTGGCTGCTCCTATCATCATCACACTGATTATATCAATTGTTAATAAGATATACTTTTGGCTTATCAGATGAAAGTATACTTCTGATAAGATACCAACAGAAAAAAATATAGAACAGCATTTCAGTGCGAGAGTAACGTAATCCTTTGTCTTTTTAATTTTATTTCCTGAGCGTTTAAATTCTATAAGGGCATTCATAAATCGTATTATATTAATCTTGTTATCCTCTGTTTAGTATTGCTTCTTTATCCATTCGTAAAAAGCAATCAGCAAGAATATGTGTGGTTGGGTGGAGAGAATGCATCTGTTTCCAGAAAAGAACAGATGTTAATATATTTAGCAAATGTAAAAAAAAGTTGCCTATGCACCCATCTGATATCCTTATAAAATAAGCAGCTAAATGTTATAAAATGTTAACTTAATCTTGAGCGTTATTCTATATATCCCATATCCAGGGCTGTTTTTGGATCGTTTCTTCTTCAGGCTTTTTGATAATAAGCCATTTAAATGCATGTAATATATTTTTTGTCATGTACTTTTGTCATGTATTAAAAAAATTAATTTCATGCAGTTACCTTGCGCCGTATTATCATACCCTATGCTATTTGAAAGTAAAGTGTTATCTTTATAATCTATTCATTCTAGCAACTATGACCCGGAAAAGTAAATCGGAGACACGAAGCAGACCCGGCTTATTCAACCGTATCGCAAAACGGATTAAAAAGCTTTGGACGAATGAGGTAAATGTTTACTTTATATCGGGCATGTGCTACAATTGCAGTGTGTTCGACAAGATTAAGCTGCCCGAAGGATATAATAAACAGTATATCGAGTGGCACATTCCCCGTCACGATGAATCTTTGGCTGAGTATGCCCGTACTATGGAAAAGAGCATAGATACGACAAAACCTTTTATGCTGGCGGGCTATTCATTCGGAGGGGTTATAGCGCAGGAAATAAGCTGTTTTCTCTCTCCGCTGAAAGTGATACTTATATCTACATTCAAGAGCGATGGAGAGATACCAATGTTATTCAAGGCTGCTAAATCGACAAATGCCGCCGACCGGATACCTGCGCGTGTGTATGCTTCTACTGAACTTATAACAGATCTGTTTAACCGCTTTGTATACCACACGCCAACTTCGGAACAGGCAGAAGTGATGACCTTTATCGATCCGGTTTATGTAAAATGGGCTATAGAGCAGATTATAAACTGGGTTCCACGTAGTAAGTGCAAGTACCTCCACCATATACACGGAACAGAGGATCAGATTTTCCCCTATGAGTTAATCAAGAACGCTTTCCCCGTAGAAGGTGGCGACCACCTGATGGTACTGAAAAAAGCGGACATAATCAGTATTATCCTGGGCGGAATATTGCTGATGAAAGAATAAGGAGTTCAGGCGGTACCGCCGAAATTCCTTCTGTAGTCGGTCGGGATTGTATGCAGATATTTTACAAATATACGCCGCATGTTGTCAGGAGTACCAAGCCCGCATTTTTTCGCGATTTCCTTTACAGATAGTTGCGTCTCTGCCAGATAACGGCAAGCCCTTTCCAGCCGTATCTTATCTATGTACTTTGCCGGAGTAATGCCGGTTTCGCGTACAAATACGCGCGCAAAGTTGCGTGGGCTCATCGATGACTGCTCCGCCAGCCTTTCCACAGTCAGTTCTTCGGACAAATGTTCCGTTATCCAGTTCAGTATATCCTGTACCGGGCGGTAATCCGATTTTTGGTATGTAAGTACCAAACTGTACTGCGATTGGGTTCCGGGTCGTTTCAGGTATAATACCATTTGTTTGGCTACTTCCAGAGCCAGTGCACGGCCATAATCCTCTTCAATCAGGGATAAGGCAAGATCCATACCGGACGATATTCCTGCCGAAGTGTAGATGCCCCCGTCTTTAATGAAGATGGGTTCACTTTCTACTCTAATATCAGGATAAGTACGCGAAAGCAGTTCACACATAGCCCAGTGTGTAGCCACTTTTTTGCCGGACAGGATACCCGTTTCGGCCAGAAAAAAGCTGCCCGTGCATACCGAACAGAGCCGCCGTATATTACCTTCCTGTTGCCGTATCCATTGCAGTACATCTTTATTCAGCCTGTATCCTGCGATTATAGAGTTAGGTACACCCGGGTACGAACAGGGTATCTATTTCATAATTTATATCCTTAAAACTGTTTTCGCATTGGATGGTAAATCCGGACGCTGTCTTAATAGTTGTGCCGTCTTCGGCGGAGATTGTATGCAAAATATAGGGAGGTATCTGTTTTCGGTTTTGCAGGAGCTCTATCGCCTGCGCAAACACTTCGTATGGTCCGGTTACGTCCAACAAGGTAACTTCCGGTATGGCTAAAAATACTACATGCTTGGTTTCCATAAGTGTAAAATTATGTATGGCAAATATCACAGTACATGACAAAATTTTATATCCTGCTGTAGGGGCATCCCCTTGTGGGTGCCCGTAAACGATGACAAGCGGGCAGGGACAAGCCTCTGCCCCTA
>NZ_QVMO01000001.1 GCF_010501055.1 Dysgonomonas sp. 521
CCTCAGTTAATGTCACTTTGTATCGTATTGCCATAGTTGCTTTTGTGGCAAATATACGATATTTGTCAGACATTATCAAATTGACATGACACTAGTGAATTAGAATAAAACATAGAAAAGATGAAAACAGTAACATTAAATAATGGAGTAGAAATGCCTATCCTGGGATTTGGCGTTTATCAAGTGGAACCGGGCGAAACCGAAAAGGTTGTTTCAGATGCCCTTGAAGTGGGTTACCGTTCCATTGACACTGCGACCGGATATATGAACGAGGAAGGTGTCGGACGAGCTATTAAAAGCAGTGGTATTCCCCGCGAGGAACTTTTCGTAACCACCAAACTGTGGATTCAGGATGCCGGTTACGAGAATGCTAAGAAAGCTTTTGAGGTAAGCATGAAAAAGCTGCAACTCGACTATCTCGACCTATGGCTGATCCACCAGCCGTTCGGCGATGTGTACGGCTCATGGCGTGCCATGGAAGAACTCTACAAAGAAGGCCGTATCAGGGCTATTGGTGTAAGCAACTTCCATAATGACCGAATAATAGACCTGATTGTGAACAACACTGTAGTTCCCGCTATAAACCAGATTGAGACGCACCCGTTCGACCAACAGATCGAAACACAAGCGTTCCTGAAAGACAACGGTGTTCAAATCATGTCTTGGGGGCCGTTTGCAGAAGGCAGAAACAATATGTTCACTAACGAGATACTTGCATCTATTGGTGCAAAATATAGTAAATCGGTAGCACAGGTTGTTCTCCGTTGGTTGGTTCAGCGCGATGTGGTGATTATTCCGAAATCGGTACGCAAAGAACGTATGCAGGAAAACTTCGATATATTCAACTTTGAACTGTCTGCCGAAGATATGGAAGCAATCAAAGGACTCGATTTGGGTAAGAGCGCATTCTTCGACCATCGTGACTCGGAGTTTGTGAAATGGATTAATGGCATGAAGTTCTAATACAATGATGAGAGTTATGAGGTTTTTATTATCTACATTATTAATCGTAACCATTTCAACAACAACGATTATGGCACAGACTAAAGTGAAACAAACAGCGGGAAGGGAGCAGTTGGGCGATTTCGCTCCCAAGTTTGCTGAATTGAACGATGATGTTCTTTTTGGCGAAATATGGAGCCGCACAGATAAACTCGGTTTACGAGACCGAAGTATGATTACCGTAACCGCCCTTGTCAGTATGGGTATTACCGATACATCGCTAAAATATCATCTCCAGTCGGCTAAGAACAACGGGATTACACGCACGGAAATTGCCGAAATGCTGACACATGTCGGCTTCTATGCCGGATGGCCTAAGGCATGGGCGGCATTTCGTTTGGCGAAAGAAGTCTGGACAGACGATACAGATGCTGCCGATGCAAAAGCCGCATTTGAGCGGGAAATGCTTTTCCCTATCGGTGAGCCCAACGATGCCTTTGCGCAGTATTTCATCGGTCAAAGTTATCTTGCTCCGTTATCGCAGGAGCAGGTCGGTATTTATAACGTAACCTTCGAACCTCGCTGTCGCAATAATTGGCACATACACCACGCCACCAAAGGCGGTGGACAGATCCTTGTCTGCGTAGCCGGAGAGGGCTGGTATCAAGAGTGGGGCAAACCCGCGCAGTTGCTTAAACCCGGCGATGTGGTCAACATACCGCAAGGTGTAAAGCATTGGCACGGAGCGACAGCCGACAGTTGGTTTGCCCATCTGGCTATCGAAGTGCCGGGCGAGAAAGGGAATAACGAATGGCTGGAAGCCGTAAGTGATGAGGAATATGATAAATTAATAAGAAATGAATAATATGAAGAAGAAAAGTTTAATAGCCTACTTCTCTTGTAGTGGGGTAACAAAGAGAGCAGCAAATAAATTGGCGGCGGATATGGATGCCGACCTTTACGAAATAGTACCCGAAATACCCTATTCGGCAGCAGACCTGAACTGGAACGACCGGGCGAGCCGCAGTTCCGTAGAGATGCGCGATCCGTCATCACGTCCGGCCATAGCGGGAAGACTTGACAATGTAGAGCAATACGATACAATTTATATCGGATTTCCTGTATGGTGGTACATTGCGCCGACCATTATCAATACGTTTATTGAGAGCTACGACCTTTCGGGCAAGACTCTTATACCCTTTGCCACTTCCGGAGGCAGCGGAATTGAGAACTGCGAGAAGAATCTTCGCAAAGCCTATCCCCAGCTCGGCTGGAAAGCCGGCAAACTCCTGAAAGGATAACTATTATCATAAAATACAAACAAATGAAACATCTGATTATAACGATTATGTGTGTCCTGTCGGCGACATGGACATACGCCCAGGAGAAGAAAGTAATGGTAGCCTATTTCTCCTGTACAGGCAATACTGAAACGGTGGCTAAAGCCATCGCTCAGGCTACGGATGCTACCTTGTACCAGATCCAGCCTCAAACAGCTTATTCATCCGCCGACCTTGACTGGCGTGATAAAGAGAGCCGCAGCAGTAAAGAGATGAATGACGCCTCTTCACGTCCAGCCCTGGCAGACAAAAATGCAAAGGCGGAAACCTACGATGTGATATTCCTCGGTTATCCGATATGGTGGAACCTGTGTCCGCGTATCATCAACACCTTTATCGAAAGCTATAAGCTGGATGGAAAGACTGTGATACCGTTTGCCACGTCGGGCAGCAGTTCCATACAGAATAGTGTAAAGGAATTGAAGGGACAGTATAATAAAATCAACTGGCACACCGGAAAACTATTCAATGATGGTACTTCTGGTGTCAAGAAATGGGCTGAAGAAGTAATAGCAGCACAAAAATAACAGTTGTGTTGAAATTACATCAAACTAAAAAAGTTACTATCAAATCAAGGAAATCAAGCGCTTGTTAACCTATTTCCCGTTCAGGTATAAAAATATCATTGGACGTAAGTTTACATTTAGCCGCAATATGCCTGCAATAGTCCAAGCGACCGGTTTTCTCGTCGCGCGTATCAGAACCGAATGTGAATTTAAGTCCTGCACGCTTGGCCATTAGGATGAATTGCTCATCAGGGACACGCACCAAATCGTTAATCTCGATAGCAATCTTTCTGGCGCGACAGGCATCAATGATTTGGGATAAACGTTTCTTTGTCCACAATCTATTATATTCCCGCTGTATCGAAACTGGTAAAAACAATGGACAGGCAAAAATATTCAACGGTTCATCGCCTGTAAGGATATCCATGTAATGTTGCATGTTCCGCTCCATGAAAGCATCGGGATTATTGATGTAGGTAGCATATTCCCATATATGGATCGTTTCACCATAGCTGTTTCCATTGGGGATAATCTGAGGATCCATTGCAACGTAATCGGCCTGGGCTATCAGTTCAGGAGAGAGATTTTTAGACCATCCCGGACTCATGGGTTGCAATCCGATGTAAACGGGATAGGGTTTTAAGGATTCGATATATGTTTTTAATTCTTCATTGTTCGTAATGCCCCATGGAGCCACATTTTCCATGACACCAAAGTGTATCCCACTCTTTTTTGATTTGGCAATGATATCTTCAATAGACTGTTTGTTGGAACGATGCACATGCAAGTCTATCAGGGGAGTATTCTCTGAAGCAGCCAATATACTTCTGTCTAATAGATCGTTCGTTAAAGACATTGAGGCGGCTATATTTTTTGTCATCATGCTGCCTGCAAGAAGTAATCCGGATGTTTGCAAAAACTTTTTCCTATCCATCGCGGTCTATTTATTGTAAGAAGCTTTAACAAAAGGAGCATTTAGCAGATAATCAATACTTGTGTAAAGCCCTTTTTCCAGGCTTTCGGTATAACCTTCCATTTCAACCACTATATGTTTCGTTCCGGCAATATCCGCGTGCCTGAAAATAGCATCGAAGCCTACCATTCCGCTTTGCCCGACTTCCCTGTGGTCTTTAATGTGAAGCACCGTAAAACGCCCGGGGTATTTCTTGAAATAATCAACCGGACTGTTTTGCCCCATTACCACCCAATAAACATCCATCTGGAAGAATACATATTCGGGATTCGTATTTTCCAACATATAATCCATCATCACCACTTGATTTTCTACTTTCTGAAATTCGTGCGCATGATTGTGATAGCCAAATTTCATGCCGTTAGCCTTACAACGTTTACCGATTTCGTTATAGTAGTCACAATAGGTTTTAAGTTCTTTCACTGTCTTGGGGATACTGAGCCAAGGATCGACGATATAGGTCATACCTGCAGCTTTGTGCGCGGCAATACATTGATCCCACCATTTCATTGACTCCTCGAAACGGCCGGAGGTCAATTCTTCCACCGTCAGAGGTTTACTGCAATGGGAAGATAAAACTTTCAACCCAAAGGCCTCTACATCCCGCTTGAAATCTTCCGGCTTTCTACCATAAAACAATCCTTCGTGATAACCAGCTGATTCGACAGCGGTATATCCCATTTGAGCAAGTTCTTTCAATATGCCGGTATAGTCGGCATTGTAATTGCCTGATTGGTTGTTTACATGGCTGCCGATCCGTTCCCGAACAGAATAAAGCTGAATGGCTACTTCTTTTTTCTCTTTCTTTTGCGCTTGGACGAAATTGGGCATTAACAGAAGAAATGCCAATAGTTCAAACAGATAATTTGTACTTCTCATGGTCTATTAATTGAATTGATATACTTTAATGATTAACTCATTTTATGCAACAATTTCGACAGTATTCCCTTCGGGGTCAAGAATAACACTCTCGTAATAGCCATCGCCGCTGGTACGAGGCTCACCGACAACCCGATATCCGTCTGTTCTCAGTCTTTCCGTCAAAGCATCTACGGCTTCTTTACTTCCTATGGAAACGGCAAAATGCGTCAGCCCTTTCATCAGTGTACGACTCGCCGGTTCGTGCAAATTCGGTATGTGCATCAACTCAATGCGACACCCGCCTTCTCCGAATGATAAGAAATAGGAACTATAATTCCGTTTACTATTCACATACTTTTCACCGCTAACTGCGTGGAAGTATTTTGTATAGAATTGACGAAGCAACTCTATATCATCTGCCCAAATTGCTAAATGTTCGATTTTCATACGCTTGCTATTAAATATTGGACAAAGATATAGTATGAAATCCTGCCTATACTAATACTATAGTTCAAAATATTGTCGTATATTCGCAATTTTAGATTATTGCGGTATTATGGGTAATATTATCTACGAACAAGTATTCAAGAGCGAGCATCGTTCATTCCTTTTTCGGCAGGACAGGCTCTATTATATGGATGAATTTCCCTATCATCAACATCCCGAATTTGAGATCACATATGTGATCAGCGGGAACGGGAAAAGGGTAACCGATGATTTCATCGAAGAGTTTGAAGAGGGTGAGGTGGTTATTGTACCTCCTAATCTGCCACATGGTTGGGTGTACGATAAAGCCCTATGTGCACCCGACGGAATGATTGAAAACGCTTCCTGGCAATTCGGTCTTGACTTTTTTCAATCGCTGGAAATGTTCGCACCCGAGTTTTTGCCGATAATCACATTCTACAGGGAATTGAAACAATGTATCATCGTCAGAGGTGAAAAGGCAAAGGAAGTAAGTTCTATACTACATGGATTTAGCGATTATACAGAACCTGAAAGTGTCATGGTACTTCTGAAAATTTTGTACCTGATTGTGCAAAGTGGTGATTATCGCTTTATTGGCGACCAACTCTTCGACGGCAACAAGATACATCGTAACAAACAGAAATTACAATCCATCTATAAATATATTGTAGAGAACTACCACCGCACAATTACCCTTGCCGAGATTGCCGACTATGCCAATATGAACCGTACAGCATTTTGCTTATTTTTCAAAAAAGCCCGGAATGAACCTTTTGTATCTTATCTAACGTCGTTCCGGTTGCAAGCCGCATGTACGCAACTGGAACGAACAGATCTTTCCAAAAAGGAAATCTGCTTTGCCGTAGGCTTTAATGATGTTCCATATTTCAATCGCATTTTCCGCAAACGCTACGGGGTTACACCTTCTCAATACCGGAATGACAGGCAGGCATAAGTTACAAGAATTACAAGTTTATATTAAATTTCTTTTTTGAATTTGATATACCAATCAACTGCCAACTCATACCACCCTTTGTTGCATCTACATGAACTAATAGGAATTCGTTGTTTCTTTGTTTCAAAATTCAATAATAATCAAAGAATTACGATATGGAAATTATTGGTGTAGATTCAGAGTTGTATAAAGAGTTGGCAAGGAAAATCGACTTTATTGCAGATTATATCGTTAATCAGAAGCAATCCGACTCTAAAGAAGATGTTGATGAAACATGGGTTGATGGTTATGAAGTTTGTACTTTCCTTAGAATAAGTGAACGTACACTCCAGCGGCTACGTTCCAACGGACAAGTATCCTATTCTATAATATCAGGGAAGAGTTACTATCAGATCAAAGAAATCAAGCGTCTGTTAGAAGACCGTTTAATTAAATCGGGAAGTGATTGTCTTGATGATTTAATAAAGCAACAGAAGCAGTATAACGAGGTTCGGCGGAAGAATAAACCTCAATAGATTATTCGGTGAAATAATACTTCCTGAAAATATTACTAGAAAATGCAAACGAATTCGTTTGCATTTCGTATCTTTGTAAAAAAGATAGGAGATGAAGCATAATCTTGATACATATAAGGGTATTCATCCGGGAAAAATTATTGATCGAAGGTTGAAGAAGCTGGGTCTTAGCCAACGTGCGTTTGCCCGAAATATAGGGGAACATAACCAATCTATAAATGCTGTTATTACAGGACGCAGACCTCTCACTACAGAGCTTTCCATAAAGATTGAACGGGCATTGGATTTTGATGAAGGATTTCTTCTTGCATTACAAGCCTATTATAATGTTGCAGAATATAAACGCAAAGAGGCAAGTGCTTCTGTAACGGGAGTTCCCAATATTCGGAAGATGTTATTCTGGGACACCGATTTTGAAAAGATAGATTGGGGACGTTATCGTAAAGCTGTTATTCAAAGAGTCTTTGAAAGAGGAAATGAGGCAGAAAAAGAAGAGATTATTCGTTTCTATGGAATTCAGCCTTCGGAGATTGACAATTATAAGCCAACAAATTCATACCGTATCCGGGCATACACCAAATGAATATGGAAGAAACAGGATTACAATACAAAACCGTTACTCCGCTTCTAAAAAAGGTTCTTCAACAATTGATGCATGAACCTCTTTTTGCTCCATTCCGACTTGTTGGAGGAACAAATCTAAGCCTTCGGTATGGGCATCGTCTTTCTGTTGACATTGATCTTTTTACTGATTCAGAATATAGAAGTCTCGATTTTGCCTCTTTAGAAAATTACCTACGCTCTCAATTTTCCTATTATGATTGCAATGATAAAGGCTCTATTGTGGGTATGGGACGCAGCTATTACATTGGAAACTCCAAAGATGATTATGTCAAAGTTGATTTGATGTACACTGATCCCTTTATAGGAGAAGTAGAGATACTTGATGGGATACGGATGGCATCTGCGGATGACATTGTAGCAATGAAAATGAATGTCGTTTCTCGCGGAGGACGAAAAAAAGACTTTTGGGATTTGCATTACCTTCTCGGAATTTATTCGCTCTCCGAAATGTTTAATTTGCATGAAAAGAGACATGAATGGGAGCACAATGCTGCTGAACTTCTCCGTAATTTCATAGATTTTTCTGTTGCGGATGAGATGCCCGACCCTATATGTCTTTTAGAAAAGGATTGGGATGATATAAAACTTGATTTAATAGAGATAGTTGAAAATATGAAATAAAATTCACATCTTTGCAGTGTAAATTATGTGCGGACAAGAGAGGTCAAAGCGGTGACAAACAGGGATATATTTATTCTCCTAAAGTGTTCACCTTTGCAGCAAAAATAAAGATAAAACGTTGATATTGAGGTATGGGTTGCTATATTTAACGGCTTCCGTCCATACCACCAAAAGCTAAAACTTGACTTTCAATAAGTTAGTTTTTTTTGTTTCCATAAATGTTGCCGTTTCGCTGAAAAAATGAATTTTTAGAAACTTTGAGCCTCAACATGAAAAGACAAAAATTCACCTCATTTTGTCCTCTTAAAAATAAATACACCCGAAATTAAGCCAAAATAAACTTTTTGCTGTCTTTTTGTAAACTGCATTATTTGTCTACTTAGTTTATATGTTATTTCACTAGCGTCCCATTAAAATGGAACTATTAAATTTTAAGTACTAAGTACTGGTTATAATTTAGTTTGTATTATTATCTTTATGCCCCATTATGGGACGAGTAAATACCCCTATCCTGACTTCCTTGCAGCGTATGGAGTTGGAGGCAGGATTGAGATCAGGCAATAGCCACAGTTTTCGTATGCGCTGCCAGAGTGTCTTGCTTAAATCGGAAGGTCTATCAGGACTGTACACCAAGCCTGGGCGAGGTCGTAAGGCGATTCTTAGCAAGGAATCAGACAAAGATAGTATCCTTGAGGCCATCAAAGCCAACCGGCAACGGATGCGCACAGCTAAAGCAGAATGGAAGTCTCCAGTGGTAAAACTATTAGTGACAGTACGTTCAAGGCTTTATTTAAAAGATCCATGGCAGCATTGGGAAGTAGTCTGAATATTAAGTTTGCTCATTTTAATATAAGTACAGAACACGAATTAGTTTATATTATTTTTAAATGTATATATCCGATTATCAGTATTGATATAAATATGGATAATACAAACTAATTTCAACTTAGTACTTAAACTAATTTTTAACTTGTACTTATATGAAAATATCTTTACTTGATTTTATCAAAACCGGAAAATTCGGAACAGCAGAATTAGGACAAACTACCAAATGGGTAAACGATAATTTTGCCGTGCCTGACAGTAAAACATGGATGAAGAGAGGTACAGGAATCTGGCTGTATGGCGCGTTGGAGTTTCATTTTTTTGATGATATATTACATTTAATCTGGTGTGATAATCTTTCGAAGCTGAATTCTACGGAACAATTTATCTTAGACCGGTCAGTACTGGAACGTACTGATAATTATTTCCCTTCATTCTGTACATACTTGAATGAATTGAATATACAACACGAAATTATAGAGGACAGGCAACCGGATGGAATTTTAGAGGGTAGTGTAAGAGTAGATATAACAGGAACTACAGTTGAACTGTTTTTCTTGGAAGATATGGATTTTCCTGCCGATAAAAATAAGTATTGGTTAAATGGAATCGGTTCAAGTGACTTCTGATGATTCCGACAAAAAGCAATATGAATTAGAGTCTGTTTAAATTTTATAGCAAATCTTTTTTATAGCTATTTTTAGATGTATTTTATCATTTTTGCTAGCCGAACCAACGGTCAGCGGAGCTAATTAGCGGGCTAAACCAAGAGTAAAAAGGGTAAAATACGATAAAAAGAGCATAAAAAAATTGCTAAGAACTATTGACCAGAACCTGTAATAAAAAATTTCGCTAAAATTTAAACAGGCTCTAGATAAATGGTTGCTAAATGAACCAAATAAGATGACTTTTTCTTATTTTTGTTCATTGTTAGAGCAGGAAGACGTAGAAGAAAATGCAACAACTGTTTCGGAATATAGAATTGTCGCTATAGGCGCTACACAATTTAAATCAACGTTTTAAGGAGCGAGAGCAAAACTGAAATTTATTATATGTTATGCCGAGTCACGCAAAACGACTAATGAAATTGCAAATATAAAGTATATCCTTTATGAAAGATTTAGTGTTTAACGGTTTTACTCCTGGAACTTTTCAATTCTTTGCAGACTTGAAAGAAAATAATTATAAAGAATGGTTCGATGCACATAAGGATGTGTATGAGAAAGAACTGTTGAATCCGCTGAAAGCTCTGGTTGCCGCACTGTCTCCGGCCATGTATAATATCGACCAGTCTTTCGAATTGCGTCCGCACCGTTGCCTTTCGCGCATATACAGGGATACACGTTTCTCTAAGAATAAAGACCCATACAAAGACTTTATGTGGATGGCATTCCAGATACCTGTGACAAATGATGTGTGGAAAGACTATCCCGGTTTTTTTATGGACATTTCCGCTACGGGATATACCTTAGGTTTAGGGCTTTTTCAACCGAAGAAGAAGGTAATGGATGCTTTCAGGGATGAAATTAGGTATGACGCCGAAGAATTTCAGCGGGTTACCCAGAAGACAGTTCTCGACAGGGGCTATATAATCAACGGCGAAGAATATAAACGTCCTATTCCCAATGACCTGCCTGAATATTTCCAGCCGTGGATGAACCGGAAGGGTATCTGGGTAAGTAAGGCAAAACCGATAGGGGAAGAACTGTATTCGGCACAGTTGGCAGATATAATTAAGGAAGACTTTGCCGCTATGGAGTGGCTGTATAACTTTATGAAACAGTTAACAGTTAATAGTTAGCAGTCAACAGTTTGTAGAGAATAATTCATAACTTATAATTCATAATTCAATAAATATTCAATGAAAAAAATTAGAGCAGCTATTGTCGGATATGGAAACATCGGGCAATATGTATTGGATGCAATTGTGGCATCGCCGGATTTGGAAGTAGCGGGCATCGTACGCCGCGACCCTGCAAATATACCTGAAGAACTGAAAAAGTACCAGGTGGTAAAATCAGTGAAAGAACTCAAGGATGTAGATGTGGCAGTACTATGTACCCCGACCCGCAGCGTGGAAGAATATGCGAAAGAATGCCTTGCGGCAGGTATCAATACGGTTGACAGCTATGATATACACGGGGGAATAGTAAATCTACGCAAAGAACTGGACGCTGTAGCCAAAGCAAATAACAGTGTGTCTGTCATATCCGCGGGATGGGATCCGGGAACGGACTCTATGGTGCGCTCCATGCTTGAGTTTATGGCGCCTAAGGGTGTAACATATACCAACTTCGGCCCCGGCATGAGTATGGGGCATACTGTTGCCGTAAAAGCGATTAAAGGAGTAAAAGCGGCTCTGTCGATGACTATCCCTTTAGGTACAAGCATCCATCGCCGTATGGTATATATCGAAGTAGAAGACGGGTATAAATTTGAGGAGGTAGCAAATGCTATAAAAACAGATGACTACTTTGCCCATGACGAAACGCATGTGATGCAGGTAGACAATGTAGATAACCTGAAAGATATGGGGCATGGCGTGAACATGGTTCGCAAAGGTGTTTCAGGTACTACGCAGAACCAGCTTTTCGACTTCAATATGCGTATCAATAACCCTGCCCTTACCGCTCAGGTGCTTGTGGCTTCGGCGCGTGCGGCTATGAAGCAGAGGCCGGGGGCATATACGATGATCGAGGTTCCTGTTATCGACTACATTTATGGAGATAAGGAAGCCCTGATAAAGAAACTGGTATAAGGTGTTATGTATTCAATATTATCGGGCTATTGATATTTAATAGCCCGGTTTTTTATATATTTGACGGCAAGCAATAACAGTCTGACACGCAGTTCTTTAAAGCTGCTATCCTATATTTGTTACTTTATCCCGCCAACTGTTTTATTACAGCCATCACCTCAGCTCCGATATCCTCCGCTTCTTTCATGGTATGCGCTTCGGAATACACGCGGATAATAGGCTCGGTATTCGACTTGCGAAGATGCACCCATTTGTCAGGGAAGTCAATCTTCACCCCGTCTATATCGGTTACATCATATTGGCTGTATTTCTCTTTTACAGCTTTCAGTATGGCATCTACATCGATGCTTGGTGTTAGTTCCACTTTCTGCTTGGCAATAAAGTACCCGGGATACGACGCGCGAATCTCGCTTACTTTCTTTTTCTCATGAGCCAGATGGGAAAGGAACAGGGCAATACCCACCAACGAATCGCGTCCGTAATGGCTTGCAGGATAGATAACCCCGCCATTGCCTTCGCCACCTATAACGGCATCGGTAGCCTTCATCTTTGTGGTCACATTCACTTCGCCCACGGCAGAAGCATTGTATTCGCATCCGTATTTACGGGTAATATCGCGTAGCGCACGGCTCGAACTCAGGTTAGAAACCGTATTGCCCGGAGTATGCTTCAACACATAATCGGCTACGGCAACCAATGTATATTCTTCTCCGAAGAACTCTCCGTTCTCACATACGATAGTCAAACGGTCTACATCGGGGTCAACGACAAAACCTACGTCCGAAGGAGTGGTTTTTACCATTGTAAAGATATCTTTCAGATGTTCAGGCAGAGGCTCCGGGTTGTGAGGGAAGTCTCCGTTAGGAGTGCAGTACAACTCGTTTACCTTATTCACACCTAAGGCTTTCAGTAGTTTAGGCAGTACGATACCACCTACCGAGTTTACACAATCGATAGCCACTTCAAAATCAGCCGCTCTGATCGCGTCCACATCCACAAGGTCCAAATCCAGAACCGCCTGTATATGCTTATCAGTATAATCTTTTTCAGTCAATGTCCCGATATGGTCTACATTGGCAAAAGTAAAATCTTCCGATTCTGCTATTTGAAGGACTGTTTCTCCTTCGAGGGCATTCAAAAACTCGCCTTTTTCATTCAGAAGCTTCAACGCGTTCCACTGTTTAGGATTATGGCTGGCAGTAAGAATAATTCCGCCACAAGCTTGCTCCATCGTTACGGCTACTTCTGTAGTAGGAGTTGTTGCCAAACCAATGTTAACAACATCGAATCCCATGCCCATAAGGGTTCCGGTAACGATTTGCTCCATCATTTTACCTGAAATACGGGCATCGCGTCCGACAACAATTTTGTTTGAGTCATTCTTTCTGTTGTCTCTGATAAAAGAGGCGTATGCTGATACAAACTTCACAGTGTCCAAGGGGTTGAGACCATCGCCGACTCTGCCGCCCATAGTACCCCTGATTCCTGAGATAGATTTAATTAAGGTCATTTTTGAATTATGAATATGAGTTATGAATATGAGTTATGAGTTGCTAACTGTTAACTGTTGACTGCTAACTGTTGACTGTTTCTGCGTCCGGAATGATTGTATATTTCAACCGGCCGAAGAAAACAGGTTCATAAGATGAATACTGTTGCAGATACGAACCGTTCGAGAAAGGTACAATCAAACTTACCTCCGCCTGATTCCCCAGATTATAATCTAAAGGCAAAGCACATCCCGGAGATAGGAACATATACATATAGAACTCACTGGAATAGTACGAATTATAAGAATAACACATATAACCGCTCGAATTTCCGTAAGTCATATACATATACGAAAACTCGGTAACATTCTGCATATCATTCGTTATCAAAGAGTCAGGATAACTTTGCAACAACTTGGAATCATAAAAACGCATTGTCACATAATCTCCTTTTTTTATCTTATCCTTCGTACCCGAATCTATTACATGAATATAAATTCCAGTGTTGGGGTCTTTATAATATTCCTTATTTTTAAAGGCATGTTTGTCAGGATATGTATTTCTTATCGATATACCCGTTGTATCAATAAAACGGTCTATCGTTTTCTGTTCCTTCTTCAGTTTATCGGCATACGTCTCGCTACCACATGCTGAAAATATAATAGCAAAACCCATAAAAGCAAATATAACACCAATGATCTTTCTCATTTATAATCTATGTTATTTAATTGTATATTATTTTTTAGTCAACAAATCTCCAAACTCAGGCAAAGCCTTTTCAAATATGGCTATAGCCTCATCCATCGTTCCATAAAACTCGCCACCTGCCGCGTTAAGATGGCCTCCGCCATTATAACACTGAGCAGCAAACTTATTACTAGGGAAGTCCCCTTGAGAACGAAACGAAATTTTTATAAAATCATTGTCCTCACGAATAAAAACTGAGAAAATTATTCCTTTTATATTTAGAGGAAGATTGGCAAAACCCTCTGTATCACCTTTTTTTACATTATAGCGGTTCTGCTCTTCATTTGTCAGCCAGATAAGGGCAGAATTGTATTCAGGATAAATCTTCATCTTCTCCGATAATGTAAAGCCCAACATGCGGAAACGGTCTTCCGTATAGTTATGATACACATTCGAATAGATCTGGTCTTTGTTGATTCCTTTCTTCAGCAATTCCCCTATGATGTAATATATTTCTATATTATTCGAATTATAAGTAAAGCCTCCGGTATCGGTCATCATACCTGTATATAAGGCAGTAGCCGTATCAAAGTTCATCACTTCAAAGTCTCCCATCCGGCAAATGAGACGGAATATCAACTCACTGGTGGACGAAATCTCGGGATAAGAGATCATCACATCGCAAAAATCCGTAGGTTCGGGATGATGGTCTACCAATACTTTCTTTCCTTTGGCGGCTTCAATAAACGGCGCTAAATGGTAAGAACGTTTTGGTACATTAAAGTCAAGACAGAAAATAAGTTCTGCTTCCGCGATCAGTTTCTGGGCATACTCGGGATATTTCTCGTAATTAAGAATATCTTTCGAACCGGGTATCCATTTCAGGAAATCGGGAAAAGAATTAGGCACTATTACATTCACTTCATTACCCAGATCGTTGAGATAATGATATAATCCGAGAGAAGAACCAATAGCATCGCCATCAGGAGAAACATGCGTTACAATCACTATTTTTTCGTACTGATCAAGTAGTTCCTCTACTGCCGTTATCTTCTGACCGGCTATTATTTTTGATATCATTTATTTATAATTCCGCTAAATATATAATTTACAAGCCACAAAAATACTAAAAAATCAAACTAAAAGCACCACTTTGAACAACATCATGATAAGTAATATTTAGTTTTTGACATTCTTTAGCCAATCTGTAACGGCTATATGCTGATAATGAAGCATCTAAAATTATATTTTCGACATCAAGGAGTTGAGTTAAAGAATATAAAGAGAAGTTGTTGTCGTGGGTAAGCACCAGATTATGCACTCTCAGTTTATTTTCCGTTTCCTTATTATGCCATACATCTGATGAAAGGATCAGGATATTATTATCATGAAAACCAATATACTTATATCCTGTGGATATATCGCTATCCGACAGGCAGCTTTCGCTGTTCCCTATATTCCACCTTACCTCCGGGGCCTGCCTTCTGTTATATACAGTGAACATATCCGGTTTGGTTTTCAGATTATTATATATATGGCTCCCCAATAGTAGCAATATAGCGGATAGAGTGATGACGAATGATTTCAACCTCTTGTGTATCAGAAACATTAACAGACCTGTTATTATTACAAATATCAGGAGTAAATCGGCAAGGCTGACCTTTACACCTTGTACCAAAGCATGGGGCAGATTCTCCAATATCCCGATAGCGGAAGTCATAAGATAAACCAACAGTTGCAAAGCTTTAACAGGAAGATAGTAAAGATAGAATGTTAAGTCAGGCAATATAAGGCTCAACACCTTAGCCAAAGCAATAGCACCTACCGCATACATTATCAAAGAAACCAACGGCACAATAACCAGATTCGCTACAAAGAAATAAGTAGGGAACGTCCCGAAATAATACAGGCAAATAGGGAATGTAGCCAGCTGGGCTACCAGCGAAAGTGTAAACATTTGCCAGACATTCCTTATATATTTATTCTTTACCTTAACCAAAGCGGAGGCTTTCGGCTGCAGATACAGAATGGAAAGGACAGACATAAAACTAAGCTGGAATCCTATATCAAACAAAGAAAACGGATTGACCAGAAGCATAAAGAAAGCGGCGATAAATAAAGCATGTATTGAAAAGTTCTTTCGCCCGAATATCTCCGAAGCGCAGAAGATACTCAGCATGGCGCTTGCCCTTACCACGGAAGGAGGCAACCCGGTAATGAAAGCATATACCCAAAGCAACAGAATGGTCAGTAGCGGCTTTATCCAATAATACTTTGCGCTGCGCCTGACAAAGCCGAGCAAGGACGCGATCATCATATAGATTATACCCACATGCAACCCGCTGACTGATAATACATGCACTGTTCCGGTCGTTCTGAATCCCTGTTTCAGGTCATCAGTCAGGTCATTTTGGTAGCCAAGTGTCAGCGCTGATAAGATGGCATATTCCGTATCATTAAAACCTAAAGACTTATAGAAGCGGAGTATCACCTGCCTGCAACGTAATGCCTGACAGTTGAACGAAGACGAAACTTCCCCTGTAACCTTGTATGAATCAGACGGTACATAGACTGAGCCTACAAAATTCTGATTGTACATATAACGGACATAATCGAAATCGTCGGGATTGCCCATATTCCTGAATGGCTGTATCTTTCCATAAAACAGGAATTCGTCTCCGGGCTGTAAACGGCTGGCTTCCAACGAATCCCTTTGAAAATAACAGACTATCTGCCTGTCCTCTTTGGGGAGACAGACCCTGTAGGCCGTTGTCTTTGGCTTTTCCTGCGGTGAGTCTGTTACAATGCCTTTGTAGATTCGGGCATCATCCGGATAGGCAAACTCCGATAATTGCTGGCGATACGCGGTCGCCGAAATGCCGATGCCTGTTATTGCAAATATTACCCCAAAGCCGAATAGCCACCGTAAAGAGAATTGCCTGTCTTTGGGGACGAAATAAGATAAAAGCATAACCAATATTCCGATCAGAAAAAAGACTATGCTTAGATATTCTATCTTTAAATAATACTGGAATAATATCCCCGCAATCAGAGGGATCAGGAGAAAAAGGAAAGGTATTTTGGACAATGGATTGCGCATCCCAAAATATCAGTTATTATTCCAGATTTTTCAGTTTATGTATCATCGCTGTCGGGTTTGCGTCCGCAAATACGGCATTTCCGGCTACAAGCACATCCGCTCCTGCTTCTACCAAACGTTTTCCGGTTTCCAGATTTACACCGCCATCCACTTCGATAAGCGTGTGCAGCCCTCTGCGGACAATCATATCCTTCAGGCAGGCAACCTTGTCCAAAGTCCGTTCGATAAACTTTTGCCCGCCAAATCCGGGATTGACCGACATCAGCAGCACCATATCCAGATCTTGCAGGATATCGTCAAGCAAATGAACCGGAGTATGAGGATTCAGCGTAACGGCCGCTTTCATACCCGCCTCATGGATTGCCGAGATGGTGCGGTGTAAGTGTACACAGGCCTCGTAATGTACATTCATCATATAGGCTCCTGCATCTTTTACCACGGGGATATACTGGTCGGGATTAACTATCATCAGGTGCACATCCAGAGGCTTCTTCGCTATCTTGCTTATTTGTTTGATTATAGGGAAACCAAATGAAATATTGGGAACGAATGTCCCATCCATCACATCGCAGTGAAACCAATCGGCTTCACTATTGTTTACCATTTCTATATCGGCCTGCAGATTCAGGAAATCAGCAGATAATAATGACGGGGCTACTTTATGTTGCATGTTAATATAAGTTACTTTGCCCTGCGGGCAGTTACTGGTTACAAATCATCTATATGAATGATTATAGCAAAAGTAGTAAAAATGAATAAGGCTGAAAAACAAAAAGGCACAAACATCATTTGTCTGTACCTCTTATTCTTTTACCTGAAGAAACCTTAATTTATACAAAACCCATTCATTGGTTTTGGCAGGGATTTCTCAACATAGTATGTGCGTGCAAATTGCTTGATAAAGTCCATTGTACTTTTAGCAGGTGCGACAACCTCGCTTTCACAATCAAAGCCTTTGCACAGTTTCCGGGTAGAGACTTTTTTCATAGGCTATTTCCTTAATAAGTTAAATACAGAAATTTAATAACATATTTTTGAGTTACAGCTTACACTGGTGGTTCACTCACAAAATAATGAATAGGTCTGTGACCTTAAGTTAGTTCTATTTAAGAAACGCCTTGCTTATATTGTTATTGTTTACAGACTAAATTTTAACATTTTAGCTCATCCGGCTCTTATAATCTTCGTAATCGAACTCCCTGTATATTTCCAGTTGGTTATGCCTGTTCCACAAAGCGATAGCGGGATGCGATATGCCATTAAACATAGTAGTTTTCACAATCGTGTAATGAATCATATCCTCGAAGATAATCTTATCCCCAACCAAAAGAGGTTCGTCGAAAGACCACTCTCCTACGAAGTCGCCACTCAGGCAACTGCTTCCTCCCATGCGGTAAGTCGGCAGTCCTTCTACAGGCTCCTGATACGCCCCTCTGATGTGAGGCTTGTAAGGCATCTCCAGGCAGTCGGGCATGTGACAGGCAAAAGAGACATCTAGTATAGCCGTCTTTATTCCCCTGTTTTCCACTATATCCACAACGGTAGAGACTAATACGCCCGTCTGCCAAGCAAAAGCGCTTCCCGGCTCCATTATTATTTCCAGATTCGGATACTTAGCCTTAAATGACTTCAACAGACTGATCAGGTGCTCCACATCGTAATCTTTGCGGGTCATCAGGTGTCCGCCTCCCATATTGAACCATTTGACCTGTGGCAACAGATGTCCGAACTTTTGCTCTATTACCTCCAGCGTCTTCTCCAAGTCATAAGACGACGATTCGCACAATGTATGGAAATGAAGTCCTTCTACTCCTTCAGGGAGTTTATCGCCCAGTTGGTCAACCGTAACACCTAGGCGAGAGCCGGGAGTAGCGGGATTATAGAGGTCAGTCTCCACTACCGAAAATTCGGGATTGATACGCAGTCCGCAGGAAACTTTCTTCCTGTATTTCTGCGCTTCGGGATAGAACCGTTCAAACTGAGACAGGGAATTGAATGTGATATGGCTGCTGTACCGCATAAACACCGGAAAATTCTCGTGTGTATAGGCCGGAGAAAAGGTATGTGCCATGCTTCCCATTTCTTCGTATGCCAATTGTGCTTCATATACCGAACTGGCTGTAGAATGTGGGATATATTGCCTGATAATTGGGAACGACCTCCACATGGCAAACGCCTTAAATGCCAGTATTATATTAACTCCTGCCCTATCCTTTACCGATTTGATCAGTTCAAGGTTCTTTCTGAGCAGTTCCTCTTCCATCACAAAACAAGGTGACGGCACTTTATTTATTTCTATCATCGCTTCTATCTATGCTTATTCAATTTTTTAAACTAATCTCAATAAAAAGTAGCAAAGGTACACAGTACATGACAAAAAACAGAATATATCTTTGATATTGCCCTTTAAATGTATGTGAAATATTTTTTGTCATGTACTATGCAAAAAAATATTATAGTTTTTTTATCCTATCAATCCGACATTAAAATTAAATATAAATAATTAAGCATCAGCTTGTTATATTGAGATGAAAGTTGTATATTTATGATTATCAACAATATAAATGAAATGGCAACTAATTATTCAACAGACTTAACAGATGCTCAATATGATACAATATTACAGATAATGGGTAACAATCGCAAACGAAAACACTCTCTGAGAGAAATATGGAATGCAATTTTATTTGATTAGATTCTTACTACTTTATCCACTATGCTTTCAAAATCTTTCAGGTGGGTAGCCATCAAAATAGTAATATCAGGATATTGACGTTTAATATTTTGGAAAATCGCGATTGCGTTTTCTGAACTGATACCGGCTGTCGGTTCATCCACAACCAGCAATTGTGGATTTTTGAGCAGTGCCTGTGCAAGCAACAGCTTTTTTCGCTGTCCGCCACTCAACGTTTCGCCATTTTCTCCCAACCATGTTGCCAAACCTTCAGGAAGTGATAGCCGCCAGCTTGTTAAATCAACTGTATCCAATGCTTGTTCAATCGCTTCATCGGGATAACTTTCAAAATTTTCACGCAATGTTCCGGTAAGCAAATAAGCTTTCTGGGTAACATAGATACATTCGGGCACAGGTAAATGCGATAGCTCTACATTGGCGTTCCATATTAATGAGCCACTACGGCGGTATTCTGGATAAAAAAGGCTGTTTAGCAAAGTGGTTTTTCCTTTTCCCGTCTCCCCAAAAAGGGCGATCCATTCTCCTCTTTTTATCTCCAGGGACACTTCGCCGGTTTGTACAGGTGTTTCAGGTATTTTCGCACTGAAATTCTTTAAACTTAAATTTGCCAGATTGGAACGAACCTCTACTTTTTCTACAGGTCGCTTCCCTTCTTTGATAATAGTGTCAATATCCCTGATCTGATGAGCGACCGAACTTTTCTCCGATTTTCCCGAAAAAAGCATTTCAGATAATTCGGCTTGCGCCATAATTCCGAAGAAAATTCCAATAGCAGTAGGGGTGTCTATGTTGTAATTGCTTGAATTCCAAAGCAAGAATGTAGCTATATAACTAAAGCCAAGTCCGGCAATCAATTGCAGGTTGAAAGAATTGGTTTGTAGCTTATTCTCCAATCGTTCTAGCTGAGTTAACCTCTGCTCATATTGTCCGATTACTTTTTCCTCCATATCGTATTTCGAGATTTCTATACGGCCTCTGAAACTTTGGATGAGTTCCTGATTGTTCTCTTCGCGCTGTATCTTCAATTCTTCATAGAGTTTTCTGTTTTTTTGAAAGAACAATTGCGGAATAATGAACAGAAGAATAGCTGATGAAATTAGAAACTCTATGGCAATAACCTGAGAAAATACAATAAGAAAGAAAAAGTAGATGCAAAGTGAAATTATCAGTGTGGTAAACGGCAGGAGCCACAACAGAATATGATTCAATATCTGGTCGACACCGTATGTACTATTTTCGAGTAATGCTGAATTATTATTGACCTGTTTCTTAAAATAGGGGAGATTAGCTACTGATTGAAATATTTTCAATTGTAGGCTTCTCTGGGCTTCGAGTGTGGTTTTGTGATTTTCTAATCGTTCGAAATACCTGGTTGCCGTGCGTACCAATGCAAATAAACGGATAATGGCTCCAGGTACTAAATACGAAAACACCGTGTTTGCCGTAGCGAATACCACGCTGCAAATAGCCAGAAACCATCCCGAAATAGCCGGAAGGCCGATAAATGCCATCGTCCATAGTAGCAGCAGGAAAGCGCCCAGCAGCCATTTGCCTTTCAAAGGCTGTACTATATATTTTATGATAAATTTATTCATATCTCATCTGCTCTCCCCAGTTTAAGTCCAAAATTGTAGCAGCGACGCTGTCGAACATTTTCTCGTGCGAAGCAACGATCACCAAGCGGCTTTCGGCTAATTTCAAAATCTGAGGGAGAATGACTCCGACAGTATCAGCGTCCAGATTCGCTGTTGGCTCGTCTAAAATTGCTATCGGCCTTGGATGCATCATCATCCGTGCAAGCGTGATCAACTGTTTCTCACCGCCTGAAAGCTGTTTGCCATTATGGCTCAACCCGCTTTGCCAGCCGTCTTCCTTTTTTGCTAGAATCTTATTCAGAAATTCGGGATATTGGCTGTATGTATCGGTTTCTTTTTCAAGGAAAACGTTGTATCGCAGCGTACCATCAAAGATGAAAGGGAACTGGTTCATATATGATGAGTTCGCTTTCAGCCATTGGTGCGACCACTCATTGTCTTTTCCGTTTACGGAAACAGTACCATCTTTAGCAAATAAACTTCCGGTACAGATTTTTAGTAATGTGGATTTTCCCGAACCTGAAATTCCTTTTACCAGTACTAAACCTTTCGTAGGTAGGCTCAGGCTGATATTGTGCAGAACTTTTACCGGCGAATCGGGATAAGCGAAGTTCAAACCATTGATCTCAAAGTTTCTAAGCGCTTCGTCTGCATCTGCTAAAGGAGCATTATCAGTTTCGTCCAATATGGGCATTATCAGTTTTGCCGATGCCAAAGCCCTGTTCCGGTCATGGTAAGCGCTCACAAACTTCCGCAAATAGAAGAAAAAGTAAGGGGCAAGGGTAAGCAGAAACAGCGCTATACGAAAATCATAACCTTTTCCGTAATTAGGGCCTGTCATAATTCCAAGAATGCTCATACCCAAATAAATGGCAACGGCAGCGATACAAATTGTGACGAAAAGCTCCAGTACGGCTGACGACAGAATGGCAACCTGCATCACGTTCGTAGTCGCTTTATTCAGTGCCTTACTTTTCTCCGACAAGAAACGGTATTGAGGTTTGAAGTTATCTAAATTGACAATTTCGGCGATGGTCTGTAGCCGGTTGTAGAAGACAGCTGAATATTTCAGGAAAAGATTGATATGCTTTTTATGAAGTGCTTCGGCACCTATCCCAATAATAATCATTTGCATAGGAATGACCAGCAACGAGATCAATAACACAACGCCAACCCATTTTTCGACCCAGAAACAAACGACCAATAATAATATACTGGACAAGATTGAAGCGATGGAGTATGGAATAAAAAAGGCGAAATAGGCCTTCAGGTCATCACTTATCCTGGTAACGAACAAAGTGCTTGATATAGAGTCTAATTTACTATTGTTTAGTAATATCGGATAAATCTTTTTTTTGACTTTCGAAACAATAAGGTTCCCCGCGCTATAGTTGAGCAATGATGCAAGATGAGCAAAAATGTACCTGCCAGTGAGAAATACCAATGCATATAACAATGTGTTTGGTAAAACTAAGCCATCGCTAAGCCATGAAGCGGCAAATGCCGACAAATACCAGCAAAATACAACGAAGCATCCCACGCTTATAATGGTAAGCGCCGAAGCTGAAACATATGCATATTTTGCCTCAACTATCTTTTTATTTAGCCATCGGGAAGCGCTTTCCTGACTTGAACTCATTAATTATTATTTTTAATTTCCATTTCCACTGTATGAAAATGAGGCTGCTCTAAGTAAACTGAGCGGTTTAATTTTATTACTAACAAAGATAATTATTTATATAAAACAATGATTGATATAAATATAATCGATATCTTGATTGCATTTGTTTGTCCCTTTAGGGACTGAATGTTGGTAGAAAAAAGCTTTAACCGGTTAATTGCGTGCCGTCAGGTACGCAATATCTACAGAACAATTCACATTTTGTACCTGACGGCACAAAAAAACGAATTTCATTCATGTTTCTACCAATATGATGTGCCTAACGGCACATTTAACCCTTGATTCGCATTATTCATAATAAGAGATTACCTGTCCACTGATCTGTATAAGAGATATTTCGCATAGCTTTGTGTTATATTCCGCTTGTACAAGACGCTCCTCAGCTTCTAACAAACTATTCTGGGCTTCGCGCAACTCTATACCCGAAAGGTCGCCCAGCTTATAACGTTCAATAGCTATCTCATGGTTTTCCCGGGCTGTTTCCACGTTTTCCTTTTCCAGATTGGTTAACTCTATATTGTTCCTGTAGGCCATCCACATATTTGACAAATCTGCTTTCAGCGAAAGAATGGTTTGCTCATATTGCAGTTCCTTGTTTTCTATCTCTATCCGGGCATTCTTCTGTTTTCTTTTCCTGTTAAATCCGCTAAAAAGGTTAAATCCTACCGTCAGGCCATAGGTCAGTCCCAGATTACTCTGGTTGTCTATTGTTCCCGTGTTATATATATTCTTTGTATATCCATATCCTGCATTTAGCTTCAGGTATGGATAATTTTCACTCTGCGCTGTTTTCAGATCCAATACGCTGAGGTTCTTGTTCTTGTCCGAAAGGAGGAGGAATGTGTTGGAAGACAATGTCTTTTGCCAGATACTTTCTTTGTTTAAGAATTCATTGAAATTTATAACAGAGTCGGTGGTAACGATCAATTGTTCGATGTTGTCCGCGGCCATCATCTGGTTTAAAGAGATACGCGATGAGTATAATACCTCGTATTGTTTGATTAGCCTGGAGCTGTCACTGTTGAAGTCTATCTTTGCCTGTTGCAGGTCGAGACGTGAACCTGCTCCGATTTCGTAACGGGCTTCAACGATGCGCAACCTTTCCTTGGATAGTTTTACGGCCGATTTCAGATTGTTTAACCGGATATTTTGCTGGATATAGTTGTAGTATTCAGAAGCCAGTCCGGCAACGAAATTTTCTATTGTCAGGCGTGTGTTTAGTTCGCCCATTTTTTGCAGTTCTTTTAGCCGCTGATGGTTGGTCTGAATATTAAAACCGTCGAAAACAGTCCAGTTAAGATTGACGCCCGCATTTAGCAACTGATTATGCACACCACTGTCTTTTTCTTTTTCCCCATCGGAGAGATTCCGGGTTGTATTGTTTGCCGAACCGGAATATCCGGCCGTTAAGTCCACAGTGGGAAGATAACCTGCATTACCGATTGTGAGGTTATTATCGGAAATCTCCTGGTTATTCCGGATGATGCGTATATCATAATTTTTTTGCAGGCCTATCTCAATACATCGTTTCAGGTCGTAAACAACCTGAGCTTCAGTAATACACGGTGTAATCAATAACAGAGCGAAGAAGAATATATATTTTTTCATAAACCTAAAATTCTACATGTTGTATTTTTAATAAAAAAGTGACAAAAGTGACAACTTTTTCAATGCTTTTATTTGTTACCTTTTCTAACTTCTGAGTAACTGTTTAAATTTTATTCGTTCAAATTTTTAGAGATGTTTTAGAGATGCTTTTTTTCTTCCTCGAAACGATAATAGCGGGCTATTTACATACGCTTTGCTCCTGTGACCGCTGGTTGAGTTGAGAGAAAGGAAAAAACAGCCGAAAACAGACTAAAAATGAACGAAGAAAAAGGTATAATAAAATATTCGTTATAAAATTTAAACAGTTACTGAATATCTCGAACACCTTTATAATAGATAAATTTAACCATTTATCTTTAAATCCCGTTTCTCCCTGTTGGTAGAAATATACATGTACATCGCAGGTACTATAAATATGGTAAGCAGCGTGGAAACCATCATGCCACCGATTACTGCCACCCCCATAGCCATGCGTCCGTTGGCACCTTCAGCGCTGGCAAATACCAACGGTAGCAATCCCAGTACAGTAGAAAAGCTGGTCATCAATATCGGGCGCAGACGCTGGACTGCCGCTCCCTGAATGGCTTCCAGTTTACTCATTCCGGCTTCCTGCCGCTGGTTGGCAAATTCTACGATCAGGATACCGTTTTTTGCAACCAGCCCGATGAGCATAATAATACCGATCTGGCTGAATATATTCATCGTTATGTCTTTGACGTGCATAAACAGTAATGCGCCTGCAATGGCTAAGGGAACTGTAAGCATGATTACAAACGGGTCTTTGAAACTTTCGAATTGTGCAGCCAGAATTAAAAAGATGAGCAATATCGCCAATATAAAGGCAAACATCAGGCTGGACGAACTTTCGCGAAAATCTTTAGAGTCTCCGGCTAGCGCCGTGCGGAATGTATCGTCCAGCGTCTCTTTGGCTATGCGGTCCATCTCGTCCAACCCCGCGCCTATAGTAACTCCCGGCGCTAATCCGGCGGAGACTGTCGCCGAATTGAAACGGTTGTAACGATATAATTGCGGAGGAGCCACATTCTCTTCAAGGTGTACCAGATTATCCATCTGTATCATATTTCCTGAAAGGTTCTTCAAGTAGATCGATTTTAATTCCAGCGGAGTATTCCGTTGTTGACGGTTAATTTCCCCTAATATCTGGTATTGTTTCCCATTCATATAAAAGTATCCCATACGCTGACCGCTGAGCGCATATTGTAAGGTTTCGCCTATATCGCGCGTGCTGACCCCCAATAACGCGGCCTTATCCCTGTCGATAATAATACGGGTTTCGGGTTTGGTAAACTTGAGATTGACGTCTGCCATCTGGAACATAGGGCTTTCCTGTACCTTTTTCATAAATAGGGGAATGAATTCCTCTAGTTTTTCAAGATTTGTAGCCTGTAATACATACTGTATAGGCATACTTGAACGCCTGCCCCCAAATGTAGACTGTTGCTGGACGAATGTACGGGCGGCAGTCTGTCCCCTTACTGCTTTTGTCAATTCATTTGCTATTTCCATCTGGCTTCGCTGGCGGTCTTTGATGTCGGGCAGGCTCATGTTTACCATTCCGCCGCCAGTCCATACACGCATGGTGTTGATAAGCCTTTCGGGTGCAACGGAGTCTGCTATGACAGCTATTTTTTCTGTATAGTTCCTGTTATATTCATATGTAGAACCTTCAGGCCCGCTTGTACGTATCGTTACTTGCGAACGGTCTTCCAATGGAGCCATTTCGGACGGTATGATATTAACCAGATACCCTATTCCTGCCAGTGTAAGGGCGATAACAGGCCAGATAATGAATTTGTTTTTGAGGAAATGTTCCAGTCCGTTATGATAGCCGTTGGTTATCCACTGGAAGAATGGCTCCGTTTTGCGGTAGAACCATCCCGGCTGATCTTTCTTTTTCAACAGCTTTGTAGATAACATCGGGGTAAACGTTAAAGCTACGAAAGCCGAAATCAGTACAGCTCCGGCAACTACAATGCTGAACTCGCGGAACAAACGCCCCGTCATACCTTCGAGGAATACAATAGGGAAAAATACGGCCACCACTGTAATCGTAGTGGATATAACGGCAAAGAATATCTCTTTAGAACCCTCTATCCCGGCTTCCCTTGGGGTCATCCCGCCTTCTATCTTCAGGTAAATGTTTTCTGTGACCACAATCGCGTCATCTACCACCAACCCTACGGCAAGCACTACGGCAAGCATGGACAATACATTGATGGAGAAGCCCGCGACATACATCACAAAGAACGCGCCAACCAATGACACCGGGATAACAACACACGGAACAAGGGTCACGCGCCAGTCGCGCAGGAAGAGAAAAATGATGATAACAACGAGCAAAAACGCGATATAGACCGTTTCTTCAACTTCGGCTATGGATGCACGTATAAATTTGGTATTGTCAAAAGCTACATCTATAAAGACATCCTCCGGTAAATCTTTTCTGAGCTGTTCGAGGCGAATCATCGCTTCGTTGGAAATCTCTATCTGGTTTGCTCCCGGCTGGGGTATAATTACGGTACTCACGGCTGGTATACCGTTGCGGCGCATGATGCTGCGATGATTCTCCGTTCCCAGTTCGGCGGTACCTACATCCTTAAATCGTACAACATTATAATTATCTTCTTTGATAATCATATTGTTAAACTCTTCAGGGGTTTGCATCAGTCCGAGTGTACGAATAGATAGTTCCAGGTCATTCCCTTCGATGCTACCTGACGGTAGTTCCACATTTTCCCTGTCAACGGCCTTTTTTACATCCATTGGGGTAATTCCGTAGGATGCCATTTTAACAGGGTCGAGCCACAAACGCATCGAGTAGCGGTTTTGTCCCCATATCTCCACCGAACTAACATTCGGAATAGTCTGCAACCGTTCCTTTACCGTCAATTCGGCTATTTCGCTCAGTTCGAGCAGGGAACGTTTTTCGCTCTGGATACTGATCTGTATAATAGGATTGGCATCCGCATCGGCTTTCGATACGGTAGGAGGGTCACAGTCGCGTGGAAGGTAGCGTTGCGCGCGCGATACCTTGTCGCGTACGTCATTCGCTGCCGTTTCCAGATCTACGGATAGCTCAAATTCAACGGTGATACGGCACGAACCCTGGCTACTGCTACTGGTCAGCGACCTGATACCCGGAATCCCATTGATATTCTGTTCGAGCGGTTCAGTTATCTGGTTTTCGATTATTTCAGCATTCGCTCCCGGATAAGATACGTTTACCGAGATAATTGGGTTGTCTATATTCGGGTATTCCCGTACTCCAAGGTAAGTGTATCCGATCATCCCCAGCAGGAATATGACCAAAACAAATACAGTGGCTAGTACCGGGCGTTTAATACTTAATTCTGATACGGTCATTTTTTTTGTATTTCCAGATTTCAGCTTTCAAGATTTCCTCTGCTTTCCAAAAATCTTGAAATTTTGAAACCTGAAATCTTGAAACTTAAAATATCCTTATTCATTTTCTATAAAATTATCTATCATCACAGGCAGTCCGTCACGCAACTGCATTACGCCGGTAACCAACAACGTGTCTCCTACGTTCAATCCGTTCAATATCTGTATAGATGATGCTGTACGCATTCCTTTTTTTACAGCTACCTGATGCGCCTTTCCGTCTTTGTATACATAGGCTATATCGCGTCCCATTTCGGCAACGGTAGAAAGGCTTGGTATTACCAGTGTATTCTTTATCTCCTGAAGCTTGATCTCAATATTGGTGGATAAGCCTGGCTTTAGCCTACCTCCCGGATTAGAATACAGGGCACGGGCTTTCAGCGTAAGCGTCTGCCTGTCCAGATTGGACTCTACGGCATATACAGTAGCCTGATATTTGTTCAGGTCGTTGTCGAATGTAAAGGTCAGGGGAGTTCCCGGTTTTACATTATTTACCTGTGATTCATTCACGGAAAACTCGATTTTCAGCGGGGTGATCCGTGTCAGCCTCGAAATGATGATCGTAGGCGAGGCGTATGTCCCTTCGCTCACCTGCCTCAACCCGATAACACCATCGAACGGCGCGCGCAACTCGGTCTGGGCTATTCTTGTCTTCACCAGTTCTATATCGGCTTTTAGTTTTTCAAGCTCGGTGTTTACCGATTCGTATGCTTCCTGACTGACAGCGTCTTTTGCCAATAAGGCTTTTTGCCGATAAACCCGGTCTTCGGCCAATGGAACCTGAGCTTCCAGTTTCAGTAATTCAGCCTGTAAGGGTTTGTCATTCACTTTTGCCAGAAGTTGCCCTTTTTTTACGTTCGAACCTTCTTTAAAGTGTATTTCCGTAATTTTTCCGGATGTTTCGAAAGAAAGGTCAACTTCCTCATCGGGTATCAGTAATCCTTTTACGCGGATTACTTCATTCAGATTTTCATACTTCAACACTTGGGCGTTTACGTTCAGTATTGTTCTGCCCCTTCCGCCACCGCTTACACTCACAGGGGCAGACGTATCATCTGCACTGATGAATGCCTTAATCTTAGGGTAGAATGCCATGCCGGCTATAAATAGGACAATGACGATAATGAGGGCTATTTTCGTTTTTTTATTCATAGTAAATTATTCTGTTTTGGGCTGATGTAATAGATTTCCCAGAAGTACGATGTGAAATAAGTAAAAAGGTTTAATTGTAAAGTAAAATTTTAGTATTTCTTTACATTGATAAACAAAATTTAAAACAGGTGTTTCTGAAATAAAAGCCCAATGCATTGATACATTGGGCTTTTGTGGAATAATGATAAATCTAAACAGGCTCTTATATTTATAACTTATCAGCTATACTTTTTATAAAGGCCGTAGCTTCAGCTACTTTATCTCCGTTTTCGGAAAAAATGCCTATTATATATTGTCCTTTCCATACTACAGGTATATCCCCGTTGTATCTGTCGGTAATGGTAAGCTCGCCTTGCTGAAAATCCGGAGACTGTTTTGTGAATGTAAAGTATTTATCCAATGTTTCTTTCGCCCCCTCTTCCGATTTTCCGTCTATAATAAATGCCTGGAATGTTTTCCCGTCTTTACTATATTTAGATGTGTATACCGATTTTAGAAATTCGTGGCCGATATAATTGGAAGTGGTATACGTTTCACTGTGCGGGATTTTATCCTCGGCAGGCAAAAGCTTAATGAGTGCAGGATAACCGGCTTCGGGGTCTATCTTCTTAGATAATTCTTCGGCTATATTCTGCAATACAGCACTCACATTTTCGGCAGAACTGCTCCACATCTTAACATATATGTTCCCGGCAAAGAAAAATATCCCGTTATCATCGCCCTGAGCTTCCCCGGCAAACGGGTAGAATGTGAGATCGGGCGAACGTTCTGACGCATACATCCCAAAAGCGTCTTCGGGCGAGGCATGGCGGTAAGCCTGAATTGTTATATAATCATCCCCCCTGGTGTATTCCATAGAGGTCATCTCCCTGAAATTATTTTCGATAAACAGGGGAGCCGCCCCGTTTATACGGTCGAACAGGTTATCAGGGCTGAATATTTCCACTTTTTCAGAAACCGTCCATCCTCTTACGGCCGGGAGATATGATTTTAGTTCGTCAGGTGTTTGTGCCAACAGGCAATGACATACGCTGATAAATATAGTGAGCGTTACTATAAACTGTTTCATATACTGATATTCTGAATTAGGTTAAGAATTCGTTTGGTACCTGCATAACCGGGGTGATGGCGGCTATTTTTTCTCCTACATTAAAGCCTGACGGACATTTAACTTTGCAACTGTCGCAGGATGAACATAGGTCTTGTGGCAGGTTCAATTCAGCCAGAGTTTCTTTCGACAACTGCGAATACTTATATCCGTAAGTGTACATATACGCCCGCATTATATCGGGGATAGGGAGTTTTTCGGGACATTGCTTCTTGCATTCCCCGCATTGCTGGCAAAACATCATTTCTTTCTCTGCCAGTCCGGCTATATACTCTTTGTCAGCATCGGTCAGGCATGAGTCTCCGGCGGCGGCAAGGCATTCGTCCAACTCGTCATAATTTGTGAATCCGGGTATGGCTGTCGTTATATGCTCATTATTCCATGCCCACCTGAGGCAGGCCTGCGCGTTGATTTTTTTCTTGCCGTCGGCGTCTTCTGTGCCTCCGGTCATCGTTTTCATAGCAACAAGGCCAATACCGGCTTTTGCTGCCCTCTCTATCGCAGCATCTGTTTCGGGCAGGTTGTGCAATTTGAAATTGTAACTCAACAGTATTACATCATATATTCCGGCTTCTACGGCCGCGTCTATTTGCTCCGGTTTATGCGCATGGGTCGAGAATCCGAGAAAACGGCACTTGCCTTCTTCTTTAATTTTCTTCAGTGCTTCTACAACCCTGCTGTCGCCTATTTCTTCCGTTGTAGAATATGCATGAGCATAGAAAATATCCACATAGTCCATTTTAAGGCGTTTGAGGCTCAGTGTCAGTTTTTCATTCAGATCCTGCTCGAAATTATCTTTTAACGGATAGTCGAATTTCACTTTTGTCCCGATAAAGTAGCTGTCGCGGGGTTTCCCTTCGAAAAAAGTTCCTACCATTTCTTCGTTTCTTCCGTTTTGATATCCGTGAGCCGTGTCGAAGTGGAATATGCCCGAATTATAAGCTGCACGCAGAAGATTCGGGTTGTCGGCACGCATTACTCCCATACTCAGAATCGGAATCCGGATGCCTGTCTTGCCGAGAGTGCGCACCGGAAATTGGTTAACTGCAGCATTGCTTGTATTCTTACTTAACGAAGATGCTGTTGTCTCAGGAATAAGGATTGCTCCTGCACCAACAGTGGCCGAAAGCCGGAGGAAATCTCTTCTATTAACGCCTTTCTTTTTCATGGTTTGATTGTAGTAAAGTAACAGATAGAATTTAGTAATATGTTTTCAGTGTTATAACTGGCTCATGTTGTTATGCTTACAAAATGATTAAGCAGGTCAGCCAAACTATATTTGTTAATCAGGTATCAATTTCAACAGAAATGATAATATGTGTATTCTGTGCTATTTGATTTTTACAAATATAACAATATATTTCAAATCAGCGTATTACGGAGGTAATAAAATGTAGGATAGAAATGTAGGATTATTGCAATATACTAAAAATAGTTATTTAAGGGAATGGAATCTTTACAGGTATGTCCGATATTCAAATGAGATGCTTATATTTGTAAATATTTTAAGAGCCTGTTTAAATTTTAGCGAAAATTTTTATTACAGGTTCTGGTCAATAGTTCTTAGCAATTTTTTATGCTCTTTTTAGCGTATTTCCCCCTTTTTACTCTTGGTTTAGCCCGCTAAACCGGCTAGCAAAAATGATAAAATCCATCTAAAAATAGCTATAAAAAAGATTTGCTATTAAAATTTAAACAGACTCTTAATAAGTAGCCTAAATATAAAAAATACCTCATGAAGAAAAATGTTTTTCACCTCAAAACAAAGCAGTTGAAGGAAATTGCCCTGTCGCTTCAGGCAAAAGTAGAAACCGGACTTAATAAAGAGGATACCGAAATACAATGTATTCCGACCTTTATTAATCCCAAGACTTCGAATATAAACGGCAAAGCTACAGTGCTTGATTTGGGAGGAACTAATTACAGGGTAGCGGTAGTTGACTTTGTAGACGGCAAAGCGGAGATCCATCCCGAAAATGGCTGGAAAAAAGATTTGTCAGTAATGAAAACTCCTGGTTTTACTGAAGAAAACCTGTTTAAGGAACAGGCAGACCCAATAGGAGAGATCAAACGTGAAGAAGAAATGCCTATCGGTTACTGTTTTTCTTATCCTGCACAATCGATGCTGGATGGCGACGCCGAACTACTGCGTTGGACAAAAGGCGTGGATATCAAAGAAATGGTTGGAAAACCAGTTGGACAGCCATTGGTAGACTATCTGAATGCCCGGAATACAGTGAAATTTAATGGTATAAAAGTAATTAATGATACTGTCGCAAGCCTATTTGCGGGATTAACGGATACAAGTTACGATGCTTATATCGGATTGATTGTTGGTACCGGAACCAATATGGCTACTTTCATCGATGCCGACAAAATAAAGAAACTGAATCCTGACTATAAGTTAAGCGGATTGATCCCTGTAAATCTTGAGTCCGGAAATTTCTTTCCTCCGCATTTAACATCTATAGATGATATGGTTGACGCATGTTCGGATACAAAAGGTGAGCAGCGCTTCGAAAAAGCGGTATCAGGAATGTATCTGGGCGAGATACTAAAATCGGTTTTCCCGTGTGACGAATTCGAACAACGTTTCGATGCGCAGAAACTGACTAACATAATGAATTATCCTGATATCCATAAGAAGAGATATGTAGAGGTTGCCCGTTCGATATACGAGCGTTCTGCAAAACTTGTTGCCGCGTCTATTGCGGGCTTGGTTATAGTTTTGGTGTCTCACAACCCTTCTATAAAGAAAGTAAGGCTGGTAGCCGAGGGTAGCTTATTCTGGAGTGAATACCGGAAAGGGAAAGATTATAAAGACATGGTTATGTCTGAACTGCAAAAACTACTGGCAGAACTGGGACACACCGATGTGCATGTGCATGTAGCCCAGATGGAGAATGCAAATCTTATCGGTTCGGCCATTGCGGCACTATCGTGATGCGATAATATGATATAGATATATAACGGGATTCATTTTCAAAATGAATCCCGTTTTTGTATTATAAGAAACTGTTTAAATCACTTTTTATAAGTATTTTTGCTATGTAATTAAATTTTTACCTATAGTAGTATATGACAATTTTAGACAAAGCGGTTGCAGCACTACCTGCGAAAGGATACCTGGATATGGAAATCCCGAAGGGTATGAACCTGATAGAAGAAATAAATAAAATGCGCAAAGAAAAGAATGCGATTATTCTGGCGCATTATTATCAGACAGGGGATATACAGGATATCGCCGATTTTTTGGGCGATAGCTTGCAGTTGGCACGCGCCGCGGAAAAAACAGAGGCAGATATGATCGTGTTCTGCGGAGTACATTTTATGGCAGAAACAGCTAAGATATTGAATCCTGCGAAGAAGGTGGTTTTACCAGACTTGCTGGCAGGATGCTCTCTGGCCGATTCGGCATCGGGAGAAGGCATTCGTGAGATGAAAAAGAAATACCCGAATGCGATAGTTGTAAGCTATATTAATTGTGATTCAAGTGTTAAAGCAGAGAGCGATATTATCGTTACTTCTTCCAATGCTGAACATATTATAAATTCGTTACCAAAAGAGCAGGAAATAATTTTTGCTCCCGACAAAAACCTGGGGCGGTACATCAACCAGGTTACAGACCGTAATATGATACTATGGGATGGGGCTTGTATAGTACACGAAGCATTTTCGCTGGAACGTATCGCACAGCAAATGCTCGACCACCCGAAAGCGAAACTTATCGCGCATCCCGAAGCGCAAAAACCTGTATTGCAGGTAGCGCACTATATAGGTTCTACAGCCAATCTGTTGAACTATGTGGTAAATGACGAGAGTCAGGAGTTCATTGTAGCTACCGAAGAGGGGATATTGCATGAAATGCGCAAGCGTGCCCCAAATAAGGCACTTATCCCTGCCTTGACGACAGATGATACCTGCAATTGCAGCGAATGCCATTTTATGAAACTGAATACAATGGAAAAGCTATACCTGTGTATGAAGTACGAACTGCCGGAAATACTAATGGATGAAGAAATCCGTATAAAAGCACTGAGGCCGATAAATAAAATGCTGGAACTGTCGCAGGCAATAAAGTAATGGTGGCGGGGTAACATGGGTAGGGTAAAATATCGTATAAAACAACATAAAAGATAAGGTGTATTACAGTGATAATACTTCTGTAAATTTATCTATTATAAAGGTGTTCGATATATTCAGTAACTGTTTAAATTTTATACGAATATTTTATTATACCTTTTTCTTCGTTCATTTTTAGTCTGTTTTAGTCTGTTTTTTCCTTTCTCTCAACTCAACCAGAGGTCACAGGAGCGAAGCGTATGTAAAAAAAGCATCTCTAAAAATTTGAACGAATAAAATTTAAACAGTTACTCAGAAGTTAGAAAAGGTAACAAAGAAAAACGATGAAAATAGTGTCACTTTTGTCACTTTTTTGACAAAGGACTGTTACCCGAGCCAGGCATGTGATTCTCTAAACAAGTGAGTAGTAATCTTTAGGAGATTGCAGAACAAGCCCACAAAGACAAAACTAAGAGTTACTTTTTTACTGTTTTTGATAGCTTAAAAACGATAAGGGCAATTATATTTTAATTAAAATTCATTACGAAATCGAATGATATACACAGATGTTTTAGTCATCGGCTCAGGAATTTCGGGCTTGTCGTACGCCTTGAAAATTGCGCAACAGAGACCTGACACAAAGATTACGATTATTACAAAATCGGACGATGAAGAGTCGAGCACTAAGTATGCCCAGGGTGGTGTTGCAGTGGTAACAAACTTTGAAAAGGACAGTTTCGATAAGCACATCGAAGATACATTGCGTGCCGGAGACGGGTTGTGTAAACGCGAAACGGTAGAAATAGTAGTAAAAGAAGGCCCCGAACGTATACGCGAAATGGTAGAGTGGGGAGCTAACTTCGACAAGGACGAGTTTCATAGCTACGATCTTGGGCGTGAGGGCGGACATACCGAAAACCGTGTGGTTCATCATAAAGATATAACGGGAGCGGAGATTGAGCGTGCTTTGCTGAAAGCGATCGAGCGGCTCGAAAACGTGCAGTTGCTTAACCATCATTATGTGATAGACCTTCTTACCGAGCATCAGGTGCCTGATACAGAGTTGGATAAATATAACCTGAATTGCTACGGCGCTTATGTGCTCGATATGAAAGGCAGCCGTATAATAAAGATGTCGGCTAAGATAACGCTGATGGCAACAGGAGGATGCGGGCATGTGTACAAGAATACTACAAACCCCATTATAGCCACCGGAGATGGTATCGGTCTGGCTCATCGCGCTAAGGCGAAAATAAGCAATATGCAGTTCATACAATTCCATCCTACGGCGTTTTACAGTAATATGACGGGGCAGTTGCCTCTTATATCCGAAGCGGTCAGGGGATTCGGGGCAAAGCTGCGTACTGCATCGGGAGAGCCTTTTATGCATAAATATGATGACCGTGAAGAACTGGCATCCCGCGATATTGTAGCACGGGCGATAGATAGTGAAATGAAATTACGCGGCGACGACTATGTCTGCCTCGATTGCCGTCATCTTGACCATCAAAAATTTCTGGAACATTTTCCGAATATATATAACCAATGTAAAGATGCAGGATTGGATATGTTCAGGGATCTGATACCGGTTGTTCCGGCCAGCCATTACCTGTGTGGCGGAATCGATGTGGATTTATTCGGTCAAAGTACGATTAAGAATATGTTTGCTGTGGGAGAATGTTCCAATACAGGACTCCACGGGGCAAACCGCCTGGCTTCAAATTCGCTTCTCGAAGCTTTGGTCTTTGCACATCGTGCGGCGCTAAAGACAGTAGAGCGGCTTACCAATGATAATTTTAACTATGCTCATCTTCATCAAATCCCGGAGTGGAATGAGGAAGGTATGGAAGTGAATGACGAAATGGTTCTGCTCAATTACCTCCGTAAGGAATTACAGTCGCTGATGAGTGACCTGGTAGGTATTGTACGTAGTAATACCCGCCTGAAAATGGCAAAGCAAAAAGAAGAAGAAATTTATAAATCGGTAAAGGAAATCTATAAATTTTCGATACTTTCGCCACAACTGTCCGAATTGAGGAACCTTGCCAGCGTGGCATACCTGATTATAACCCAAAGCATAGAACAGACAGAAAACAGAGGAACATTTTATAATAAAGATTTAGATGAAAAACAATAGACCATCATACGTAACCGACGAGAGATTATACAACTTTATAGATCAGGCTATAAAAGAAGATATAGGAGACGGCGACCATTCTACATTAGCCAGTGTGCCGGATAACCTGAAACAGCGTGCCCGCCTGATAGTAAAGCATGACTGTGTACTGGCAGGTATAGACCTGGCTCAGGAAATCTTTCACTATTACGACAAAGATCTGGAAATAGAGACGTTCAACAAAGACGGCGATCAGGTAAAGGAAGGCGACATCGCTTTTATCGTATCAGGGTCTGCCCGGTCTATTTTGACTATGGAGCGCCTTGTACTCAATTGTATGCAGCGTATGAGCGGTATCGCTACATATACGCACCGCATGGTTGAGCTATTGGCCGATACCAAAACCCGTATTTTAGATACACGCAAAACTGCGCCGATGTTCCGTATGTGTGAAAAATGGGCAGTTAATATAGGTGGAGGGAAAAACCACAGATTCGGGCTTTTCGATATGATTATGCTGAAAGACAACCACAACGATTATGCCGGAGGAATTACCAAGGCGGTGGAGGCGACAGTCAAATACCTGAAAGAAAAAGGGAAGAATCTGCAAATAGAGGTTGAAACCCGTAATCTGGATGAGGTGAAAGAAGCTCTGGCAACGGGTGCTGTCGATGTTATCATGCTTGACAACATGTCACTGTTCGAAATGAGTGCAGCTGTTCAGCTAATAAACGGGGCAGCCAAGATAGAAGCGTCGGGAGGCATAACCGAAGATATGGTACCTGACATTGCCAAAACCGGAGTCGATTATATTTCGTCAGGGGCAATCATTTATTCTGCTCCAAATATTGATTTAAGCCTGAAAGCGTTTTAGGAACTATTTGAATTTATGACAGATAAGGAAATATTATTGTTACGCCTGGCTAATCAGCAGTTAGCAGGAAGTGATATAAAAGAGCCTCACAAGCTTGTAGGGTGGATGGGGGCTATGCAGTCCCAGAATTATGAAATGGCTAAATGGGGTATCGGTTGCCGTATACAAGGCATAACGAATAAGGATGTTGAAAGATCATATGATGATGGCGATATTATACGCTTACATATCTTGCGTCCTACATGGCATTTTGTGTCCAAAGACGATATTTACTGGATGCTGTATCTGAGCGCGCACAGAGTAAAAATGGCTAATAATTCGGCTGATAAGGTATTGGGCTTAACGGATGATTTGATAAAAAAAACGAATTCTATAATAGAGAAGGCTCTCAGGGACAATGCACATCTAACGCGCGAAGAACTAAAGAATGCGATAAACGATGCCGGTATAGAGGCCGATAACCGCAGGGTTAACCATATCATGTTCAGGGCCGAAACCAGCAGCCTGGTCTGCAATGGCGCTATGAGAGGAAAAAAGCAAACATACGCTCTGTTGGAAGAACGGGTGCCTAAGACAACGGATACTTTCGATAAAGATGAGTGCCTGTATAAGTTAGCCTATAAATACTTCAGAAGCCACGGCCCGGCAACCCTTCCTGATTTTATCTGGTGGTCGGGTTTGACTACTACAGATTGCAGGCGTGCTGTGGAATTAATCAAGGACGATTTTATATTAGAGCCGGTAGGAGGGCAAACCTATATTTTCCATAGAGAATCAGTTCCTACAGATGAGGTGCATCTAATCAATTTATTGCCTGCCTTTGATGAATTTATAGTTAGTTACAAAGATCGTAAAGAGACACTTCATACAGACCATCATAAGAAGATTATCACAAGCCCGGGTATATTCCAGCCCTCTATATCCAAAGATGGTAAAACGATTGGTTCATGGAAAAAGGCTTCTACAAAGAAAGATATTATTACTGCGGAATACTTCGAACCAGTAAATAAATCTACAGAGAAGCTGATCGGTAAAGCGGCTGAAAGATTTAAGGCGTATATGCTCTAAGCATATATGAGATATATTACTAACATAAGGTATAGCAAAAAAGTGACGGCGATAAAGAAGGTGTTTATACCCATAAGAAAGAAGGATTTGATATTGGATACAGCTCTTCTTTCCCCATAAAAAACACGATTACCCCTGAAAAAATAGAAAGTTATATAAAAGAAAGAGAAACTGTATAGTAATACTTCCGGCAGGGCACTGTCAGTGTTTATCAACTCTATCAGGTACATAAGAATATAACCGATAGATATCGTAAGCAATACTACGGAGAAAAAGTGTAGCGTGAATATCCCGCTGTCGAAATAATAACGTTTCTTTTTATTGTGGAATACCCAAAGCCAGAAAGCGAAAAAGGGCATATATACAAATAGAACTTTAGGTATATTGTGGGTAAAAAAATCGATCGCCTTATCTAGCCTGTCTTTGTCTTTTATATTTGCCAGCATAGCTAACAATGTCTTATATACCTTATTATCAGGGCTTATTATTTGTTTTTCAGCTGATCTCGTCCGGTATAGAGAATCCAGCTTGAAAGCCACTTCTTCAGCAGATGTATCATCGAATAGTTCTATTTCATCATCGTTGTCTGTTTGTGTAGTTATGTCGTTGTTCTCTAGCTGTTTACCGCCTTTATTGTGTTGCGCTACCTTTTCTGTTTTTTTGCCGTCGGCATCAGATATCGTAGGCAAAAGGGTTGGAATGAAAAAAGCGGCGAAGCTTATAAATATATAGAGGGTAAAAGGATTCACATACGATTTCCTTTTACCCTTCATATATTCTACCGACAGTTTTCCCGGAGATAGGAACAGTAGTTTTGTTGTTCGCCAGAAAGAACTGTCATAATGTATAAAATCGAAAATGAAGTGAGTGAACAAATGATGGAAAGATTGCCTGCTTTCGCTGTTTTCCTGCCCGCATTTAGGACAAAAGTTACTTTCAACAAAAGCGCCGCAGTTCTGGCAAACCTTATTCTTTCTTATTTTATGTTTACTCATAGTTTTTAAGAAGGCGTTACTTACTTACTTACTGAGGCGGTAAGTGATGCCGATAGTTCCGTATGTATTTCGCAATTTAAATTTGATCGGATTCGAACCCGAATAGAAATAAGGCATTAAACCCCATGAAAGGCTTCCATAAAATCCGATTCTATTATTCAACCTGAATTCTGCACCTCCTAATAAACCGAAATCGTAATCGCGCGTATCGTCACTGAAGTCGAAGGTGGCGCCATCTCCTGTTATTTCCTGTTTTTGTCCTACCGGCGAATCTATTCTTATATATCCGTCATTGACACTGCCGTCGAATGTCGAAGAAAGTGTTTTTGCCGCATATATCCCCAGTCTTGCCTGCCATTTGGGGTTGAACGTATAAGTAGCGTATACGGGAACTGTAAGATAAGTCATATCTACGTTTGTCTTGTTTTTCCCGACAAAATATCCTGTCAGCTTATCTCCGCCGTCAGCCAGCGTAACACTTGTGTACATGTACTTTACGTGGTCTGTGACCCTCATACCTTTCCAGTCGAGTGTAAGCCCGGTGCCTACGCCCCATTTGTCAGTGAGGTTGTAAACTATATTAAGCCCTATCTGGGGATTAATCTTAGGATTATAGCTGTTTATTTCTCTTACCTCGGCCGGAATAGGCATCGGAGCTGTTGCTCCAAAGTTGAAACCTAACAGAAAGCTTAAATCCAATGTCTTTTTATCTGTATCCTGAGCCGATACACCAGTATAAAAGAATAATGCTGCAAACAGGGCTATTATATTATATTTTAATTTCATACGATAATTTCAATTTAATTTACCGGATCACATATAACCTCTAAATCATCTACTACCAGTTTACTGCCTACCGCGCCCTGATATTCGTTACCGTCTTTGCTGGATGACAATACAATGGTAAGGCGATAATCATTTTTGGTAAAATCTAAACTTTCGGTATATTTGAATGGTATGGAGAATTTAGTAAATCCGTTTATAGCAGGGGTTTCTACCATATCTTTGGCTTTTAATGCCCATCTGGCTGTGCAGACAACACGATCGGAGGTTATTATTGTTTCCCCGTCGAGATATTCTTCGTTGGCAGCAGCCCCTTTGGTAACTTTAAATAATGTAGCGTACATGGACAGTGAGTCTGTCCTGTGCGGTATCACTTCTCCATTGGTACCGGTAAACACCTCGCCAGGAGTATATTTATAGTATCCGTTAAACATGATCGGCCTTCCGTTCTCTATAGGGTGGGCTTGTCCTAATTTAAGTGATAACAAAGGATTCGACATGTTTGCCGAGAATGCTCCCCTGAAAAGATTACCTGCAAAGATCGGATAATCTTTGCCGAAAATAGTAGTTCCTTTTATCGTTTGCAATACTGTGCCGTATTGGCCATTGACACAGTCTGTTGTTTTATCAGTAGGATACTGGTCGATAATAAGAGCGCCTGTTCCCACCAGAATAGCCAGGCCGGAGTTGGCGTTACTCCAAAGTAAATCACTTAATACCGGATAAGGAGCTTTTTCTGTGCCCATTGTAGTCCAGTCCTCAAATGTATGTTTCAGGCTGATCTTGGACGACACGGTTACCGTGTATTCTTTATAATACCTGCCGTCTTCGGAGGTTACGGTATATTTAACCTGCTTGTCGTTTGAGAAATCCTGCGCGACACCCGATGCAGGCTGTATAGTCGCTCCCGGACTAACTTCGATGACAGGTACGATGCGGCTATAATCGGCTTTTTCCGATACGATCAGTTGTACGGTATGTTCGGATATGGCACGTGTAATATACGTATCGTCATCTACACTCATATCTATAATATCAGCTTCCATGTTAAGGGCTTCGTCTTTAATACAAGATGTGGCTCCCAATATTATAATGATATATAACAGGAAAGGATTAAGTCTCATAAAGCAATAATTAAATTATACGCGGTCAAAGGTACATAATGATTTTAAGGCTGAAGTTTCCCGATTATCTAATTAACAGATTTTAATATAATGGGAGGCTTCAGTAAGCAGGATATCATCTCAACTGAAGATGAATAGACAAAGTTTTGATAGACAATGTGAGTGAAACTTAATAATAAATCTCTGATGGATCGCTAATAAGCTCTACATACAAATTATCATTGTCGTTTGAGAATTTTATTTTATTTTCTCTCGACAACCAACCCAAAGCAAGTAGTATAAACGAATCCTTGTAGTTCGTTAACTCTTCGATTTCCTTTATCGATAACCTGCCTTTTTCTGATAAGTATCTCCATATTGCACCCGCATTGATTCCAATATCCTTTTTTAGCATAATGTGTTGGTTTTTAGTTGGGATAAAATTGTACTACGCTTCTTCTCTGTTGTACAATGTAGCGAATAGTCCTCCGAGTATCGCGCCCAGCCCGCAATTTACCCACCATTCGGCCGAGAGCGGGTACGTGCCCCAATAACAGGTAACATAATACCAATAGGTATATCCTGCTATAATGCCCAGCAGGATACCTATCAGCACTATTTTGTTATTATATATAAAAATGAAGATGTCCTTCATCTTTCATCTGATTAACGGCTCCATGAATAATAACCTGCATGAACTGCTTCGCCAACCATCATAGGCACTTCTTCCTTTATGTTTGGATACACAGCTTCCCTGATAGCTCTGGCAAACAGATTGTTTATTTTATGGCCGGGGCAGTTGGCGATAACTTTACCCTTGATAAAATGCCCTACTAATGCCAGGTCTCCGATTATGTCCAACAGTTTATGCCTTGCCGGTTCGTTAGGGTAGAGTAGGGGCTTGTTCATAATATACCCCAGTTTGGATGAATCTTTCCTTTTAGTACCCATCATATCAGCCAGCTGATCGAATTTTTGCTGTTCTATCGGCTTGTCATATATTACGATAGCATTGTCCAAATCGCCGCCTTTTACAAGGTTGCTATTAAGCAGAGGCTCTATCTCTTTTACAAATACGAATGTTCTGGCAGAAGCGAAATCTTTTGTAAATTCAGAGATGTCATTCATTGTCGCATCCTGCCTTCTTAAGAATGTAGAGTTGAACGCTATCTGTGATTGTATGCTGAATGATTCGTCCGGTACAAGCAGCATTGAAGACCCTGTTGTCTTATCTACTACTTTGATCTTCTTCCGTTTGATCGAAATATATTCCCTGATGGCACTTTGTTGCTGGGTGCCTACTTCTTTTATTTTGCTGACAAATAGGATAGAGCTGCCATCCAGAATGGGGAACTCGGGTCCGTCTACGTCGATTAAGCAATTGTCTATTTCGCAAGCATACAGTGCTGCCATGGCATGTTCCACTGTGCTCACCTGCACGCCGTTTGCCGAGAGGACAGTACCTCTTTGCGTTCCTGTCACATTTTCAGCTAAAGCGTCAATGATTGGCTGTCCCGGTACATCTACACGTCTGATTTTATACCCATGATTTTCAGGGGCAGGATTAAATGTTAAATGAATTTTTAACCCTGTGTGCAGTCCTTTACCTTCCAGGGAAAAGCAGCTTTTTAAAGTACGTTGATTAACCATAATGATCTTTGTTTTATTTATATTTCAGGGTATTTTCACAAGGCACGAACCTGTGGAATATCCTCCGCCGAAGACTGATAAACATATCAGATTTCCGGATGTGTATTTATCTATGTTCTGCGCAAAAACCAGAAGAGCGCTAGCTGAGCCTGTGTTACCTAATTCTTCGATATTAGATAATAGGATTTCTTCTTTCATGTCCAGCTGTTTGATCACATTTTTAAGAATTCTCATATTGGCCTGATGCCCAATGAAGAAAGTAAGGTCGTCCAGTGAGTATCCGTTTAGCTCTACTATATCCTTTGTATTCTGTACAATGTATGTGCAAGCCTGCATAAAGACATCTTTTCCATGAGGCATTTTCAATCCGCCATTTTTAGGATCGAGGTAAACACCTTTGGGCCCCTGGCCTATGTGTCCGAGGCCTTGTGTCGTAATATCCAGTATTTCCGGGTCTTTTTTAGAATAGGACTTATCCGAAAAGAAATATGCGGTCGCTCCATCGCCCCATAGGTGCCCTGACATACAATCTGTATCGTCAGAATAGGTTGAATTCCGGTCAGCACATATTAGTAATGCTTTTTCTGCAATTTGCGTTGTAAGGAATGAATATATAATCTCCATCGCATTAATAGCCGATGAGCAGGCGGATGATATAAGAAAGACTTTTGCATTTTCGATGTTATACTCACGTTGGATCTGATGTCCTGTTGTGGCAATTGTATCCGAAGGGGTATATGATGCAAAAATTATCAGATCTACATCTTCTATATTATAGGGTAGCTTAGGCAATGCATTCATTACAGCCTGGCTGCTCATATAATCCAAAGTCTCTTTTTCGGAAGCTCTGGACCGGGTCTTGATACCTGTCCGTTGAGCGATCCAATCATTGGTAAGACCGCTTGTTTGGGAAAAGTAATCGTTGGTAATCCTTTTTTCCGGAATATAATATCCTATTGAATTTATATACATACTAGTGTCTATTATTTAGCCTGTTTTACTTCATTATTCTATTATAGATAATCTCTAGGTTTGTAGTCGGAACGACTCCCATTATGCGGTCTATCTCTTTATTACCCTTGAATACGAGTATGCTTGGTACTCCCGATACATTATATTTTGTATACAATTCAGGGTTCTTGTTGATTTCCGATCTGTAAAACTTAATATCCTGATTCGAAATCCTGCTTATATTATCCATCATCTTGTTGCATATATCTGAATTTTCATTGTAGAATATGACAGATACGATATTTGAAGAATCTTTATCCAATACGGACAGGTCGTTCAATTCTTCAAAATGTATGTCTTCATCCATATTGTAGGATGTGCCTTGTATTGTCATAGGGCCTACTATGTTGATTACAAAGAGAAATAGGCCTAATAACAGGCAGAAATGCCATGTCTTAAAACGAAATTCTTTTAGTTTGAACATATTAAAAGAAATTATAGAAGTTCGGTTTGATACATATACCTACTCTTATGTTCATCGCATACCTATTATAATCGAGGAGGCTTTCTCCATATCCCTGATAGAAACGTGCAAACAAGTATTGATTGGAGCGTTCGGACATCCTGAATGAGGCTGTCAAAGTAGTGTTTACATTTCCCCATCCCTTTCGTGGGTTAATATCCGCTGACAACCACCACTTATGTTTATTGCTCGTATAATTTATGGAGACAAAGCCTAAGCCTCTGTAATCCAATAAGTCTTTATTGTTTCCTCCATCTACATAAGGAATCCATACTTCTCCGGAAACATTGAATCGCGCATTGAAATAGTATTTCATCGACAAGCTCAGATAATTCCAGCTCCGCGAGTCATCTCCATCACGCCCGTTCGATTCATGTTTTATCTGGGCAAATGCGGCACCTACTACGCGATCTTTATATAATATATATTTACCTAATCCTATACCCGGATTGTAATTTGTATCTTTAAACGGGCTGGACTCCGCATATATATCCCAAAATGATTTTTGAGTGTAGGTCAGATACAAAAATGTCTTGAATGGCAGGATACTCTTTGTTAGCCGTTGCCGTATGCTTATCTGGAAAGATGCGTCGGCTGTATTTTTGTCTATTTTCTTATTCAGCGGAACTCCTGTTACAAAGTAAGTATCGCGGTATACAGCAAATGCAGGCATCCTGTCTGCTATCTTTATAGCGTCTTTTTCTGTTATTGCCAAATGCTTTGGACGAAATATATGCGGATCTTGCATAGCGCTGTCATATATCTGACGGATACTATCGTTTTCCAGATACATTAAATCGGTGTCATTCTGGGCAAATAATGCAGTAGTGGATAATGTGGTAAATAATATGAATAAATAGTTTCTCAACATGATTTTTTATGTTATTACCCGAAAATAAATTGGTTGATAAATTTATCACCTTCCAATTCTTCCTTGTTTTTAGTTTTGATCCCTATTTTATTTAATATATTTTTTAGATCCGTATTGAAAGATTCTGCATATACAATGCTTACTTTCTTTAGAGCCATCAGTAGCGAAAAATAGTTATTCTCCGTATTTTCCAGTTTCAGGCTTTCAACGCCTTTAACTTTTTCATTTTCCAGTTCAAAAAGGTTGACAGTAGTGTTATGTTGAATGTTCTTACTTAAATTCCCTTTTTGTGTTAATATTGCAATTATTTCTGCCATATAGTCTTGTTTTTTATATTTCACCCCTAAATACAGTGAACAATCATTCACATTTTTTGTTTAAAAAAAGATCATGTTTTTATCAGATTATATAAATAATCCATCACTTGCTTTCTACGCTCCATATCTTTTATTATATCTATGATAAAATTTGCTTCTTCGCAATGTTTATCGGATGATTCTTTTAGATTGGTGTTGTTGAATATAATAGCCATGATATCGACGTCAACATCGCTTTTTACTTCACCAGCTTCGATGCTGTTCTTTATTGCATTTCGCCAATTATCAAGTAATCGTCCATTGATGATTTTGAAACGATGAATAAAGTTAGGGTAATGTTTTGCGGCCTGTATCATAAGTGCGGTATAATTAAGAAAGAAGGTATGGGTAACACCTGCTCTCGTAAATGCGTTAATAATAAACTTCTGGCGTCTGTACATTATTTCGATATATTCAGCAAGTGTTCTGTCGTCTCTTATATTCTGAAGGATCTTATCAAATAGCCTAAAGAAATAATCATCGATAACGGCATTAAATAATTCCTCTTTATTTTTGAAATAGCGATACAGAGCCCCCCGCGACATGTTTAATTCTTCCTGTAATACAGATATTGAAGCGCTGTCGTATCCTTTATTCATAAATACGTCGAATGCCCGTCTCAATATGTATTCTCTACTGTACTTCATATTATTTGTAAATGGATTTGTTAAATGTGAACAATCGTTCACTATGCAAAGATGAGTATTTTATTAAAATCAGCAATAGATTTTATGTTAAAAAATCTATTGAAAAATAAGTAATATATGGAGATAGAAAGATGCTGCCTTTAAATTCAAATTTTATCAAATTAATATTGTCTGATTTTGAGCTCATTATAAAAAGAGCAAATAAAAGTTGTCGGAATTGTTTGCAAAAACAAAAAAAAGACATACATTTGCATCGCTTTTGAAGAAAAGTATTGTACTGGAGAGATGGCAGAGTGGTCGATTGCGGCGGTCTTGAAAACCGTTGAACTGCGAGGTTCCGGGGGTTCGAATCCCTCTCTCTCCGCTGAAAGCCTAAGACAAAAGGCGACAAACAGCAGACAAGTCCTACAAATCAATGATTTGTGGGACTTTTTGCATTTAAGAGTGTCTGGGTGTAAAGCCATAAAAAAGCCAATTTTGGACATAGTTGCGTAACCAATTCGTAACCTACTCTCCAAAATTAGAAATAGGTTACGAATTGTCCGAAATTGGCAGTGTGTTGTCCATTATTGGCAGTCTGTATTTATCTCATTATTTGATTGTTAAAACTAATTTTGAAATTAAATTTTGAGTTATGCAAAAGAGTACATTCAACATCCTTTTCTATGTTAAAAGGAATGCAGTAAAAGCAAATGGCAAAATGCCGATTATGGGACGGATTACCGTCAATGGAGAAGCTGTTCAGTTTGGAGCAAAAACAGAAGTCAATCCCAAAATCTGGGATACGAAATCAGGAAAAGCTGTCGGCAAAACACAAGAAGTAATAGAACTCAACGGTATCCTTGAAAGTATCAAGGCTACTATGACAAAGATCTACCGTGAATTACAGGAACGGGAAACTACCGTAAGCCCTGAACGTATTAAAAACATCTTCTTTGGAGTAGAAATTAAACAACAGATGCTTTTAGACTTATTTAAAAAGCATAATGACGATGTTGAAAGATTGGTGGGCATAAGCAAATCAAAGGCTACTTATCAGAAATATGAGGTAACACGTAAACATCTAACCAACTTTATTAAGGAGAAATACAATCGCTCGGATGTGGGATTAAAAGAAATTGACTACCTCTTTATTACAGATTTTGAAGTCTATTTACAAACTACCTGTGGCTGCAGTTCAAATACAACAGCCAAGTTCATGCAGTTTTTCAAGCGCATCGTCATTATCGCAAAAAACAATGACTGGATTAAAGCTGATCCATTTGTCAATTACAAAATTCGTATTAAGAAAGTAGATAGAGGCTATCTGACACAAGAGGAAGTCGAATCTATAATGGAAAAAAGGTTTTCTACAAAACGATTGGAACACGTGCGTGATATTTTTGTGTTTTCTTGTTTTTGCGGATTAGCATATATAGATGTAAAGAAATTGCGCAAAGAAAACATTCGAACCTCATTCGACGGTAATCTGTGGATTATTGGTAAAAGAGAAAAAACAGATGTAACGTTTTCAATCCCCTTACTTGATATTCCCAAAAGAATATTAGAAAAATATGAAGGCACTTTGCCGGATAACCGAATACTCCCTGTACCAAGTAATCAAAAGATGAACGCTTACCTGAAGGAAATCGGCACATTATGTGGGATTGATAAGGAAATTTCATTCCATCTTGCACGCCATACATTTGCTACTCTGACACTTAGTAAGGGCGTTTCTATCGAAAGTGTTAGTAAAATGTTAGGGCATACTAATATAAGAACAACTCAAATTTATGCGAGAATAACTGATTCAAAAATAAGCCACGATATGAATGCTTTTGCCGGAAAAGTTAAAAGCATGGAGGATAAATTAGTAGTTAATCAATAAATAATAATATCATGGAACTACAAATCATTCAAAATAAGATATACGATATCAGAGGTGTGCGTGTCATGTTGGATTATGACCTCGCAAAATTGTATGAAGTTGAAACAAGAGCCTTAAAACAGGCAGTCAAACGAAATATAGACAGGTTTCCGGCTCCTGACTTCATGTTTGAATTGACACGGGAAGAAAGCGACGAAGTAATCAAATTAGGGGTGTCACAAAATGTGATACCCCCCGGATACAACGTCGGCTCTTCCTTTATAATGGCGTTCCCGGAACTCGGAGTGGCTATGCTTTCATCCGTATTGAAAAGTAAGAAAGCTATTCAGGTAAATATATCTATTATGCGGGCTTTTGTTGCTTTACGCCAATATGCACTCGGTTATGCAGAATTAAATCGTAAATTGGACGAATTTATGATAGAAACAAATATGCAGTTCAGCGATATTTATCAGGCTCTTACCGAACTGGCATCACAAAAAGAACAGGAAAATATGCCCCGTAAGCGTATAGGCTTTAATGTTAAATATGATGAAGAATAGCAAAATATGGAACGAGGATATATCAAAATTAAAGAAAACGATGAAAATCAACTAATTGTTGAAGCAAAACTCGTAAATTGCACCCTGTGGCTAACGAAACATGAGGTTGCCGATTTGTTTAATGTGTTCGTCAATACGATTGGTAACAACCTTCGGAGCATATTCAAATCAGGCTTACTTCGTGAAGAAGATGTTACCCGAATACATAAATTCGAGAATAATGGGCGCTCATGTGAAACGGTACTGTATAATCTTGAAGCATTGATATTTGTCAGCTACCGTGTAGCATCTTTTGAAGCAAAAGCATTTCGGGAATGGGTAATGAAAGCATTAACCGAATATACCCGAAATGATAATAAAAAATCAACTGAAGTTCTGATAGTATATAACCTGCATTCAAAACTTCCGGCTATTTCAATGAATTAATAAACTCTTAATACATTCAGATATGAAACACGTATTTTATTTACTTATCGCTGTTTTTATGGTTTCCTGCGGTTCAAACTCATCAACGAGTAATTATGAAAAAACCATTACTGATAACCTGTTAAAAGGTAGTGATACAAAAGAAAATCTCAACTTCAAAATTGTTGAATTGAACGAAACTGGAAATGTTACGGTTGCTGATAGTGTTGCTTATCTTACCGATGAGTTCAGAAAGGAAAAACAATCTGTTATTAGTCGTATTGAACTTGCAAGAAAAATGAGCGAAGATTTATTGGCTCAAACTAAAAAACAAAGCGATATTGACAAGTATAATGCTGATATCGCCGTAATGAACACCCGTATAGATTCGCTTAAAAACCTTGTTCCTGATAACTTGCAAGGATATGACAGCAGAAACGCAAATGATGTACTTGCAGTCATTGTCAGGTGCAAGTATTCTGTTCAACTGTCGGGAACTCCGAAAGAAGAAACATTCAATTTCTATCTATCCCCTGACGGTAGTAAATGCTACGGTAAAAAAGGAATATAATAATTACCAATAATACGAATGAGCCTGTGTCAAAATGATACAGGCTTTTTTTATGTTTATAGCTTTCCTTTCTGTGGGGAAAGTGCAGCGTTTTATGATGATAAACGCAAAGTATATCAAACTCAATTTTCTTTTTTCTACACTTCCCTCGGTATAATTCCTTCCTCATTTAGCTACTAAGCCACGGAAAGCGGCTCGGAGTAATCGAGTATCAGTTGCGAAAGTATTTCCGTGTTCTTAACGCCACAGCAAGTTCAAGCCGCAAGGGTTTTACGAAAAATCTTCCTCTTTCCCTCATTCTTCAGGCGAGCGTATTTATTCGTAAAAAACTGGCAGTGGCTAAACACTACTTTCTAATTGCACCTGAAACTCGATCACACCTCACCGGCTCCGATACGGCATAAAAAAAAAGTCAGAAATTATGAGAAGTATAGAAAAAAATAGGAAACAACGACCGACAGCCTACCTTCCAATTAGCATAAAATTGGTTGTAAAAATCGTTTTGGCGGTTTTGGGCTTCTGTGTGTGGGGAACAGGGTTTATTTGGACTTTAGTGGGCTTGTATCTCTTTCTTCCTGTTATTCGGGGTATCCTCTCCTTCTTCGTGGGTTTGGGTGCTATAATCCTCTTTATTCTCGCAATGCTGACCTTTTTATAATCCCTTAAAATTTAGAGTTATGAGCAAAGTATTTTTATTAGGAGCAAACAAGGAGATAGACAGAGCCAAACAAGTGGTAGAAGTCAATCAGGTTATCCGAATGGAGGGTTACAGCTATGACAGATATGTAGTGTATGAAATCCGTAAAAACGATTGGGGCATTGCTTACAAGTTGATTAACCTGCGGACAAAGGATTTTCATACAGCCGACATTATCAGACCATTGAATGAAAAATTCGGTATTGGTTATTACTATGACAGCGAGAACCCTGAATTTATAGACAGTTTTGAAGTTGCAATGCTTCTTCAGCAAGCACAGAAACAGAAGAAAGCAGAAGAAGACGAAGCCGAACAGGAAAAAACCAGAGTAGAGCAGGTTAAGGAAATCGGGCGTAAACGCTTTGCCGAGATATTCCCCGAAGATGCTTTAGGCGTTATCGTGGCACGATTGAAGCAAGACGACAGCGACCGAATGACCGACTACTATGCACACAGCACACAAAGGACGGTTATTATAGGCTTTTCCAAACACAAAAGGGACATCTTTTCCGAAATGCGCAAACACGCATCCAACTTTGATGAAACCGCCTATTTAGCCGAACCTAACGAGGACTACGAACACCGTGAAAAATACAGTATGGGCGACGGCTACTATTTAGGCGAAAGCAAATACTGCGGTTGGATAATCGAAAAAGTGCCTGTATATGACCGTAAACGCACGATTGAAGATTTTGCATACACAGCAGGGAATGACGATAACATACATATCAGCAAATCCGACACAATGCCACCCAGTAAGCCGACAGAAGAAAGCAAAGGCGGTTGCACATTGGTAGAGTATTCAGCCAAAGCGGTAGCGGTATTCGGAGAAACGAGAGCCATAAAAGACGAACTCAAAGCAATGGGCGGACGCTTCAACAGCTGATTGACATTCAACGGCAAGAAGTTAGCAGGTTGGATTTTTCCGAAATCACAGGAACAACGGTTAGCGTATTATTTCGGATTGGATTAATAAGTAGTAACACGGGGCAGTAACCCTGCCCCACAAAAGAATGGTCATGAAATACAAAGATTTATCAGCATACGAAAAATTACAAAAGATACAGGATATCAATTTTTGCAGGGTAGAACGCCACAATGTAGCCGTATATCTGAACGCACTAAGACATAACGACAGGGCTATAATTGAGGAATACGAGAGTTTTGGAGATACCCCACGCCAGTTATTAATGAATAAACGGGAGTATGAAAAACATTTGCTATTCGGCTTTACCAAAAAGGGATTTAACGAATATGGTTGGTTGGAAAGACCTGATTTTTTGGAACGTGAAGAAATACAATTCCCCCATCGGGACGGTTGGGCGGTAAGCAACCATATTACACTGGGTAAAGGCTTAAACGGAAAATGGACATACGGAATGAGTTATTCTTACAGCACTGGCGGAGCAGGTTATGGCTTAGGCGTATGGGGTAAGATATTCGACAATCGAAAAGATTGCCTTACCGCAGCCCTCAATGAAATGATGAAAGGACTTGACAAAGACAGCAGTAAGACCGACAAATACGCTATATCCGTTTTGAAACAAGCGAAAAGCCTGTTTGATGAAATCACAGGACGCAAAGCAGTACAATTAACATTATCATTCTTTTAATCAACAATAGATATGAAAACAACAGAAGTAAACGATAGTATTATAGGCAAGCGTTGTAAGAGCATTTTTACAGGCTTAATGGTAACAGGCATTATCGAAGAAATCAAGATAACCGAATACACAGCAGAGGTAAAGGTGCGTTTCGATAAACCACATAGGTGGGGAAATCATACCTACAAAAGCGATTGGAGTTCCGCACGCCTACACGACGAGTTCGGCTCACTACATCATCTTGAAATCATTGACGACAAATACCAAACTATCGTGGTGGAGTTCAACAAAGAGATAGCCGAGATTGACCGAATGTTTGCACAGGATTACAGTACTTGGGGAGCAGTAAACCTCAAAGAGTGGATAGACAACTACGAAAGCAGTCGTTTCACTCAATTTTCAAGGGATTCGGCAATCATTACCTCCGAATATAATATGGAGAACCTAATCAAGTGGCTAAAAGAACAGGATTATATTAAAGAATATCAATATATTACAAAATGACAATGAAAACAAATTCAATCAATCATAACGGCTGTTCTGTATGTGAACAAGGTAAAGAGAACTATACAACGTTTCGTCCTGCCCACCGTCCGAAACAAACATTTTATCAATACGATTACAGGCATACAGACGGGAAATTATTTTCAACCGTAGCACCAACTCTGGAGGAATGCCGTACCCGTCGGGATGAATGGCTAACCAAGAAAAACGATAACATTAACATCTAACATCATGGCACAGGAAAGAATGGACGATTGGATGCAGTATGCGAAAGACCTTGCAAAAGCGGAACGGGAACTGGGTATTGAACATTGGGTATATATCACTTTTGAAATTCGCCACGAGGACAGAAGCCGGGAAGTTTTACACAAAATAGACATTCCCCGTGATATGTTAGATCGTTGGCGGTGGCTTATCGAATGGCGTAAGGCAAAATTAGTGTGCAAATATCCGAGAAAAAGAGTTCAGATATATCATTGTTTTTACGACAAGCGAACAGGTTTACAGACGGGCTTTGACTTTTTGTTGGGTAAAGTTGCATCCGCAAAAGCACAGATAACAAAAGTAGAAAGAGCCATTGCCCAGTATATCGACTACAAAAAGCACAATGATCTGTTTTTCAATGCAGATACGGATGAACAGTTATTGAAGGCTTACAACAAATTGGAACAGAAGAAAGACAACTATCAAAAAATGTATGTGATGTTACAGGAAGAAGTAAAAAAACATAAGGAGAACAACGATAGATACAAACTATTTATCGGCTTCAACAAATTAGGCGAGTTCGGTACAATCAGCGAAGCCAAGAAACACGCCAACGATAGCGGATTATCGGGCGTTTTTAACCTGATTGGCGACAAGTATCAAGACAGTTGGTATGTTTCCCCGATACAAGTACAAACATCTAAATAACAAAGGATATGACAACGATAAAGGATATTGACGGAAACAGAATTGAAGTAACAGATCTGAAGGCAGCCATACAGCAATGTATTGAATGTTCCGACAGTCCTTACAAAATGGCTTCGGGGCATACGGTTGGCGAAAACCATCGGTTTATGCTGAAACAGCTTGAGAAGTTACAAAAAGAGGGACAAGAAAAATGATAAGCGGGCGATTTTCGCCCGTTACTATTCTTATGAGCAAAAAAATGGGCGGGAGAAAAAGTAACAAAAAGCCGATTAACAAACAATCCGAAACGTTTAATTAGCTTCGGATTGCTTTTGTAATAGAAATTAGAACTATCAAAAACTATCTAATTTGTATATTTATTGCCTTCTTGAACCGGAACGGATTGGCAACATAATAGTAACAGTTGGTAGCTCCACCCGTAGTAACCACGATAGAACCATAGCCGAAGATACGCCCTGCAATACCTTGTACCACCTGAATACCCTCACATTTAACCAGTACCAGTTCAACAGTCCGACGACTTATTACTCCCGTTTTTATAATCACTCGTTTGTTGGTTACGGCATAGATTGAGCCTACTTTCACTAACACACGCTGTACAAGGGAAACCAATCCCAAGAACAGAAGTGTAATCCCTAAATAATGTGTTATTTTTACATCATCAAAATAACACATAAACCCGATAGTCAATAATATGGCAGGTTGCAGGAATAAGAATATATGTATCCGTGCCCTGTACATTATGTCCTCTCCGGGTTGTAAATATGTATTAAGAAATTTCATGCTATTTTTTCGTTTAAATTTTGTGTGTTCCATATTTCAATCAGACAACAGCACCATTCAGACGGATTCAAGAAACGTTTCCCTTTCCTGATTTCATAATGTAAATGGCTGCCTGTTGCTATTCCCGTATTACCCACACAAGCAATCTGTGTAGTAATACTAACCGAATCCCCTATATTTACCATTATCTTACTCAAATGAGCATAGAATGAATGAAAATTACCTGCGTGTTCAATCTCAATGTAATTCCCATATCCCGAACAATAGCCCTTACGAACTACTCTCCCGTTGCCACTGGCATACACGGGAGTACCCTTTGGTTTGGCTATATCAATTCCTGTATGAAATTTTCGCCTTTTATAAATAGGATGATAACGCATACCAAAGCCCGATGAAATTCGTAACGGCTTTTTAATCGGAAAAACTACGGGATAGTCGGATAATTCTTCGATAGTCATTTGCATTGAATCGGCTATTCGTTGAAACTCTTTTGCAGAATAAGCCTGTTCCGTACATTTTTCTATTTCCGATTTTCTGTTTGGTTGTCCCCATGCAGTTAAATGAAGCAACGCAATGAAGAATGTTATTATATATTTCATAATCAATCTGTAAATACAGTAAGTACCCGAATTGCTCCGGGTACTTTACTTATTCAACTTCTTTTCCCCACAGCTCTATATCTGTCGGAGCATTATTCAACGTATGGGCTATCCATAGCCAGCAAAGGGCGTTGAACACGATATAACCGCATAAAATCATTGCCTGATATTTTTTGTGAAACCATATTTTCTTCTACATCATCGTCTTCATCCCCCCTGTCATTTTGCCAACTGAATGTTTTCTGCACGACCTGACCGAATGAATCTTCTATATATATGTCGATAACCTGCTGATCCGTGCTGTGTGATGTGTAGTAAAGTCGGAATGTCGTTTTATCCAACGGGTACAGGTCATTCGGTAGAAATACCGTTCCGTCATCCATCCGCAGCTCGCCTTTCCCATCACTTTGGAAATACCTGATAAAGAACCGAGCCTGTTCATAGTCGCCTTCCTTTACCAGTTGGCATCGAATTTCCGCACTTTCGCCCTGAACGATTTTTTTCTGGACGGGCATAGTAACAAGATCAAATGAATAAACCTGCTGAACATCCAAATCGTCACTACAGGCACAGACTATTGCCGATAGCAATAGCGTGTATAAAAAATATGCTAAGAACTTTTTCATTTTGAATTTACTTTTAGTTGTTTATTAAATAGAGAAATTTACCTTTTATCCGATTTCTTGAAAGTATTGCTGCATCTTCCTCTCCGTAGGCAACAAGCATGGAGCCGTTTCGAGGTTGTGTTCCCTTTGTTCCGTCAGGTTTGAAAAACTGGATTCTATTATACAGGAACTTTACGGCAGTGGCATACTCAAACACAATATCATGAAACCATTTTGCTTCAATCTTTGAAAAAACTAAGGCTATACCCTGATTGTGTTCAGCCATTTTTTTGAGAAAATCCTGCAATAACGGGTTAGAGTATGGCGGATTTAGCCAAATCCTACCGTGCCAATCCTGTATCAGTCCGTTCTCTTTTGCAGTATATATTTTCTTTGCCGACTGGTTTAACCGAAATGCTTCTTCCGAAGATGACGGATCTAAATCAAATTCTCCCAAAGAATGAATAATCTCCGGTGGGGTATACCATTCATCATTTTCTTTCATGGCACTAATTGATTATAAATTTCAGTCCCAATCCGAACTGGGTATGGAAATGTCCCGTCGATGTTCCCCACAACACCCGCTCACGAGCAGTCAGGAGTAACACCACACGGTCGGATAGATATGTTTCCATTTCCAACGTAATAGCACCACCATAAATAAAACTGTCTTTGTTCCGGAGCGTGGAGCCGTCAAAAAGCGTTTTTTCTCCCCAGTTACTTGTTTCGTATCCGGCGAGTGCAGATCCGCCCAAAGAAAAAAGAACAACCTTATTGCGGTCTGATAAGAATTTTAGGTAATAACCACCCTCTGCCGTAAACTGGCTGACAGGTATCCTGTCTTCCTTATAGGGGTAGTATTTATTCAGGAACTCTGCACCAAATACCCACTTATTAGCATGTTTGGTATAGGTGGCCATAGATAACCCGAAATAATACCCCAGTTCATTCTTTTTATCCGACGAATGGAATCCGTCTACCATTCCACCTGTTACCTGAATGCCCTGCATTCCCGGTAAACAACGCTGTGCGTGGGCTTGGTCTGCAAAGACCAGGCACAGCACAAACGTTAGTATAAGTAATAGCCGTTTCATGGTTATTTAACTTTCAGTTCATTAATAACTTTGGCTCTTACGAGGTCGGCATTTTCAACCACGAACGACTGATGCCGTCCGCCCTCTTTTTCATTCAGTTCAATGATAAGGTGCTTATCATCCGGAATAGTGAACTTCGGCAGGGTAAACACTACACGTTCTGTTTTCTTGCCCCCTACCAACGTCAGGTTATTGTGTGCCCTTAGTGGGATAATTACCTGTTCCTGAATGGCGGTACGTTTCGCCACTTTCTTATCAACTATTTTGAACGTAATATAATCTACGTCAAACGGCACATTGGATGAGTTTTTGAGTTGCATATGGAAATAAAGCAATCCGTTGTGCGTATAAACCCCTTTGAGCGTGTATTGTATGCCAAACCTTTTACTGCCGATATGCTTTATTTCCCGATTATCGTTTTTGTAAATGGACTTCATAATGAGTTTAACCAGTAACGGCGATTCGCTACCCAATTCTCTCATATATATTTCCATTGCGTTATTCGGGCGGTTTACGGCTTCTCCATCGTGGATGAAGTCGGTCATTTCGACACTCAACTTTACAGGCTCATCGGCATATTTCACGTTGAACGTATAATATGCACCGTCTTCGGTAATAACCGCCAGATTGCTTTCCCGTGAAAAATCACGCAGGGCGGCTTTTACACGGAGTACATTTTCCGCTCCGTCTGCTTTGGCTGCCAACAGGTCGGCAGAACCTAAGTCCACATAGCGGATAGCCGAAGGGAAGATGATATGCACTGTCTTACTGAAAGTAACTTCCAGTGCATACGGCGGTATCATCCGGTTAAAGGTCAGCGGTCGTGTCAGACCTTCAAAATAATCGCCCGTAGAGGGATTGGTGGAAACTTCGTGTTCCTGTGCGTTGGCGGTAAATACACATACAGATACCGCAATCATTAAAAGAAATCGTTTCATACGAAAATTGTTTTAATTGTTAATTACTATTGGATTTTTTTAGTGGTGGGCTTTCGCCCTGATTGTTTTTTTATGCTTTAGGGAGTAACAAGACCTTGTAACCTGCTTTCAGTGTAACTTTTACCTCACGCATTTTCTTACTGAAAAATTGCGATGTCCCTTGAATCAGACTTCGCCCTAAATCGGCTGCAAGCTGTGAACCTGCATCGTCTGTTATGGTTATGCTACTGCCCATCGACGTACCCATATTAGCGGCAATTTCTTTAGCTGCATTGAGTTCGTCCGAGTTCGGAACGAAAATACCCTGCATACCGTCCATATCGTACACTTCCATTTCAACAGGTATCACATTATCCGCATACTGGATTGAAGTAATGGTAATGTGCAGGCGTTCCCCGCCAATTTTTGCACTTCCTGTAAGAATGGTATTTGCAGGAATTAGCATATTTCCGGCTCGCATTGGTTCTGATAACCGTAGTTGCAATTCTTTTCCGTTGGAAATTGTTACAGTCTGATATACCGAAGCCCTGATGCTGTTTTTATCTATTATCGCTTCGTTTCCGGCAGCCGTGATAAATCCCATATTTCGGGGCTTACCGTATTGTTCTAAAAATTCATCATTATCCATTGGAGCAGCCAAAAGCGAAACCACGCTTTGATGTACCTGTGAAACAGGCTTCGGAACAACTTTCTCACGCATATCGGTCACTGGTGCTGTTTGAGCTTGTTCCTGTGTATTAGGCATATACTTCGCTGCAATCGCATAGGATTTTTCAATCAGTTCCAGTTGCTTGTCGGCTTCGGATTTTTCAGCCAGTTGCTTTTCCAATTCCTGAATGCGCCCTTCCATTTCAAGCTGTATTTGGTCGTTCGCTTTCGTTGTCGGTTGCTCGTACCAGTCATTTAACTGTCGGTTTACGTCCTGATAAGCACTTGCCGACGATTGGATTCCCGTTTGTGGAGTGCGATTATTACCCGGTACTTCCTGATTGTCGGACGGAATAGAAGTGTTTACTTCCTGTGCCTTACGGTTTTCTTCCTCTCCGAGCATAAAAGCGAAGTCTTGCAAATTCCGCATTTTTTCATTTTGCTTATTCAGCATGGCTTCCTGCTCATAAGCCGTCCGCTTATCCCCTACGATTGCTTCATCTTTGGGAATAGGCAGTTCGGAGTTGAAACCGTCGGGTTGCTGTTCGTCCTTATCTCCTGAAGGTGCAAAAATGAGCCACATTGACCCGATGAACAGCAAAACAAACAAGGGATAGATAAGCATCTTTTTCCGCTTCTGAATCTCTTGTGGGGTAAGCTCCTTTTTAGGCTTACTCTCTTTCTTTTTTTCGGTAACATCCGGTTTCGGTTCGTTACCTTCATTAGCATTACTCATAATCAAATCTGTTTATTTGGTTTATACTATCTGTTTTTTGCGTATGTTCCAGTTCCAAGCGTTTGATATGTTCTATCTGCATCTGTTCCTGACCGCTTTTCTTCCCCATATTATATATGGAAGAAACTGTCATGTAGATTGAACCCGCACCGAAGACAAAAAGCATTACAAGGATTATGATAATCCGTCCGTCGGGCGTTATCTGCCCTAACAATGACCGCAGACCGTCTTCCACCCAGTCTCTTACGGCTGTAAGTTTATCCTTTATCATGGCTTATCGGTCTATTGTTCGTAAATCCCTGTTTTCGATTATTTCAAAGCGTTCCATAGTGAAACCATGAGGGTTATTGTCACTTCTAACAGAGTTTATCAGCTCACAGCGTGTAACAAGACTCCGCTCTGTTACATTACTAGCCCTGATAATCATTTGCCGGGCATAGGTTATCACCTTATAGGGATAAACATCAAGATTACACGCCACAGAATCGATCTGAATAATTTGATTGATATTACTCGACACAATCCTGTTGTAGTAACCTTTTTCCTGCATATCCTGATAATAACGGAAAGCACTTTTGTCCACAAGAAAGAGTGCCCGGTTGATGTTTGATTCAATGGCACTTTTATCAGGGGATAAAGTGAAGAATAGTTCATGAAACCGCTTGATATGCTCCCTTGCTTCCACTGGACGGTTTTGTGATAAGTCCTGTGAAAGAGCAAGCATAAGCGACTTCCCTTCATCCAAAACATAGATTTTCTGCCGTTGTGCTTCTGCGAAACTGAATGAGTTCCAGACTGCATATCCGGTAATTCCGGCGCACAGTACGACAAACACAATGGCGATAATCCTTATCTGCTTGAAACTTGTTTCAATATTTTTTAATGACTTAAATTCCATTACTTTTTTAGTTTAATAAATTGATTACTTACCAAGCAAGCGACCACCGACATTACCCGCTACCGAGCCAGCAACGCCTCCTGCAATACCGCCTGCCTTAGCTGCTGTTTTATTTACCGCACTTCCGTATGCACCTGCTCCGCCTGATTGGATAATCCAACCCGCAACACTCGGAATAGTGAAGTATCCGATAATTCCAATTATAAGGAATACAATATAGACACCATTTGAGCCGTCAGGGATATAGTTTGGATCTTGCAACAGGGCAATGTCCTGTTGAAGCATCAAAACCTGAATGCGTGCGAGAACCGAAGAAAATATATCCGAAATAGGTAACCACAGATAGACACTTATATAGCGTGCAAGCCATTGGGTCAGCGTTGCCTGAAATCCGTCATAAATGGAAAAGGCAAACGCGATAGGCCCCAGTATGGCAAGCACGACAAGAAAGAATGTCCGTATCGTATCTATGACCAATGCGGAAGCATTGAACAGCAGTTCAAAAAAGTCCCTTATTACCTCCCTGAACCATGCCTTAATATCATACCAAAGCCGTTCGCCCCACATACAAATTATTTCAGGCGTATCGGTAATACCGAGGTCTTTCATTTTTTGGTCGTACACTTCGTCATCAACAAGCCATGCTTTACCCTCACGAACACGAGCTTCATATTCCAACTGGTCTTTTTGCTGCTGATATGCTTTCATGTCGAGTGTCTGGGATTCCAAAATACCATTTGTGCCTTTCACAATGGGACTCATTACCGCATTGATAGTACCTAAAACTATGGTTGGGAAAAACATTATACATAGACCGATTGCAAAAGGACGGAGCAACGGAAATACGTCGATAGGTTCTGCACGGCTTAATGCCTGCCATACTCTGTAAGCCACATAGAACAATGCACCCAGTCCTGCCAACCCTTTTGCAACCCCAATCATGTTGCTGCAAAGAGGTATCATGTCTTGGTACAGATTCGCAAGAATCTGATGTAGATTATCAAAATTCATATCTAACTACATTTATTTGATTACCAATATCTTTCGGCAGGACTGCCATATAACGATAATACTCTGTCTGTATCGTTCTTTTCTTTGGCACGGATATACGAAACAGATATACTCTTTTGGGTATAATACTTCGTCAGGTTACGATAATCCAACATTTTGTTATAAATCTGGTCTATCGCATCCATACGTTCCTTATCAGATAGTGAAAGCCCATTACTTCCGGTAACAATGTTTTTCAAATCCGTTACCAATGCGCCCCCTTCTTCCAGTAGTTTAGCGTAACCTGTTGAGATTGCAGCCAGTTCATTCGGAGTAAAGTTTGGATCACCCACCATTTTGTTAAATCCGGTAACGTAGATATCGGTAATCTCGCTTACCATTTCGATAGTCTTTTTTACCTTTCGGGCATCCTTAACCAGATTGTGAACGGACTTCAAAGCATCGTAATATTCTTTACCCTGTTTGTAGATTTTGATGCTTTCCTGTACGTTGTTTATCATGTTGGTAGCTGTTGTAGTTCCTTGCACTGCACTTACGATATTCTGTACAAGATTGGTCGGATCAGTTACTACCCACTGTGCTTTCGCCTGAAAGGAGAATAGGCTAAGTGCCACTACAAGGCACATAAATATTCGTTTCATACTTTTTACTTTTAAATGATTATTGATTTTGTGTACCTTAATCGTACACTCTTTTGTATTCGCCTTCGGTAGTAAGCAGAAGCATATCCCGCTCATCATCGTAGGCAATGCGTATCATACCGTAGAAATAGAAAAAGGTAATCCCCCAGCTTTGGCATAAAGGGACGGTAAACGCCGTATCGTGTTTGTAAATAAACTGCAACCGGAATCGACTACCGTCATGGAATACTTTAAGTCCGGGGGAACCGCAAAGACTTTCCCATGTTCCGCATATCTCATAGATTGGAAATTGGGTACGCACTTGCAGTGCCGAATATGGCTTACTTGTTTTTCTTTTCATGGCGTTACTCCTGTCGTTTGCTCTCGGCAATTTGTTTAATCGCCAGTTCCATATTTCCGTCCAGTTTTTCGGCAAGTTGCATCACTTCCAGTTTTTCGGATTCTTCCGTCGTGTACGTGTAATATTCTTCCAAACTTACTTCCGTAGCATAGACAGCACTTTGCACACCACCCAAACCGAACCAGACTTCTTTGTATTTACGACTGGGAACATTGGACATATTGATAGAGAGTACCTGCGACTTTTCCTTTTCGGTCAATCCGAGCAACGCTTGTATTGAATCAAATTTGTTCATATACTTGCGTTGGTCTAACAGGATTTTACAATCGCTGTTATTGATAATACTCTCCTTTACGATAGGCGAAGCGATAATATCATCGACCTCCTGCGTAACAACGATTGCCTCGCCAAAGAACTTACGAACAGTCTTAAAGAGGTACTTAATGTACTCTGCCATACCTTCTTTAGCAATCGCCTTCCATGCTTCTTCGATTAATATCATCTTACGGATGCCCTGCAAACGACGCATTTTATTGATGAACACTTCCATGATTATGATCGTAACCACCGGAAATAGGATTTTATGGTCTTTTATCGCGTCTATTTCAAAGACAATGAAGCGTTTAGATAATAAATCCAGTTGCTTATCCGAGTTCAACAGGAAGTCGTATTCGCCCCCACGATAGTACGGCTCAAGCACGTTCAGGAAGTTGGCAATATCGAAATCCTTTTCACGTACGTTCTTTTCTTCCAGTGTTTTCCGGTAGTCATCACGGACGAACTCATAGAATGTATTGAAAGACGGCTCCAACTTGCGGTTGCTTTTCAACTTTTCTATATACTGGCTGACAGCATTGGAAAGGGCAACTTCTTCCGCCCGTGAAGGCGGCTCGTTATCCCTTTTCCACAGGGTAAGGATCAGCGTTTTTATACTCTCACGCTTCTCAATATCGAAGACATTATCGTCGGTGTAAAATGGATTAAATGCAATCGGATTTTGCTCCGTGTACGTAAAATATACCCCGTCCTGACCATTGGTTCGCCTGTTAATGAGGTTACATAAACCCTGATACGAGTTTCCGGTATCAACAAGGACTATGTGCGTTCCCTGCTCATAGTATTGGCGTACCATGTGGTTGGTAAAAAAAGATTTACCGCTTCCGCTCGGCCCAAGAATGAATTTATTACGGTTCGTAATAATTCCTTTTTTCATGGGCAGATCGGAAATGTCCACATGGAGCGGTTTACCCGAAACCCTGTCTGCCATTTTGATACCGAACGGACTGGGCGAACTCCGGTAGTTTGTTTCTTCAGTAAAGAAGCAAAGGGCAGGTTCGATGAATGTATAGAACGCTTCTTCCGCCGGAAAATCCCCACTATTGCCGGGCATTCCTGCCCAGTACAAAGTAGCGGCATCCACTGTATTGTGGCGTGGTTTACATTCCATAAGAGCCAACTGGCTACCCACGTCATTACGGATATGTTTCAGTTCTTCTACATCATCACTCCACGCCAATACGTTGAAGTGCGCCCTGATTGAAGTCAGCCCGAAGCTGTGTGCTTCGTTTAGATATTGGTCAATCCACTCTTTATTTATTTGGTTTCCACGACTATACCTTGATAGCGACTGCATATTCCTTGCACTCTTTTCAAACTTTCGCAGGTTTTCCGCACTATCTTCAATAAACAGATATTGGTTGTAGATATGGTCGCATGACAAGAGCAACCCGACAGGAGAAGCGAACGACAAACGACAGTCGCTTCTATCGGTCGATAGTTTTTCATACCGCATATCCGTTCCGATCCGTCCCGGCAGGTCTTCCGCATCCGAAAGCGTATGCAGGCAAACGTGTTTGTTTCCCACACGAAGCCCGTCAGCTCCCAGTTCCAAATCTTCCAAGCAAGTTGTATCGTCGAGCGACAAGGAGAAATATTTTTCAATAAGTCCCGGCTTTTCGCCTGTTCCCGTAATCTCGTCCGAACTGATACGGGTAAGCGTAACAAATCCGCTATCATTCATTATCCGCTCAAACTGCCCGACGGCTTCCAAAAATTTCACACTGGTATCCTTATTGACTTCTTTGGGAATAATGTTTCCACGACAAAGCGATGAGAAGCTGCTTTGCATTCTCATACGCTCCTTTGTTGTTTTAGTCAGGAACAGGAAACACGAGTGATTCAGGAACGGTCGTTCGTTGAAGTGCTTTTCAAAACTACGGGATAAAAAACTCATATCGTCCTTATCGGTTGCAGGTTTATATGTTTCACGCACAAACCAATCCTGCTTATGCACCACACAGTATTCGGGAAGGACTTTTACCGCTTTCGCCCAAGACGAATGAATCGCTTCGTATTCGGTATTGGTCACGGTAAACAGTTCCGGCAGTTCCACATGGTAGGCTACCGTAATATCCGCATCTTTGGAAATAATGCAGTCATGTTCGACAGCCAGTAATGGGAACTTACTTTCGATAGTCGCCGCTTTCATTATATTACGCATACGCTACCTCCTTTCTTTTTCTTTTGAAAAGGCGGTGCGGAGTTTTCCTGTTAATCAAATAGCGGGGATGCTGTTTGACAGCCATGAGTTTCATTAAGCCATGTTCCCCGTACTTCTGATTCAGGTTAAAGGTCATCCATACCAATACCGATGCAGCAATTACACCGAAGCCAATGCAAATCCACTGGTCAATGCCAACCATATACATGATGACAAAAACCACGAAAACAGCAAGTAAGCCCCCTGCAAAAATGAAAAGGTATTGCGATTTCAAACCCTTGAACTCCACACTCTTGCCTATTCCTTTATTAATATTGAACTCCATAACTTTTTCTGTATGAAGCTGATTAAAGGAAGAAGGAACGTAGAATGGTAGCGGCTACAATCAAGAATATACAAGCACCAAACCAACTGGCAGCGGTTTTGCTTGTGTCGGGATCACCGGAACTGAATTTTCCGTACACCTTTACACCCCCGATTAAGCCTACAACGGCTCCGATTGCGTAAATCAATTTCGTCCCCGGATCGAAATAACTGGTTACCATGTTGGTAGCTTCGGTAATACCGCCAATCCCGTTACCTTGTGCGAATGCGCTTGAAACAGCAGCCAAGATGAAGGCTGCCGACATAAGAATTTTTTTCTTTGTCATAATGAGAAATTGTTTAAAAATGGTATCGGGGTGGATAGTCCCGATACCGGGTTGATAAATCTTGTTACTATTGAATTTTTTTAGTGGTGGCTATCTCCTTTAGCCGTAATCTCTTTCTTTCATTTTTTCTTTGTTTTTACATTATTAATACTCGCTTATGCAAAATCCCTGATATTAAAATTATCGGGAGCTTTCTTTCCGCTTCCGGTTGTTCCGGCTTCTTTATCTTTCCGTTCATAGAAAGCCGAAAGGCTTTCAGCCATAAGGTCGGTAACGATTCTTTTTGCATCGGGCTTACCTGAAACCACCTGTTCAAACATATCGGTCTGTCGTATTTCCAACAGGGTATTTCCCGCCCTTTGCTTTTGTTCGGGAGTTGCTTCGTCCGTTTTATTTACTGTGCGAATAGCATTTCCCAAATCGTCGAACTGAACACCTGATGCGAGTACGGCTTGTGCCGTTCCTTCCACTTCTTCGGTTTCTTCTTCCTCGTCTTCCGGCTCATCTTTGTTTACTTCCGTCGTTTCATATTCGAGCGGATAATCTATATTCATTGGTTCGTTATCTTCATCCGGTGGAGTATCGGAAAACGCTTCGTCCAATTCTTCCTGCGGTACTTCCGGCGACAGATTCACCTCGTTAGGCGGAGCAAATATATCGGGTTTTTCTTCCTGATTCTCAGATTTTGGCGAGGTGGCAGTGTGTGGCTCCGATATGGCAGCAAGTGGCGTCGATGCACTTAAATCAAACCTGCTTTTTCCGACAATATCCGACTTCAATCGCCCTGTTTCTTGGATTGTAGAACCTTGACCGATAATGTTCTTTTTTCGCTTTTTTCCGGCTCTTGCCCATAGAAAATAAATTCCAACGAAAAGGGCGTACAGCACAACTACGGTTATGAATATCTTTTCCATGATTGGTTATAATAAGTCCTTTCGTGATTCCGAATAGATATTGTTTATCTCATCCTTATATTCTTTCAGATGTTCCTTCAGCACGGTATCTACATATCCGCCAATGGTAATGTTATCCAATGCTTTGGTAAGTTTCATTATCTTGGAATGGGTATCATGGCTGATATACACGCAGTCCCGTTTTTTAATTTCATTCCGGCAGATGAATTTTTCTTTGTAACTCAATTTCTTGTTTTCATCATTAGGCACGACAATCATTTGCACTTCCTGTTCTTCGTCCTGAACAGGTTTTTCACTCTCATTTTGTTTCATTTGCTTTCTATGCCTGATTGCTTTGGGTATCATTACCACTGCAAGCACTATCAGGCAACACGCTATAACACCTATCATTATCGTGTTATCGTTGTATAAAATCGGATTGAGTATCATATTTTTTGATTTTAAGGGGTTAAGTAATCGTCGTCTTCAACATCTTTATTATAAATCTCTTTTATCTCATCTTGGTAAGTGTCGAAGTGATGCGACAGCACATTATCAATGTAACTGAATATCGAAACATCTTTCTTACCTAATGCCTGTACAACCTTTGCTATCCGTTTGTGGTATTTCTCACGGATACTGACCAGTTTTCCGCTTCGTGTAGGGATACCTGCATCCGTAAGGAACAGGCTTTCGTAATCGGGCAATTTACTCCGTTTACGCTTTGGTTCCTCACGAGGAGTTTCTTCCTGAACGACTTCCGTTTTTTCAGGTTCCACGCTTTCCGCTTCCTGTTTCTTTTCGTGTTCAGGAACTAATGCTCTGGGTATGGAACTCGGATTGTTCCGGCGTTCCTTATTCTTAAATGAGGATATGACAAAACTTGCGTCAATCTCATTCAGGTTTACTTCTTCTTTCTTCTTCGCCATAACCTATTATTTTAGAGTTTCCAACATTTCATCTATCAGGGCATCGAGGTTACTCCCCCTTACCAGTGCCTTATCCGCAGGGAATAATGTAGAACGGAACAGGGCTTTGTGGTTTACCGACTGCTCCCGACGAAACCGTTTACTGTCGGGCAGGAATGTTTTGAAAAGCGGGAAACCCAATTTATCAATCACATCTTCATAAACTTCGTAGAGTTCGGTTTTCTCCCGACCATCGACGAGATTCCAAAGTAGATATAGCCCTTTGATTTTTGCTTTGCCGGGCGTAATCAGGGCATCATTAACCGTAATTACATATTGCAGGGTGCTTTCCAGTACCAACCTGTCAGCACTGATCGGAGCAATAATGTAATCCATGAGTGAAAGTGTGTGTACAACCGCCGGATTGTTGATTGTTCCGGGCAGGTCGAAGAATACGAAGTCAGGCTTCAATACTTCGATTACTTCCTGTGCATCTTCCATTGCGTTTTCAGGGCTGCTCTCTATAACTTCATAAGCCTTTTTACCCAATGCGGAAAACTGTTCGTAAGCCATGAGCTTGTAATGGTCATCATCCATCGACATTTTTATATCACGCTCACGCATTTCCGCAATCGAGTGTTGCGGGAAGTCGCAGTCAATCACGGCTACGTTATAGCCTTTCACATAGTGCAGGTAAGAAGCTACCAACACAGTCAGGGTTGTTTTTCCGGCTCCGCCCTTTTGGGTGCTGAAAGCCACGTTCAAAGTTTTCTTTTCCATTACTTCAAAATTTTAATTGTTGAACATTGATATATCGTTTTATTAATCATTCGACAGATTGATTGACTGTTTGATTTTCCGCTTAATTGCTAAATCAATCAATCGCTTTATCAGTTTATCAATCTATCAATCGACCGCTCGTTTGATTATTTGCAAAATCAGTCGATTGGAAAATCGCTCGGTCTATTTATTAATCGCTTACTTTTTTGATTGCCCGAATAATTGATTTTACAATCGTCTTATTGCCTGATTACGCTATCGAGTAATAAATCACTGGGCAAATAAACGCCTAAAAATTCTCCCGCACACTACTTTTTCACGAGGTGGCAGCAAGTGGCGTCGGTATGGCAGCAAGTGGCGTCGATGCGTGGAATACAGCACGTTACTTTAGCCTGTAACTTTGCAGCATGAAACGTCGGGAGGTATTCGACCGCCATTTTAGCTCGTTTCCCTCGCATTCATATCTGTCCCTGTTCAGGACAGATTTTATTTGCGACATGGCAAATAGCAAGCTGTATTTTTTGCTGCACGGAAACCGTTTTGCAGCAAAAAATGCTTGCCCCACAAGGGGGACGCAAACCCTCCGAAGTCGGGTTGCTTAAAGAATCATTTCGGGCAATGATTGATTGGCGGCGGATGCCGAAACGACGGATTGTACCACTAAAAAAATCCGACGTATGAATGAAAATGCAAAAAACTCCCCGAAACGGGGAAAAGGGGGGCGTTCCCCCAAGAATGATCCGGCTGCTTACCGTTACTCGGTAAACTTCACGGCTGTCGAACACGCCCGGTTCCTCACTATGTTTGAGCAATCAGGGCTGCAATCTATGGCACGTTTTATCGCTGCCCGTGTATTCGGGGACGAGTTTCGTGTGGTAAAAATAGACCGTTCCGCTATGGAATATGTTACCAAACTCACTTCTTTTTACGCACAATTCCGCTCCGTTGGAACAAATTACAACCAAGTCGTAAAGGAATTGCACAGCAATTTTTCGGAGAAAAAAGCACTCGCACTTCTCTACAAATTGGAGAAAGCGACCATAGAACTGGTCGAAATCGGGAAGAATATTTTGGAATTATCGGAAGAATTTAAGGAAAAATGGTTGCAAAAATAAACATCGGAAGCAACCTGTACGGTGCGTTGGCATACAATCAGGAGAAAGTGGACGAGGGGTTGGGGAAGATACTGGGGAGCAACCTTGTGTTTGAACCTGCCGACGGACAATTCAATGTTTCAGATTGTATGGAAGATTTTATGCAGTTTATTCCGGCTCACTTCCGTACCGAAAAGCCCGTTTTCCATGTATCAATAAACCCGCATCCTGATGACCGCCTGACAAACGACCAACTGGCGGACATCGGACGGGAATACATGGAGAAACTGGGATACGGCAATCAACCCTACCTTATTTTCAAGCATGAGGACATTGGACGGGAACACATACATATCGTATCGCTTCGGGTAGATAGCGAAGGGAAGAAAATCGACGGCTACAAAGAACATGAACGAAGCAAGGAGATAACCGAACAGTTGGAACGTAAATATAATCTGCATCCTGCGGAGGGACAGAAACGTGGGGAGCAATGGGAACTTACCCCTGTTGATGTTTCAAAAGGCGATTTGAAAAAGCAGATTGCTTCGGTTATCAAACCGTTAGCTTCTATGTATCACTTTCAGAGTATGGGAGAATATAAAGCAGTTCTTTCCTTATATAATATTAATGTAGAGGAACTGAAAGGCGAAGCAAAAGGGAAACCGTATCGGGGATTACTGTATTCGGCAATGGACAGCGAGGGCAATAAGGTCGGTAATCCGCTGAAGTCTTCTATTTTCGGCAAATCGGTCGGTTATGACGGGCTTGAAAAACGTATGGAGAAATCAGCCGAACGCATAAAAACTAAAAACCAGAAGGCGCATACGCTGAAAGCGGTGTCGGAAGCTAAACAGGGCAGCCAAAATGAAAGCGAGTTCCGAGCGAAGTTAAGGCAGCAGGGTATTGATGTTCTGTTCAGGCGCAACGACGAAGGTCGGATTTATGGTACTACTTTCATAGACCATACGACACGTACCGTTTTGAACGGTTCACGACTGGGCAAAGACTATTCCGCTAATGTTTTCAACGACCTGTATGGTGGAAAACAAGAACAGGCACAAGAGCCAGTTAAAGACACCCGTCTTTCCGATGTCTACAAAAACACCGAACAGCCAAGTACGCAACATGAGAATAGCCACAATTCCGATAGTATAACGGGAGGACTTTTCTCAATTCTTGCTCCGGAACCGGAAAATCACCCGAAAGATGATATGCCATTACCACGCCGTAAGAAAAAGAAGAAGCGTAGGTATGGTCGGCAGATGTAGAGATAGGTAAATGGGCTTACATTTTAATCTCATTCACTTTCTCTATTACCATTTGTTTTAAAACATCTGGCGTAATTTGAACTCCTTTTGAAAGGAGTTCTTTAATGCATTGCTTTTCTATTTTTTTTATTCTTTGTTTGACGGCTAAATCCCTGATTTTTTCAACAATCTGCATATAACGTTCGTTTGAAATAATTGTAATTATTGCTTTTTCTGGCACGTCATTGATAATCTCATTCAAAATAAATTCATCTTTCAATTCAAAAAAGTCATCATACCAATCTAAAGAATTGTTGAAAAGATAAATTACATACTCATTTAATATTATGTGATATGGATTTTTTGATAAGTTATCAAAAAACTCAAATGTTGCATCTTTGTTTTCAATTTTCTCTGCCTTAATAGTAGCTAATGGAATACAATCAAATATATCTTTGCATGCTTCAATCATCTTAATCCAGTCTTTTTCACTTTGTGAAATCTTGTTATTCATATAGGTAGGCAAGAATAAATCCAAGTTAAATCGTAAGCGTTCTTCCAATTCAGGAGATAATTGGAAATGTGCATATACGGGTTGCTTAGAGATTGAAGCTCGCCAAATATTGGATTGAATTAAAAGTTGAAAAGCAATTGATGATATTTTTTTACAGTTAAGTTTGTAATGTCCATTTTCAAAATCAATCCTCTCAAAATTTTGCTCATATTTTTCATCTTCTATCTTTTGAGTTATCTCTGTTGCATAAATACTTTCAACAACTCCTAATCTTTTTTCACATCCTCTACAAAGAATAAAATCTTCTTTGATTCCAGTGTCTCCTTGATTTTTGCTATAATCCTGTTCAGGGTTAGTCGTTATTAAATAACCATTTTCCTCTCCACGTTTTCCGATTTGTGATGCCAGCAAAAAGGCAGAAGTTATATGTGACCCTGTCTGATCGGCTTCTTTTTCATTACATAATTTACATTTCATATCTATTCTAATTAGAATTTTGGTAGCGTTTATCTATTTCTACCATTATATCAAAGATCTGTTTGAAGTAATCAAATGCCTTTGATTTTGCTATCTCAAACTGATGCGTTTGGGCAAAAGCGAAAGACGGAACACTTATTTTTTGTATTGGAATTGATTCTCCTTTTGTCATAGCTTCTTTTGCATCATTTAGGTTCCCCATAAATCCACTAAATGTAGGTGGGGCATCTTTAATTATTTTTGCTGCTTCTGCATGAGAATAAGGATTGCGAAATTCGTTTTTGAGATTCACCAATTTCTTTCGTTCATCTTCTGTTATGATATTTTTTTTGACAGCGAGATTTATGGTTTCATGTAATACTTTCCCGTCATATAACTTTTTGGCTTCTTCGAGTTTTATCTCAAAATCAGGATTGCCAATATAATATCCTTTCATATAGAAGTCCATTAAAGCAACTTTAATCATCCTTTCCAATAAATGATTGGTAGTAAAAATACTCGATTGATTCAATTCCAATAATAAACAATTTAGATTTTCATAAATTAAAGTATTTAAGTTGCAGAATAAAATAAAATGATATTCATAAAATGGATTCAGTTCAGCCGTGTTTTTAATAATTTTATCATTGAAAAATTTTGCTTTGGAGAGTATTATTTCTTTGATTGTTTCCATGCTTGATCGTATTTCACTTAATTTCTACAAAGATACAACATAGCAGGAACTTAACTGTCGTTTTAAGTATTTAGTTTCCAACATCAACGCCACACACTGCCAAACCGAAGCCACATGCTGCCAGCTTGTTTCAAACTCCCCAATCTTCGGATTATACCCTATAATTTCGCATTTCAAACATTTTAAATTTTATAGAAATGCAACAAGAAGACGATTTAAGAGGACTTGCCAAAGTCATGGAATTTATGCGAGCAATCAGCATAATCTTTGTAGTGATAAACATTTATTGGTTCTGCTATTTCGCATTGCGGGAATGGGGAATAAACATTTCGGTAGTTGATAAGATACTACTGAACTTTGACCGGACTGCCGGACTATTCGGCAATATTCTCTACACGAAATTATTCGCCATTATTTTCCTTGCCCTTTCCTGTTTAGGAACTAAGGGCGTTAAAGAGGAAAAAATCACTTGGCCGAAAATCTATGTTTTTCTGACAATCGGTTTTATCCTGTTCTTTATGAACTGGTGGATACTCGACCTGCCGTTACCCGCATCGGCAACAATAGGTTTTTATATCCTGACAATGGCAGCAGGTTATCTGTTCCTATTGGTTGGCGGATTATGGATGAGCCGTTTGCTAAAAAACAATATGTTCGACGACGTTTTCAATTTGGAGAACGAGAGTTTTATGCAGGAAACACGGTTATTGCAGAGTGAATATTCTGTGAACTTGCCTACAAAGTTTTGGTACAAGAAAAAGGAATGGCGGGGTTGGATAAACGTAGTAAATCCTTTCCGTGCCAGTATCGTGTTAGGTACTCCGGGTAGTGGTAAATCATACGCCGTTGTTAATCAGTATATAAAACAGCAAATTGAAAAAGGATTTTCGATGTACTTGTATGATTTTAAATTTCCAGACCTTTCTACTATCGCCTATAACCATTTATTAAATAATCAATTAGGCTACAAGAAAATTCCAACGTTTTATGTGATAAACTTCGACGATCCGTCCCGCTCGCACAGATGCAATCCTATCAACCCGTCTTTCATGGAAGACATTAGCGATGCTTACGAATCGAGTTATACAATTATGCTTAACCTCAATAAAACGTGGGTGCAGAAGCAGGGAGACTTCTTTGTGGAATCTCCGATTATTTTGTTTGCTTCGATAATTTGGTATCTCCGCATTTATAAGGACGGAAAGTATTGTACTTTTCCTCATGCGATAGAGTTTCTAAACAAACGATATGAAGATATTTTCCCTATTTTGACCTCATATCCCGAACTGGAAAATTATCTAAGTCCTTTCATGGATGCGTGGTTGGGCGGTGCGGCTGACCAATTAATGGGGCAGATAGCCAGCGCCAAAATCCCACTATCCCGTATGATTTCACCCCAGTTGTATTGGGTTATGAGTGGCGATGAATTTACTTTGGATATAAACAATCCTGACGATCCGAAAGTGTTGGTTGTCGGGAACAATCCTGATAGGCAAAATATCTACGGAGCAGCGTTAGGGCTTTATAACTCCCGTATTGTGAAGCTAATAAACAAAAAGGGACAGTTAAAGAGTTCGGTCGTAATTGACGAGCTGCCCACAATCTATTTTAAGGGCTTAGATAATTTGATAGCAACAGCCCGTAGTAATAAAGTAGCGGTACTTTTAGGCTTTCAGGACTTTTCTCAATTAACAAGGGATTACGGCGACAAGGAAGCGAAAGTTGTGATGAACACCGTAGGAAATCTTTTCTCCGGTCAAGTGGTTGGCGAAACTGCAAAAACACTTTCCGACCGTTTCGGTAAAGTATTGCAGAAACGCCAGTCTATGACTATCAACCGTAACGATAAATCGACTTCTATTTCTACACAAATGGATAGCCTGATTCCACCGTCAAAAATCAGCAACTTAACACAAGGGATGTTTGTCGGAGCGATTGCGGACAATTTCGATGAGCGTATCGAGCAGAAGATTTTCCATTGTGAAATTGTTGTGGATAATGCAAAGGTAGCTGCTGAAACAAAGGCTTATCAATCCATTCCAATTATTACCGATTTTACGGACGAAAATGGAGTTAATCAGATGAAAGAACAAATTCAACTCAACTACAATCGTATCAAAGAGGAAACGAAACAGATTGTCGCTGAAGAATTGCAAAGAATTAAGGACGATCCGGCATTGGCTCATTTATTACAGCAGCAGGAATAATCCTATACATATATATAATGTAAGAGAGCCGGAAATTCGGCTCTTTATTTTTATTCCATAACGCCACATGCTGCCATATCGAAGCCACATACTGCCACCCTTATAAAATTCGACTGTCACCCTGCTGATTAGGACTACTTTTATTCTGCATTAATATTGATGCAGAACAAAAAATAGTTTAATCATGGATGAAAAATTAAATCCGAAAGACAAAGTTCTCCTGATGCGGGATGAAGGAGAAGGTAACAAACTCAAAGTAGTGAAAGGCATTGATAAGAAAGGAAAGATTGATGCCGTTGATCCCATGAAGGCGAAAGAAACCGATTTTCTCAAAATTGACAAGCACGCCGATCCTCTCGAAAACTTTTTCAAGAACTTTTTTAATCAGGCAAAGAACCCGTCGCATACAGGCTTTTATGCAGTTACGGTTGATATGCTTGATAAAGTTCTATCGCTTAGTGATAAGGAGTTGGAAAAGTTTCGTATTGATCCGAGAGATTACCTGAATAAAGAACAGGAGCAATCAACAAAGGAAACTCAAAAAGAAGTCGTACCCGAAAAAAAAGAAGAAAAAATGGATTCAACAACCGAGCAGAAGACTGAATTTAAGCAATTCGACACAAGCCGTATTCCTGAAAGTGAATATCAGAAATACGGTATCAAGCCCGAAAATTTGGAGGGCGAACTCAAAGCCATGAGTTACGGATACAAATCCCCGCACTTGGTAGATATTAACCCCAAAATAGAGGGTGTGGACTATCCGATGAAAGCCCGTCTGTCATTGGAAGAACAGCCGGACGGCAGTCTGAAATTTGTTCCCCACCCGCAGCAACAGCAGGTAGATTTGGAGAAACCGTTTCAGGGTATTATGCTCCCGAACGATGTAAAGGAAAACTTATTGGCGACGGGTAACAGTGGTCGTGTGGTCGAACTGGAACCAAGACCGGGCGAAAAAGTACCATCGCTTATTTCTATTGACAAGCTGACTAATCGTTTGGAAGCCGTACCACTTGATAAACTTACAGTTTCCCAAAATCTAAAAGGTGTTGAGTTATCTCCTGAACAACAACAGGCACTAAAAGAGGGAAAGAAAGTATTAGTCGAGGGCATGACCTCTAAAAACACAATCGGTACAGATAATCCCCGAAAGTTTGATGCTTACGTTCAGTTCAATGCTGCCAAAGGCGGTTATGATTTTTCCTATGACGGATTAGACCGCAATAAGTACCAACAGAACAATAAACAGGAACAAAATCAAAATGGGGAGCAACAGAACCAAGTCCGCATTCCTAAAAAACTCTTAGGCGTTGATTTGGATGAAAAGCAGCAGAACTCACTCCGTGAGGGTAAAGCTGTCTATGTTCAGGGCATGATGAAAGACGGACAAGATCAGCCATTCAATGCGTATGTAAAGGTAAACAATGAAAAAGGTAAACTCGACTTTTTCAAATGGAATCCTGATAAAGCTAAAAAGCAAGGTGCGGATGTGAAAGTTGCTGAAGGAAATAAAACACAGGTAGCAGTTAATTCCGAAGGCAAAACCAATGAAGCTACCAAGAATGTAAAGGAACCCCTGAAACAAGGTCAGCAAAAGCCTTCCGAGAGTCAGGATAAAGAACAGAAGCAACAACAAACTGCTAAAAAGCCTGTGAAAAAATCCACAGGACACAAAATGTAATATCAACCACTAAAAAAATCCAATAGTAAATGAAAGTAATAATTGCAGAAAAACCAAGCGTAGCACGTGATATAGCGGCTATCTTTGGTGCGAGTAACCGCAAAGAAGGTTATTTAGAGGGTAACGGGTATTGTGTTACGTGGGCGTTTGGACACCTTATAACATTGGCAATGCCACAGGATTATGGTATCACGGGCTTTCAGACTGAAAACCTACCGATACTTCCCACAGAATTTAAGTTGCTGCCCCGTCAAATCAAAGACGGAAAGGAATACAAACCCGATCCGGGCACAATGAAGCAACTTAAAGTTATCAAAGATTTATTTGGTAAATGCGAGCGTATCGTAGTTGCGACTGATGCAGGGCGCGAGGGAGAGTTAATATTCAGATATATATTTGATTATCTTGAATGTACCAAACCTTTCGACCGTCTTTGGATAAGTTCGCTCACGGATCAGGCTATCCGCAAAGGTTTGGAGAATCTACGTCCGGGAAAAGAATACGACAACCTGTATCGTTCGGCAAAAGCCCGGAGCCAAGCCGATTGGGTTGTCGGAATAAACGCTTCACAAGCCCTTTCTATTTCTGCCGGGTACGGGGTATGGTCGTTAGGACGGGTACAAACTCCCACACTTGCCATGATATGCAGCCGATACCTCGAAAATACAGAGTTCAAACCGCAAACCTATTTTCAGGTAAAACTTCATACGGCAAAAGATGCAACCCAGTTCGCCGCTATTTCTACAGAACGATTTGGCACAAAGCAGGAAGCAGACGAAATAGTAAACCGTGTCCGTTCCGCCGAATCCGTAAACGTGATAAGCGTCGAAAAGAAAGAAGCCAATCAGGAGCCGCCTTTGCTCTACGACCTTACCACATTGCAGAAAGAAGCGAACAGCCGTCATAGTTTTTCGGCAGACAAAACCCTGTCGGTAGCCCAGTCGCTTTACGAAGCGAAGTTCATTTCCTATCCGAGAACGGGAAGCCGTTATATTTCCGATGATGTTTTTGCCGAGATACCTGCCCTTATCGGTCAATTATCCGGTTACGCTCCATTCGGTAACTATGCAAAAACATTGTTAGGAGCAAACCTAAACAATCGTTCGGTAAATGATAAAAAAGTTACTGACCACCATGCCCTGATTATCACGGAAAATATGCCGAACGGTATTTCAGCCGACCAACGTATCATATATGATATGATTGCCGCCCGCCTGTTGGAAGCATTTTCGGGCAAATGCACCAAAGAGAACACAAGTATTACTTTGGATGCTTCGGGCATTTCGTTTTCGGTCAAAGGCAGTATTATCCTTATTCCCGGTTGGCGTGCCGTATTGAACGCTCCCGATGAAGAAAAAGGCGAAGACGATGCTCCGGCACTCCCGTCTTTATCTAATGGCGATGTACTTCCCGTTAACGGAACGGATTTATTGGAGAAACAAACCAAGCCCCGCCCGTTACATACGGAAAGTAGTCTGCTTTCTTCTATGGAAACCTGCGGTAAAGATCTTACCAACGAGGAAGAACGGGAAGCTATCAAAGAATCAGGTATTGGAACACCTGCCACCCGTGCCAGTATCATAGAAACACTGTTTTCCCGTGAATATATTCAGCGTGAAAAGAAATCTCTTGTTCCCACCAATAAAGGATTGGTTGTCTATTTGGCTGTCCGTAATAAAAAGATTGCGGATATCAGCATGACAGGCGAATGGGAAAACGCTTTGAATAAAATAGCAGAGGGGAAAATGGATGCCGATACGTTCCACAAGGGTATTGAAGTATATGCAGCACAAATAACGACTGAATTACTGGAAAGTAAAATCGAAGGGGGTAATCAGCGTGAGAGCTGCCCATGTCCTAAATGCAAAAACGGTCAGGTTGTTTTCTTTCAGAAGGTAGCCAAATGTAATAAGGAAGATTGCGGATTAACCGTGTTCCGGAATAAGTCGGGTAAAGACCTGACCGACGGGCAACTCAAAGACTTGCTTACCAAAGGTAAAACGGGAACTATCAAAGGTTTTAAGAGTAAAGAAAACAAGCCTTTCGATGCTGCCGTAGCTTTTGATGCAGAATATAAAACGATATTTCAATTTGATAATTCTAAAAAGAGGAAGAAATGAAAGTAAATCTGATAGTCTATTTCGCTTATAACGAGAAGCAAGAGAGTGAACATGAAAAGACAACTTCCGATATATTAGATTGTTTTTCGGAATTTTGTGATGATAATGTTTTTGAGTTCCAATGTATTCCCAGAATAGGGGAAGAAATCGTTGCAGAAGACTTGATTAAGAAATGGCTTGAAAATAAAGATTACAAAAAGCCTTGTTCCGAAAGTGAAGTGTGGAATAAAATCTATTCCGTTTTAAAAACCGGAACTTTTAAAGTCACAGGAGTAAGTCATTGTCTTAAAAGCTGTACCGTTGAATGTTCCGAAGTGCAAATGAAAAAATAAGATAAAGTGCTATCTTTGCCACTAAGAAAGTTCATACGCCACAGGTTTGATGAGAAATTGTTAAATCAGGTGCTATTGAATTTTTTTAGTGGTGGCACTGGGGAGGGATACCCCAGTGCCTTTTACATTTCCATATCAATAATTTTACCACTAAAAATTCATAGTATGAAATACAATTCAAATTTAGAGCCTGCGGAAATGTCGTACTTCCGGCTCAATCTATTATCTTATTTACGAGATTCCCACCCCAACAAAGCCAATGATCTTTCATTTATTGCCGGACGTGGGGATATGGCAGCCGAAGCGTACAGCGAAGCCGTTAAAAGCGGCTTAGACCATATTCAGGCAGCCGAAATCGCAAACGAAGCCTTATTCAAAGGCTTACATTTTTCTCCTTATAATGTGATTGTAGAAATTCTTTGGAATGAGTTTTTCGACGAAGTTTCTCCGGGCGAAGCCCAAACAAAGGCGAAAGAATTACTACCTGAATGTCAGGCGGTATTTGCCAAATACAACCTGAATGATGATTATGCCGAAACGACCGAGTACCAGTCGCTCTATACGGAGCTTGTCGGCACAATCCTGATATTGCTCGAAAATGAGTTACAATAAGCGAACTCATTTGCGTCAGAATATTGATGCAATAAAGTTAGCGTTAAGGCTCGACAAGGAACAAAAAAAGGCAACTCCTGAAGAACGGGAAATACTCGCCAAATATTCAGGCTTCGGAGGAATTAAAGCAATCCTTAACCCTGCCGACAAACCCGAAGATATTCAGCGGTGGTCTAAATCCGAAGTCGAGCTTTTTCCGTTGGTGCAGGAACTCCACGAGGTACTCCGTGAAAGTTCGCCCACACCGGAAGTCTACAAACGCTATGTCAGTTCCCTGAAAACTTCTATCCTTACAGCATTCTACACACCTAAGCCTGTTATTGATGCGTTGGCGGATGCACTAAAAGATAGCGGCATAACACCGACACGTTTTTTAGAACCCAGTGCCGGAACAGGTGCTTTTATTTCTTCTTTCAAAGAAACTGCACCCGAAGCCAAAGTAACCAGTTTTGAAAAAGATTTATTGACAGGTAAAATCCTCTCACACCTCTATCCCGATGACAAAGTTCGGATTGAGGGTTATGAAAAAATGGAAGGACGGTACTCACAGCATTTTGATGTGGTTGCATCCAATATACCTTTTGGCGATGTTTCGGTATTCGATCCGTTATTATCCAACCATGAAATACCCGCCGTCAAGCAATCGACACAGGCGATACACAACTACTTTTTTGTAAAAAGTGTTATGTCGGCCAGAGAGGGCGGGATAATCGCCTTTATTACCAGTCAGGGCGTACTTAATTCGGAACAAAACAAACCGATACGGGAATACCTGATGAACACCTGCGATGTTGTTTCAGCCATACGCCTGCCCAATAACCTGTTTTCCGACCATGCCGGAACAGAAGTCGGTAGCGACCTTATTATCCTGCAACGGAATAATAAAAATATCGTTCCGAGCCAAAGGCAACAGGATTTTATCGAATCACGCAAGTTATCTAATGGAATATCCATTAATAACCTATTTCGTGATTTTGACAGGGTTGTGCAGACCAGTTCAAAGATAGATACTGATCCATACGGTAAACCCGCTATTGTTTTTACTCACGAGGGTGGAGTGGACGGTATCGCCAAAGACCTACGGCAAATGCTGAAAGAAGACTTCTCCCAACATTTAGACTTACAGCGTTATCAAAGCTATGCACAAGAATCGGACATATCCCGAAAAAGTACAGCTCAACTCGATTGGGAAGAAAATGCACTGGGTTTTGAAGATGTTCTTTCGGATGAACAACTGGCTGATATTAAGGAACAGGAACAACCAAAACAGTTTTCAGGTACTCTTTTCGATATGGATGATCCTGCCATTAAAAAAGAGCCGACTACGAAGGCGAAAACCCAGTCCGTAACGCAGGAGCCGTTAATAACACTCTATGACCTTTTCGGGTTTACCCAAGAAGAACGCAGTCAGGTAAGCAAACCTAAAAAACGAGGTAAAAAGTCTAAATCACAAGCAAGCAAACCCAAAGAACTGCCATTTATGGACTGGCGGGAAGAAATGGCGCACAACACCGCACAAGAACGGGAAAAGCTACAACAGGAAACTGCCGAAGCCTATCCCGTATTCGATGCCCGTCGGGAAGAACAACTGGAACGGCTGAAAGAAGAAGCCGAACGGGAACAGCAGGAACGCATGAAACCTGTTCCTTTCCTATTGGAAGATATACCGCCCCATTATCGGGAAGGCTCACTGGTAACGGACGAAAATAATCGTATCGGTTATTTACGTGATTTGAACGGATTTCAGCCGATGTTCCATCCGCTTCAGCTCACCGGAACACAGCAGGCGAAAGCGTCCCTTTACATTGAAATACGGGACACTTATCACCACCTGTATAGCAACGAAGCGACAAGGTTGGAAGCCAATCCCGCATTAAGGGAAATGCTTAACCGACTATATGATGATTTTACCCGTCGTTTCGGAAATATCAACGATGCGAAAAATCTAAGCCTTATTAAAATGGATGCCGGAGGAACGGAAATTCTTTCTCTGGAACGCTATGTAAACGGCAAAGCTGTCAAAGCTGATATATTCCAACAACCGGTTGCTTTCAATCCGAATGAAATAACGTCCGCTGAAAATGCACGGGAAGCCCTGACCGCTTCGCTCAATAAGTATGCAACGGTAAACCTTGAATATATGGCAGGGCTAACGGGTGGTACTTCGGATAAAATACTGGAGGAACTAAAAGGGCAGGTATTCTTCAATCCGATGATAGGCGCTTATGAAATCAAAGACAAGTTCATAAGCGGCAACGTTATTTCCAAAGCAGAATACGTCGAGCAATATTTGGAGAACCACTCCGACCATGAAGCGGCAACAGAATCATTAAAAGCTCTGAAAGAAGCAATACCCCGTCCGATAGCATTTGAGGATTTGGATTTTAATTTCGGGGAACGGTGGATTCCGTCGGGCATTTACAGCAAATACGCTTCACATTTGTTTGATACGAATGTATCGGTGCATTATGCTCAAAGCCGTGATGAGTACACCTTGAAAGCCGACAGCAAAAATATCAAAATATGGGATCAGTACGCTGTTAAGGCAACAAGCCGGACTTTCGACGGCATTGCCCTTATGAAACACGCACTGCATAATACCTCGCCCGATATTACCAAGAAAGTCAATAAGCTGATTGACGGGGAAATAAAAGAGGTCAAGGTGCGTGATTCCGAATCTATACAGCTCGCCAATTCAAAGATTGACGAGATACGGAACGGTTTCGTTGAATGGCTTAACGAACAATCGCCGGAGTTCAAAGACAGACTGGCGGATAAATATAACCGCACGTTTAATTGTTTCGTCCGTCCGGAGTATGACGGAAGCCACCAAGAATTTCCCGGACTTGATTTGAAAGGGTTGGGTATTCCCGACCTGTACAAGAGCCAAAAGGATGCTGTTTGGCTTGATAAACTCAATGGCGGGGGCATAATCGACCATGAGGTTGGCGGTGGTAAAACCTTGATAATGTGCGTAAGCGCCTACGAGAAAAAACGTTTGGGATTGGTAAACAAACCGCTTATTATGGCTCTCAAAGCCAATGTACACGAAATAGCCCAAACTTTCTGTACGGCTTACCCCAATGCGAAAGTGCTGTATCCGGGCAAAGAAGATTTTACACCCACTAAACGGGCGAAGATCTTCAACGAAATGAAGAATAACAACTGGGACGCTATTATTTTAACACACGAACAGTTCGGCATGATACCCCAGTCGCCCGAAATACAGCAACGTATATTACAGGCGGAACTGGATAGCGTTGAAGAAAATCTGGAAGTATTACGGGCACAGGGCAAGGAGATTTCCCGTGCTATGGAAAAAGGCTTAGTTAAAAGACAATTAAACCTTGAAGCCAAACTGGAAAATATTACCTATCAGATTGAGAACCGAAAAGATGATACAGTAGATTTTCGTCTAATGGGTATCGACCACCTGTACGTCGATGAGAGCCACCGATTCAAGAACCTTACCTTTACAACCCGACACGACAGGGTTGCAGGTTTGGGTAATGCCGAAGGCTCACAACGTGCCTTGAATATGCTTTTTGCCCTGCGTACCATTCAGGACAGGACGGGCAAAGATTTGGGAGCAACTTTTCTTTCAGGTACAACCATTTCCAATTCGCTGACGGAGTTATACTTGCTTTTCAAGTATCTCCGGCCAAACGAACTGGAACGACAAGGCATTAATACATTTGATGCGTGGGCAGCCATTTTCGCCAAAAAGTCGATAGACTACGAATTTTCTGTTACCAATGAGATAGTTCAGAAAGAACGCTTCCGGTATTTTATCAAAGTACCCGAATTAGCGGCTTTTTATGCTGAAATCACCGACTATCGTTCTGCGGAGGATATTGGTATCGACCGACCTGTTAAAAACGAAATTCTGCATAATATTCCACCTACTCCCGACCAACAGGAGTTTATTCAGAAGTTAGTAGAGTTCGCCAAAACAGGCAAAGGCGAAATATTGGAACGTGCGCCATTGTCAGAAAAGGAAGAAAAAGCAAAAATGTTGATTGCAACCGACTACGCTCGTAAAATGTCGCTCGATATGCGGCTCATTGATCCCGTTAAATATGGCGATCATGTGGACAACAAGGCTTCGCACGTTGCTAAAATGGTATCGGACTACTACACAAAATTCAAAGACCACAAAGCAACCCAGTTCGTTTTCTCCGATTTAGGAACTTACAAGCCCGGAGAATGGAATCCATGCTCCGAGATAAAGCGTAAACTGGTGGATGACTATGGAATCCCCGCTCACGAAATACGCTTTATTCAGGAAGCCAAAACGGATAAGGCTCGTAAAACCATGATTAAAGACATGAACGAAGGCAAAATCCGTGTACTGTTCGGCTCTACCGAAATGTTAGGAACAGGCGTAAACGCTCAAAAACGATGCGTTGCAATCCACCATTTAGATGCACCTTGGCGACCGTCAGATTTGGAGCAACGGGACGGTCGGGGCATTCGTAAAGGCAACGATATTGCAAAGCTGTATGCTGATAATAAAGTAGATGTTCTTATCTATGCGGTTGAAAAATCATTGGATGCGTACAAGTTTGGTTTACTCCATAACAAACAGCTTTTCATTCGCCAGTTGAAAAACAATTCACTGGGCAGCCGTACCATTGACGAGGGCAGTATGGACGAAAAAGGCGGCATGAACTTTTCCGAGTATGTGGCAATTCTTTCAGGTAATACCGAACTATTGGAGAAAGCACGTTTAGAAAAGAAAATCGCTTCTTTGGAATCCGAACGGCAGGCGTTCATGCGTGGCAAGTCTTCATCTCGTTACAAATTGGAGAGTGTTGTGGCTGATGTAGAGAAAAACAACGGATTTATTAGCCGCATATCTAAGGATATTGAAGCGTTTAACTCCCGTGTTCAGTATCAGCCGGACGGAATTACCCGCCTGAATCCTGTTCAGTTGGACGGATTGCAGGGTAGCAACCCTAAAGAAGTCGGGCTGAAGCTGAATGAAATAGCCGATAAAGCCCGTACACATGGAGCGCATGAGAAAATCGGTACGCTTTACGGTTTTGATTTAATGGTAAAGTCCGAAACCACAGCTAAAGACGGTTTCGATGTGATACAAAACCGCTTCTTTATTAAGGGAGAAGGCGATATTCTTTACAATTATAATCATGGAGTAATGGCTTCCGATCCAAAAACGGCGGCACAAAATTTCCTGAACGCACTTGATACCATGCCTAAACTTTTAGAGAGGTATCAGGCGGATAACGAGAAATTGCAAAAGGATATTCCCGTTCTTAAAGAAGTGGTTGAAGGTACTTGGCGAAAAGAACCAGAACTGAAAGCCCTGAAAGACGATTTAATTAAGTTAGACCGTGAAATTCAACTATCACTTAAACCAATTGAGGAAACCGAAGGAAAGGAGAGCGTGCAGGACAATTCCGTTTCGGTAGGCAATCAAATTCAATCACAAGGGAAAACCGAAACTTCTTTTGTCCAGGACACTCCGTTACCGAACACAATACAGGGAGTGAAAGAAATCATGGGCGATAGGCTTGTTATTGCTTCGGTGGGCAGTAGTCCGCCAAAAGTAGAAAAGAAAGATAGTTCTAAAGGGATTAAACTCTAAGAAAAAAGCGGCTAATGTAATTAGTCGCTTTTTTATATGCGTTTATTTATCAAACAATTCATGAAGTTTCCGTTGAAGTATTTTCTTATCAGGCAACTGGGTTTTATATTCGGATACCATTGTTGGAGATAAATACCTGCTTAAAGCATATTCTACGACTTCGGTATCCTTATCCTTACATAATAAAATCCCAATACTCGGATTCTCGTTAGGCTTTTTTACATCCCGATCTAATGCTTCCAAATAGAAATTTAATTGACCTAAATGTTCCGGTTTGAACTTATCTGCCTTTAATTCAAACGCTATCAAACATTGCAATCCTCTGTGAAAAAAGAGCAAATCAATGTAAAAATCACTATTTCCAACCTGCACTCTGTATTCTTCGCCAACAAATAAAAAGTCTTTACCTAATTCAAGGATAAAATTTCTCATTTGACTAATTAGCCCTTTTTGCAGTTCACTTTCGTTGTGAGATTCTGGCAAACCTAAAAATTCCAGTATGTAACTATCTTTGAAACTGTTTGTTATGTCGGGATGAATTTCTCTCAACACTGTTGAGAGTTTTGCGTTTCCTATCATCGTTCTTTCAAAAAGTCCCGATGATATTTGGCGGTCTAATTCCCTAAAACTATATGATTCTTTTTTGCTGATATTTAGGTAAAACTCTCTTTCTTCAACGGTTTTGCATCTTGAAAAAATGGCTAAATTATGCGACCAACTAATTTCTCTCAACAGTGTTGAGAGTTTTGGATAATCCTTATATGTTTCGTAGAATTGCTTCATTCTCCAAAGGTTCTTATCAGAGAAGCCTTTCAAATCAGGCTCATGCTTGGATAGATAAACAGCCAATTCTTTAACAACTGATTCGCCCCATTTGGAACTATCCAACTGTTTACTTATATATTCCCCGACATTCCAATATAGGTTTATCATTTCCGCATTTACGGTTTTCATAGCGTTGTATTGTGCCTGCCGGATCATCAATACAATTTCGGAAAAATTTTGTTGTTGGCTTAACTGCATATCATTCTAATTAAAGTGCAAAAATACAAATAAATATCTGTAACTCATTATAATTACATTTTCAATAAATTAAAGCCCGTGCCTGTCATCACGACGGTACGGACTTTTGTACAATAATAAAAATTACAAAATGGAAATAGTACAGCTCTCACGGGGTTTCTGAATTTTTATCGTTTTTCCCTTTGTTGAAATTCTCCCTGATAAACTTATGGACATCACTCTCTTTGTAGTAGGTTTTTTTGTAAACTGTTTGAAAAGGCAGTTCGCCTGTACTGCGATAGCGTTGCAACGTTCGTTTACTTATATGGAGTAACTGACACAAATCCTGATTGTCAAGCAATATCTCTCCGTCTAACATATTTCTCCGTTTACTCATTTTATCAAGAGTTTTCTCCTGTTTATCGAAGCGGTACATGATTCGTTCCATCCACGCTTCAAAGTCTTCTTTACTTATATACATAACTATTCGGGTTTTAGATGATATGCCCTATCATGAAGTAATTCTGATTGGACGGATCTTTTATGATTATTTCTTTCTCTCGCATATATTTAATGTAACTTTTGGCGGTGCGTTCCTTTACATCCATTATTTGTTGAATGCGGTCGCATAGGTCGATATAGGTCTGATGTTTTTGTGAATCAAATAATTCACGGGCAACATTTGTCAGTTCTTTTTCTTTCCGTTTCTCTTTTTCTTCTCTCGGTTTTTCGCCTATGTAGATGTGCATTCCCAGTTCCTTATCCCATGAGAATTGCATTAATGGAACATCGAGAGGACTACCGTCCCTTACTTTGAGTGCTTTTACTACTGATATTGAAGGATCACCGTCAAGCTCTATACTTAGAATGGCAGCAGCTTTGCGTTGCAGTTCTGAACCAAGATGTCCTCGTAATTTCAAGCCATTAGGTACATAATGAAGTACGCATACTATACAGGTACGGTATATTCCTGCCAATCTGTATAGTTCGTCCATAATTCTGATACTTTCCACTTCATCATTTGCCGATGATACTAAATCCGCTATTCCGTCAATGACAACCAGACGAATACCCTCATATTCGTAATGGTATTTATCCATACTCTGAACAATGGCTTGCAACCGTTCTTTCCGAGACATTCCCGTAAGGGAGAAAGCTCGTAGTTCTTCCGGCTTTTCGTTCAGTTTGGCACGTTTTAAGAGATTTGATACGTTTTTGAAAAGTTGTACTTCGGATTGTTCCGTATCATAGAGTAGGACAGCCTTGTTATCGGAGTTATCCCGGACATTTACGCCTAATGTATCTATGGTACGATTGTCTTTGATTATCGAACCTGCAATGAGGGCTGCAACATAGTTGCTTTTCCCTGTACCTTCTCCGCCCGTAATACAAAGAATATTTCCTTGCGTTCCCAGTGGTACATCGCCTGCCGATATAACTTCTTCTGCTTTTGCCGGAGGATTGTTGAAATCAATTTCACAGGATTTTAGCATGGTCATTGTTTCGTTATATAGATTATCAAGAAAATCAATGAATAGTTGGCGGAACTCTTTCCGGTTATTTCCTTTACTGAAATAGTCCGTAATATCTTTATCCCTTTTTTCTCCTGAAAGGGGCAGGATAAGTCGTTTTACGCCATATTCCGTCAATGATTTTTCGTGCTTTATCGCTGCATCTATACCTGTTTTATCTGCATCATAGAGCAATACGATATGTTTAAAGCGGAATGTTAGTTTGTAGATTATTCCTGAAGGAATTGTAGAAGTTTCACTATTAAAGCAAATAGCATGAAATCCATGTGCAGCCAGTGTCATTACGTCTTTTTCTCCGCCTGTGATGAACAACGTATCTCCTTTGGCGGGTAATTGTTCCAGTCCGAAACAGTAGCTATCTCCAATGTTACCACCGTATAGAAAACGAACGTCCGAAAATGGGCGGTAGATTTTCATATACCGTTTGCCCATATATCCGAAAATCGGCTCACTTTCTGATGAAGTATAGTAAAATGGTTTATTTTCTTTATTTTCACTTCTAAATTCTTTCAGGGAAACTGTTTTGTAGAATTTCAATATTTCGGACGTAATACCTGATTGCATCCAAAAATCCAGTTCTTTCTGCGTGAATTTTTGTTGTATGATATTATAGGGCTTGTTTTTTTGTGGTTCGGGGTTAGTAGGATTGTTCTTTTGCGGAGTGGACTGTGGAGCATGACTTGTATAATCTGAACTGTCTAATCCTAAAGACATATCCCTATTTATGGTTTTCAGTATTTCAACAAAATCCGCTCCATTGCTACAATCCAATCCTTTTAGTCTACCTACATAGAAAAAGCAATCTCCGCTATAATCATCATTACCGAAGTCTTTTATTTTGTAAACACCATTACGGCGGTCAAAATACACATTGCATGATGCTTTACGGTCTTCGTACAAGGGATTGAGAAAATTACGTCCTATTTTCCATTGTACCGATGAAATATAGTGTTTGAATACGTCCAAACCATTATTTGTCCGTCTTAATAGTTCGTCTTTGTTCAGCATGGAGTTTATGATTGTTTATAAGATCATTCATACATTCATCTGTACTGCGGATTTTCTTTTCATTGAGCATCCGTTTAATTTCAGCAATGGTATAATATGATTTGCCGGAGATAATAGAATAGGATATTAACCGCTTACTGCGTAAACGTTGGAGTGTGCGTTCGCTGATTTTAAGGAATGTGCAAACTTCGTAACTGTCCACCCACATTTCGTCCGGATTGGCAGTATCATCGTCCTGATGATCTATGACGAATTTTGCTATTGCATTGATTTTAGATACCAGTTCTTTGTATGCCTGACTATCTATTGTTATCACTTCCATACTTGCAACTATTTGATTCGCTGCAAAGTTCGGGTGTTTCTTGGCTGTTGATAAAGAGGTCGGTATAAGTTTTTTTGAATATTTTTTTAAAATCGCTTATATACAATGTATTACAAGTGTATTTTTCTCCTTAAAACAGAAAGAAAAAAACAAAAAAGGTCGGTATAGGGTAAATTCCGACTCAAATAAGCATCAAAATCGGATATTTTAGAGTATATACAGAGTAGTATCAACTCAATACCGACCTCTGTATAACTCTTTTTTACATTTTACCCAAACTGCTTATTTGTAATGTGTTACGATTGTGTTTTTCTTTGGAGAACAAGAGGGAAAAATATATAAAGGTCGGTATAGAGTGAATTATAAACTAAAACACCCGATTTGACCTAATTAAGCATCAAATTCGGGTGTTCAACCTTCAATATTATTATTTCCGTCCCATGCGCCGCAACAGGGTGTCTTTTAATTTATCAAGAAATGGTGTAGGAGATACTCGTATTTTTAATTCACTAAAACTACGAGATAAGTTGCTGTCTAATTGAATATTAAAAACATTCTGAATATAGCTGTAAAGTTGTGTCAATGGCACATCTCCGAATATTCCGGCACTGTCCCATGAAATAATTTGTTCCTGTAATTCTACTTTTGTTCCTTTCCATGTTAGTTTGGTGGCAGGAAACCCAAAAGAACCAATTTTTAAGCCGTTATCATTCAAAAGTTCCATTTCGTGCATCAAATAAGCGGAAAGCATATCATTTGCTAAAATTTTAGCTACTTTGAAATCGCAATTTGTTGAAAAATTGGAATCAAATTCATAATTAAATGTTTCGAGGTATTGCTCCATATCGGGCTTATTTCGCAGAAAATAAATAGTATCTAAGCGAGAGGAGCCTGAACGGTAATAACGGATAAAGTCGAGCCGTTTATTGTTGTATTTGTTTATGTCATTTAGTAATTCACACAAATATTCTCGTTGTTTGTCTATACCCGCAGGTCGATTCATTTCAAAGTTATAAACTTTTCGATAGTATATTAAGTGAGAACCCAATCTGGGTTTTACTTCCTTAAAAAACAAGATTTCTTCATCCTCATCTTTAAAATTGTATGATAAGAAAAATGCTTTTAATTGATTAAATGCTTCGAGAAGTACACGGGAAGCCTCTAAAGACTTCGTTATCATACTGACTTCCGAACATTCTATTTGTTCAATCTTTGCATCTACTTCTTTTTTTAGACGGGTAGTAAATTGAATCATATTTTTTCTCTTCCTCTTTTCTTTATACCTTTTTTGGCAACTGATTCACTTGAAAAGCTATCATTTCTTTACCAGAAAACTACACGATAATAGAACATCAAATGCACCTTGTATTTAATTGTATATAAATAAATTGACTTCGTTTTTTACGATTAAGATTTCCGTATCCTTTAATTGCTCTTCATATTCTTTCAGAAAACCATAGATTTTTTCTTCACTATCTGTTAGCTCGATACATTGCGGATGCCGGATAGGGGTTACTTCTGAATGTCCCCATTGTATGTTTTTATGGGTAGATAAATAACCTGCCGAGATATTAAAGCATATAGCCTGTTTTATTTCTGCCAGTTTTGCTTTTTTCAGCATATAATAAGAAAAACCGCTATGAAATAACTTTTGTCTAAAAGTAAGTCCTTTTACTCTTCTACCATGTTCAAAATATATTCGTACTGTAATATTGCTGTTCATTGTTTATCTATTTTAAATGTTGCCCTTTGATTTTTCCATAAATGAGGTGTTTGGGACTTCCGACTATCTGCGAAGCATAAATACCTGTATGCCCTGAAAACAAGTAAGAAACGACACAGGCAATGCCAATATAAATACCACTTTCTGCCCCAAACAATTCTATTCCCATAAGTGTACAGGCAATAGGTGTATTTGTGGCTCCGGCAAACACGGCAACAAATCCCATTCCCGCCAATAATGCCATTGGCAAGGGTATTATACCGAATAATGCGCTGCCTAATGTTGCTCCGATAAAGAACAATGGGGTAACTTCCCCTCCTTTGAATCCTACGCCGATAGTAAATGTTGTGAAAAGAATTTTAGCAAGGAAGTCATACCAACCTTGCTGTATAGAAAAAGATTCGACAATGGTAGGAATTCCAAGTCCAATATACTTTGTTGTGCCTAATCCCCAAACGGCAAGGGCTATTATTGCTCCACCTATAAACGGACGAAGCGGAGCATATTTTATTTTGTTTTTTGCCAGTTTACTCCAAAGGTGTACTGAACGGGAAAACAGCATTGCTGTAAGTCCAAACAAGATACCAACGGCTATTACAAGCAGTATATTTACTACATTCAGTTCGGGGACGAAAGGAATACTGTAATGTGTATGAGCCACTCCCCACAGGTGGCAAGTCAAATGAGCGAAAGCTGCTGCTAAAAAACTCGGTAATATAGCTTCGTATCTCATTCTTCCTACGATAATTACTTCCAATGCAAAGACCGCTCCGGCTAATGGTGTTCCAAATACCGACGCAAATCCCGCACTGATACCAACCATAACCATTATTTTATGGTCACGTTGTTTTAGTTTGAATACGCGGGAAAACTGGTCGGCTATCGCTCCCCCCATTTGTACGGCTGTCCCTTCACGACCTGCCGACCCGCCAAAGAGGTGTGTTATAACTGTTCCGATGTAGATAAGCGGAGCCATCTTAAACGGAATAATATCTTTTGGGGCGTGTATTTCTTCAATCAGGTAATTATTCCCTTTTACAACACTGCTTCCCCAATAATGATACATCAATCCGATAAGCAAACCCGCAATCGGTAACAGGGCAATTATCCATAAATGCGATTCTCTGTAATTTGTTACTAAATCGAGTGATACAAGTAACAGGGCGGATGCCGAACCAATTAACGCCCCTGCTATGATTGTAATTAAAAGCCATTTCAAAAGATAAAACAGTAGTGGAATTTGCTCCACTTTGACCATTAATCTTTTGTAAGAATTGATTTTGTGCATAGATAGTTATTAAACAGAAAGAAAGGCGATTAGCTGATAATCGCCTTTCAATGTGAGATCCTTAATTGTTTTTGAATGTTTTTTTGCCCGCAAATAAAGAGTTCTTGCCTAACTCATGTTCGATACGCATGAACTGGTTGAACTTCTCAATACGCTCACCACGACAACCGCTACCTGTCTTTATATGTCCGGCATTAAGCCCTACGGTCAGGTCTGCAATGAAAGTATCTACCGTTTCGCCACTACGGTGCGAGATAAATGTATTGTAGCCATTCTTATTAGCCAGTTCCATCGTTTCCAATGTTTCACTTACTGTTCCTATCTGATTCAACTTTATCAGTATCGAATTGGCAACACCTTTGTCGATGCCTTCCTGAAGAATGGTTTTGTTCGTGCAAAAGATATCATCGCCCACAAGTTCTATTTTGTTGCCAAGTGTTTTAGTAAGGTTTTGCCAGCCCGTCCAGTCGTTTTCTGCCAGTCCGTCCTCTAATAAGACTATCGGATACTGGCGTACCCACGATTCCCATAGCTTTATCATATCATCGCTTGTGAGTAGCTTGCCTGTACTTTTAAACATTTTGTATTTGCCGTCATCCCACAATTCGCTTGTAGCAGGATCAAGGCAGATACTAATATCGTCGCCGGGCTTGTATCCTGCTTTTGTTATAGCTTCGAGGATAACTTCGACGGCTTCTTCATTCGATTTCAAATCGGGAGCAAAACCGCCTTCATCTCCCACACCTGTACTTAATCCTTTCTTGTTCAGTACAGATTTTAAAGAATGGAATACTTCCTCGCCCATACGGATAGCTTCACGGAATGAAGGGGCATTGTGTGGAGCTATCATGAATTCCTGAAAATCGACATTATTATCGGCGTGTTTACCCCCGTTTATTACATTCATACAGGGGACAGGTAGCAAATAAGCGTTACTGCCACCTAAGTATTGATATAAAGGTGTTTGGGTGCTTAATGCTTTTACCCGTGCATACGCCATTGAAACGGCTAAAATGGCATTTGCTCCAAGTTTTGATTTATTGTTTGTGCCGTCCAAATCAATCATCAAATAATCCAATTCACGTTGAGAGTGAAAACTCTTTCCGACAATTTCATTTGCGATAATTGAATTTACATTATCGACAGCTTTTAGTACGCCTTTGCCCCCATAACGTTTTTTGTCGCCATCACGCAATTCAGTTGCTTCTCTTTCGCCTGTGGATGCTCCACTGGGAACCATCGCACGAGCTTGTGTGCCATCTTCCAGTGTGATACTGGCTTCAACTGTGGGATTACCTCTTGAATCGAGAATTTCCAATGCTTCTACTTTTACAATTTTCATAACATTAATTCTTTATATGTGAATACTTATTGAACATAAACAGATTTAGCCCATACAGAAACTGCATGAGCGATGATGTATATCTATCCTTAGGGAAAATATTTGCTGATAGTAGATATATAAATATAAAAATCCTGCTCATAACCATTGTTGATTAAGTTAAGCAGGAACTATCAGCTACTTTATTAGCGGTTTATAACAGGGGAGTTCCATCCCCTTTGTTGAATAACGGTACAAAGATAAGTAAAAGTTATCAATATATTTAAGGTTGAATAATATATTTATATTTGAAGTGCTAAGAGATATTATCTTATTATTTGGTATTTGACTATCATAACTCCTAAATTGTAGATTTTATTTTCCGTAAGTTCCCATTGTGATTCTTTGGACTGTTCCGGAAATAACGGAACTCCTTTACCGAGAATAACAGGAATGTAAGTTATATACATTTCATCAATCAAGTTCGAAGTAAGAAGTTTTGAAGTCAATTCACCACCACCTACCAATAATATATCTTTACCTTCTTGATTACGAAGTTCGGAAATTCTTTCAATAGTGTTTTCTGTTATGAATTTTATATTTTCTTTTTCACCCCAATTATGGTGCGAAACAACATAAGTCATTTGGCGTGAATACGGCCAAATTATATCCATATTCAGAAACTCACGGTAAGTACGTCCACCCATAATAACAATATCAGTTGAAGCTAATAGTTTCTTGAAACCGTAATCTGTCTTTTCTGGATTTGGAAATTCAATAAGCCACTCCAAGCTACCGTCCGGCTCGGCAATACGTTGGTCAAGCGATGCAGCAATGTAGAGAATAATTTTTTTCATGTTGCTAATATTTACGTGTTATTAACTTCTTTCCAGTTCGCAGATAACACGCAAAAAAGCGTGGAACTTACACAATTCCAATGTAGAGGTACTGGTATACCCTTGAAAGAAACAGGCAAGCCCACGCCATACTTTCGTATAGCATGAACATTGCGCTATCAGTCTCTTTCAAATGAAAATTACCAGTTTTCTACATTGAGACGTTCAGCGAACGCTATGTTATATCTAAACGGACAAATCCGTCAAAATTCTATTTATCTGCCGCAAAGATAGCGAATATGTTTAAGGTAATAAAACTTAGGACAAGTCAATCTTTAGTGCAAGGTGCAAGTATCTATATAATAGATAGACTTGCACCTTGCACTAATCCTAAATGATTCTTATTCAGAATAGTTGTATATTAAAAAATAGTTGTATCTTTGAACCCAAGAGATAGGCAGACAAATAGCAGCCAAGAGCGGTCATAAAAGGGAATCAACAACCTTTTGCTAATTCGTAACCTATGACCTCTTATCCTTATGTAAATAATTGATTTGCAAGACATACCGAGAAAGGTTCATGTACCTCTCTCTCCGCTGGGAAGCAAAGACTTCTAACAGACAAAAGGAGACAAGTCCTGTAAAATCAAGGTTTTACAGGACTTTTTCTTTTATAACTAAGTCACCTGAAAGACCCGAAAAGGACAAAAATAGACACCGTCGGGTTACTAAAAGGTTACTCAAAATCAGGTCGAAAAAATAGTAACCAATTTCCGCATAAGTCCTTGAACTGTCGCGTATTGTCCGCGATTCAACAGCTTGTAATTTTATTATTCACCCTACCTTTGTCTCGATGAGATTTAGGTGCAAAAATTAGAAAATTATGAGTAGTTCATTTAAGATTCTTTTCTACATCAAGAAAAATCAAGTAAACAAGAATGGAAAATGTACCATTATGGTACGCCTTTCCATTAACGGAACAAGGACACAATTCAGTTCTAAACTGGAAATTGAGCCTGAATTATGGGATACAAATGCTGGAAGGGGAAAAGGTAAATCAACGACTATCCTAAGGCTAAATCATCTGTTGAATGATATCCGAACTTCCCTCACAACCACTTATTATGATGTCGAGAAAAAAGAACATGTTACCGGAGAGAAGATCCGTAATATTTTTCTTGGCTACACTACCGAGCAACAAACCTTACTGACCGTTTTTGCCGAACACAATGTCGAAGTAAAAAAGATGGTTGGTATAGGTAAGACCAAAGCTACTTTGGAGAAATACGAGCGAACATACAACCGATTGAAAGATTATCTGGAAACTCGTCATCGGGTTTCTGATATTAGTCTCAGGGAAATCAATCATAGTTTCATTACAGGCTTTGAAACGTATCTTCGGGTTGATTGTAGATGCAACGAAAACACGACGGCGAAATTTATGCAGTTCTTTAAACGAATTGTAATTATAGCACGAAACAATGGATGGATTGTTGGCGATCCGTTTGCAAACTATAAAATTCGGATAAAGAGAGTTGATCGCGGATATCTGACAGAAGATGAACTTCACGAAATCATAAAGAAGAATATGACTTCCGAAAGACTTGAACATGTACGGGATATCTTCATTTTTAGCTGCTACACTGGACTTGCTTATATAGATGTAAAGAATCTCAAAGAAGAAAATATCCGTAAATCGTTTGATGGCTCTCTATGGATTATGACTAAACGCCAAAAGACAAGTACAACGGTTAATGTACCTCTCTTGAAAATTCCATCAATGATATTGAAAAAGTATAGAGGCAAACTAAAGAACGGACAATTACTCCCTGTTTTGAGTAACCAAAAGACAAATTCTTATCTGAAGGAAATTGCCGATTTATGTGGTATTGAAAAGAATCTGACATTTCATCAAGGAAGGCACATGAATTTTCCTTTCCGGCTGATAACAAATAACTTACAAGCGAAATTTCCCTAACAGGTAACGGTTTAGAAATGAGCGAACCCTTATTGTTTACCTTATTTTGCATAATGTACAAAGAACGTCTTTCACCAGCAAATATATAAAAGATTCTTTAGTGGAGAAAAGTATCCGAAATTTTTTTATGATGAAATTTGCGTCCAACTCACTTTAATATCATTTTCACTTATCTTCTGTTTTTATATCCGGCTCCTGCTCGATTATCTCTTTATCAGAACCAAACCAGCGGTAGTGTTGTTACCTTTGTCATTCGAGAATGAACACCATTAAACGAATAAAAAACAAAGTAACCGCCTATGTCCACACTGACCTTTTATCTACGGGCCTCGAGTCTGGGAAATGACACCCCCGGCCGCCTGTGCCTTCGCCTTGTCCACAGGCGCAAGAGTAAAAGTATCTCCACCCCTTACCGCCTGTATCCCTATCAATGGGATATCCTGTCACAGGAAGTGGTCACGGGCAGGGATAATCCACATTCCGACGCTCTGGAAGAAGCGGCGGAGTATATCCACCGGATGCGGGAACGCTTCGAAGCCGTTGCGGATGAGTTTTCCTCCCGCGCCTTCTATACGGCGGAAGAAGTCCTGCATGAACTCTGTCCTCCCCGGCGAAGCAAGGATAGCCTGGCAGGGTATGCTTTACGGTTGTCACGCGGATTGAACAATACAGGACATGAACGTACCGCCCGGGCTTACCTGTCAGCCGTGAACAAACTGCTGGGCTTCGTCCGTGCAGAAGACGTCCGTTTTCGGGATATAACCCCCTCCCTGGTACAGGCCTTTGAGGAAAACCTCAAAAAGAGCGGTAAAAGCCTGAATACCATTTCCTTTTATATGCGTAACCTGCGTGCCCTCTGTTACAAGGCGCAGGATGAAGGACTGGTGCTGTACAGGATGAATCCCTTTAAAGGAGCGTTCACAGGCTTCCATAAGACTGCCAAACGTGCCCTTAATACCGAGCAAATGGGCAAACTGCAAAACCTACCTTACAACCGGTACCTCGAACAAGGCAGGCAGCCTGCGGATGAATCCGAACAAAAGCTGTACACTGCCTGGCGGTATTTTATCTTCTGCTTCCATGCACGGGGCATGTGCTTCGTGGATCTGGCTTACCTACGTAAGGACAACATACGCGGGAACATTATCCGCTATTACCGCAAAAAGACGGGAGGACTGATCGAAGTAAAGATCACCCCGGTGATGCAGTCCGTACTGGACAGCTTTTCGGACGATGTGAAGAACTCCCCTTACCTGTTCCCCGTTATTACGGATACGGGCAAGAAAGAACGCCTGCAATACGAAACAGGCCTTCGCACGCAGAACCTGCGCCTAAAGGAACTGGCACGCAAGGCGGGCATCACTTCTGTACTGACCACCCATGTATCGCGTCACAGCTGGGCCTCGATAGCCAAAGGCGAGAACCTGCCCCTGTGGGTCATCAGCGAAGGGCTGGGACATAACAACCAAAAGACCACCTATACCTACCTGGCGCAACTAGAACGCTCCCGCCTGGATATAGCCAACGAACTGATATGCGCCGCCGTCTGCTCAAGGGCAAGCCCCGTAACAAACGCAATGTATGAACGGAGGAATTATGAGTGAAGAATGAAGAACTAAAAACTAAAAACTAAAAATTAAAAATGATGAGGTGTAAAATGCAAAAAGATACATGATTATGTTAAAGTGTTGGTATGTGGAAGGTTATAACAGCGGATTTTTCCTATCTTTGAGATTCGGTAATAAGGACAAAAAAAATCCGTCACTATACAAGTGACGGAGAGGTGCACCCCGGTAACGTATTCCCTTATATCATACCGTATAGGGGTGTATATAAAATAAAAAGATAAAAGCTTGTGCAACATTTGTCAAACAAGATGAGCGGTAAACAGGGGGAAAAGAAAGGGGAAAGTATTTTAAGCAGAGGCAATTACACCTGCCCGCAGGCAGGCGTTGCGGCCACAGGCAATTTACCCTGTTGTCAAACATTTGTAAAGCGTTTGATAAACAGGGGTATAAGTAAAAACAAGCGGATACAGATCAAACAACACTTAAACAATCACGATTATGGCAAAATTATTGTATGCAGGAGAACACCTGGATTGTCCCAACTACGACAACAGGCATCGTCCTGCCATAGAGGAGAAATTCATGGGACAAGGCCAAAGACAGGAAGTACAGCCCTGGGTCAATAAGATCATGTTCGTGCTGGAAGGGGAAATCGAATATTCAATGGGAGACTCCGGCTACCACATTGCCCGCAGGGGACAATTCCTTTTCCTCCCGGCCAACCGCAGCCTGTGGGTGCGTGCCGTGCAGGAAACGCACCTGGGCATTGTCCGCCTGTACGACAAGATACAGTTGTGCGACTGCTTCCGCCTGGAGAACCTGCTGGCCATAGGACAGGCTAAGTCGGGGCAGAAGAAAGGCAACTCAAAACAGGTTGCCGGAGATCCCGGACCGGGCTTCCTGCTGGAAGTAAACCCGGTAATGGAAAGTTACCTGGAGATGCTGGGCCTGTGCCACCGGGCGGGCCTTAAATGCCGTTACTACAACGAAGGCAAGATACGCGAGCTGATGTTCATCCTTAGGGCTTTCTATCCCAAGGAAGACCTTTACCGCTTCTTTTCTCCCACCCTGAGTACCGATACCTGGTTCTCGCAGTTCATCATGAGTAATTACAACAAGTACGACAATCTCTCCGAACTGGCAGCGGTCATGAAGTACACGGTGTCCGGTTTCGAGAAGAAGTTCCGCAAGGTTTTCGCTGAGGCTCCCTATGCATGGATGCGCCGTCAACGGGCAAGGGAGGCCTATCACTGCATCAATACCAGTAATATGACCCTCAAGGAGATAAGCTCCATGTTCGGGTTTAATTCTCATCCGGCTTTCATCAGATTCATACGTCAGCACTACGGGCTTACTCCCGGCCAGATCAGAAAAAACAGCACGAAAGGCGGAAACGGATAAAATTTATGCGGAAACGGATACCCCTTTAACGAAGAAAAAGATATAATTTTGCCTGCGGTAAGAGAGGTAATTATTTTCTGTTTTCCGTCACTTGTATAGTGACGGAAAACAAAAGCCTTTAAGGGACAAGTTAAGAAGAGAATGAATTTTTTAAGTAAACAACTACCAAGACAACAGCGAGAATCAGTAAGGGCAGAGTCTTCCGCCCGGGGCAGTACGCGTGTGCAGGTTGTTCCTGTGGGTATAACAAATAACCCGGGCAAAAGATTTGTTAAATTTGTTAAATTTGTTAAACAGGTAAAACCTGTCAATCATAAAGTACATATAAAAAATTATTACCCTGTCTGTACTTTCCCCTTTTTCCCTGAATGTGGAATATGCCCCTCCGGTTGTTGTTTTAATGTATTGCGCATTCCCTTTTACAAGCCCCCTGTAATCCCCCAAGGGGGATATGATATATGCCTTTTCACTCCTCCCCTTGGGGGAGGCCGGGAGGGGTCCTACTTCCGGGGAGGAAGAATATATTACATTGTCTTGTTGTCTTCAATGTTGTCTTATTTGTCTTCACTTTGCCTGCCATTGCTTGGGAAAGTAGTCGGCCGGCGCCTCCCCGTTTTTTCAGTCAACAGTCATCAGTTAACAGTCATCAGTCATCAGTCATCAGTTAACAGGCAGATACGGGTTGTAAGATTTAAAGATTGGCTGCCCGCCGATTGTAGGGGCAGGGTTTGCCTGCCCGAATGCGGGCGAACCACCCCTCCCGGCCTCCCCAAAAGGGAGGTGTCGCGATGCGGTCAGCATATACCAAAATTCAATATATTATTTATTCACTTTTCCATCTCTCTGTCCTCCCCCCCTTTTGGGGAGGGTCGGGGTGGGGTGGCATTTTCAAATTCTCAAATTAATATCGTATGAAACCAACCAAGACACAGAAAACAACGCAACACAAGGCCTACTGGCGGCAAACAGCTGCTATGATGGCTTTCCTGCTTTTTGCGGCAGGGATAAACGCCCAGGTAACCGTAGGCAGTAACAAAGAACCGGAAACCTTTTCGGCGCTCGAACTGATCTCCAACCAACAGGCAGGCCTGCGCATGCCGCACCTGACTACCAAAGAGCGTAACTATATGACGGCTACCTTCGGCACTCAGAAAGAAGTGCTGGCCAAAGGGCTGACCATATACAACACATCAAATGACTGCCTTGAGTTTTGGAGCGGTACCAAATGGATATCGCAATGTGAGGGGGAAATGCCTCCTTATATACCAGCTACACCGAGTGCCAGCGCTACGGTAACGGCTTGCGCCGTATCTTCTGCTCCGGCTTCCGTACTTGCCAGTACCGGTTTTTACATGTTTACCTACCAGACGATGAACCTGTATGCCAATTCTACGGGTGATACCCCTACATCGTACCAGTGGGTGGTAGATGGCAAGCTAATAAAAGGAGCAAATAGCGCAACCTTTGCTTATACCCCCCCTGCGGATATTGCCCTTGAAGCAGATTACCCCGACGACCTGGCATTAAGCAATTATAAAAAGACGGTGACTATTACCTGCCAGATGACGGTTAAGGGTAACGATATAGAGCCTGTAGACAAATTCGATATACTGGTGGTAAAGGCTACCAAAGGAACACTGTCGCCTATTTATGTATGGGGATGGAAAGACGGTGTTGCCGGCGATCCGGCCACTGATCAGGTAAAGGTTGCCTTTGCCCATGTCAACCTCGGGGCTGAGAATGATACTGATCCTTGTAATTGTCTGGGTGACCTTTACCAGTGGGGACGTGAAAAGGACGGCAATGGTACTACTACCGGACATTTCAGGCGTAACCTGACTGATGCGGATGTATGGCCTAACGGGATCGGTACTTCCGATGCTACTACCTCTACTATTGCCCAGGCAGCCGACCTGGATGCTACTACCGGACAGGTGTTATCTTCCGTTACTGACAAATACGGTAAGTTTATCAAGAGCCTCTCTACATCGCCTGCTTATTACGACTGGCGCAACTCTCGTAAACATGACCTTTGGGGTGACGGCTCACAGGATTATAATCCTACCTGGGCAATACCTTCAAACAATCCTTGTCCTACAGGTTGGAAGGTTCCCAGCCAGAAACAGTGGTCTGCTATCTATCAGGGTGGTACTACCAACGGTGCACCCGGCGCTTCCACTTCAGGTAGCACATGGACTGGTCTTGGAAAATTCTCAAGTGGTAGTACCAGTGGTTACAGAGTTGCTGAAGCACTTTATTTGCCCGCCGCCGGCACCCGTAACTACACCAATGGTTCGCTGAGCGGCGTCGGCAACAACGGCGGCTACTGGAGTAGTACGAGGAATAGCAGTGGCAGCTTCAGCTCGTACATCCTGTACTTCTACAGTAGCTTTGTTAACCCGGGCAACTCCACCTATCGCGCAGACGGCTTCTCTGTGCGCTGTATTCCAGAATGAAAGCGAGCGCAGGCGACTCAATAAAAGCCACCTCCCCCTGCCCCTCCGAAAGGAGGGGAGAGGCGCAAGGCGAAGATTGACAGAGGCGATTCCGCCCGGCAGGCACTCTACCCTTTTCTTCTCCTCCCTCCCTCTTGGGGAGGCCGGGGAGGGGCCGGAAGTACCCGAAGGGGGAAGGGTTAGAGATAATTGCCACGCCTTAAAAGGCGTGGATAAAAGGACTCCCGGAGAAAGACTTTAGTCGAAAAATAGTTTGGCTAAAGCCCTTACTGATTAGCAATTTATTCCTCCACTTAAAAGTGGAGGCAACTGATAAACAATAAATATAAATTTTCGTGCCATTGCCACATTTTCACATTGGCATATTAACTCATTAATATTTTTTATGAAAACAACTGAGACACGAACAAAAAACCGGTGGAGACAAGCAGTAGCTGTTTTCGCCTTCCTTGTATTTTCAACGGGCGCATATGCCCAGGTAACGATGGGTAGCAATAAGAAACCCGAAGCATTCTCGGTGCTGGAAATAATCTCGAACCAACAGGCAGGCATGCGCATGCCGCACCTGACTACCAAAGAGCGTAACGATATGACGGCTACCTTTGGCACTCAGAAAGAAGTGCTGGCTAAAGGTTTGACTATCTTTAACACTACTACCAACTGCCTTGAGTTCTGGAACGGGGCGAAATGGATTTCCTCCTGCGAGGGTGAGATGCCTCCGTATATTCCTGTTACACCGAGTGCCAATGCCTCGGTAACGGCTTGTGCCGTAACGAGCAATGTAGCTTCCGTACTTGCCAGTACCGGTTTTTACATGTTTACCTACCAGACGATGAACCTGTATGCCAATTCTACGGGTGATACCCCTACATCGTACCAGTGGGTGGTAGATGGCAAGCTAATAAAAGGAGCAAATAGCGCAACCTTTGCTTATACCCCCCCTGCGGATATTGCCCTTGAAGCAGATTACCCCGACGACCTGGCATTAAGCAATTATAAAAAGACGGTGACTATTACCTGCCAGATGACGGTTAAGGGTAACGATATAGAGCCTGTAGACAAATTCGATATACTGGTGGTAAAGGCTACCAAAGGAACACTGTCGCCTATCTATGTATGGGGATGGAAAGACGGTGTTGCCGGCGATCCGGCCACTGATCAGGTAAAGGTTGCCTTTGCCCATGTCAACCTCGGAGCTGAGAATGATACTGATCCTTGTAATTGTCTGGGTGACCTGTACCAGTGGGGACGCGAAAAAGACGGCAATGGTACTACCACAGGGCATTTCAGACGCAAACTCACCGGAACAGATGTATGGCCGAATGGCATCGGTACTTCCGATGCTACTATCACTACTATTGCCCAGGCAGCCGAATTGGATGCTGCTACCGGACAGGTATTATCTTCCGTTACTGACAAATACGGTAAGTATATCAAGAGCCTCTCTACATCGCCTGCTTATTACGACTGGCGCAACTCTCGTAAACATGACCTTTGGGGTGACGGCTCACAGGATTATAATCCTACCTGGGCAATACCTTCAAACAATCCTTGTCCTACAGGTTGGAAGGTTCCCAGCCAGAAACAGTGGTCTGCTATCTATCAGGGTGGTACTACCAACGGTGCACCCGGCGCTTCCACTTCAGGTAGCACATGGACTGGTCTTGGAAAATTCTCAAGTGGTAGTACCAGTGGTTACAGAGTTGCTGAAGCACTTTATTTGCCCGCCGCCGGCCTCCGCGTCAACCTTACCGGCTCGCTGGACCCCGTCGGCAGCATCGGCCGCTATTGGAGTAGTACGGTCAACACCAGTTTCTCCTCGTACGGCCTGAACTTCGACAGTGGTAACGTCTACTCGGGCTTCGACAGCATTCGCGGGACCGGTCGTTCGGTTCGCTGTATTCCAGAATGAAAGCGACCATAGGGAGCGTGTTAGACTATTTACCTATTTATCTATTTACCTCCTTGCATTAAAAGCAAGGAGGTATAAATACCGCGTTAGCGGTCGGAAAAAATTTTGAAAAAATGACAATCACCGAAAAACTGGCATTACATGGCGACAAAGAACTGCACCTGTATAAAGAAGGCGTCTTTTGGGTGGCCTACGAAGAAGATGCCTATCTGGTTTCGCAAATAAAGAAGCTGAAACCCACCAAAAAATATATCAAGTCCATACAGCGGGAAGTGATAAGTGTGGGATTCCCCCAGTCGTCACTCGAAGAGGTGCTGACGCATTTTAGACTCAAAGTGCAGGAACACACAGCCATCGTACTGGAAACAGATGTGCCTGCCGACCCTCTGTTGTTCGATAAATGGAAAAAGGAAGCAGAGATAAAAGAGCAGGCAGGACTTACAAATCCGGCTGTGCATGGTGGAAGTGTAAATGTGCTGGTAGAGAGGCTTTCTTCATTCAAACTGCATACGGCAAGTCCTATGGACTGTATGCGTTTTGTAGAAAAGCTTCAACAGGAATTTTGCTGAGATACCGCGATAAATGGCTACATACGACAATCTGCCGGTCTACAAAGTGTGTTACGACCTGATTTTGTTGATTTTTGCTTCGGGCAGGCATATGCAACGCGACTACCGCTTCACCCTGGGCGAAACCATGAAGAAGGAACTGGTCATGCTAATGGCAAATATCTACAGGGCAAATTGCCGGTACCGGAAGAAGGAACTGATTAGCCAGGCCAGGGAAAACCTCGAAATCGTACGCCTGCTGCTCAGGCTTTCGATGGAACTTAAGCAGGTACCGCTAAAGACATTTGCCACGGCCAATGAGAAAATAGAAAATATAAGCAGGCAACTCGCCGCATGGGAAAAGAGTTGTAAAGAATAAAACAGTAAACAAGTAGACGAGTTACAAGTTACGAGTGAATAAAGTCTTTCTATTCCTGACTACTGACTACTGACTACCAGCTACTGACTACTGAAAAAAGGTTTATAATGAGTGAGAGTTTTATCGGTATCCTTTCGGAAAGGCCTGTAAGAGAGGCTCGTTTAATTCAGCAGGCTGCCTGTATTTCCGCTATAGGGAAACGGGTTACGTCATCAAGCGCCTGCTTTTATTTGCCCGCCGCCGGCAACCGTAACAACAACAATGGTTCGCTGAACAACGTCGGCAACAACGGCAACTACTGGAGTAGTACAAGGAATAGCAGTAACAGCAACAACTCGTACAACCTGAACTTCAACAGTAGCAATGTTAACCCGGGCAACAACAACAATCGCGCAAACGGATTCTCTGTGCGCTGTATTTCAGAACTAAACATAAACCTTATCCTCTGGGGCATTGGATTACCCCGGAGGAACACTAAAGACGTACAGGATGAAGGATGACAACTTATTGACGGATTTGTTCATGGCCTATTTCGATGCTCGTAAGAATAAGCGGAACACCATAAACCAGGTTCGCTTCGAAATCGATTATGAGAAAAATGTCCTCGCCCTGTACAGGGATATAACCGGCAGGACTTACAAAGTAAGCCCCGGCATCTGCTTTATTATAGACGAACCCGTCAAGAGGGAGATATTCGCCGCCGATTTCCGCGACAGGGTTATCCATCACCTGCTGTTCAATTATATCAACCCGGTTTTCGATAAAGTATTTATTGACGACAGCTATAGTTGCCGTAAGGGGAAGGGCACCTTATATGGTATCCGCCGGATAGAAAGCTTTATCCGCGAATGCAGCGGCAATTATATGCGCGACTGCTACATACTCAAACTCGACATACGCGGGTATTTTATGAATATCGACAAGAATATATTACACATGCAACTCTTCTCGATGTTACACAAAGCCGGGGAAAACGGAGATACTCCATTCGGAGCCGACCAAGAATTAATAATGTACCTGATAAAAGCGATACTGGATGATAATCCGGTGGATAATTGCAGGATAAAAGGCAGGAAATCGGACTGGAATGGCCTGCCACCGTCAAAAAGCCTGTTCAATTCGCTTGCCGGCAGCGGCTTGCCGATAGGCAACCTGACCTCGCAATTATTCAGCAATGTGTACCTGCACCCATTGGATTGCTTTGTAAAAGAGACTTTGGGCTTCCGGTATTACGGAAGATACGTCGATGACCTTGCAATCATCCATACGGACAAGGAGCTATTAAAGCAGGCCATAATACAAATCAGGGATTTCCTGTCCGAAAACCTGAACCTGGAACTGCACCCGCACAAGATATACCTGCAACATTATACCAAAGGGGTTAATTTTCTGGGAGCTACCCTGAAACCCCATCGCAGCTATATAGCGAACCGCACCAAAAAGAAATTCAGGCAATGTGTCAATGATTGGAACCGCAGGCTGTCGTCCCGGAATGAGCCTGACAGATGCGAACTGGAAAAAATGAGGGCTTCGGTCAACTCCTATCTGGGCATAATGGTACACCACCGCACCTATAACATACGCAAAAAGATGTTGCTTGAAAAAGAGAATCATTTTTTCAGGTATGGCTACCTGAGCGGAGGACTGCGGCACTTTGTTTTGAAGAAAATGACAATAACCGGAATAAATGTGTAATGTGTAATAATATTATGATACGATTAATATTACCGGCTCTTTTTTTTATGGTTGTTGCAGGACTGAATGCGCAGACCATAAGCGTGGACTTCGCTTTCTACCCGGACAGTGATATCTCCCTCTGTCTGAAAAGAGCCATGGTATGCGATACGGTTTTCCGCGGCAGGCTGGACGATAAAGGACGGACGCAGATTGCTATTCCCGATGCTTACAGCGATTACCGGGGCATGGCAAGCATTACGGCAGGACAGGGACAACTCGATTTCATTGTTTCTCCGGGCGAGAACCCTGTTATCCGTTGTGCGGAAGAATACCCGTATGGAGGCAACACCCTCTTTTCATCTTCCCCCGAAAACGAAGCCCTGCAAGGCTGGTTCGTCCCGCAGGTCAAACGGCAGCAAAAGATAATGCTGCTCACAGGACTGGAGGATATATATGACAGGGAGGATGCTTTCCTGTCCCTGCTGGCAAAGGAAAAGGCTTTGCAGGAAGCAGGACAGCAGTCTTTCGAAGGGGAACTGGAAGCAAGCCCTTTATATGCAGCGCGGTTTATCCGTTTATACAACTTCCTGAGCAGGGATGTACAGGCACTGGTAATGGCGGATTCTGTACAAATGCAGACAGTCAGGAAGTATGTCCAAAACAATCTGGATATCGAAGCGCTCTATACCTCGGGATTGTGGTATAATGTATTGAACGGCCTGCTGGCTTTATACGACAAGGGCACGCCCTACCATATGGACTTTATTGGTGATATGTCGCTGTTGCTGAAAAGGACAAAGCAGGACAAGATATATACCACACTGAGCGAGAATCTGTTTGCTATCTGCGAGTCCATGGGTTGGAACGACCTGGAAGAGCATCTGACCAACTTCCTGACCAATGACGGACGCATCAAAGAGCCGACAGGCAAGCTCAAACTGTTGATGAACCTCTATAAGCTGAATGTAGGTAGTAAAGCTCCCGCACTCTCGCAGGGCGTACTTCCCGAAGGCAATGTCCTGCTGGTATTTCATGAGACGGGATGCGGCAACTGCACCACCGAGCTACAGCAATTAAAGGATAATTATCCATTACTGAAAGAAAAAGGTTATGAAGTGGTATCGGTAGCGGCCGATATGAACCGGGAGACTTTCGACAATATATCTGCTTCTTTTCCATGGAAACAGAAGTATTGCGATTTACAGGGTATATCGGGAACGGATTTCAGGAACTTCGGGATTCTCGGCACGCCGACCATTTATCTGATAGGCCAAAACGGTATCGTACAGGGCAGGTATGCGAGGCTACAAGACACGAAAATAATTAAAAACTAAAAATGAAAAATATTGATAACTGTTAACTACAAACTGCTAACCGAATACATGGCGGGAGCAAGTAAGCTTCGGTTTTGTTTGTGAAGGCTTCCCGGTAATATCCCCCAGGCTATGTTTTAATCCTAGTGCATGGTTTTAAACAGTAACAGCCGGGGGATACCGGAAGCTGTCCCGCCGAAAAGCAAGACAAGCCGGGCAAAATTAACAAAAATATGAGTAACGGCAATTAACAATCATAAAATAACAAACCAATGATGATAAAAAAAAGGATGAAGAAGATAAGGACTCCCGGCAGCTGGTGGTTAAGCTAATATTACCAAAAGTGAGATGAAGCAAAGAAAAAGACCGGGATGCACCCCCAGGCTATTCACAAACAAAAAGATGAGACTCACGGATGATTTTGCTGCCCGCTAAAAAAGCAAAAAGATGAACACCATAATTTATGGTATAAAAGTAGCAATCATAAAATATCTACCGACAGTAAATAAGAAAATGATAATTATTAAAACATACAGGATATGACAAAAATGAACCCACCCGATGATTAGCGAATAACACGGTTGCAATTATCCGAAAAGCGAAGCAAAAACGTCCGGGAGAACGAATTCCCGGATAATACAATAATATTCACAAACAAAACCATGAAATGTATGGAAAATTTTGTAGCTCGCTTGAGACAAGAAATGAACAGCTCCCTTCACGCCATTGAAGGCAAATGCACAGCCGACAACGAAAAAACACGTGAAGCCATCCTCTTACTGGAAGATATCCTGGAAAAGCTCAGGGTATTTATGAGTGATTATGAATTTAAGGACAAGCAGCAGGAAATCGACTTTTTCCGTATCCACAAGCCTTCCCTGCTATGTTATTTACTTCTTTACCGTAAGATGTACGACATCGTGATAAACCGCCCGCAGGGTGGCAGCAAAGTACAGAAGCAGTACCTGCATAAGGAGCAGGGACAGATATCGGCTTTTTTCTTCCGCCACCGGGAGTTTTACAGGTACTACCGTTCGGGTGATACCCATTTCGATTGTTACTACTTCCTTCGTGGTAAACCGCAGAAGAATAACATTGTGTACAATCTTTGTTACAGGCCTGACCCGCAGTTTTCGAGCGGCGGCGACCTTTTGGTAGCGCAGATACTGGCAAACGACATACTGGACGTATATCTGGAGAAGGAACTGGAAAAACTCGAAAAGCCTGCGGAGGCTAAAAAGGACGGTTACGGACCACCTGCGGTATGGACCGCCAAAAAGATTGATTTGCTGGAAATGATCTACGGACAGTATTGCACCTGCTCGGTCAATAACGGGAGAATCAGCCTTAAACAGTTAGTCATCCATTACGAAAGGACATTTAACATCGAATTGTTGTCGCTTCTCCCCAAAGCCTGGTTCAATCTGACCAACCGGAAGAATCCGACTGCTTTTCTGGATAAGATGAGAAAAAGATTCAGGGACAGGATGGACGAAGAAGACAACAATGATATTGAAAAAGAATAAATTATTATTTTGCCGCCGGTTGATTGAACAACAGTAGGTTGCCCGGCATACAAGATTAGTACAGACATATCAGAATCCACTCTGATTCTCTCTTTGTAGAAAACTGGTAATTTTTTAGGATAAAGAAGAATAAGGAGTTGGAATTCGCGTCGCGTAAGCATAAGGCGTGGATTGCAGCTTTTATTTTATCCGGGCATACCAGTGCCTCTACAATATAAAGGTAAAGCGATTCACGCTTTTCTTTTGTTCCCGATACATCCATGCAGGCAAATCTAGGAAAGTATATTTTCGATACCGAACGAAAACAATACTAATATACTACAGATAAGCAACATACAAAATGTCCGGAAAATAAAAATCGGGAGCCTGCCATTTTTGATATTTTTCCTTTGCAGACTACTTTTTCCCTTTTTCAGTTAAATATTCTTGCTCTGAAAATATTTATGCGACATCATTCTTGCTGTTGTTTATTTGCTTTATTATCAGTAATATACTATTAATACAGCATAAGAATCTACCTGTTTTACGAAAACTTCAATACCCTTTACTTATATCCGAACTCGATTTATCTCTCATTCTACCGGAAAACAGGCAGGTATACGGATATTTTTTGCATGAGCAGACCCTGGAATATGGTCAGGTAATTGGTAGGGATACAGACTGTTGCGGATTATTTTCAAAAATAGTTGTAGCAGCCTGCCAACCGGAATGATAAATATTGCGGAACTTTGCCTGTGTCTAAATGATATACGATATACAGATCAGAATGGAAATAAACGACAATAAATTCGACGAAAGCATGGATAAAATCCTAAAGCTGCTGGAAGAACTCAGAAAGCTGATGAAAGCCAAAAACCGCCTGAACGGGGAAACCCTGCTCGACAATCAGGATTTGTGTCTGCTGCTTCACCTGAGCAAACGCAGCCTGCAACGTTACCGCAGCTCGGGGATATTACCCTTCATACAGATTGGGAGCAAAACGTTCTATCTGGAATCCGAAGTAGAGAAGTTTATCCGGCAGTATATAGATAAAGAAAGTCCGTGAGGACTTATAAACGGCTGTTTGCGGCCAATAATGTTTTCTTTTTTCACCGGTAAGCCCTCTTGTATTATTACAGGAGGGCTTTTTTATACCTGTTTACTCAATAATTACTATCTTTATTTCATACAAGCACTAAAACAAAAACACCGTATGAAAAAAGAATTTAAGAAGAAAGAGGTAACCATTGAAGTAGCACCTGAAATGGCAGTAACGACCATTGGCCTGCTCAGGGGATTCTTCCCGTCCATAATGGAGCAGGTTAAAGAAAATGAGCTTATGCGCTCCGCTTATCTGCATCAGATGATGGATGCGGATGTCATAAAGGCCATGCAGGAAGTCCTCGATGAGATTTATGAAAAGTGCATAGCGCAAACCTCTATCCGGGAAGACCTCGCCGGTTTAATGGAATTGCTGAAAGACAAGGAGTCATCCCAGGATGATACGGCAAACTAAGACAAACAGACGAGCCCCAACAATAAAATTTTTCCTTTTTAACGAATGGCCCTTCACAAAACACATGAGGGTCTTCGTTCAAGAGGGGAAATTTTGTTTCATCGGAAATCAATATATCCTGTTATCGCAATAACAGCATTTGCTATTTATACATTGCACAGTAGACAATTACCTGACTGTATATATTTATTACATACTCCGTCCCCGTCTTTTCTTTTTCACCAGCCGAAGTTTCTCTTCCTGCTCTTTCTGCCGGACAAAGCTTTCATTTTCATAATCAGTCCCGTGTTGTTCAAACAGTCCGACACCTACATTAAAGCTATCGTCGCCAACGGGTGGCTGAACTCCGGAGGATTCAGTAAATCGGTTGGAGCGATCCGTTTGTTGGAAGATTTGCTTTTCTGCCGTGGGTTCCATGTTTCTCGTGGGAGAATCTTGGAACAGGTCGTTAAAGACATTTGCCGAAAATTCTTTGCCTAAGCGTGAACCGTTGAGGATGGTTCGATTTTGATAGTCGATAAAAGTCGCTCCATATATCCGTCCCTGTTCATTCTGCCGGAACACACAACCTATGCCTGACTGCAATAACGACTGTTTAAAATCGTCCATACTACGGTTATGCTTCATGGATTCGGAGACTTTCTGTTTTAATCTGTCTTTTATATCCGTAGTATCAATTGCTATTTTCGACTTTTCAAAATGCTTTTGCAGTGCTTCCATATTGACCGATTTGCCGAATAACGATGATTTGAAGGGCTTGGAAACCTTTTCTCCATTCTCATCCAATACCGAATAAACCAATCCCCGATAAGGTTTTTCTTTATATTCACCCTTAACTTCCTCGACCGTTACATTAAACATTTCCAGCAAAGTGCGGTATTCTCCTAATGATTGGAAATTATAATTGGCTATTATGGACTTAGTGATATTGCCTACCTGATGCTTTAAATCACCTGCTTTATAGTCTATTTTCATTGTCGGAGCTTGGTCTTCCCGCTGTTCTTTCTTTGTAGGGATATGCAGCTTGTGTCTGAGTTCCAGCTCCCGACAGATAGCCATAGACCGCCTGTTTTCAAAGGTATCGGGTATTTTCCTGCCGTTCTCATCTATACGCAAGGATATAATATGGGCATGTGTCCTGTCAATGTCGGAATGTTTGACAACAATATAGGGTTGGCCACCATAGCCCATTTTTTCCATATACTCCCGACACAAAATAGATAGCTGTTCATCCGGTAGCCTGTCTTTGGGGTCGGGATTAATCGAGGCATGGAAGACAACATTCTTCGTCCGGCTATTCATAGCTAAATATGGATAAAACGAGTCCATGCAATCCCGAATGGAGAACTTCCCGTCAATCGAATCGAATATCTTTTGACTGTACAATACTCCGGCTGTATTATCATCCACTTTGATTTTGTTATACGCCAGTACCCCGAAAACCGATTTTCCCGAACTTATTTTGGCAACCATTTGATTAAATGAAGAAACAGCGTTCGACATAGCGAAGCGGAGTCAATTAAAAATGAAAAACTAAAAATTGGATATTTGTTCTCTGAGCTTGGTTACCATTTCTTCAAAATCTTTCATGGTTTGTATAAATTCAAGGGTTGATTTTTCCAAAACCTTCATCATCAAACGGGCTTTTTCTTCGCCTGAATTTCGATTCAGGACAGTAAAAAGCCGGTTGTAATTATTCTTTACTCCCCTGAATTGAGCGAAGAACTGACTTAATAACATTACAAAATCAATCGCCGTTTTATTGATTTCGATAACTTTTAGCTTGTGATTCAGTATCTTTTCCGCCAGGAATCCGGACATTGATTTCTTTCCCGACTGCCTGTACATAGCAAGCAATCGTTTGTTGTCAGCATCATTCAGGCGAAACATATGCCTGTAATTTTTCACATCTTCCTTTGTGGGGCGGCCCCGGCCCCGTTTTTTCTCATTTTCTTGTCTTTTGGGAGCTTGCTCCCCATTTTCAACATTCATGTTCATTGTAGTTTTTGGTTTCTAAAAGGTTCAACTTTGGCGAACCGTCCTCCGGCTCAGGCCGGAGCAAGTTGGCTTTTGGAGGACAGGAAAAGTATTTTTCTGTTGACAAAAGCACAACTTGCTATTGTCTATCGACAATAAAATCCGCCTGCATAGGCGGACATTGGCTGTAGCCGGGACGGTTACTCATTAAAATCGAGAATAGCATCCGAAACATTTCGGGTGTTTCCGTTGCCGGATAGCTGTTGTCAGATATTTCAGTATGCTTCCGGCATCTTCTTTTCACAAAGTTCGCCATTTATATTCGACTGTAAATCAACAAATACCCGGACATAGCCGGACAAAGGCTGCCACACGGTGCTGTAGTGATACAAGCTATACTTATTTGGTTTTTATTTGCAGGGGAATTGCAAAAAAGCAGTATTTCAATTGGGTAGATAAGCCTGTATTGAAATAACCAGAAAAGCCGATAAGAATAAATAAAAATATGAATAACCGATTAAACCCAATTACGCATGGATAAAGAAAAGAACAAGAGCAAAAATGACGGACAGGATATATCAACGGATGCCAGCTCAAAAGCAGGAGTGAAGATAAACCCCGGTGCTTTTATCCGCAATATCGCCATTGCAGGTAACAATACACGCTCATCTGCATATCTGCCTATAAGCGATGAAGCAAATAATATGGTGCCGGAGAATGATAATCCTATCCATGCAGAATCTGAAAATACAGGAGAGCCTAAAACAAAAGAACAACCTAAACGCCGGAAAGGACAGGCGACCGCTATCGACTATGAAAATATATTTCTTGCCCGTAATGAGTTGAGCAACCGGCAGGGCTTATATATCGACAAGGAAAATTATGAAGTTCTGCAAACCCTGGTTCGTGCTATCCGCTCCGAGCGACTAAGCGTCAGCGGTCTGGTAGACAATATTATCAAACACCATATTGAACTGTATGGCGATGAGATAAACCGCATTTTTGAAGAGAATATCAGAAAACCAATCAAATAAAAAAATAATAACCATCTAACAAAAACGATATGACAACAGACGAACGAATTATTGATTATACGAGAAACTTCCTGAACCGCAACGAACTGGAAAGCCGGCAGGGAATTTATATCGAAAAAGAAACCAATGAAACCATTAAGCAGATTGTCCACACTATCGGAGATGCCCGCCTGACGGTCAGCGGATTTATTGAGAATGTGTTACAACGTCATTTTGAAACCTATAAAGAAGAAATCAATACGTTGTATGTACTAAAAGCAAGAAAACCAATCAGATAAAATGGAAAATGAAAAATAAAGAATGAAGAATAAAATAATAACTAATTAAAAATTAAACGATTATGAATTCAACCCATCAGAACAAACAGCCTTTGTACATCTCAATCTGTACACAGAAAGGCGGAGCCGGTAAATCCGTGTTTACAACACTTGTGGCCAGTTTTTTACATTATGTAAAGAACTACAATGTCGCCGTTATCGATTGCGACTATCCGCAATGGAGCATTTACAAGATGCGCCAACGGGAGGCGGAGCAAACCGGGAGTAGTCCCTTCTATGGGAATAAGGCGGAAGTATTTTTCGCCAAACTGGGCAAACCGACCTATCCGATAGTTCCCGCACAGCCCGAAACGGGACTGATACAGGCAATGGAGTTCCTGTCGGCAGAAGAACAATCCTATGATGTTGTGTTGTTCGACCTTCCCGGGACAGTCAATAATGAAAATATCGTACAGACTTACTTTGCAATGGATTACCTGTTTGTCCCTATAACTACCTCCCGCATCAATATGGAAAGCACCCTGCCCTTTATCATATTGGTCAATGAAACCATGATAGTCAATCAGGGCAATGTGAAATTGAAAGGGCTCTATCCGTTCTGGAATAAAATCACCGGCAGGGAGAAAAAGGAACTATTCGACTATTACCAAAAAGCAATCATGGAACTGGGTATCCCCATTATGCAGACCCGTATCCCTAAAAGCGTGCGCTATGATAAGGAGCAATCTATCGAAGGAAATGACTACCTGTTCCTGTCCACCATATTCCCGCCGGATAAGCCCCTGTTGAAAGGAAGCAACCTGGATTTGCTGGTCGATGAAATAATCACGATTATATCCCAACCCGAATAACAAAAAACGATATAAAAAATGGAAAAATTTAAAATGGCGTTACTGGCTGTCGCCTGCCTGTTTATGGCAGGGCTGAACCTGTGGCTGGAATTTAAGGACTGGTTTGATAAGAATTATCAGAAAAAAAACAGCAGCAAACAATCTAATGAACAGGGAAAAGACAGGGATAAATTACCTAGTGTTATCGGTCAGTCGAAAACCGTTTTTTATAACAAAAAAGAACAAGAGCCGAAACAGGACAGAGCGGAAGAGAAAAAAACAGAAACAGAAGAAAATACGCCTGTCCACAGCATGGATTTGGAGAAAGAGAAAAATCCATTGTCGGGATATGAAGGGCCTGTCAGTTCGGAAGATGATATTATCCTGTATGCCGGTAATGACAGAACAGATGTTGTCCACGCTAAAGGTCAGTCTTTCACGGTAGATGAATTCGGGTTGCTGGCTAAAACCCTGCAAGGAAAACCTGTAACAAAAGATGAACAAATACAGGTCGCCGGTACTATACTCAAAGCACAGGGAACGGACTTATACAACCAATTTATAAAACAGGTTGACGGAGCGGAGAACCGTGCGGCAGCTATCCTGCGCAAAGCCAATGAAGTGGAAGAGAATGGAAACACATCTTCTGTAACCATACCTAATAACTTATCAAAATTTATACGCAGATGAATACTAAAAACAATCCAATTACTATGACCGGGAGCCAGTTTATAAAACTGAAATCATTGATTAAAAGCCTTCACACGTTTTTCCTGTCCGTAGACGGGAGCAAGCCGGAGACTAAGCTCTACTGGTCGGGTTCGAAATGCGATTTTGTAGAACTGGCTTACGGCCTACTGGAAGCCAAGTGTTTCAATGACGGGGAGATAGATATACAGGAGGCAATCAACTGCCTGAGTGAAATGCTCTCGTTTCCCGTGCCGGATTTTTACGATACATTCCGCTCGATACGCATGAGAACCAACAGCCGGACCCATTTCCTTAATGAGTTGAAAGACAAGTTAGACCAGCGGATGGAGGATATGGATAACGGTATTTTTAAGAAAAAGAGGAAATAATCATGGAGATAATAGCTATTGAAAAGAGAAGCTTCGAACAGATGAAGCTGCAATTCGAAGCTTTTACCCGGCAGGTGAAGGAACTGTGTAAAGACAATGAAACGGACGAAAAGTGGCTTGGTAACGAAGAAGTATGCAGGCTTTTACAGATTTCGAAACGAACCTTGCAGTACTACCGTGACACGGGTAAACTGCCTTTCTCGCAGATAAACTATAAATGTTATTACAAGGTACCGGATGTGGAAAAACTAATAAATGAATCAACAATCAAAAACGGATAAGAATATAAAAATGGAAATACTGGATAGGAAATCACCGGAAATCATGTTGTTCACCAAAACGCTGGACCAGCTGTTGGAAACCATAAGTAAAGCCTTTGAGAATTGTACCCCGAGCCTGAACGGAGAAAAATTCCTGACCAACAGGGATGTCGGCAAATTACTCGGATTAAGCCTACGCACTCTCCAGGACTGGCGGGATAAGGGAGTTATCGGCTATATACAGATTTCGGGGAAGATACTCTACCGCCAGTCGGATATACTTAAACTGCTGGAGGATGGATACCGGGACAGCACAGCCTGACAGGTCATTTGCCGTAAAAGTTATTCCATTCTGCGGGCTTGCAGCCCCTCCAAACGGCTGACAAGCCATAAGCGGAAATAACTTTTGTGCATTAATATAACTGTATAAATAGACGGCAGGTTATCACCGGGGATAGCCTGCCGTTAGTGTCCTATTTTAAACTATTCTTCTTCGGATTCGCTCTCCAGGAAGTTACGGACATATATTTCCAGTTGCTGTTGTTTAAAAGCAAACCAATCCTGACGATACGGGCTGGTCTCTACCAGAAACTTGAAATTGTGAAAAGGATGTCTTCCGTATATGGACATACTTAGAATATCTTTGAATATGTCACTCGCAGGAATAACATCTTCTATAAAGTCTTCCATGATTTTAAAAAATTCCCGGGCCCCCAAAGGCTCTATACGAATACAATGCTCCCACTGGTCGATTTTGTCATATACCTCCCGATAAATGTCGTCCGGCCCCCCGTTGCAATAAGTATCATAGGATTCGCACGGAACACTGCCGGTCTCAATCGTATCGACATTCAGGAAACAAATCATCCCCATGCCAATCTCTCCGGCTATGCTTTTTATTATTTCCTGCGGATAGTCCATTTGTCAGAGTAATTTCAGGTTTGTATTGACCGCATCCAAATTGAAAAGGTGGGCATCCCAGGTTTCCTCTTCATCGAGCCCCAGCCAGTCCCTGTACTCTACGGCAGCTTCACTGCCGGGAACCGTTGCAAATATATCTTTCATTTCTTCATATGCCCATACTCCGCCACAATCTTCCGGCGGACAGGCTCCTTTTCCCGACAGGCAAACCGCTTCCTTTTCATTCTTGAAGCCGATGGCTTCCAAAGTGATACTATGCAGCCAGCTATCCCCGAAATCATAGACATAAAAGAGTTTCTCTCCCGCTTTCTTAAAAACGGCGGACAATTCCATTTCTTCAGCATCTTTCAGTTGCGCAGCAAATCCCGGATCGAAAAAGTCATCTTCATACGGAATTCCTATCCTTAGATTACTTTGATACTCTTTATCTTTAAATTCAAAAAGATGAGTGTTATTCCAACCGAAAACAACCTGTATGACTCCATGAAACTGAAAGAAAGAGAAATCAGCGGGAACGCTTACCTTGCGCCATACGGGAGGCTTGGCTATGTCTTTGAGTTGGATTTTAAATTGAAATGCCATAGATAATGTGTTCATTATGGTTTGGTATTATCCTCCTAAGATAAAGGAAAATCAGGAGATTCATGTATTACATTATATAAATAAGACCAATAAAGCGAACCTTTTTCGATTCGCTTTACTGATTTTATAGATTTAACATATGGTTCAGTTCCATTCATGCCATTGCCGGGATATGGATACCGGTAAATCTATCAGCTTTGGACTAACCGAATGTTTTACAATCCATTTCCTTAATACCTGTGTATTTTCCGACTGCACATGGAAAGCAACAGCAATAATCATCTCCAATCCGTAATAGTCGGGGTAGATATTTAGACCCTCAACTGTGCCGGACAGGGTGTAATCGCCCGGAGCGACACCTGATTTCTCAATGGCCCGGATACACTTCTTTGCCTCCTGATAGTAAATACCCAACAGGCCTGCAATCTCATCTATGGTCATCCTGACTTTATCCGGAACGGTTACTGTACCTTCACCGGTTATGGTTATCAATTGGCTCTCGCCGATTTTCAATTCTCTTTTCATGGCTGTCCGGTTTGGATTGCATTATTTTGCATTGTTTTTCTTCGTCTTTCCCGTCCGATATTTTCCGCGATTTTTGTTGTATCGGGAACTTTCTTCGTTTTCTTATCCTTGGTCAGCCTGCGCGCCATCAGCCTGTCCATATCTTCGGATATCTTCTGTTCTGTGATTTGGGCATAGCCTTGCGTGGTGGAAATGTTCGCGTGCCCCATCATCTTGGCGATACTCTCAATGGAAAGCCCTGACGAAAGCGCCAGCGTCCCGAATGAATGGCGGCTCTGGTGGTACGAGAGGTTCTCTTTCAGTCCCATGGCAATGCCTATCTGGTTTATGTCATACCAGATCATATCCCGTACAGGCAGCGGGAATACCGGTTTGGCATCATCTGTGGTATTGTAAAGCATCAGTATCTGCTCCGCTACCGGATGCAGGGGTATAAATGCTTCCACCTTTGTCTTTACCCGTTGCTTGCGGATATAGAGCCGTCCTTCGGCTGTCCTGCCGATGTGGTGCGGATACAACCTGTGCATATCCACATAGGCCAGCCCTGTCAACGATGAAAAGATAAAAGCCCTGCGCACCAGTTCCAGGCGTGCATCCTGCATCGGGGTTTCCATGATACGCTTTAAGTCCTGCTTGCTGATATAGCGGTGTCTGGCGGGTTCTTTCTTCTCGTAGCGTACATCTTCGATAGGGTTGCTCCTTAATACTTCCCGGTCAATAGCTATGTAGATAAGCCTGTTGAGCCAGGTCAGGCACCGGTTGATATAGGATGATTTCCGGTTATACACTGTTTTCATATAGGTTTTAAAGGACCCGCCGAACTCTTCCGCTATATCCGTAAAGGCAATGTCTTCCATTCCCCTGCTTTGAAGGAACTCCAGAAGGTTCAGTTGTGCTAGGCGGGATTCCCGGTAAGTAGACCTTGAGTTTATCTCTATGGAACGTACCCTAAGGCGTTCCAGCTCTACTTTGCCTGCTTCAAGCAACATGGACGGAACAGAGTTTACCCCGGCGATTGTATTTTTAAGCAGCTCGCTGCTGACTACTCCCTGACATTTAAGGATATGTTCGTAAGTATGTTCTACACGTTCACGGAATGCTGTCAGGCGGTTATTCTCCCTTTCGGTCCTGATAATGCCTTTCCCGGCGTTCCAGTCGTCAGGGGAACAGTAGATACCTGTTGTAAGGACCGTTTGTTTGCCGTCGATACTGATCCGGCACAGGATAGCTGTCGTGCCGTTAGTCTTTACTTTATTACGGTTGATATAGAATAATGTTTTAAATGTACTGCGCATGTTTTTTAGAATTATAAGTTATAAATGAAAAATTATGAATTGCGAAGCAATCGGCGGAGCCAATTAAAAATGAACAAAAGACTCAAAAAGAATCAAGTGTTAATGATATTAAAGGACTAATTTCAGGTCTTTAGTAGCTTCTATCAGCTTGTCCATATCTTCGAATAGCTTCTTCGGAGTAACACGGGCATAGATTTGGGTGGTCTGGATATTGCCGTGCCCGAGCATCCGGCTGATCGTTTCTATGGGCACGCCCTCTTCGAGCGTAATCAGGCTGGCGAAGGAGTGCCGCCCTGAATGGTAGGTCATTGGCTCTTTTATACCGGCCATAACACGCAAGCCTTTCATATTGGCTTTTACCATTTCCGGCGACTGCCACGGAAATAACGTTTCCCTGTTTTCATCCCTGTATTTCTCAATCAGGGCGATAGCTTCGGGCAATAGTTTAACACGTGCCCGGTAGTCTGTTTTCTTTCTCGCATATTTGAGCCAGAGGCTGCCCGATTCATCTGTAAACAGGTTCTCTTTTGTTATGCGGACTACATCGGCGTAAGAAGTGCCCGTATAACAGGCAAAAAGAAATAAGTCCCGGGTGAAACGGGTGGAAGGGCATTTTCGGGGAATATCCAGGTCCCGTATTTTCTCGAAGCTCTCCCGGCTCAAGGCTTTGGGGGTGGTTTCTTTCTGTTTGGGAAGCTTGTAATGGGCGAAATGAAGTTTTTCGGAAACACCTTCTTTAAAGGCAATCTTACACATCTTTTTCAGGATAGCCAGGTAATGGCGGTAGGTATCCACTGAATACCCCAATTCTCCTGATACAAAATCCTGGTACTCCCGGATAAACTGTTCGTTCAGCTGTCCGAAAGCAAGGTCTTTTGTTTTGAACTTCTTTTTGATAAACTGACCCAGTGAACGGTGTGTATATTTATAGGTTGACAACGTGGTCGGGGCGACATCGATTCCGACACGGGCCCGAAGTCCTTCCATATACCGGGAAAGGAGGGCAAGCAGGGTCATTTGGGTATCCAGACTTCCCTGGAACAGGTCTTTGACAGAAGAGGCATCGAAGGGCTGTTTGCGCTCAACCAATGAATCGAATGCCGAGTGAACTGCTAATAACAATTTCTCGATTTTCTGGTTGACTTCGACCGCTTCCCGGCTTTTGCCGTCCAGGCGGCTCTCCCGTGGATTCCACAGGGAAGGAGTACAGGATAGTTTGCTGCTGAACTGAGCCATCGAACGGTTTACAGTTATTCGTCCCATAATCGGGGCTTTGCCCGACTTGTCGAGCCCGCTTTTTTTCAGGTAGAGCAAAACCTTGAATTTTTCTACTTTCATAACGCTTACTTTTTAGTGAACTTTGCCAAAGGCAAAGTTACGGGTTATATAAGCGTTCTTTGTTATGCAAAAGACTGTGAATCAGAGCAAAATACGCGGTGTAGACTTCTTTAATCTTCACCCTGTTACCTATATTCATTTCGGTAACAACCCGGCTAACGTTTTGGTAACCGAAATATCGCAATATTCTACATTATCCTGCTTTTTAACAATGCGGCAAATGTCGGCAATCCGATTCATTATAAACACGTTACAATTAAGCTGCTTTATTCTGTTTTTACTTGCTTGGGATGATTTTACTCACCTTGCGCGCCACACGTTCGCCACGACTACGACTCTGGCCAAAGGCGTTCCTATTGAGACGGTTAGCAAAATGCTTGGTCATACAAATATTTCAACCACTCAGATTTATGCCCGAATAACAAACTCTAAAATTAGCGAGGACATGAAAGTCTTGGCTAAAAAAATGAAGGGTGCAGAGAAAATGTATGAAGAGATAAATACAGTAAATCAATAAATTAAAATATCATGGAACTACAAGTTATTCAAAGCAAAATTTATCAGATTCGAGGCTTACGTGTAATCCTCGACAAAGATTTAGCAGAACTATACGAAGTAACCACTTCTAATCTGAATAAGGCGGTAAAGCGAAACCTTGACAGGTTTCCTTCCGATTTTATGTTTCAACTGAATAATGAAGAATTTGACTTGATATTCCAAAATGGAACATCAAGTTGGGGTGGTACTCGAAAATTGCCCTATGCCTTTACCGAACACGGTATAGCGATGCTTGCCGGATTGCTCAACAGTAAAAAAGCGATTGACATGAATATTCAGATAGTAAGAGCGTTTATCGCACTTCGTCAGTATGCTTTGGGTTATGCTGAACTCAATCAGAAGCTTGAAATGTTTATGATCGAAACCAATATGCAGTTCAGCGATATTTATCAGGCTCTTACGGAACTTGCTTCACAAAAGGAACAGGAAAACAAGCCCCGTAAGCGCATTGGTTTTAATGTTCAACAAGATGAAGAATAATATAATTATGGAACGGGGATATATCAAAATTAAAGAAAATGATGAAAATCAGCTAATTGTTGAAGCAAAACTCGTAAATTGCACCCTGTGGATGACAAAGCATGAGATAGCTGATTTATTCAACGTATTTGTTAGCTCGGTTGGTAATAACCTGCGGTCAATATTCAAATCAGGCTTATTGCGGGAAGAAAACGTTACGCAAATACACAAATACGAGAACAGCGGTCGTCAATGTGAAATGACTTTATACAATCTGGAAGCATTGATTTTTGTCAGTTATAGAATAGCTTCGTTTGAAGCGCAGGCGTTCAGGGAATGGGTAATGAAAGCATTAACCGAATATACCCGGACGAAACCGAAAAAAGAAGCAGATGTTTTGATTGTGTACAACCTATCATCAAAACTCCCTGCAATAACATTGAATTAATTCAAACTCTTATAAACAGAAATATAGTCATGAAAAATGTAATCTATCTATTAATTGCGGTTTTCTTGGTTTCCTGCGGTTCAAACTCATCAAAGAGTAATTACGAAAAAACCATTACCGACCACCTACTGAAAGGTAGTGACACAAAAGAAAATCTCAACTTCAAAATTGTTGAAATGAATGAGCATGGCACTGTTACGGTTGCCGACAGTATCGCTTATCTTACTGACGAGTTCAGGAAAGATAAAGAGCTTATAATAAAACGTGTCGAGTTGGCAAAGAAAATGAGTGAGACGCTATTGGCTAAAGTAAAAAAGCAGAGCGATATTGATAAGTACAATGCTGATATTTTGGGAATTAGCAACACTATTGATTCTCTTAAAAATCTCACTCCAGACAATCTGCGAGGATATGACAGCCAGAATGCCAATGATGTACTTGCCGTTATTGTCCGTTGTAAATACTCTCTTGTTCCTCCAGGCAGAACAGCCGTTGAAGAAACATTTGATTTCTATTTATCTCCTGACGGTAGTAAATGCTACGGTAAGAAAAAAGCCAAATAACATACATTGTTCAAATATAACGAAGTCTGTTTCTGAAACATGAAGCAGGCTTTTTTATGTTTATAGCTTTCTCTATCTCCGAGAAAGTGCTGCGTTCTATAATAACAAACGCAAAGTATTCGACCCAGTTCCTTTTTACTACACTTCTCTCCGGTATAATTTCTTCCTCATTAGCGAGTATCAAACCGGGTACTTATTGACCCCATGTTCAGGATACAAAGGTATTTCGGCTAATCCTGTCGCCAAATTATTGCCTGAAAAATCTTCCTCTTTCCCTACGGGCGAGCGTATTTATTCCCTCAAAATTTGTCTTCGGCGGATTCAGCCGACCTTTTCACGTATCCGAAACATAAGGTCAGTACACCGGCTCCGATACGGCATAAAAAAAAAGTCAGAAATTATGAGAAGTATAGTAAAAAATAGGAAACAAGGTAGTAACCTTCCAATTAGCATAAAATTGGTTGTGAAAATCGTTCTCGTGGCTTTGGGTTGCTCCGTGTGGGGAACAGGGTTTATTTGGGCTTTAGTGGGCTTGTATCTCTTTCTTCCTGTTATTCGGGGTATCCTCTCCTTCTTCGTGGGTTTAGGTGCTATAATCCTGTTTATTCTCATTCTTTTCTCGCTTTTATAATCCCTTAAAATTTAGAGTTATGAGCAAAGTATTTTTATTAGGAGCAAATAAGGAAATTGACAGAGCCAAACAAGAGGTAGAAGTCAATCAAATAATCCAAATGGAGGGTTATAGTTACGACAGGTATGTAGTCTATGAAATCCGTACAAATGACTGGGGGATTACTTACAAACTGATTAACCTGCGTACAAAGGAGTATCAAACAGCCGACATTATCAGACCATTGAAAGAAAAATTCGGTATCGGTTATTATTACGATAGTGAAAATCCTGAATTTATGGACAGCTTCGAGGTCGCAATGCTTCTTCAACAAGCACAACAACAGAAAAAAGCAGAGGAAGCCGAAGCCGAGCAGGAAAAAATCAGAGTAGAGCAGGTTAAGGAAATCGGACGTAAACGCTTTGCCGAGATATTTCCCGAAGATGCACAGGCGGTTATCGTAGCACGGTTAAGACAAAACGAAAGCGACAGCTATACTGACTACTACTCATACAGCACACAGCGGACGGTTATCATAGGCTTTTCCAAGCATAAAAGGGACTTGTTTTCCGAAATGCGTAAACACGCATCCAATTTTGAGGAAACTGCCTATTTAGCCGAGTTTAACGAGGATTATGAACACAGGGAAAAGTACAGCATGGGCGACGGTTATTACTTGGGAAAAAGCAAGTATAGCGGTTGGATAATTGAAAAAGAGCCTGTATATAACCGTGAACGCACGATAGAGGATTTTGCATACACCGCAGGGAACGAAGATAACATACATATCAGCAAGTCTGACACAACACCAAAGAATAGTAATCCCATAACAGAAACTAATAGCGGTTGCACATTGGTAGAATATTCAGCCAAAGCGGTAGCGGTATTCGGAGAAACGAGAGCCATAAAAGACGAACTCAAAGCAATGGGCGGACGCTTTAACAGTCGATTGACGTTCAATGGTAAGAAGTTGGCAGGTTGGATTTTTCCTAAATCACAAGAGCAACGTTTAGCCTATTATTTCGGATTGGATTAAGTAGTAACACGGGGCAGAGCCTTTCTGCCCCACAACACCCAAAAGTATGAAAGCATCAAATCATTTCAAAAATACAATTAAGGCATACTTAGATAAGAGAGCCGAAACAGATGTATTGTTCTCATTCCAATACAGCAAACCCGAAAAGAATATTGACGATTGTGTTATCTATATTCTCAATACTGTACAGAAAAGCGGTTGCAATGGTTTTGCAGACGATGAAATCTATTCAATGGCGGTACACTATTATGATGAAGATAATATCGAAATCGGTAAGCAAATAAACGCCCATGTAGTAGTAAATCATGTAGTAGAACTGACTGAAGAAGAAAAGGAACAGGCTCGCCGAGATGCTATACAAAAGGCACAGGACGAAGCATACAGGAAGATAACACAGCCTGTCAAAAAGAGCAAGAAAGTAGTATTAAATCCCCAACCATCTTTGTTTGATTTTTAAGCATTATCCTATGAAAGCGAAGAATAAATTCCAAAGACAAGTAGTAGAAGCGAGTAAAACCCTGCCGAAACTCACAAAAGAGCAAATTCAATGGGGTTATGAAAACGGTATCGACCATATCGGGCGCAGAACCGATAAGGGAGTGATAACCTGTACTAAATGCGGTCATTCGTGGCAAGGAGCAGGATATTTGGTTGCCACCCTAACGGAATGCAAATGCCCGAACTGTAACACCAAACTAACGGTAGAAACTACCAAGAAACGGACATTCAACACTCGTTACTACATGACGGTAGTAACCGCCCATGCAGGTTATCAAGTATTGCGTTCTGTAATGCTATTCTGTTCGGTAAAGGTCGGAGAAACGCCTAAATACGACTATTCAGAAGTTATGCAACGGTGGATTGCTCCCAACGGAAAGCATTGCACATTCGCAAAACTCCGTCAGACAATGGGTACTTGCTACTATGATGCGTGGATATTCCATACCGATTTGGAATTACGTAGCGAGAACAGCAACAACAAATATTACATAAATGTATATGATAAAATATTTACAGGCGTGGTTTACCCCCGAATGAAGCTAATTCCCGAACTAAAAAGGACAGGCTATAAAAAGGCTCTATACGGACAGAAACCGTTAGACCTATTCCGCACCTTGTTGACTGACAGCCGAGCCGAAACACTTATGAAAACAGGATACACCAAGCTATTAAAGCGTATCATGGACAGCGGTTGGAAGAATATCGACAAGTATTGGCAATCTGTCCGCATCTGCATCCGAAACGGTTACAAAATCAAAGATGCAACGATGTGGTGCGATTATATAGACAATCTCCGATTCTTCGGCAAAGACCTCCATAATGCTAAATATGTATGCCCGACAGACCTCAAAGCCGAGCATGACCGATATATGCTGAAGAAAGCCAAAGCCGATGCACAAGCGGAATTGAAAAAGCAACTTGAAAAAGAAGCCGAATTTAGAGCGATTAAAGCCAAGTTTTTCGGACTTATATTTTCCGATGGGCGTATCAGTGTCCGTGTACTTGAAAGCGTACAGGAGATAGTAGCAGAGGGACAGGCGATGCACCATTGCGTAGGTAGTTATTCGACCAAAGAAGACTCCCTTATTCTTTCAGCAACCATTGACGGCAAACGCATTGAAACTATAGAGGTATCTATTTCCAAACTGAAAGTAATCCAATGCAGGGGTTTATGCAACAAAAACACCGAACACCATAATCAGATACTTTCACTTGTAAATAACAATATGCCACTCATAGAACAACGATTGGCAGCATAACAATAATCGGGCGGAGCAATCCGCCCACAAAATTCAAATAGACATGAAAACAACAGAAGTAAACGATAGTATTATAGGCAAGCGTTGTAAGAGCATTTTTACAGGCTTAATGGTAACAGGCGTTATCGAAGAAATCAAGATAACCGAGTACACAGCAGAAGTTAAAGTGCGTTTTGATAACCCACATAGATGGGGTAATCATACCTATAAAAGCGATTGGAGTTCAGCACGCTTACACGATGAATTTGGCTCGTTGCATCACCTCGAAATCATTGATGACAAATATCAAACTATCGTGGTCGAGTTCAACAAAGAAATAGCCGAGATTGACCGAATGTTTACACAGAATTACAGCACTTGGGGAGCGGTAAACCTCAAAGAGTGGATAGACAACTACGAAAGTAGCCGTTTTACTCAATTTTCGAGAGATACGGCAATCATTACCTCCGAATACAATATGGAGAACATAATAGAGTGGCTTAAAAAACAGGATTATATTAAAGATTATCAACACATAACCAAGTAGTAATGGAAACAAACTCAATCAACAAGAACGGTTGCTCAGTATGCGAGCAAGGCAAAGAGAATTACACAACATTTATTGCAGGAGCATTCAGAGGTACGGAATATTACCAATACGACTACCGCCACACGGACGGAGAATTGTTCTCTACGGTTGCCAAATCATTGGAACAATGCCGAAAAGAGCGGGACGAATGGTTACTAAAAAAGAAAAAACTATAATTCAAAGAGTATGACAACAATAAAGGACATTGAAGGAAACAGAATTGAAGTTACCAACCTTAGAGCTGCTATACAACAATGTATTGAATGCTCCGACAGCCCCTACAAAATGGCTTCGGGGCATACAGTTGGCGAAAATCATCGGTATATGTTGGAGCAACTGAAGGAACTTCAAAAAAAGGAACAAGAGAAATGACAGGCGGGCGATTTTTCGCCCGTTACTTTTTCCATGAGCTGGAATATTAGCGGAAGAAAAAGTAACAAAAAGCCGATTAACAAACAATCCGAAACCTTTAATTGGCTTCGGATTGCTTTTTGTAATAGAAATTAGAATTATCAAAAACTAATTTGTATATTTATCGCCCTCTTAAACCGGAACGGATTGGCAACATAATAGTAGCAGTTGGTAGCACCACCCGTAGTAACCACTATAGAACCATAACTGAAGATACGCCCAGCAATACCTTGTACCACCTGAATACCCTCACATTTAGCAAGTACCAGTTCAACTGTCCTACGACTTATTACTCCCGTTTTAATAATAACTCGTTTGTTGGTTACGGCATAGACTGAACCAACTTTCACTAACACACGCTGTACGAGGGAAACCAATCCTAAGAACAGAAGTGTGATTCCTAAATAATGCGTTATTTTCATTTCATCAAAATAACACATAAACCCGATAGCCAATAGTATGGCAGGTTGCAGGAACAAGAATATATGTATCCGTGCCCTATACATTATTTCCTCTCCGTGCTGTAAATATGTGGTAAGAAATTTCATGCTGTTTTTTCGTTTATAATTTGTTTGCTCCATATTTCAATCAGGCAGTAGCACCACCCGGACGGATTCAGGAAACGTTTCCCTTTTCGGACTTCATAATGTAAATGGCTACCAGTTGCTACTCCCGTGTTTCCCACACAAGCAATTTGTGTAGCGACATTTACCGAATCCCCGATATTTACTACTGTCTTGCTCAGGTGTGCGTAAAATGAACGGAAATCTCCTGCGTGCTGAATCTCTATATAGTTCCCATACCCCGAACAATACCCCTTACGAACTACTATTCCGTTACCAGTAGCATATACGGGAGTGCCTTTCGTTTTGGGTATATCAATCCCTGTATGGAATTTCCGTATCTTATAGATAGGATGATAACGCATTCCGAAGCCTGAAGAAATCCGTAACGGCTTCTTAATCGGGAAAATTACAGGATAGTCGGATAGCTCTTCGATAGTCATTTGCATGGAATCGGCTATACGTTGAAATTCTTTTACCGAATAAGCCTGTTCCGTACATTTTGCTATTTCCGATTTTCTGTTTGGCTGTCCCCATGCAGTTAAATGAAGCAACGCAATGAAGAACGTTATTATATATTTCATAATCAATCTGTAAATACAGTAAGTACCCGAATTACTCCGGGTACTTTACTTATTCAACTTCTCTTATTCCTCGTCTTCTATATCTTCGTCATCCCCTTTGTCATTCTGCCAACTAAAGTTTTTTTGTGCTACCTGACCGAAGTTATCTTCGATATATACATCAATCACCTGTTGGTCGGTACAATGAGAAGTATAATAAAGCCTGAACGTTTCCTTTTTCAAAGGATAAAGGTCGTTAGGCAATAATACACGGCCATCATCCAGTCTTAGTTCGCCTTTTCCGTCTGTTTGGAAATACCTGATGAAGAATTTTGCTTGGTCGTAGTCGCCTTCTTTTACCAGTTGGCAGCGAATTTCCGCACTTTCGCCCTGAACGATTTTTTTCTGGACGGGCATAGTAACAAGATCAAATGAATAAACCTGCTGAACATCCAAATTGTCACTACAGGCACAGACTATTGCCGATAGCAATAGCGTGTATAAGAAATACAGTGAAAGCCGAGTGCAATTAAGCTTGCTTAAAATTGCCGAGGCGCATCCTGTATTATGCAAATATGCTAATGTCTTTTTCATTGTAGTCATATATTAATTGATTATAAACTTTAACCCCACTCCGAACTGTGTATGGAAATGCCCCGTGGATGTCCCCCACAATACCCGCTCACGGGCAGTCAAAAGAAATACAACACGGTCGCTCAGGTAGGTTTCCATTTCCAACGTAATCGCACCGCCATAAATAAAGCTGTCTTTATCCCGAAGCGTGGAACCGTCAAAGAGCGTTTTTTCTCCCCAGTTGCTTGTTTCATATCCGGCGAGTGCAGATCCGCCCAAAGAGAAAAGAACTACCTTATTACGGTCAGAAAGAAATTTCAGGTAATAACCGCCCTCTGCCGTGAACTGGCTGACAGGTATCCTGTCTTCCTTATAGGGGTAGTATCTATTCAGGAACTCTGCACCAAATACCCACTTATTGGCATGTTTGGTATAGGTGGCCATAGATAACCCGAAATAATATCCCAGTTCGTTTTTATTATCTGACGAATGAAATCCGTCCACCATTCCGCCAGTTACCTGTATGCCTTGCATACCGGGTAAACAACGCTGTGCGTGGGCTTGGTCTGCAAAGACCAGGCACAACACAAACGTTAGTACATAAAATAGCCGTTTGGATAAAATTCTCCCGTTCGGCAGAATACAAAACAAGTTTTGCTTCTGCTCTCTCTTAATCGAATTTTTCATGGTTATTTAACTTTCAATTCGTTAATTACTTTGGCTCTCACGAGGTCGGCATTTTCAACTACGAACGACTGATGCCGTCCGCCCTCTTTTTCGTTCAGTTCAATAATCAGATGCTTATCATCCGGAATCGTGAATTTCGGCAAGGTAAACACCACCCGTTCCGTTCTCTTACCCCCTATCAATGTCAGGTTATTGTGTGCCCTCAATGGAAGGATTACCTGTTCCTGAATAGCGGTACGCTTGGCTACTTTCTTATCAACTATTTTGAAAGTAATGTAATCCACATCAAAGGGCACATTGGAAGAATTTTTGAGTTGCATGTGGAAATAAAGCAAGCCATTGTGCGTGTAAATTCCTTTGAGTGTGTACTGAATACCGAAGCGCTTAGAGCCGATATGCTTTATTTCCCGATTGTCGTTTTTGTAAATAGACTTCATTATCAGCTTAACCAGTAACGGCGATTCGCTTCCCAGCTCCCTCATGTAAATCTCCATTGCGTTGTTTGGTCGGTTTACCGCTTCCCCATCGTGGATAAAGTCGGTCATTTCGACACTCAATTTTACAGGCTCATCGGCATATTTTACATTAAAAGTATAGTATGCACCATCTTCAGTAATAACCGCCAGATTGCTTTCACGGGAGAAATCCCGAAGCGCAGCTTTCACACGGAGAACGTTTTCCGCACCGTCTGCTTTGGCTGCCAACAGGTCGGCAGAACCTAAATCTACATAGCGGATTGCAGACGGGAAAATAATATGTACCGTTTTGCTGAAAGTAACTTCCAGTGCATACGGAGGTATCATCCGGTTAAAGGTCAGCGGTCGTGTCAGACCTTCAAAATAATCGCCCGTAGAAGGCGAAGAAATTTTTACTGTTTCTTGTTTTACGGCACTCTGTGTTTCTAACTCTTGTGCATTGGCGGTAAATACACATACGGATACCGCAATCATTAAAAGAAATCGTTTCATACGAAAATTGTTTTAATTGTTAATTACTATTGGATTTTTTTAGTGGCGGGCTTTCGCCCTGATTGTTTTACTTATGCTTTCGGGAGTAACAAAACTTTGTAACCTGCTTTCAGGGTAACTTTTACCTCACGCATTTTCTTACTGAAGAATTGTGATGTTCCTTGAATCAGGCTTCTCCCCAAATCGGCAGCAAGCTGTGAACCCGCATCGTCCGTAATGGTAATACTACTACCCATCGACGTACCCATATTAGCTGCAATCTCTTTCATTGCGGTTATTTCGTCCGAGTTCGGAACAGAAATCCCCTGCATACCGTCCATGTCGTACACTTCCATTTCAACGGGTATCACATTATCCGCATATTGGATTGAAGTAATCGTAATGTGCAGGCGTTCCCCGCCAATCTTTGCACTTCCTGTAAGAATGGTATTGGCAGGAATCAGCATATTTCCGGCTCGCATGGGTTCTAATAAACGTAGTTGCAATTCTTTTCCATTGGAAAGAGTAATAGTCTGATATACCGAAGCCCTGATGCTGTTTTTATCCGTTACCGCTTCGTTTCCGGCAGCCGTGATAAATCCCATGTTTCGGGGTTTACCGTATTGCTCCAAAAACTCATCATTCTCCATCGGAGCAGCCAAAAGCGAAACAACACTTTGATGTACTTGTGAAACAGGCTTCGGAACAACCTTCTCCCGTATATCGGTTACCGGTGCTGTTTGCGCCTGTTCCTGCGTATTGGGCATATACTTGGCTGCAATCGCATAGGATTTTTCGATAAGTTCCAACTGTTGGTCGGCAGCCGATTTTTCAGCCAGTTGCTTTTCCAATTCCTGAATGCGGGATTCCATTTCTGTCTGCGCTTGGTCATCTACCTTTGTTGCTGGCTGTTCGTACCAGTCATTCAACTGTCGGTTTACATCCTGATAGGCGTGAGCCGACGATTGGATTCCCGTTTGTGGAGTGCGATTATTACTTGGCACTTCCTGATTGTCGGACGGGATAGAAGTATTTACTTCCTGTGCCTTACGGTTTTCTTCCTCTCCGAGCATAAAAGCGAAGTCCTGTAAATTCCGCATTTTCTCGTTTTGCTTGTTTTGCATGGCTTCTTGCTCATAGGCAGTCCGTTTATCCCCTACGATTGCTTCATCTTTAGGAATAGGCAGTTCGGAGTTGAAGCCGTCGGGTTGCTGTTCGTCCTTATCGCCCGAAGGTGCAAAGATGAGCCACATTGACCCGATGAACAGCAAAACGAACAAGGGATAGACAAGCATCTTTTTCCGCTTCTGAATCTCTTGCGGAGTAAGTTCCTTTTTGGGCTTTCCCTCTTTCTTTTTTTCTGTAACGTCCGGTTTCGGTTCGTTACCTTCATTTGCATTACTCATAATCAAATCTGTTTATTTGGTTTATACTATCCGCTTTTTGCGTATGCTCCAGTTCCAAGCGTTTGATATGTTCTATCTGCATCTCCTGACCGCTTTTCTTTCCCATATTATATATGGAAGAAACCGTCATGTAAATTGAACCGGCACCAAAAACAAAAAGCATTACAAGGATTATGATAATCCGTCCGTCGGGCGTTATCTGTCCCAACAATGACCGCAGACCATCTTCCATCCAGTCCCTTACGGCTGTGAGTTTCTTCTTTATCATAGCTTATCGGTCTATTGTTCGTAAATCCCTGTTTTCGATTATTTCAAAGCGTTCCATGATAAACCCGTGCGGATTATTATCGCTCCGGACAGAGTTTCTAAGGTCGCAACGTGTAACCAAACTACGTTCGGTTACGTTGCTTGCCCTGATTATCATTTGCTTTGCATACACAGTAGTTTTATAAGGATAAGCATCGAGGTTGCAGGCTACGGAATCAATCTGAATAATCTGATTAATATTCCCCGATATAATTCGGTTGTAGTAGCCTTTCTCTTGCATGTCCTGATAATATTTGAATGCACTTTTATCGACAAGGAACAATGCCCTGTTGATATTCGATTCAATGGCGCTTTTATCGGGGGATAACGTGAAAAACAGTTCATGGAACCGTTTCACATGCTCACGGGCTTCCACAGGACGGTTTTGTGATAAGTCCTGCGAGAGAGCCAACATAAGCGATTTCCCTTCGTCCAATACATAGATTTTCTGCCGTTGTGCTTCAGCAAAGCTGAATGAGTTCCAGACTGCATATCCGGTAATCCCGGCACACAATACGACAAACACAATGGCGATAATCCTTATTTGCTTGAAACTTGTTTCAATATTTTTTAAACTTTTGAACTCCATTATTTTTTTGATTAATTGTTAATTGCCTGCGGCGGCTCGCCGCTTACTTACCAAGCAAGCGACCTCCGACATTACCTGCTACCGATCCGGCAACACCTCCGGCAATACCGCCCGCTTTACTTGCTGTTTTATTTACCGCTCCGGTATATCCACCCATTCCTCCAGCTTGTATTACCCAACCTGCTACTGTCGGAATTGTGAAATATCCGATAATGCCGATTATCAGGAATACGATATACACTCCGTTTGAACCGTCGGGTATATAATTCGGATCTTGCAGCAGTGCGATATCCTGTTGAAGCATTAATACCTGTATCCGTGCAAGAACAGAAGAAAAAATATCGGAAATAGGCAGCCACAGATAGACACTGATATAGCGTGCAAGCCACTGGGTCAGCGTTGCCTGAAATCCGTCATAAATGGAAAAGGCAAACGCAATAGGCCCCAGTATAGCCAGCACAACTAAAAAGAAGGTTCGTATCGTGTCTATTACCAATGCGGAAGCATTGAACAGCAACTCAAAGAAATCCCTGATTACTTCCCGGAACCATGCTTTAATATCATACCAAAGCCTTTCGCCCCACATACAAATTATTTCGGGCGTGTCGGTAATACCGAGGTCTTTCATTTTTTGGTCGTACACTTCGTCATCAACGAGCCATGCTTTGCCCTCGCGCACCCGTGCTTCGTATTCCAATTGGTCTTTTTGTTGCTGATAGGCTTTCAAATCAAGTGTCTGGGATTCCAGAATGCCGTTTGTTCCTTTAACAATGGGACTCATAACCGCATTGATAGTTCCTAAAACTATCGTTGGAAAAAATATGATACACAGACCGATTGCAAACGGGCGAAGAAGCGGAAACACGTCGATAGGTTCTGCACGGCTCAATGCTTGCCATACCCTGTAAGCCACATAGAACAAAGCTCCCAGTCCTGCCAACCCCTTTGCAACCCCAATCATGTTGCTGCAAAGAGGTATCATATCTTGGTACAGATTCGCAAGAATCTGATGTAGGTTATCAAAATTCATAACTGATTGTTTTAATTTTGATTACCAATACCTTTCGGCTGGACTGCCATAAAGAGATAATACCCTGTCCGTATCGTTCTTTTCTTTGGCACGGATATACGAAACCGATATACTCTTTTGAGTGTAATACTTGGTCAGGTTACGATATTCCAACATTTTGTTGTAAATCTGGTCTATCGCATCCATTCTCTCCTTATCGGACAAAGAAAGCCCGTTGCTTCCGGTAACGACGTTTTTCAAATCCGTTACCAGTGCGCCCCCTTCTTCCAACAGTTTGGTGTAACCTGTCGAGATTGCCGCCAGTTCATTCGGTGTAAAATTGGGATCACCTACCATTTTATTAAATCCGGTAACATAGATATTGGTAATCTCGCTGACCATTTCGATAGTCTTTTTTACTTTTCGGGCATCTTTAACCAAATTGTGAACAGACTTCAGGGCATCGTAATACTCTTTCCCTTGTTTGTAGATTTTGATACTCTCATTCAGGTTGTTTATCATATTGGATGCCGTCGAAGTACCCTGTATTGCACTGATGATATTCTGCACCAGATTGGTTGGGTCAGAAACTACCCATTGTGCTTTCGCCTGAAAAGAAAACATAGAAAGTGCCACTACAAGGCACATAAATATTCGTTTCATACTTTTTACTTTTTAATGATTATTGATTTTGTGTACTTTAATCGTACACTCTTTTGTATTCGCCTTCGGTAGTGAGCAGAAGCATATCCCGCTCACTATCGTAGGCAATGCGTATCATACCGTAGAAATTGAAAAAGGTATATCCCCAACATTGGATGAGTGGGACGGTAAACGCCGTATCGTGTTTGTAAATAAACTGCAACCGGAATCGACTACCGTCATGGTATATCCTAATAGTTGGAGAACCGCAAAGGCTTTCCCATGTCCCACATATATCACGAAGTGGAAAAGAGATTTGTATTTGCAGTGCCGTAGCCGGCTTATCACTTTTTCTTTTCATGGCGTTACTCCTGTCGTTTGCTCTCGGCAATCTGCTTAATCGCCAGTTCCATATTACCATCCAGTTTTTCGGCAAGCTGCATCACTTCCAGTTTTTCGGATTCTTCCGTTGTGTATGTGTAATACTCTTCCAAACTAACTTCTGTGGCATAGACCGCCGATTGAACACCACCCAGACCGAACCACACTTCCTTGTATTTACGACTGGGAACATTAGACATATTGATAGAGAGTACCTGCGACTTTTCTTTTTCGGTCAGTCCGAGCAACGCCTGAATACTGTCGAACTTGTTCATGTATTTGCGTTGGTCTAACAGGATTTTGCAGTCGGAGTTATTGATAATACTCTCTTTTACGATGGGAGAAGCGATAATATCGTCCACTTCCTGCGTAACGACAATAGCTTCGCCGAAGAACTTACGAACAGTCTTAAAGAGATACTTAATATACTCAGCCATACCCTCTTTCGCAATCGCTTTCCATGCTTCTTCAATCAATATCATCTTACGGATACCCTGCAAACGGCGCATCTTGTTTATGAAAACTTCCATGATAATGATTGTAACCACAGGAAACAGGATTTTATGGTGTAGGCTAAGCACCCAGCGCCGTATCATATTGCTATGGTCGGTTTCCAAGCACTCGCCTCCGAACCGGACGTACACCTTCCAGCGTATCCGGCT
>NZ_QVMO01000199.1 GCF_010501055.1 Dysgonomonas sp. 521
TTTTAGTTCGCCCAGCATGGGTGTATTCTAATGGGTGCAAGTCCCTCACACGCCCTAACAACGGGAAGTGTCTAGCCTTGAGCAAGGGTGTCCTTCGCGAGTTGGAATCTAAAGGAAGCCTTCGGCAAATATCTGGCCTGACGTACAGAAACTTGATATCAAGGCTTATGAGTGTGGATTAGTTTGCTAAACAAAACAAAATCCTATAGTTGTTCGGAACACTCGGAGTAAATCAAGCAGGTATAAGATGGAAAGAATACATTCTTAACTGGGGAGGTCTCATGGGCGAGGCTACGCCAAGCAGTAACAACGAACCATGAGAAGTCAGCAGAAGTCATAGTAGTCGGTTAGGAAAGTCGACCACCGATGAAGGACTGAACTTTAATCAAGCAAGCATTATTACCTTATTACCAAATGGAAGAATCAATGCAGACAACAACCTCTTTGGTTGGCTACCCTCAAAATGATAGGACGGAATCCGAAAGCTATGATGGAGCGCACACTTTTAAGTGGATAATAGATAAGAACCTTGTGGAAGTGCATTCAGGCACACGCAATTTGTTGGAACTCATCCTAAGTCCTTCTAACCTGAATGATGCCTATCTTCAAGTTGTAAGGAACAACGGATGCGGAGGTGTCGATAAGATGGGGACGAGCGAACTGTTACCATACCTAAACCTCCACAAAGACGAATTGATTTCAATGCTATTGAATGGCAAATATCGTCCCTCACCCGTTCGTCGGGTTGAAATTCCCAAGGAAAACGGTAAGAAACGATTACTAGGTATTCCCACCGTAGTCGACCGTTTTCTCCAGCAGGCCATAAGTCAAGTCTTGGTTGGCATCTATGATTTCGGTTTTAGCGATAACAGTTTTGGTTTTCGTCCCAATCGCAGTGCTCATGACGCTCTCAAACGCGTTCAAGAGTATTCTGAACAGGGATATCGCTACTGCGTAAATCTGGATTTAGAACGCTTCTTTGATACCGTTCACCATAGCAAACTGATAGAGATTCTCTCCCGTACTATTAAGGATGGTCGAGTCATATCTCTGATTCATCACTATTTGAATGCTGGTGTTATGGTTAACCACCGATTTGAAGACACCACCGAGGGTGTTCCCCAGGGAGGTCCTTTGAGTCCAATCTTAAGCAATATTTTGTTGAATGAATTGGATAAGGAGCTTGAACTTCGTGGTCATCCTTTTGTTCGTTACGCCGACGATTGTTTAATCTTGGTAAAGAGTTTACGAGCCACAACCCGTGTTCGTGACAGTATTTCTTCTTTCATCGAAAAGAAGCTTTTCTTGAAGGTGAACTTGGAGAAGAGTGTCATGGGCTCTTTGTCAGGAAAGAAATACCTGGGATACTCCTTCTACTGAAGAGGAAAGCCAAGGCTTTGTCTTTGTGTTCACCGTCATAATCAGGAGAAGTTTAAACGTACGCTCAAACATATAACCTGCCGCAGTAACGGTAAGGGCTATGAATGGTTGAAATATCGTTTAACCTCTTATATCCGAGGTTGGATATCTTACTACCGAATGGCTGATATGAAGTCTTTCATTGAGAATACACATGGATGGCTTCAACGAAGAATCCGCATGTATATTTGGAAGTGTTGGAAGAAGGTAAAGACCAGATATGCTAATCTTCAAAGATGTGGTATCAGTAAATACTTGGCATGGCAATGGGCGAACACTCGGAAAGGGTACTGGCGTATAGCCCGAAGCGGGATTTTAACTCGCTCTATAACTAGCGCGAAGCTAACCAAAGCGGGATATCCATCAATGGTAGCAATATACAGCCGAATGCATCGTAATTAAGGAACCGCCACGTGCCGAACGGCATGCGTGGTGGTGTGAGAGGTCGGAAAATGAAATAGGAGGAAACTATTTCATTTTCCTCCTACTCGATT
>NZ_QVMO01000200.1 GCF_010501055.1 Dysgonomonas sp. 521
ACTGCGTAACGCAGGAAGTGTATTGCTGACAAGTTGCTCCCCAGCAGAGCCTGTTTCCTCTTCAACTTCCTGATACAAATGTAGTTGTTTTTATGAAAAAAAAATAAAAACGAAAAATAATACTCCGAATATTTGGATTACAACATAGAAGTAACTGTTTAAATGACTGCCAAACCCATATCCTCAAAAAAAACAGGCTGCCCGAAACGGCAGCCTGCATCATCGTAGTTAAGATTGGAGAGTAGTTTCCACCCGCCATACGTTAAGGAGTTTTTAGAGACTGATTATCCGTAACAACGGTATTCCCTTTTTTATGTCCACTCTGAAAATCCATTATCAGCGCGATTACCTTTTCGTATAGCAGGTGTATTTCCTGTATGCTGTTATCTATTTTCTCCACATGGTTGAGTAAGCCTGTACCTTTGAGATGATATTTGAGATGTTTGAGGCTATACTTTGCCAGCATGTCGTGCGACAAGATGACCGACAGGTGCAGCATTAATAAGCGGGTATCGGGAAAGTTTTCCGGCAAGTCGGTTTCGTTTATGTAGTTTTCGAGGTCATCTATAATTTCCTGAAAAGAAGAAGTTTCCTGTTCTTTAACCACGGTAAATATTTGCGTTATACAATATTTTTTTCTTTTTAGAGCTTGTTTATTCTTTGCTAAGAATAGATTGTCAGACTCTTATTCTTCAAAAATTTCGCAGGCAAATGTATAGATTGTTTCTGTTAGAAATATTACTATTTTAAGTAATTTGATTACATGCTGATTGTCAGCCCATTGCATTTTGGTGAATTAAGGGAATTATGTAAGGTAATAATATTTATACATTATAGGAAACGGCATAGTACATGACAAAAATAAGAAACTGTTTAAGTAACTGTTTAAATTTTATTCGTTCCAATCCCTTAACATTCGGCAAAGTGAAGACGAGCCAAATTACCATTACTCCGTGGTTAAATAAAAAGTAGAGATAACCCCTATAAATTGTCTTTATTTGTATATTTGCATTCAGAGTATCAATAAGATTATATAAAAAGCCGATATGAAAGCAAATAACGAGAGTAATATCCATTTGGGGAACAATATAAAACATCTGATGAGGGCTTTTCAGATCACACAGGTACAGTTGGCCGATAAGCTGGATATGCCCGACAGCCATTTGTGTAATCTGCTTCAAAAAGCCGATATAGATGATAGCATGTTGCAAAAGATAGCCGATGCGATAGGTTATGGCGTAACGGCGGATATGCTAAAAGCATATAGCCACGACGATACGGTAAATTATATTATCAATAACTATACACAAAATGTAGAGGAGGGTGGCAGTGGTACCCTTATCCCTAATCAGAATTATACACAAAATGTAGATGAAGGAGGCAGTGGTACTCTTATCCCTAATCAGAATTATACACAAACTGTAGACGAGGGTGGCAGTGGAACTCTTATCCCTAATCAGGATAACAGTACAAACTCAAACTCTACTTTTCAGGAAGGCAGTTCACAAAACAACTATACCACGGAAAAAGCGTTCGAATATGCCGAGACAATTTCGGAACTGAAAACCGAAATAATGCGCCTCCGCATGAAATACGAGCCCGATAAGGTAGAGGAAGAATTGAAGAACAAGAAATAATCTTATGATGGATAAGTAAAAGATAGTATATAACAAAAAATATTGAACCAGGCTTGAAAAACCTGATTTTAGCTCCGCTGATTTTCAATTCAATTCAATTCATAACCGAAGGTTATCGGTCCAGTATCATCAACTTAAGGATTATGGGACCAAAGATCAGGGCTGAAAGCCCGTCTTATTTCAGCCCAAGGCAACGCCTTGGGTCAGAATATCCAAATATA
>NZ_QVMO01000201.1 GCF_010501055.1 Dysgonomonas sp. 521
CTCATTTTCTTCCAGCCATAAATCGATGAAACCTGTCAGTTCTGTATAGAGCTTTTCATATTCGTGAGAATAGGCAAACTCATCGGAAATAGGATATTGCAGGAACAGGAACTCGCATTGGGATAAAATGCGAATGGCATAATCTTTCGCCTCGCTTTGCGGAACAATATCAGCAAATTCGTTCCACAAGACATTGACAATCATATCATGTTTTGAGAATAGGAGTCCTTTGAATAAAGTCAAATTTGCCAACTCTTCAGCGCGGAGTTGAGATAAGCCTTCTTTAATAGCATTGGAATAGGCTTCGCTAGCTTCATCGGCTCTGGTTTTAATAAAATCCGTATCGGATGCTAGATGTGGATGGCACTCTTTGAGGAAAGATAACAGGCTTAGACGGTAGTAGGATAATTCTAATTGATTGTTATTCTGTTTCTTCATAATTGTTTTTGTTTTAATGTATAATCCCTATCTTTGCCTCACTTCAAATTTTCCATATGCGTTTTGCACGGAAATATGCCGGGAGGCATATCGGGTTAGATGCGGATAATTTTGGATAATTAGCTGGCGCTTGGGAGGGATGCCCAAGCGCTGTTTGTTACTTGTATTACTCTTTGGAGGATTACATCCTGATGCCTTTGGATTTCTTCGGCTGCTGTTGCTCTTGCTTTTTCTCCTGCTTCTCTGTAGGATTGGTTTGCCCCTGCTTGAGCGGTTCTTTGATATCCTTTGTCGCCTCGTTGGTCTTGCCCTCGGAATTGACAGCGACCTGAGTTTTCGCTGCATTGTCGGGAGTAACTTCCTCGGTCTGTTTTTTTGCCTTATCAGGATTCCATTTGAAGAAATCGAGCTTTTCCTTTTCGGTATTTACCCTGATGTAGGCATTGAAAGGTTCCCCTTTCTTGTCTGTCATACCTGTAACATAGATAGTACGGTTTTCCCGGAGATTATCCTGCTGCTCTTTAGACAGTTCCACACCCAACAGTTTTCCGGGGATATGGAATTTCTGTTCCTGCTGTTGTTCCTTCGATAATTTATACGTATTATCGAACTTAAATTCCAGGCTTCTGCGGTCGGCATTAATCTGCACAGTAGCATTAAAATCCTTACCATTTTTGGCTTTCATGCCTTCCAGGTAAATAGCTTTCCCCTCCGACAAGTCTTTTTTCTGTTGCTCGTTGAGGGTAACACCTTTGACTTCACCCGGTATTTTAATCCTGTCGGCCCGCACGGCTACCAGTTCGTTGGTCATCTTGTCAATGGAAAGGAAAGCTTGCATCTTTTGTCCTTTAACGGGTTCTATTTCTACCAGCCGCCCGGCATGGCCTGTCTGGCGAAGATTTTGCTTGTCATCTTCATTCAGGCGCGTACCGTATACAAAACCTTCGAGTTGGGCTTCTTTGCGTACGGCATGGACAATCAGGTTCAGCTTGCCTTCGGGCGTTTCGCGCAATGACAGGCGGGCATCGGTGCGGATAGTGGTATCGCCTATTTCCGCTTTAATGGGTAACAGCACCGGGGTTTTCTGCCAGTTGAGCATTTTTCCCAAAGAATTCTTATCAATCATATCTTTGGTTACTCCCAGTTTTTCAAATTGGGACCAATCGATACGGGATTCGTCAATGGCCTGATAAGTTTTTTTGGCAAAGGCTTCGGGCAGTATCCGGATTTCATCCATGAATTTCTTATTGGACGGGTTTTCGGGGTCTTTGAGCATATTACTCAATACATCTACTACATTCTCCAATGCGTTCAGAGGAACTTTGAAGAAATGGAAATGGGTCGGTTCCTTGCACTGGCGCAGGAAATTGGACATAAAGTTTTCCAATACATC
>NZ_QVMO01000202.1 GCF_010501055.1 Dysgonomonas sp. 521
TTTCCTGACTTTGACAATGCGCCACCCAAAAACGCGTTAACTTCGCGAGAATCGCATGGATGAAGATGATTTTATTCTGAAAAAACAGCCTAATTTTTATTCAATTCTCAGGAGGTTGTCGTTCCAAAAATTTTCATCAAAAAGTATAGCAATGGATCTGTGGCTTTCTGTTAGCAACATGGTTTTGGAGATGCTTTTATGGCTTGTGGACATCTTGACTCTTATGGTTACAATAGTCTTGGCAATATCCAGGACTTTGTCGACGCTCATGCCGATGTCGTTGAGTACCAAAATTCGTTCGAGTTCTTTGTATACCTTGTAGGCCACGAAGCAAATGCAAATATGTGCTTCAATCCGCTTTCTTGTAAAATGGAACATGGGGCGTAATTCCAGGCGTCCTTTCGAAATTCGAAATGCCCGTTCCACTTGCCATAACCCTCTGTATTCTTCGTATACGGTTTGAGCAGGCAACGAGGTGTTGGTAATGTAGCCTTTGAGCCCGTCCCACTTTTCATCCGCTTTGATTTTGTCATAATTGATGTTGACATTCACATCATCGGATATCTCCAGAAATTTGTTGTAACCCCTTTTGTTTATCTTGTCTTTTGTTATCTTCCCGCTCTTGTATTCTTTTTCGAGTCGACGAATGCCCTTATCTCTATTGTAGCTGTCCTTTTTTGCCCGTTTTTCGGAATAGCTGATTATCAATCGACTTTTTTCGTTCTTTTTATATTCGTGGAATATTCCGTTTTTTTTCTTCAATGAAAGTATCCATGACGTGACAGCTTTGCTTTCGTTTTTTATCCGCGCTCCTATGATATATTTATAGCCTTGAGCCTCGAGTTTTTCGACATTCTCTTTGTTCATCAACCCGGAATCGGCTACCACGACGAAATCATCCAGTGAAAAGCGTTTTACAAAGTCTTCTATGACCGGAAGCATCGTATGCCCTTCGTATTTGTTGCCTTCGTGGACGGTATATGCCAACGGATATCCTCCCATACTCACGAGCAAACCCAGTAGAATCTGCGGCTGACTGTGCTTGCCATCTTTTGAAAAACCGGTTTTGCGCAGATCATCTCCGGCGTCTGTCTCGAAATACAGGGTGGTAACATCGTAAAACAACAATCCGATTTTCCCTTGAAGGAGCTTGCGGGTATGTTCCACACTAACTTGCTGAATTTCTTCCTGCCGTTTATTGTTCAAGGTGTCTAAGTATCGGTAGATATTATGCAGTTCGACATCTTCGTCAAAATAGGACTTCAAATATTCAACAGTCGCTACTTTGCTTGATGGCTGGCAGATACGCGATATGACAAGGTGTTTTAAAATGGTATCATTTATCTTGTCGAAACCAATACTTTTATAGACAGGTTCGAGTATCTGCTGAGGACCATTGAGCAGGACACTCTCCACGTTATCAAAAAAATAATCTACTGCGTTTTGTTCGAATGCAACCTGTTCCACCTTGTCAAACAGGTCATCCTGTCCACTGTTTTGTTTAATCCAGACCAACCCCTGTTTGTACAAGTACTCAATCTCGTCGACATCTGAACTGACGCCGATTGTTTTTACCTCTTTGTATTGTCCTCCGGACTTCGATACGACAACTACGCTGACCCTGCCCGAACGGTTCTTTTTCTTGCGCACAAACATACACAAAGGTACTTTTTTCTGGTTTGAATATTTTGAAAAATTCTTTGCGCCACCCTGTTTTTGTGAAAATATTTTATACCCATCTATAAGTCAACGTGTTGTGATTTTGCACTTCTGAGGTTGTCAAAGTCAGGAGA
>NZ_QVMO01000203.1 GCF_010501055.1 Dysgonomonas sp. 521
TTTGGGTGGATATCTGCCGGAATGGCAGATTTTTAGAACCGATTTCTAATGGATTTAGAACCGGATTACTGGGTGGGGATGCTCCGGATTATGCAGGTTATCTTATTTCAATCATCAATTAAGAGTAATAGACCTCGAAAATGTAAAAAATTGGTATAAGTTTAAACATATAGAAGAAAAACCAAATAACTATAAAGAAGATATTTTACCGATAAAAGTTAAATAATCGGGGTAATAATATATCATCATTTGGCGTAGACTCCGCCTGCGTCGGGCTAAAATAATAGAAATAAATAATCCTGTCACTGTCATCATTGGCAGGATTATTTATCTATTATAATATGAGTTCGTTTAAAAGAAGAAAAGTAACAAATAAAAACAGCGAAAAACCTGAATTCTATGTTTAAAACAAATAAAATAGCCGTAAAAATTAGTTATCCATTCTATTTTCTTTAAGAACTCCCCCTTTTAAAGGTGGGGGGGAGGTTCCCAAAGAAAAATAAAATATTTAAGCGAAATTGTTGTTGGATTGTTCATATTGCGGGTTGTATGGAGTTTTGTTTTTAACGACAGCAAACATTCTATGTATAAGTTTATTTCGGACGTTGTTCAACACCAAAAAGCGATCTTTACCATCTTGTAGTTTTCTGATATAATAATCATTGATATTTTTGTCATACCTAATGGCAGCGCGCACAGCCTCAGTAAGTAAAGTTTTCATTTTTTTGTTAGCCAGCTCACTGACTTTATCTTTTGACTTAATGCTGGATCCTGATGAGTGGGAGAAAGGAACAACCCCACTATAGCACCCAAATTTTCGAGGGTCATTAAAGAGAGTAAAATTACCGGTAAGCACAAGTACCATTATGGCATTCTCCGGTCCAATACCCTTTATCGATGTTAACAATTTATAGTTTAGGAAAAGGTCCTGGTGACAGGTTATTAAAGCTTTAATTTTCTTGTTTATTTCCTTCAGCTTAGCATTAATTAACTGTATATGTATCTGGCTGTCAGCAACAATAAAGTCAGTAGAAGAGTCATTCTTTACAGCGGCTAACTCTTTGGATGATACCTCAAGAGCTACCCTGCAGTTTACCAACCGTTTGCGGTAGGCTTGTAAGTCTTTTATTTGATCCAGAACATCACTCTTCAGCTTTGTGGAGATGGCCCTATCCTGGAATCGATATGCGTATAAGGCTATATGTAAAGCATCCACTTTATCGGTCTTACCACGCTTGATACCCATTGAACGCTTGATTTGCAAAGGATTTTCCAGCCAGATATCAATACCTGTTTGATTCAGATATTTAGTTAAATTCAGAGAGTAAAGGCCTGTATGTTCCCCGCAAATCAACCATTGCTTTTTGGGAATGGAGGTGTTGCTTTTAATCCATTTGACAAATTCTTTATACCCTAAGGCTTCATTGTCAAAGATATGGTGAATACTTCTGGCTTTATTACCTTGTATGAGTAATACTGCATCGAATTTTAGTTTGGAGAAATCAACTCCGATAAAGACTTTTTTCATAACTTTAGCTGTCACTTTATGAAGGAATTAACCGACGGCTGGATTGTACCAAAACTCTTAATGATTTATTAATCAGAATTCTATATGGTCTCTTACAGCCTGATTGTCCAGGGTCTGATTCACGAAATAGTCTATATGACTAGTGTCATGTCAATCTGATATTGTCGGATAAAGTTTTTTTAATTTAATTCTGGCCTTATCATTCGTGAACTGCCAGTTTATCTTGGAACTTCTATTATTTCTACTTCTCTGC
>NZ_QVMO01000204.1 GCF_010501055.1 Dysgonomonas sp. 521
ATAAAGACGGTTTTAAAACTTTTGTTTAATTTCGCAGTATATCTTTTTAAGACATCACCACAGATATCCCTATATTGGTCAAGTGCTGCTGATATATCCATTGTAACTCTTTGTGTGGATTGCTTAAAGTTGCTGAAAATCAGCCATTTGATCAATTCTTTCGTGCTAACTTTTGTTAATATAACTCATTAATATCGAGATAGTTAATTAATTATTTACCGAAGTATTGTATAAACAAATCTGGCTTATCAATCTTCCCATAATGGTAAGCCTGCTCATGGAACAGTTGATTAATTTAACCGATTCCATTTTCTTGGGACACGTCAGCCAAATAGATTTAGGGGCTTCGGCATTGGCGGCAATGTACTATTCCGCCATTTATATGCTCGGATTTGGATTCAGTCTTGGGGCACAAGTCGTTATCGCCAGACGCAACGGTGAGGGAAAATATACGGAAGTCGGCAAAGTATTCTATCAGGCTTTAATCTTTTTATCCCTCTTTGCCATTGTCGTTTTCGCATTATCGAAACTATTTTCCCCCGCTTTGCTTCGTTTGCTTATTACTTCTGACAATATATATCAGGCGACTGTACGCTATATCGAGTGGCGAGATTATAGCTTTCTATTTGCTTTCCCTTTGTTGGCAATACGTTCCTTTTTTATCGGAACGACCAATACCAAAATTCTTACCGCCAATTCCATTGTTATGGTAGTGTGTAACATTGTTTTCAACTATCTACTGATTTTTGGTAAAGCAGGATTTCCCCGATTTGAAATCAGTGGGGCGGCTATCGGTTCTTCCCTTGCAGGATTGGTCGGATTGATATTCCTCATTATTTATATGTGGAAGCATGTAGATAAAAAACGATACGGAATACATGCTGTGTTTGATTTGAAACTATCGTTGCACCTGCTTGGTATATCCGTTTGGACTATGATCAGGCAATTCTTCTGTATCGCTCCGTGGTTTCTATTCTTTGTAGCGATTGAGCATTTAGGGGAATGCGAATTGGCTTCCGCAAATGTCGTCAGAAGTATTTCCATGCTCTTTTTTGTGATTGTCAATTCGTTTGCAACCACCAATATTTCATTGGTAAGCAATCTTATCGGGGCAAAGAAATCGGAACAGGTTATGCAGACTTGTCGGCGTGTCATTAATCTGGATTATGCGATAGGGATTCCGCTTATAATACTGGCTTTTATCTTTTCGGATAGACTGTTAGGGTTATTTACGAATGATACAGAAGTTATTCAGACTGCATTTTATCCGTTTTGTGTAATGCTTTCCACGTTTATTATTTCCGTTCCCGCCTACACCTATTGCAATACGGTAATCGGCACGGGTAATACGAAGATAGCATTTCTGTTTCAAATGATTAACATAGCTATCTATCTACTATATCTGTTTATACTATCCCGCTCTCCAAACATTCCGCTTGCCGTATATTGGACAGCCGAACAGCTATATGTACTTGTACTGCTGGCATTATCATTGGCATATCTTAAACGGAATAAATGGCAAAGTAAGGTTTTATAGCTCTGATAAATATTTAGTTATGTGGGATATTCTTGACACCGAACTATATGTGATTTTATCAGACCCTTTATATAAAAGCAATTCTGATTCAGATACGGAGCTAAAGAAAGCGTATAAAGAGTTTGTTGAAGAACTAATTAGTCGCTCCTTAAAAAGTATATAATAAGTTATTTACCAACAAATTATCTCTTAAATTATTTGCTTAATATTGCAGAATTTCGTATCTTGA
>NZ_QVMO01000205.1 GCF_010501055.1 Dysgonomonas sp. 521
GTTGCTTTCATCAGGCTCAATCTGTACGTAAAGATAGATTTGCAGTACTGGCTCGACAATCCATTCCTTGAACCTCCTGAACCAGCTCCCGAATATCGGCAGGGGGTCCTTTTTCCAGAATATAGCTGAACCATCGCCTGAACATATTTGCAAGCCGGCATTTGGAAATGCTATTTTTATTTAGGACAGTATTGATAGCAAATCTTTTTTATAGCTATTTTTAGATGGATTTTATCATTTTTGCTAGCAGAACCAACGGTCAGCGGAGCTAATTAGTGGGCTAAACCAAAAGTAAAAAGGCGAAAATACGCTAAAAAGAGCATAAAAAAAATGTTAAGAACTATTGACCAGAACCTGTAATAAAAATTTTCGCTAAAATTTAAACAGGCTCTTAATATTCGAATCTTCCAAACTCGCTGTCAATCAATAGTTCTGTTTTGTCCGATTTTTCTACAAAACCTACAACCTGCGCATCAATACCAAATGATCTGGATATATCTATTACCTGCTGCGCATATTCAGGCGAAAGGTATATCTCCATACGGTGTCCCATATTAAATACCTTATACATCTCCTTCCAATCGGTTCCTGATTGTTCCTGTATCAGTTTGAATAGAGGCGGTACATGGAACATGTTATTCTTGGTAATTTTTACCTTATCTACAAAATGCAGGACTTTTGTTTGCGCGCCACCTGAACAATGTACCATGCCATGTATGACAGGACGAAGTTTTTCAAGGATTTGTTTGATAACTGGCGCATAGGTGCGGGTAGGGGAGAGCACTAGCTTTCCGGCATCGATACCCAACTTGTCAATACTATCTGTCAGCTTCATCTTACCAGAATAAACCAGATTTGCTGGAATGGATGAATCATAACTTTCCGGATATTTCGAAGCCAGATAATTGGCAAAGACATCATGACGCGCGGATGTTAAGCCATTGCTGCCCATTCCTCCATTATATTCTTTCTCATAAGTAGCTTGTCCGTACGAAGAAAGTCCGACAATAACATCGCCGTCCTGTATCGTATCGTTTGAGATAACATCAGACCTTTTCATGCGGCATGTAACCGTACTGTCCACTATAATAGTACGTACCAGATCGCCCACATCGGCAGTTTCTCCTCCGGTAGGGTATATGTTGACTCCTAGCCGGGACAATTCTTCACAAAGATCATTCGTGCCTTGTATGATAGCCGATATTACCTCTCCGGGTATTAACATCTTATTCCGTCCAATGGTGGAAGACAAAAGGATATTGTCTGTTGCTCCCACACATAGCAGGTCATCTATATTCATAATGAGGGCATCCTGTGCAATACCTTTCCATACCGATAAATCGCCGGTTTCTTTCCAATACATATATGCAAGGGATGATTTCGTTCCGGCGCCATCGGCATGCATAATGTTGCAATATTCGGGATCGTTGCCCAATATATCAGGTATTATCTTGCAAAATGCTTTTGGAAATATGCCTTTGTCAATGTTTTTAATAGCATTGTGCACATCTTCTTTCGATGCGGAAACGCCTCGCTGATTGTATCTTTGATCACTCATTTTTATGAATATATTTTAAGATGCAAAGTTAATAAAATAGAGACAATATGGAAAATCGAGTAGGAGGAAAATGAAATAGTTTCCTCCTATTTCATTTTCCGACCTCTCACACCACCACGCATGCCGTTCGGCACGTGGCGGTTCCTTA
>NZ_QVMO01000206.1 GCF_010501055.1 Dysgonomonas sp. 521
AAGGCGCAGGCCTCCGGTGTTGCTACTGCCGGAGACGACCTCCAGGATGGAATAATTCTCGGGGGCTTTGCCTTCCCCGACGGTTACCTGGGCGTGCAGCCCGGAACCAAAAAGCAGCATTGCAAAGAGAAGAAACGGCAATAGCCTTCGCTTGCTCTGTTGTGTGCAGGTTGTTTTCATAAAAGTAATTTTTAATTTAAAAAATTTAAAGTTTAATAGACATTAGTAATGAAAAGTATTTATTACAACATTTTTTATCTATCTGTCTAACCCTTCCCCCTTCGGGTACTTCCCTTTATCAAAAGGGAAGAGTGCCTGACGGGCGAAACGGTATCTGTCCCCGCTTTGCGACTCTCCCCTCGCAGAAGGGGAGTGCCCAAAGGGCGAGGGGTTGAAGAAAAGGAGAGGGAGAAGCAGAGAGATGGAAGTACCCCCTCCCGGCCTCCCCCAAATGGGGAGGAGACTGGAGAGATGGAAAGATGAATAATACACCTCACCCCAACCCTCTCCACTGGAGAGGGGGAAGCAGAGGCTCTGTTTATTATATTTAAATTTGAGTTGCTTTGACCGCCTCGCGCTACCTCCCCTTTTGGGGGAGGCAGGAAGGGGTGTATTACGGGGAGGCTCCGCCCTACTACTTTCACAAGCGGCGGGCAGAATAAGTGAAGACAAATAAGACAACATTGTTGAAGACAACAAGACGGTAATATCGCCTCCCCGGATATTATGGACCACCTCTCCCCAGCCCTCTCCAAAGGGAGAGGGAGACAAAGAGATGGAATGATGAAATAGCCACCTCTCCCCGGCTCTCTCCAAAGGAAGAGGGAGAGGGTGAGGATATATGATTGATTCCATACTAATATGTAACTGTCTGTAGCCCGCATCGCGACTCCTCCCTTTTGGGGAGGCCAGGTGGGGTATTTTAGGCCACGGCTGCTTATCGCAAGCAACCTGTGGCCATAAAAACAACCGGACGAACTACCGCCCGACACAAAATTTATATAATATTTTGTCTTAAGGTCGATATTTTGTTTTATCACGGTTTGAGTATGTTCGGGTAGCCTTTTCTTACTGGTTATCAGCGTGTTTCCCCATCTGTCACTTAGTAAGTGACAAACAGGATTGCAAGTATGAATATAAGCCATTTACTATCAAGAAGATAGAAGCATGGTAAAAATTGGATTAAAATCCAGGAAACAAGAGTATTCTTACAAAACATGAATGTAATATACCCTGTTAGAGTATTTTATATATATAATAAGGGTAATATTAGGAAAACGACTTAACACACAAGAGGTTTAATGGATGGTATTAAGAAAACTTGCGGAAAAGTTTACACTCTTCCTGCTATTAAGACAACAACAGCGTTTGCTACCCGGCTTTATGCTGCCGGACAGGATTATTTATGTGTTAACAATTGGTTTTCACCGCTTGAACGATGTCTGAAAATTTTATTTACCTTTTATTAAGGTTAAATCATTCATATACTTTTCTCTGGGAAAATAAAAATTATAAGAATTATGCTGGGATTTTGTAGTGGAAGTATACTGGATTTGTGCCATTTGGTGAAGGCCTGGTTGTTTTCAATTTGTCACTTACTAAGTGACAGATAGGGAAACATTCTCATTACCGACGATACAAAGGTATCAAAATTTCTGTATTTCGCACCTTTTTGCTGTTAATTATTTTTCTTCCGTTTTTATCTGCATGTTTAGTCTTTTGGGTCAATGCTTTATATATCCTCTCGTTTGCGCTATCCAATACAGAACGTTCCAGCTGCGAGAGGTAGATATAGGTGGTCTGCTCGTTGTTATGCCCCAGTCCCTCGCTGATCACCCACAGGGGCAGATCCTCCTCTTTGGCAAGGGTAGCCCAGCTGTGGCGCGCCATATGAGTAGACAGTTTTACACCTGTCCCTGCCAGCCTGGCCAGTTCCTTCAGCAGGCGGTTCTGGGTGGTAAGGCCTGTTTCGTACTGGGTGCGGTGTGGTTTGCGGCTGTCGCTGATAATGGGGAAGACATAGGGGCTTGCCTTTACCATCGGGGAGAAGTAGTCGATAATCTCCTGCATGGCCGGGGTTATCTTTATTTCCAGCCGCCCGCCTGTCTTTTTGCGGTAGTAGCGGATGATGCCATTCCTGAGGTTATTCTTCCTGAGGTATGCCATATCCACAAAGCTCATTCCNACAGGCAGAAGAAGAACAGCCGGCGGCAGGTTTCCAGGCGTTGCCTGTCCTTTCCTTCCGCTAGCTTCACATCGTACAGGGCTTGTAACTGATAACGGTCGAGGGCTCGTTTATGGGTCTTCTGCACGCTGGTATACACTCCCGAGAAAAGGTTCTGGTCAGGTTTGGTTACCAATCCTTTTGTTATAGCCTTGTTGTAGATACTTCTTAGGTTGCGCATATAGAAAGAGATGGTATTGGGGGCTTTACCCTGGTTCTTCAGGTGCCGCTCATAGTTCTTCACCAACGAGGGACTCAGCCAGGAGATGGGGATATCGTTCTTGTTGAGGAACAATAGCAGGCTTCGCAGGCTGCTCCCGTAAGCGCGGGCGGTGCGCTCCTGTCCCGATCTGCTCAGGTTGCGGCTCAGGCGGGAGACGAGTTTCTTCAGGCTGTGTTCGCCCGATTCTTCCATGCGGCCGGAATGGTAGGTTTCGGTAATCTCCTCCACTTCGAAGTAGGTGCCTTTGTTTTCGAGTTCGCGGATGATAGCCCGCAAGCGGACAGTCTCTTCTTCGATGCCGTTGCGGGCTTCGTACAGGTAGTTGTCCCGCTGGGAGGTACTGCCAACGATTGCCTTGTTTTTACTGTCCCACTCTTCCCTGTATATCTTATAGGGAAGGGTGATTTTGCGTGCCCTCCTCTCATGGATAACCTGTAGG
>NZ_QVMO01000207.1 GCF_010501055.1 Dysgonomonas sp. 521
ACACAGTGCAGATGAAAAGATCATCCATCCGAAAAAAAATAGGCGTGGAACCTCTGGGAAACATCAAAGAATACATCGACTCCCGACCATAAAAAAATATAACAAACTAATTTATAATAGATTATAACACACATCTGAATTCTGGTAACTATTCGCATCGTTTAGCAGTTCTCTGCTTGCAATGAATTAACAAATAGATAATGCCAATACGCACTTATTTTTTATATTTGCAACAAACACATTGCTATGAAACACATTCCTTTACTTATCTGCATTTTGTTCCTGTCCTTTTCTTGCAACAAAAATACTCACTACAACAATATACTGACTCATGCCGAGCAGGTTACCCCTCTCTTCCCCGACAGTGCATTAAAGATACTAGACTCAATATCCCCCAGCAAGCTGAATGGCGAACCTCTCCACAGATACAACCTGCTGAAGATACAGGCAAAATACAAAGCCTATAAGGATATAACATCCGATACTGTCATCTTCGAGGTAAGGGACTTCTACCTGAACGAAAATAATATGGACTATACTGCACTAGCCTACTATTATTGCGGCAAGGTTCTATTCGAACAGAAAAAGCTTAAAGAGGCAATGGCTGAACTTCTTAAAGCAGAAGAATATATTGATAAAATAAAGGATAATAATCTGAAAGGACTGATTCAGTACTCAATAGGGGAAATATTACTGAAACAATATTCAGAATCAAAATCTATACCTTATTTTCTTTTGGCAGCTAATTATTTCCATAAGACCACAAACTATAGAAATATAACTGCATCCTATCGTCTTGTCGGTGATTCATATTTAAGGATGTCAAACAGGGATAGTGCGTTTTATTACTATAATAAATGTTTAGACTTGGCACATATAGCTAACGACAGCTTGCAAATAGCCAATACAACTCTAAACCTTGGTGTCACATACCGCGAAATCGGCGAATATGATACAGCTAACAAATACGTGAAAGAATCGGGGAAGTATTCGGCAGATAGTGTTCTTCAGATGAAACTATACCTGAACCTATCAAAAACATTTATAAAAAAAGGTATCTTGGATTCGGCTGCATTCTATATTGATAAATCTTTAACCTTTGCCCGCAGCAAAGGCAATTTGGTCACCCTGACCAGTATATACCGGGGATTGTCGGACATAGAAGAAGGACGCCGGGATTACAAACAGGCACTATCATATTATAAAGAATATGCAAAAAACTTACATACCATTGTTAATGAAAATAAGAATCCGGAGATATTGGAACTACAGAAAAAATATAAATACGAACAATTCCTGAACGAAAATAACCGATTGAAAATAAAACAGCAGCAGTCCCAGCTTATTTTCTCTTCCTTGTTTTTTGTCATTTGCATTATCGCGTTATTCTTTTACAAAAGGTCTGTCCAGCACAAAAAAGATGCATTGGAAAAAGAAAATGAAATATTGGAAGCCGAGAACAAGATATTGCAATTGATAGAAATGTCAAAAAGCTTTGATGAAAAAGAAAATAATATGAGAAGCATGCTATTACATCATTTCGATATACTGCGAAAAGCAGCCACACTGGAAAAATATGTAAAAGGAGACAACAAACAAGACCACCGGCTGATAAAGGTATTCAATGAAATCGTGTATGGGCAAGATTCCCTAAACTGGGATTTGCTTTATCAGGACATGAA
>NZ_QVMO01000208.1 GCF_010501055.1 Dysgonomonas sp. 521
AGTTTGCTAAGAATTTGAGCGAATAATGTTATTTTTGCCATGAGAGGTTCGTTTTTTGTGTTGCACCTCAAAGGTAACTTTAAGGAACAGAAAACGAAAACCTCTCACTTTTTATTTAGGACGCTATTGGAATGAAATCCTTTCTTTAATTTTCTGCCATGATGACAAGAGCGGGGTTGACCCAAAGCCTCTCACAATCTCCCCTCAAGGGATAAACTTCTCCCCTGTGGGGGAATCGCGAGGCTACATTTGCTCCCTGTGATAAAACCAATCACCACAGGGATAATACCGGATGATTATTACAATCCGGCTTTTGACTTCATCTCTGAAACAAACTGCATACACTCTATGGGAGTACGGCGGTCGAGAGGAAATTGCCTAAGCATTTCTATTATATCGCTATCCGAAACCCCTCCCACCTCCCCAAAGGGAGTATTTAATTTTTCCCCTACGGGGGGATTAAGGGGGGCTTTCTCCTGTAACGGAACCTGCCCGCGCCATTCGATAAAGGCCTGTTCGTCGATAGGTGAATCCAAATGCAATATGCAAATATTCGGATTATCCACTGACCGGGACAAAGCATCCGATTCGAAACTCTTCAGGGCATTTTCGGGAAAACCGATACTGATAACATCCGAATTGAGACATTTCATATATTTACGGGTAGCCTTATACGACTTCTGTAGCCACACATAGTAAGCACTTTGCTCATAAGCAACCCAAAATACACCTTCTTTATAAAAACGGACCTGGTCGAAGCCGATATAAGCCAATTTTTCTGAGATTGTCATTTATTTGTTTTTTTCAAAATTTTTTTCGACCGCTTCGCGGTATTTAATCTTGCTACGCCTAAAGCGTAGCAAGATTAGAAAATCGACGGAGTCGAAATTGTTAAATTGTTAAATAGTTAAAAACTCCTGACACAACGCACATAGTAGGTGGTCGTCTTATTGCCCCTGCTCGCATACGGGCCGAAGAAGTACCAGTTCCATGCGGCGGTACCACTGTACTCGGTACTACTCCAGTAGGTGGTAGTACGCAGGTTCTGAGTGTCGGGTGCGGAAGTAGGCTGAGTAGACAGTGCATTGTGGATGCTTTGCAATGCGCCCAACTCGACTACGGTAGGAAGCCTCCAACCCATACTGCGGTGTTCGGCATCGATGTAACTGAGAGCACCTACGAAACCGTTACCGCATCCATCTTTACCGGCAGCATTATTCCATGTGTCAGATGTAGACACACCTTTCGCATTAAGGGCATCGGTCTTGTAGAAGCAAACGTCCTTACCAGTAGCCTCAAACTTAGCAGATATCAGATCGAATTTTTGGGTATTCGTTGTATAACTCAGATAACCATCCTTATCCAGAGCAGACGGCAACACCGTATACTCCCCACCAACAGCCAGGTATCCCGGGCAACAGGCACAATCCTGAACCGATATATTAAGCTTTAGCATCACATTATCACCCGAGCCGTCCGCTTTGTTGTTATACATCACATACAATTCGGCGGTCAATGCATCTTTGCGGTCTAAGCCGCCAGCGCCGTTCTCGGCACTTGGCTTGTTCAGGTCGTCACGGTATTTTACCGATACGGTGAATGTACCGCTCAGGTCGGTTCCCGTTGCCCACGATGTACT
>NZ_QVMO01000020.1:0-49729 GCF_010501055.1 Dysgonomonas sp. 521
ATAGAACCGGTTTGTCTGCATTGTTCTAATGCTTCTGCTAATTTAGGACGATGATTATTTTTACCTGTTTCCGTTTCTAAATACTCTTTGAGAATTTTTGAGTTATCCTTCACATATGTATTTATAATCTCTCGCTGAGCTTCAATACCAAGTCCGATGATTTGTTGTTTTATAGTACTTTGACGAAGATATGATATATAGGTTTTCATACAATTGATGTCAAATTTGCATAAACTGATGGCTCCTTAATTTATCGTTAAATCTCTCCGTAAAGGTAAAAACTATATAAATCTTGTAAAAGATGAGGCAGACCGAAGGCTTACATAACAATCAACTATCGTGGTATTTCGAAAAGAGAATTGTATGCAGCTATGGCAATGCAAGGAATGCTTGCAAGTGGTCTAAAAATAACTGGAGGAGAATTTGCTTCACAAGCTGTTTCGTTAGCCGATTGCCTTATTAATGAATTAGATAAAGACGAAGAGTAACAACCCTATAAAATTCCAAATCATTATGTCAACTCAAAATCAACAGTTAGCAAAACAAGAACAGTCAATGACACCAACATTCGACCTTTTCAACCCTGTAACATTCGACCTTGCTCAACGCATGGCGAATATGTATAGCCGGAGCGACCTTGTACCGAAGCAGTATCAGGCATCACAAGGAAACGAACAGAAAGCAGTCGCCAATATAATGATTGCTTTGGAAACGGCTCAACGCATTGGTGCCAGTCCGCTTATGGTTATGCAGAATATGTATATCGTTTACGGTCAACCTGCATGGAGCTCAAAGTTTCTTATCGCTACGGTCAATTCCTGCGGAAGATACAATTCCCTGAAATACAAATTCGACAAACTTGGCGAAGTAACTCTTCCCGGTACGCAAACCAAAGTAGATAACTGGCAATGTATAGCGTACACCACCGAAAAAGGCAACGATGAGATTATGGAAAGTATTCCGGTATCTATCGACATGGCTATCAAAGAAGGATGGTACACAAAGAACGGTTCTAAGTGGCAAACCATGCCTAAACTAATGCTACAATACCGAACTGCAACATTTTGGACGCGCGCCTATGCTCCTGAATTGTCGATGGGATTAAAAACCGATGATGAAGTGTACGATATTGTCGATGTTCCTTACGAAGAAATACCTGTCAACGTAGAAGAAAAGGTAAATCAGGAGATAAAGAACCATGCCAATAGCGAAACGCTGAACATGGGCGGTTCTTCCAAATCCGCACCTTCAGGAGAAAATACACAAGGCGAAGGCGACCAAACACCGCCCCCTGCTAATAATGGTCAATCAGGCAGACAGCCTTCATTCTTATAAGATATGAAAAAAGTAATAGTCCTATATGCCGTATATGATGACCAAAGTGGGCATTTCGCAATGCGTGCTTACGATGAAAGCAAGAGGGAATTAGCTGAGAGAGATATTGATATGCTAGTCTCACTCAATGCAGACAAATCATACTTTTTAGAAACAGTAGATTTTATAGAATAATGAAACTAAGGGTACTAAACAGCAACAGCAAAGGCAACTGCTATATACTTCAAAACGAAAATGAAGCATTGGTGATAGAATGCGGAGTTAAGTTTTCCGAAGTAAAGAAAGCATTGGATTTCAATGTAAGTAAGGTTGTTGCTGCTTTAGTATCTCACGAACATGGCGACCATGCCAAATATGTGAACGATGCGCTTAATTCCGGAATAGAAGTTTATACCTCTCCCGGTACTATAAGTAAACTAAAGTTGAAGAGTAATAAGCTGCCGGTAGCAATGCAATCTAAAAAGATTGTCCAGTTGGGCAATTTCAAAGTAATGGCGTTCGATGTGAAGCACGACTGCGCCGAACCTTATGGGTTCCTTATCGACCACCCCGACACAGGAATAATACTGTTTGCTACCGATACTTACTACTTACCCTATAAGTTCGACAATCTTTCGCATATCCTGTTAGAGTGCAATTATTCTATGGATATCCTGAATGCCAACTACAACGAAGGCAAAGTACATAAGAAAGTACGTGACCGGGTTATAGAATCTCACATGAATGTAGATACCTGCTGCGATACACTTCGAGCAAACAATCTTACCGATGTAAGAAATATAATTCTCCTGCACCTTTCAGATAGCAATTCGAACGAAAAACTATTTATGAAGCAAGTAAAACAAGCAACAGGCAAACGTGTATTTGTCGCTAGTCGTGGCTTTGAAATTGAGTTAAACAAAAATCTCTTCTAATCATATGGGAAATAAAAGAGTAGATAAATCAAAAGAGATATTCGGTTTGGATAAAATTCCCGATCATATCCTGAATAAACAACTTCTTGTTGAACGCGGACAAAGAGAAGCATATATACAAGAGTTAGAGCATGACCGTAAGGAGCTTAGGAAAGAAAATCAAAAGCTAAGAGAAGAACTAAACAAGTTGAGATAATGCTGATAACATCATTCAAAGATTTGGTATTCGAAGCCGAAGGCATACAGGAATTTGTGGACGAAGATTATTCCGGTATTGAAGAAAGCCCCGAACTCATAAAAGAGCGAGGTAATAAGCTGTCTTCCTTTATTGCGCGCACAGGTAAAATGATGGCAGATGCTAAATACCACCTGAACGAACTCCGCAAAGATGAAGTATTGGAATCCATTGAAAAAATATTACTGGAGGGAAAACTGTCGGCCGGAGTGCAAAATGCACTTATTGATAGTATCTGCAAAGAAGAACAATTCCTTCTCGACCAGGTAACCCAACTGAATAAAACCTGCAAATATCAACTCGAATGGTGTCGCTCAAAGCTAAGTATGGCAAAAGAAGAAATGAATTTCAATAGAACGTGGACACATGGAAAATAGAAAAATAGATAAAGTATTATCAGACGAAAGTTTAATGCCTTTCGGTAAATACAAAGGTAAGGAAATGGCGAATGTTCCTGCATCATATCTCATTTGGATATATGACAACAACAAATGTACTCCTGATGTAGCCAATTATATCGAAGACAATATGGACGCTTTAAAATTGGAAATAAAGCAACAGGAGAGTAACAAGAAAAACTGGAACGCATATAATTCTAAATAATCTAGCGATGAAAGTCTGCCCTACCTGCGGAAAGAAGAACGCAATAATTCCTGTCGGTTATGAAGATTGCTTGAACTGCATCCAAAAAGCAATAGATGAGAAAGAAGGTAAGAAACCGAAACGCAATATTAGTCACGAAGAAGACAACATACAGGAAGCATTCTTCAGTACTGCGAGAATGATATTTCCTAAACTGGATAAATTATTATTTGCGGTTCCCAATGGTGGTAAGAGAGACAAAAAAGAAGCTGCTAGATTCAAAAGACAAGGAGTAGTACCGGGTGTATCTGATATCCTTTGTTTGGTTTCCAACAATACACATACGATGCTATGCCTGGAAACTAAAACCGAAGAAGGTACCCAATCAGAAGAACAAATAAAATTTCAAAAGCAGATAGAAGCTGCCGGAGGTTTATACCTCATTTATCGCAACGCTGCCGAAGGAATAGAATTACTCAAAGAATATTTATCAACAACTAATTACAGATGAATTATGGAAATAAAACATTGCGGGAAGTGCGGTCAGGATAAACCGAAAAGTGAATTTTACACATCATCTAAAGCAAAAGATAGATTACAAGGTTGGTGTAAAAAATGTATGTGCAACAAGAAAAGTGGTGGGGGTAAAAATGAGCCTTTAGGGCGAGTTAAGTCCGAATCATTTGCAGGAGTAAATAAACGCCCACAATCAAACGAAAACAACCCTCTTTCAAATTACACACCTAGAGAACTAATGAGAGAATTACATGACAGAGGCTACGAAGGAGTGCTAACCTATACAGCTAAAATCAATATATCTCAAATGTAAAACTATAAATAATATCTAAAATTATGCACAACTGGTTTATATCAAAAGTTCAACATGAAAAGATACTGGAGAACGGAATGCAGAAAAAGGTTACAGAACCTTATTTGATTGATGCTTTGTCTTGGACAGAAGCAGAAGCTAGAACGATTGAAGAAATTAAGCCGTATGTATCCGGCGAATTTACTATCGTAGATATCAGTCGTTACCCTCTAAACGAATTATTCTTCAACAAAAATGGAGACAGATTTTATAAAGCTGTTGTTGCCTTCATCGCTTTGGACGAAAGAAGCGGTTCGGAGAAAAAGACCAAAGTAAATATGCTTGCTCAGGCTTCCGACCTGCAAATTGCAAAAGATGTCATTGTTAAAGGTATGGAAGGAACACTAGTAGACTATGAAATAATCGAAGTCAAAGAAACACTGATAATGGATGTGTTCCCATTTTCTGACACCGAAGTCAGAACAATCACTCTTTAAAACAGGATTCTAGCCCCGCTTTCGGGTGGGGCTTAAAATTAAGAAAAGACAATGGCAAAAACCGGACTAATATATTACAATGTCGATACAAACAGGTATCAGGACAGACGTATAAAACGCCTGAAGAAAGACTTCAAGTGTGATGGTATTGCCGTTTACGATTACATACTGTGCGAGATATACAGAGTAGAAGGATGTTTCCTTGTGTGGGATGAAAATACTGCCTTTGACGTGTCCGAATACTTTGGCTTGAAAGAAACAACGGTAAAAGAAATAGTAATATACTGCGGTGCTGTGGGGTTATTTGATAAAACACTGCTCACACGCGGGATAATAACATCTTTATCTATCCAAAAGCGATATCTCGAAATGTGTAAACGTGCCAAACGAACCAACTTCGAAATTCCCGAAGATATCTGCATTCAGGAAGAACAGGAGAAAATTACGGAAGAAACGCAAAAACTTCCCGAAGTTTTACCGGATACTCCCGAAGATATACCACAAAGTAAAGTAAAGAAAAGTAAAGTAAATATCTATCTCTCTAGCGCGCGAGAGAATCGGCTTGTTTTTGAATCTCTTCTTCCGTTAATGGAAGAATTGCTTAACGATCAATCTTGCATCGAAGATTTTCAGCGAACCGCAGGTGCGCCATATCCCGACAATGAAACTATTTCCGATAAGGTCAAAGAGTTTTTTGTGAAGCTGACAGTTGATGGCGAAGACACGAAAGAACGCAAGGATGCTATCTATCATTTCAAAAGTTGGTACCGGCAGCAGGCAGAAGTAGAGAGAATACAAAATCAGAAAGGAGGTAAAAATGGAACAGAGACAAGGACGGCTCACAATGGAGCAAACAATAAACCTGCAAAAGAGACACCTAGAGACTATACAAAAAGGTTCTGAGTTTGACCTTACTATTCCGGCGGTATGTGAAAGTCATGCACAGTTTGTAAAACGCATCGGCAACAATTACATGAGCCGGGAGTTCAGAGGCTTCGATGTCGATGATTATAACCGGAAGCTGCTAACCTTCATGCTGTATTATTTCAACAATTGCAAGTTAGCGGAAAATGTTTTCGAGGGCGAAGATTATAAAATTCACAAAAACATTATGCTGATAGGCGAACCGGGTACCGGGAAAACAATCATCATGCAGATATTTTCTGACTACCTGAGACTGACTAGGAACCCGAATTTTTATCACAACCTGTCTGTTACCCAAATGATGAATTATTATAAAATCAACGGACACATAGACAGGTTCACATATAACGAGAACGGCAAAAACAGCCTTGAGGGTAATCCTTTTCATGTATGCCTGAATGATATCGGACTGGAAACAGAAAAGCAAAAAAGCTTCGGCACCACGCTCGAAACCGTAATAGATGAATTTCTATTCGCCCGATACGAAATATATCAGCAAACATTTATGAAGTATCACATGACTTCAAACCTTACTGTCGATGAATTTCAAAAACGATTCGATGATAGGTTAGTAGATAGGTTCAAAGGATTTAATGTAATCGCTATGACTGGCGAGTCAAGAAGAAAATAGAAATGGAGATTATTCAGCTAGGAAATATAACAGCGATACACGGAGATAGCCAAGAGTATATCAAGACTTTGCCCGACAAATGTTTTGACCTTGCTTTTCCCGATCCGCAGTATGATATCAATGCTACCAATATGAGCATGGGGCAGACTAAAGGCTATGAATCAACAGCAAAACGAGTAAAGAAAGGCAGGTTAAACTCTGGCGGTGGTAAACTGAAGAATAGAATACTTAATCAATCCGATATTGCTTGGGATGATGCACCGCCACCATCCGAATACTTTGACCACCTATTCAGAATATCTCACAATCAAATCATCTGGGGCGGAAACTATTTCCCATTGCCACCCACACGAGGTATTATCGCATGGGATAAAAAGCAACCCTGGACTAACTTTTCTCAATTTGAATTGGCGTGGACCTCATTCGACAAACCTGCAAGACTTTATTCTGGCGGTAGTCGTGGCGGAGATAACATAGAAAAGAAGATACACCCGACACAAAAGCCTGTCTGGCTGTACAAAGCGATTCTTATCGACTACGCAACACCAGGCATGAGAATTATAGATACTCACGGCGGTTCCTTCTCTCTAGCAATAGCCTGCCACGATTTAGGATATGAACTAACCATTTTCGAGAAAGATAAATTCAATTTCGACAATGCAGTAAACCGTCTAAAGTGGCACCAACGACAAACCCAATTATTCACAGGTCGCGAACAGCAAGCTACTCATATTCAAACAAGTTTTTTAGAATGAAAGATATTCTCTTAGGATGTGAGGAAAGCCAGGAAGTATGCAAAGCATTTAGGCAGCTAGGGTTTAATGCTTATTCCAACGATATACTCCCATGTTCGGGGGGGCATCCAGAATGGCATTTACAAATGCCTGTACAAGAAGCTATAAAATTAAAGAAGTGGGATGCAGGTATATTCTTTACTCCTTGCACTTATTCCTGTAACAGCGGTGTAAGATGGTTGGCGAAAGATGGAATTATTATAGACCAGACAAGATATGAGAATATGATTTACTATGCTTCATTGCTAAGAGATTGCCTAAACTCAGATATTCCTTTTGTTTCTTGTGAGAATCCGATACCACACAAATATGCTTTAGATATTATCGGCAGAAAATATGACCAGATAATTCAACCGTGGCAATTCGGACATGGAGAAACAAAAGCTACCTGCTTATGGCTAAAAGGATTACCAATGTTACAACCTACAAATATTGTTGCAGGACGTGAACAACGAATTTGGAAGCTGCCACCATCCGAAGATAGAGCAAAGTTAAGAAGTAAAACATATTCTGGTATAGCTCAAGCAATGGCTGAACAATGGGGCAATTTTCTTCTGTCTGGAAAACAAATAGAATCACACATCCAATTAAAAATATTTGAATGATGAAAATATTTACAGTAAAGCGTACCATCAACGGAAAACTATTTCTAAAAGATGAAGATCGGATATGTGCCAGAGGTTGGTTATCTGCCTATATAAAACTTCTGGTAGGAATAATAACAGGTCGATTCGATTCCAGTTGCAAAATAGACGGAATGCTAATAGAAGAAATACCTGTCTCCGATGATGAAATGCTAGATATTATGATTGACAATAAACTAAATAAGTAAAAACTATGGCATATCAAGATTATAGACCAGAATATGAATACCTATGGGGATTAGGTTTTATTGAAACAGACAATGGGGAAAATCATCCATACGAAAGATGGAACGAACTAAAACTAAATGATAAATTAATATTACACATGGATGCTTTTTGGGATTTTCAAGTAGAACCCTTTGCAGACGCAAGCTTTATACCTATTTGCTTTTCATGCGATGAAGAATTAGAAGATTTTATTAAAGCATTCAGAAACTGATACTACCCATAATGAACGAAACAGAAACAAACATTTATGAAGATTGCGGAAAGGAATTTGACGCAACCGGAGTGCCTGATAACACGCCTTACGCAATGTGTTACCAATGCTGGGATGATTACTGTATGGAAAATTTACCAATTGACGGAAAAGAACTTTGAAATATGAATATAGTAACATTTGAGCAAGCAAAGAAATTGAACGATTTAGGGTTTACGCAAAGGGTAGAACATACCTATTGCCTGCATCAAAAATCAGGAAATCATAGATTAATGAGTCCTTTTGGAAGAATGGATTATAATCAGAATAATAACAGGGACAATTCAGAGAAAGTAGCAGTATATTATTCCGCCCCCACCATTTCCGAAGCCCTGCAATGGATAAGAGATAACAAGGGTATTTATTGCGGTATTGGTTGTGGATACGATGTAGATAACGAGATCTATTATCATGGCCATTTTTTTACCGACAATCCATATTTCGTTTGTGAGGATATTTATGAAAACACTTATCCCAAAGCCGAATCCGCTTTACTTGATGCAGTATTAACCTATTTAATAGAGAAGATATGAATTTAAACGAATTTACAATAAACAAAAGCCAATGCGAACTATATAAAATCAGGCATCAATCTGGGATGTATTGGGCTGATATAACACTTGACTATAAAGATAAGACAGGTAGAATACAGATTGCATCTGATTACGGCAGTTGGCAAAACTATTGGGGTGCTTGTGGATGCTCTTTTAAAGAGTTCCTGACTAAAATTGATATGTGGTATTTTGCAGGAAAAGTGGGCGAGAGTGATTGGTTCGATTCAGATGCGACACACAAAAGAATCAAAAAAGATATTATTGAATCAAGACGGGGTAACGATATTTCAGAAGATGAAGCCCGTGATTTATGGGATGTTGTGAATGATATGTTTATTGATATTTGCGGGAAAGAAAGCTATTGGCATCATGCTTACGATAATGATAAACTTTGGAGATTCTATAGAGAACCTTACGCTTATCCTTGTATTACCGATATTTCGCCCCAATTCAAACGATTCTGGAATGAAGCGTGGGTTGTATTTATAAATCAGATAAAAGAAGAAATTACCGATCTTCAACTTGATTTAGACAACGAAGCAGAATATACTGTCGGTAACAGACGTATGTACAAGAAAGAGATTAAGGGGAAGAAAGAACGAATAAAAGAACTCGGTTTCAACTATGACGATCTGATATATTAACTATTTTATTTTTTATAACATGGAAGACTACAGTTTTTGTAGTCTTTTTTTATTGAAAAGTTCACAACAAAGTTTACAACATTTCTAAAACACAAAAGAGCCTCAATTCCTTGAAACCCTTTGTGCGCACGGCGAGACTCGAACTCGCACATCCATACGGAAACTACCCCCTCAAAGTAGCGTGTCTACCAATTTCACCACGTGCGCATGGTTTTAAACAAAAAATGTGACCTCCTGTCACATTTGAGCGAAAGACGGGATTCGAACCCGCGACCCCGACCTTGGCAAGGTCGTGCTCTACCAACTGAGCTACTTTCGCAATTGAGAGTGCAAATATATAGGCTATTTTTATTTTTTCAAAATTTCTTCCTGTCTTTTTTAACCTAAAATTATTATTTACTCTATTTTTCTGTCTAAAAAGCAAAGAAGTCTCTAAAAATAACTCTAGAGACTTCTTTTATTTCAATGATTACGGGTTATTTTACTTCCCATACATCCTGTTTCATCAGATAATCTTTAAGCTTACGAACCGGATTCTTTTCCTGAACTTCCTTTATTTGCTCTGCAACACCCCTGTCGTAAGTAGGGCCTTTTGCATCACGGATAACGCCTAAAGCGAGAGGTAAACCGTTTTCGGGAGACATCAGTCCCAGCTTCATGTGTAATGTGTTATCTTTGGTCGTAGCATCATGTACCAATACGTCATCGATAGTATAGCCGTTCTGGCCGATTATCACATCTTTTATCTGCCAGCCATCTATAACAAGCCCCTTGTCTTTATTCGCCCCGAAAAGCATTTTCTCGCCATGCTTAAGCAAAATGGTGCGTTCTGCTCTCCATGCTTTGTCTACGATGTTATCGTGGATGGCGTCGTTAAATATCACACAGTTTTGCAGTACTTCTACTACAGATGTACCCGCGTGCTTAGCCGCAAGGGTGAGTATCTCCGTCGTATTAGCCAAATCGACATCGATACAACGCGCGAAGAAAGTACCCCGTGCGCCCAATGCCAGTTCTACCGGATGGAACGGGTCTTCCACAGTTCCATAAGGAGAAGATTTAGAAACAAATCCCCTGTCCGATGTTGGGGAGAACTGTCCTTTGGTCAGTCCGTATATTTTATTATTCAGTAGCAGAATGTTAATATCCACATTACGGCGTACCGCATGTATAAAGTGATTACCCCCAATAGCCAGACAGTCTCCATCGCCGGTTGCCAGCCATACCGACAATTCGGGCTTCGCGGTTTTTACCCCTGTGGCTATTGCGGCGCCACGCCCATGAATAGTATGGAACCCGTATGTGTTCATATAATATGGCAGACGGGACGAACAACCGATACCCGATATCACTGCCGTCATGTGAGGTTCTATATCCAGCTCGGCCATTGCCTTGTGTAAGCAATTGAGAAGAGCATGATCTCCACATCCCGGACACCAACGCACATACTGATCGCTCTTATAGTCTTTTGACTGATGGGATGAAGCCATCTTTAAATTTACGTCTATCATAATTTTACTCTCCTAACTTCTTTGTAAATGCATCTATTAATTCAGAAACGGCGAAAGGTTGCCCTTCAACCTTGTTGTAACAGGAAACTTGTAATCCCGGAACTTTTTCCATCAGATAACCTGCAAGCTGCCCATTGTTAAGCTCGGCTACAATTATCTTCTTAAACTTCCTGAGTAGAGATTCCGTATTCTTAGGCAACGGACTGATAAAGCGGAAATGCGCCAGAGCAACTTTATCCCCGGCTGCGTTCATTTTTTCCACAGCTTCGCGCAGATGCCCGTAGGTGCCACCCCAGCCTACAACCAGTAAGTCAGCGTCTTCGCCTCCGACCAGTTCGAGTTGAGGGATTACATCTGCTACTTTATCTACTTTGGCCTGACGTACATCGGTCATCTTTTGATGATTGTCGGCATCTGTGGATATAGCTCCTGTGTTAAAGTCTTTTTCGAGACCTCCTATACGATGTGTATAGCCTTCCAGTCCGGCTTCTGCCCAATAACGAACCATTGTTTCGTCATCGCGTAAAGCGCTGCACCACTCATTTCCTTTATATTGCGTTACATCATGCGGCACGATTGGCGGATATTTATCCAGATCGGGTATGCGCCATGCTGACGAGCCGTTTGCGATATAACCGTCAGTTAATAGTACAACAGGCATAATATGCTCCAGGGCGATCTTGGATGCCCAATATGCCATATCGAAACAGTCTGTAGGGCTTGCAGCGGCTAAAACCACAATTGGGCTTTCCCCGTTACGTCCGTACAATGCCTGACGTAGGTCAGTCTGTTCTGTTTTAGTAGGTAATCCTGTAGAAGGGCCTCCGCGCTGTACGTCGATGACAACGAGCGGCAATTCGGCCATTACAGCCAGACCGATGGCTTCACTCTTCAGTGCCAGACCCGGCCCCGATGTAGATGTCGCTGCCAGGCTTCCGGCAAAACTGGCACCGATAGCCGTACAAACGCCTGCAATCTCATCTTCAACCTGAATGGCCTTGACCCCGAGTTGCTTAAATTTTACCAGTTCATGCAAAATATCGGTAGCGGGCGTAATCGGATAAGAACCTAGAAACAGCGGTTTCCCTGAATTTTCCGAAGCAGCGATTAAGCCGTAAGCTGTCGCCGTGTTACCATTCACATCTATATAAAAGCCTTTATCAACATTTACGGTTTCTACCCGGTACGACGATATAGACATGTCTGTATTATGACCATAATTAAATCCGTCTGCCAATACTTTCAGATTGGCTTCTACCAGAACGGGTTTCTTCGCAAACTTAGCGGAGAGCATGTGGTTGGCAACGTCGAGCGGACGGTTAAACAACCAGCATACAAGCCCTAGTGCAAACATATTCTTACTACGGATACGGGATTTCATATCCATCTCCATCCCTTCGAGGCTACTTTTTGTCAGCGATGTTATGGGCACAGACATTATCTGTTGGGTAGTAAGTCCCAGTTCTTTGAATGGGTCTTCTGTGGCAAACAAGGCTTTTTCCAAATCCCGTTTTTGGAAAGAGTCACTATCTACAATTATTACCGAATCTTTTTTTAAGGATTTTGCATTTACTTTCAGTGCAGCCGGGTTCATCGCGACCAAAACATCCGATTTGTCCCCCGAGTTATAGATTTGGTTACCTAAATGTACCTGAAACCCTGATACGCCAGAAAGGGTGCCTTGAGGAGCACGGATTTCGGCCGGAAAATCAGGGAACGTAGATATTTGGTTCCCAAAGATTGCGGAAAGGTTGGAAAAGATGGTTCCGGTTAACTGCATACCATCTCCCGAATCGCCAGAAAAACGTACGACTATGTCTTTTACGTCTTTAATTTTTACTGTGTTTTGCATTGCTAATATTTAAATGACGGATCGTATTTTAAATCATTGAACAAAGGAAAAAAAGTATTCATGAATAAACAAACTTATTTAGACAAAAATATCAAAATAAGTAATTCAAAATATTTAGACACAAAATAAGTAACTGTCGAAAACAAATAAAAAACTGTTACCTTTGAGTTACTTTTTTCACCTTTGGGTCAATAATACGAATCAGGGGTTGAAAGATACAGTAGCTTATTCTCCAGAAGGGATTGAAGGTGGATAACCACGGGTAAAACCTGTGGAAGGGACTGACTGAAAAATATGTCTCAGTAGGAGGCTAATACAAAAACCAGCCCCATTCGCCTCCTACGGAGACGGTCTATTACTTTCCGCTTTCTCCACGGGTTTTACCTGTGATTATGCATATCAGGCAAAAGAACAACAAGGATACTAAAATTTTAATATTATGAAAAACAGTTCACCTTTTCTTAAGTTATTCGCTTTTATCGGACTGAGTATTTTATTATTAGCATGTACCAAGCCAACAGACAAAGGGCTTCCTATACCTGTCATAGAAGCCGGAACTGCTAAATTGTCCGGAAAGATAGTAGGTTACAAAATTGATAGTACTGCCTTTACTGTAGCAGTTCCACAACCTATAACTTTAGACTTTTTCAGACAAGAACTAAAAATAGCGGGTGACGGTAGTTTTTCGATAGAAATTCCCATAGAAACAAATCCTGCAATAGGTTTTTTACATGATTCATATTCAGCTAAAGGATTTACTATAAATTTTGAAGCTAATAAAGAAACAAAAATAATTATTGATAATGATTCTATCACTGTCGTTTCAGGGCCTGATTTTTATACAGAAAATAATATACACACACAAGAGGCTATGGTAAAAGCTGGGCAATTAGGAGCAAAATATGATCTTCTTACAAAAGCGGTCTTTGACAGTTGCCTTGAGAATCCCCAGAAATACCTTCCTATAAATCAGTATGACCTGGACAAAAGACTTGATATATTTCGTAAAGATTCTTTATTATCAGAACAGAGCAAAATATTTCTTACCTATTACCTGAAATCTATGCATATAAGCAACGCGCTTCAATTCACGGAAGAGATGGATATGATATTCATAAATATAAAAGAAAAGGATGATACAACAATCATTAAAGTAAAGGAACCGGATTTACCATATTATACCTTTATGAAAGAGTATGATTTGGGAAACCCTTACTATTTGTATAGTGAAGTCTATGGGAGGGTATTTCAAACCATGCTTCGGAATGAAACATTTAATATTCCGGAAATAAAAGAAACGCCTATAAAAGAATGGGCTGCAAGCGTTAAACATACAATGGCTGATTTGGTAGGAACCGATACAGGGTTGTTCTACGATATGGCAATCGCGCAAGCCTATATGCGACAGTTATCATATCAAGTGAAACCATTATCAGACAAACAAATACAAAACATAAAGGATTATTGGGGGAATACCGGATTGGCGCAAGTTATTCTTCGGAAAAATGAAGAAATAGTTAAAATAGCGACATCCAAAGGAAAATCTATATTAAATGAAACACCTGCTGTTGCCAAAGAGAAACTAATGGAAGCCATTATCGATAAATATAAAGGGAAAGTTGTTATGGTCGATTTCTGGGCTACATGGTGTGGTCCTTGCCTTAATGCGATGAGAGAGATATTACCCCTTAAAGAAGAACTGAAAGGTAAAGATGTCGTTTTTGTGTACATTAGCAATACTTCATCTCCGGCTAAGTTATGGCAAGAAAGAGCCGAAGGAATAGGTGGTGAACATTATTATCTGACAGGTGAGGAATGGGATTATATTTCTGATAATCTAAATATTGAAGGGATACCCGCTTATCTACTCTATGATAAAAACGGAGTAATGAAATACCAAACAATAGGTTATCTCGGAACAGAAATATTAAAAGAGAAGATCGAAGAATTATTCTAAGTAACTGTTAGGAAATTTCACGAATTCTTTTTCATAAGAGAAAGGTTAAGAGTTCTTCGTTCATTTTTAGCTTGTTTTCGGCTAATTTTCTCTTTCACTCAGCTCAAGTAGCCCGCTACTATCGCTTCGTGGAAATAAAAATTATCTCAAAAACAATTCTAAAAATCAGAACGAGAAATTTCCTAACGGTTACTAAGAGTCTGTTTAAATTTTATGGCAAATCTTTTTTATAGCTATTTTTAGATGGATTTTATCATTTTTGCTAGCCGAACCAACGGTCAGCGGAGCTAATTAGCGGGCCAAACCAAGAGTAAAAAGGGAATTGAAAATCGGCGGAGCCAAATAGACGCTAAAAATAGCATAAAAAAATTGCTAAGAACTATTGACCTGAACCTGTTATAAAAATTTTCGCTAAAATTAAGAAACTGTTTAAATTTTATTCGTTCCAATTTTTAGAGATGTTTTAGAGATGTTTTTTTCTTTCTTGAAACGATAATAGCGGGCTATTTGAGTTGAGAGAAAGGAAAAAAAGAGCCAAAAACAGACTAAAAATGAACGAAGAAAAAGATATAATAAAATATTCGTATAAAATTTAAACAGTTTCTTAAACAGGCTCTAAACATGTGGGAAAAAGTAACAGGTAAAAACAAATAAAAAACTGAGTTACTTTTGTTACCTTTGTTACTTTTTAGTAAAAAAAGAGAAACCACACGAATGACTGATAAACAAAATATAATGGTATCCGTTTCCATGATTACCTATAATCATGAGAAGTTTATAGCGGAAGCCATAGAAGGCGTTGTTATGCAGAAAACCGATTTCCCGTTCGAGCTTGTCATCGGGGAAGATTGTAGTACGGACAATACCCGCGCCATTTGTATCGAATATCAGAAAAAGTATCCGGATATTATAACGCTCAGGCTACCTGAAACGAATCAGGGCATGATGCTCAACTGGATAAACAATATAAGCAGTGGCAGGGGAAAGTATATCGCCCTGTGCGACGGAGACGATTACTGGACAGACCCGTATAAACTGCAAAAGCAGGTAGACTTTATGGAGGCGAATCTCGATTTTGCCATGTGTTCGCATAAAGTGCATACACTGATGTGCGGACATCTGGACGAAAATATTGAAATGGAACGGGATATACTCACTACGGAAGACCTGATCCGTAAGGACTGGGGCTTGCTTACTGCCTCTATCTTTTTCCGTAAAGACGCGCACAAAACACCCAACTGGTATTATACGGTAAAGAATGGGGATTTTGCCCTGCAACTGATTGTATCCCTGTCAGGTAAAATTAAGTTCCTGCCTGAATATATGGCAGTTTACAGGCAACATCTGGGCGGAATGTCATCTACATTGAAGCCCCTGAACCAAACGGCATGGATGGTATACTTATTGCATGAATTTGATAAATATACAACCCGTAAATACAGAAAGGCTATAATAGAACGCATAAAGAGAATGTATAAAGTACAAATCTACTATGCAAAAGGGTATAGCCTGCGAAAAGCCGCTGTAGTATTGGCCTTGTATCAGAAACTGGCATTCATAAAACCGTTCTTAATAGAATCAAGACGAAAATGAGAAAACAAAGAACAGTTAACAGTGAGCAGTTGGTAGAGAATAATTCATAACTTATAATTCATAATGAAGCTATCGATAATAACAGTCAACCTCAATGATAAAGCAGGCCTGGAAAAGACCATCAAAAGCGTCCTTTCACAGACCTTTACCGACTATGAATTTATAATCATTGATGGCAAATCCACTGATGGCAGTGTAGAGATTATAGAGCGATACAAGGACAAGGTAAGTTATTGGGTAAGCGAAAAGGACAGTGGCATCTATAATGCCATGAATAAAGGTATCCGGCAAGCCAAAGGAGAATATCTGTACTTTCTGAACTCCGGCGATGCCCTTTATACTGATACTGTCCTGCAAAAGATATTTGAAGGAGATCCGCATGAGGCGTTTATCTGCGGCAATTTCTATATGGAAGTTGCGGGCAAGCTGGAAGAGGACAGATCATACAAAGACCGTGACTGGCGGTTTGCCCTCTATGACCTGTTTGCAGGTTTCCTGTGCCATCAGGCATTCTTTATACACAGGTCAAACTTCGAAAAATACGGAGAATACAGTGAAGACCTTAAAGTGATGTCGGACTGGAAACTATTCTTTCAGGGGATTGCACTCGACCATTTACCGGTCAGATATGTAGATACTTTCATCTCCATCTACAATATGGAGGGTTTTAGCACACAGATCGGCGGAGAAATTATCTACAAAGAGAAGCTGCAAGTATGCAATGAACTCCTTACTCCATCCTTAGTAGAAAAGCTGAAACGCTTATACTACCTCGACCAGAACGGATTTGTGACCGATATAATGAAGTCTAAATCTTGGATTTACAATGGGTTTCGCGTATTTGCCAAGATAGGGAGAATTTTAGGATTTGTAAAAAGTTGATTATAATTAATGCGAATCAAGGGTTAAATGTGCCGTTAGGCACATCATATTGGTAGAAACATGAATGAAATTCGTTTTTTTGTGCCGTCAGGTACAAAATGTGAATTGTTCTGTAGATATTGCGTACCTGACGGCACGCAATTAACCGGTTAAAGCTTCTTTCTACCAACATTCAGTCCCTAAAGGGACAAAAAATAGCACAGTTAACCCTTGATTCGCATAATTAAGTAACTGTTCAAATTTTAGCGAAAATTTCTATTATAGGCTCTGACTGTTTTTCAAACCTCTAAATAAAACCATATTACGAAGAATGAAATTTGATACCGATTTTAAAAAAGCGATTTCTATGTTATCCTCTGAAGATAAGGATAAGCTTATTTTCAGGCTTTTAAAAAAAGATCCAGTTTTAGCAGATCAATTATATTTTGAACTAGTCAGCAAAGATACCATCCTAGACCGCAGGCACAGAATGGAGCTTAAGATAAAAAAATATGTGGAATATATAAGCGACAATTATTATACCCCCGGTTTTTTACTTATGGATGTGCGGAGCCTGAGTGGTGAAATAACCCAACATATTCAAACGACAAAGGACAAATACGGAGAGGTCAGCTTAAATTTATTGATGCTTAACGAACTACTCGACAGAAATAACGAACAACTTTCGATATCGACATTAAAAGCATCATACACAATGAATATTTATATTATAGCTCGCACCTTTAGAATATTGGTATTACTAAAATCGCTGCATGAGGATTATTATATAGAGTTTGAAGAGGATTTAAAAAAATTAGGTCAATCGATAGCCACAAATCCTATTCTTTCCGAAGTAGCTCTCAGTAACGGATTGGTTTTGAACTGGCTTATATCCGGGGTAATACCTGACAATATAGCAACAATACATAAGAATATCCGTGCCCGAGGGCTTCTAAGATAAGCTCTAAATTATCCTGACTTCTTCTGTAGGAGCAAAGGCCGAACGGATACGCCACTCCTGCGGATAAAGGTTGTTGGCACGATTACCGATATTCTTAACAAAACCAACAGGCATCCGCCTGTATGTAAGCAAGATATATCCTTTAGGCTGACCCTCCAGAAACAGAGGCTCTTTGCGCAAATACGCTACAGCCATCTTCCAATCTATCTCGCAAGTAGTAAAAGCCTCAGTATTAAGCCCTGTACTTAACGCAAGAGACTGGTTTGGAATAAAGTCTTTCCCTTTTACCTCTCCCAAGCATATCCCTTCGGATATGACATTCAATTGGGACTTTATGAGAGACAGGTCATCATACAGACGAATAGGGAAAGCAAACCATACATCGTTCTTCGGACAAAACGTAAACAACTCATTGTCTTTTACATACATCTTACATTCCACCGGAATAATGTTCTTTGACATCCTTCCTTTATCTTTCTTTCTTTTATGGGATACCTCCTCTGTATTTGTTTTTCTCAGCAGGGCACAGAAGAATCCTTCTCCTTTGGTCTTATGCGGAAAGAAGCGATAAGCCGGGATATCCTCCCTGAAAGAAGGGCTTATCCCCCACTCTGCTTTTGTTTCTATGGGAAGTGCTTCAGCACCGAGTTCTTCGCATATCCATTGTACGTTTTCCTCATTCTCTTCCGTATTGTATGTACAGGTGCTGTACAGTAGCAAGCCGTCAGTTTTCAAGGCAGGCCATATATCGGCCAATATACGCTGCTGGCGTTCCTTACACAGCCTGACATTATCTACAGACCATTCCTGAATAGCACCCTCATCCTTACGGAACATCCCCTCTCCCGAGCATGGAGCATCTACCAGTATAAAGTCAAAGTATCCATGCAGTTTACCGATACGTGATGGATCGTTATTGGTTACCACAGTATTGGGTTTCCCCCACTTGGTTATATTTTCGGACAGGATATTCGCTCTGGAACGGATTACTTCATTCGATACCAACAGGCTGTTACCGTTCATAAGGCCGACAATCAAGGTCGATTTACCTCCCGGTGCCGCACAAAGGTCAAGTACACGGACATCCCCATCTGCATATTGCCTGAAAGCCTGCTCGATAAACATAGACGATGCTTCCTGCACATAGTAACATCCGGCATGGAATAGTGGGTCGAAAGTGAACTGAGGCCTTTGCGCCAGGTAGTAGCCCGAATCAGACCACGGAACTTTCGGATAAGAGAGCTTTCCCTCCTTACTGTCATTTATCCTGATACTTACAGGAGATGCACTCTCAAGAGCTTCTGCGAAAGCTTCCCATTCGCCTCCTAAAAGAAGTTTTGTACGGGTTATAAAGTCAGTTGGTAAATTCATCATCATATATTTCCCACAAAGTTAGGTTAAATTATAAATCATCTCGGTATATTAACGGTATCAATAAAGTAAATTATCCTATATCAACAATATTTTTCCTACTTTTGCATTCTATTCCGATGCAATGATTGAACCAATGATTAAGAAAGCAATAACACGAGACAGGAATATACTGATCCTACTACTGGTCTATACAGTGCTGTTGCTATTCTTTTGCTCAAAGATGTCGCCGCTCTATCCATTCAATGAGTGGTCTGATGTAAACCTGTATTTCAATATAGGCAAGGCCATATTCAATGGCAGGACGCTTTACACGGAAGCCTTCGACCATAAGGGGCCGCTTATCTTTTTCATATACGGAATAGGGTATCTCATATCCAATACCGGATTCTTCGGAGTTTTCCTGTTAGAAATTATCGGATGGTTTCTACTTGCCGGTTGCGCCTATTATTCAGCCAGATTATTCATTGCAAAAGAGTATGCTGTGCTTGTAGCTCTGGCTTTCCCGCTCATCGTGTTAACTCATACACAGCACGGCGGTTCTGCCGAAGAATTTATCCTGTTTTTTCAGGCTATCAGCTTTTACCTTTTCCTTCGCTTCTTTAAAAGTGGCGACAAGCCCCATCCATGCAACTATATGCTGATGCACGGAATAATGAGTGCCGCTACATTCCTTATAAAGCTGAATGTCGTTCTATTCTGGTTCTTCCCGTTATTAGCCATACTTATCACATTATTAATAAATAAGGAATATAAAAACCTCCTCCGGAATATACTATTCTATATAGCAGGAGTTCTGATTGTCTTTATTCCTGTCTGCCTCTACCTTTATATAAACAGTGCATTATCAGAGGCATACGATATATACATTACCTTGAACAGGGAATATGCCAGCGTAACACCTCAATATCTTCATGTAAGGCTATTCGCCAGGCTTAGATATGACAGTCCAGACTTTATCATTCTGCTTTTAGGCGTATTCTTATTCCCTATCAAAAACCTAAAAAACAGGATAGGCGCCATATCCCTGGCTCTGACCTTTATTATCCTGTTCGTTACTGTAAACCTGTCTTATATATATTCTCCGTATTATGCTATACCATACTACATTTTCGGGATAACAGGCTTTATCGTTATAGTGCAATTTCTGGCAAAATATATCCATCTCAAAGATTCCCTTATTATATACTCATTCTTCCTGCTTGTAGCTATATTTATAGGAATAAAAGAGAAACAATACTTCAATGTTGACAGGAGGGTGATCCAGCGATATGACAAACCTCACGAACTGGTTGACCAGTTTAGTGAGATCATCGGACGGGAATCCAAGCCTACATTATTGAATCTGGGTCTTGATCTGGGAAACGGTGTCTTTACCAAGACCGGTATAATACCCAATATCAGATACTTCATCTCGCCTAACCTGCAATATCATTATTATCCGCAGATGCGGGACGAACAGACAAAGTATATTGAAAATAAGCAGGTTCAGTTTATCATTCTATATGAGAAGTCATTCAATTATGAGTATTTCAGCCAGTTGCCAGCGTTCAACGAATATTACGAACGCGTAGATACCTACACCCACTCTACGCATGAACCTTATCACCTGTATAAATTAAAAACCCCATGATAAAAAAGGAAATAAGCCAGGACAAGAAGATATTCTTTGCTCTTTTTATCTATTCCTTCTTATTGCTATTCTTCTGCACTAAGATGTCGCCATTATATCCTTTCAATGAGTGGTCGGATATTAACCTGTATTTCAACATAGGCAAAGCGATGTTCAATGGCAAAACGCTCTACACAGAAGCTTTTGACCACAAAGGCCCGTTGATCTTCTTTATTTATGGCATCGGTTACCTGATTTCGAACACCTCATTTCTGGGCATGTACCTTATAGAATGCATATTCTGGGTTGTCATGACATGTGCCGCCTACCTTACAGCGCGGTTGTATCTGGACAAGATTTATGCTTTCCTTGTAGCATTAGTATTTCCTGTTATCATGTTAGCCCATTCGTTCAACGGAGGATCTGCCGAAGAGTTTATAGCCGTACTTCAGGTGGTAAGTCTCTATCTTTTTATCTTATACTTTAAAGATAAAGACGCATCGGTTCATAATCCTGCCTATATGTTTATTCATGGAGCGATGTGTGCCATAACATTACTAATCAAAATAAATCTGGTCATGTTCTGGTTTTTCCCATTAGCAGCCATTTTTATAAATATACTTTTACAGCGTGAATACAGTAATCTGATTAAGAACCTCATATCATTCTTCTGCGGAATGTTGCTGATAATACTTCCTATCTGTATCTATTTGCTAGCGAACGGAGCGCTTTCCGAAGCATGGTATATATACATAGACCTGAATGGGACTTACGCAATGATAGGAGAAATTAGTCGTATTATAGAAAATATCATAGTCAGGTTCTACCAGAAGATACGTTTCGAGACTATCGAATTTTCCCTTGTATTGCTTGGCGCTATATACTTCCCTATAAAACACATCGGGAATAGATGGGGGAAAATCGCCATACCGCTCTCTTTCTTATCATTATTCGCATCTATTTTCATTACGTCTAATCAGATATTCGCATATTACTCAATCCCTTATGACGTATACGCCCTTCTGGCATGCATCGTTATATTCAAACATGTACGAGTCAGTTCGTCAAAGAAGGTGTACATCCTGTCTTTCTTTATCGTACTTATCATCGGCATCAAACAGAAAGACTTCTTCGGGGCAAAGCTGGATGAACTAATCTCCAGAAAGAGTCCCCCTACCCTCATAGATACCTTCTCGGCGCATGTTATGCAAGAAAAGAACCCGACCTTGCTCAACCTGGGGCTTAATCTGGGAAACGGTGTATTTACAAAGGCGAATATAATGCCCAACGTTAGATACTTCATTTCGCCCAACCTGCATTACTCCTATTATCCGCAAATGCGGGATGAACAAACGAAATATATACAGAACAGGCAGACACAGTTTATCATCCTGTGTACCAACGATTATAATTACGAATATTTCAGTACATTACCGGCTCTGAACGAATATTATACAATAATAGACGAAAATGACGGAGGCGGAATCAGGCCTTACTATCTTTACAAGTTAAAGGATGCGATTCACATAAAATAATGCAGGCAATGATAAAGAAAGAACTGATACAAGACAGGAAGGCATTTATTATACTATTTGCCTATACTGCTCTGTTATTATTCTTTTGCTCAAAGATGTCGCCGTTGTATCCTTTCAACGAATGGTCGGATGTCAACCTGTACTTCAATATAGGCAAAGCCATTTTCAATGGCAAGACCCTCTATACCGAAGCTTTCGACCACAAGGGCCCGCTTATCTTCTTTATTTATGGAATCGGCTATCTCATATCCAACACGACCTTCTTTGGGATGTACCTTATCGAAGTCTTGTTGTGGACACTGATGATATGTGCCGGATACCTGACAGCAAAACTATATATGGACAGAATATATGCCTTTGCCGTTGCACTCATTTTCCCGCTGTTTGTATTATCCCATTCATCGGAAGGAGGTTCGGCCGAAGAATTCATCATTATATTCGAGAGTATCAGCCTTTTACTATTCCTCACTTACTTTCGCGACAAAAACGGCTCTGTTCATAAACCCGTGTACATGCTGATACATGGCGTTATGTGTGCGGCAACCCTATTGATAAAAATCAACCTGATTGTATTCTGGTTCTTCCCCTTATTAGCCATATTAATCAATATCTCAAAGAACAAGGAGTACAAAAATCTTGTACAAAACATAGTAGCATATATCATCGGTCTGCTTATACCTATCCTGCCTGTCCTGATATATTTCGCATACAACAACGCGCTTGCCGATGCATGGGACACCTATATAGTGCTGAATAGCAATTATGCCAAACTGGGCGATATAGGCCAAATATCCGAGAACCTTATCATCAAGTTCTATCAACGCCTGCGCTTCGAAACCATTGAATACCTGATCATCCTGACCGGAGTTTTCTTTTTCCCTATCAGGTATATACAAAATACCTTGGGGAAAATTGCGGTCATACTCTCTTTTATAGTGTTGCATATAGTCATATTCATGTCTCCCAACTATGTATTCTATTACTCGGTGCCATACTACATTTTCGGCTTGTTAGGCTGCATTGTGATAGCCGATATGATCAGGCGGTTCATAAAAATACAGCCAAAATGGTATTTCTACATCCTGTTCCCAATCATTGCTCTGGCCGTAGGCATTACAGAAAAGAACTTCTTTTCCACGCCAAAGGCCGTATTATTGGGGGAGCAAAAGCCTGAAGGGCTGGTCTTTCAGTTCAGCGAAAAAATGGCAAATGAAAAGAATCCTACATTGCTGAACCTTAGCCTCGATCTTGGCAATGGAGTATTTACCAAGGCCGATATTATGCCCAATGTAAAGTACTTCATATCTCCCAATCTGCCTTATTCCATTTATCCCGAAATGCGGGACGAGCAAACTAAATACATTGAGAACAAAGAGGTACAGTTCATTATATTATCCGGATTTTCATTCAACTTCGACTATTTCTATAATCTGCCTGCCCTGAACGCAAATTATGAGGTAATAGATACTTATGTCGAACATAGAACCAAAACCTATTACTTATACAAAAGAAAAGACTAGCCAGTTATGCAAGCATCATTATACCTTATCCCCGTAACTCTGGGCGAAACCTCTATAGAGCAGGTACTACCGCCACATAATAAGGAGGTTATACTGCAAATAAAGCATTTCATAGTAGAGAATATACGCTCTGCCCGCCGCTTCCTTAAAAAAGTAGATAATAGCATCGATATAGACGGACTGACCTTCTATGAATTGAACAAGCATACTAAACCCGAACAGATAGAGAACTACCTCAACCCGATGGCAAACGGCTTCCATGTAGGTATTATCTCCGAAGCAGGATGCCCTGCCATAGCCGATCCCGGAAGCGATATAGTAGCCATTGCCCAGCGTAAAGGCTACAAAGTAGTACCTTTGGTAGGGCCGTCTTCGATACTGCTTTCGCTGATGGCGTCAGGTTTTAACGGGCAAAGCTTTGCTTTTCACGGTTACCTGCCGGTTGACGGGGCGGAACGCATAAAGAAGATAAAGCAACTGGAGCACCTGATACACCAAGAACACCAGACACAGATATTTATAGAAACGCCATACCGCAACCAAAAGCTGACAGAAGACATTATCAAACACTGCATACCATCTACAAAGTTGTGTATCGCCATGAATATTACCTGTGAGAACGAATATATAAGAACCCTTTCGGTAAAACAGTGGGGGAAGCAATTGCCCGACATGAACAAGCAGCTTTGTATATTTCTGCTATACAAATAAAAGTAACACGTGTCACTTTACACAAACACTAATTATCAGCCAATTACATTAAAAAAGTGACAAAAGTAACAGTTTTTTTCTACTTTCTTATTGTCACTTTTCATCTATATAATACGAGAAAGAACACTGTATATATAGATAAACTTATTCTTCTTCAATAAAAGTATAAGAGAGAAACAAATGCTCTGCTTTCCCCTCATCCTGAAGAAATACCGTCAGCAAATACTCATTTACTGAACCATCCACAGGGTCTATAGCCGCCTGTTTTTCAATTATCCTTCTGTTTAATCTGTGTTTTTTCAGGAAAGGCTTATCATTACCTATTTGATATAACAGTTGCTTACGAACCTTCTTTTCAAGTTTATTTTCCCAAAAACCGTGCGGACGGATTTTAAAATTGCAATAATAATCAGTCCTCAGTTCGTTGAATAAATCAATCTCCTTCGATACCAAAAAGCTATGCAGATAGCTGAAAATATCTTCCAGCCGATAGCCATGATGAGGGTATTGCTGCCTATTGTAATATTGCCCTATTTCGTCAAACAGTTCAAAATACCTGCCCTTATAATACGTTTCGGTCAGTATCTTCATTGTACGGCTAAACTTTCCGCTGTTCCAGTACTTCTCCAGGGCATGTTCGGCATCATGTATGCGCATCAGTTCCTGTTTCGAAACAGCATTATTCGATTCTATTTCGTACGGAGCCTGCGCATTATATATATAGCCGTACTTATCAGCATTTCGCCTCAGGGCTGTACCTCGCAGCATTTTCAGGAAGCCGAGTTGAAGTTCTTTGGCTTTCAACCTGAACACATCGTTGAATGACTTTACAAAACGGTCGAATGTCTCGTAAGGCAATCCGGCAATCAGGTCGAGATGGAGGTCTATTTTTCCGCCATCCATCAGCTTCTGTATATTTCCCGACAGGAGTTCAAAATCCTGCCTGCGGCTTACCTCAATATTCGTAGGCTCATACGTTGACTGTATACCGATTTCAAACCTGAAATAGTTCTCAAGCAACCTTTCATTCAGGTAATCAATAGCGTCATCAGTCAGCAGGTCAGCATATATTTCAAACTGGCAACTCAGCTGCGGACGATGATGTTCTATTAAGAAATCGAATACAAACCGGGTATGTTGCCTATTGAGGTTAAAAGTACGGTCAAGGAATTTTATCTGCTTCGCGTTGCTATCGATAAAATAAGACAGATTGTCAATAATATACTGCTGGGGAAAGTACCGTACTCCTTTTTCGAGAGACGACAGGCAATACTGGCACTGGTAAGGGCAGCCTCTTGAGGTTTCGAAGTAAACGAGCCTGTTCTTCATCCCCTCCCTGTCTTCCTCCAACTGGTATGGAGAAGGCAATGCCGCCAGTTTCTCCAAGTCTGCTTTTACAATAGTCCGGCTTATTGCATTTCCGGTAGATACTCCGGCTATTTCTACCGGAGCCCCTGTTTCTAATGCAGAAAGCAGTTCGCCCAGCACAAATTCCCCCTCTCCACTGATAATGTAATCTGCATGCCAATTGGCAAGAAAAAATTCCGGTTCGTAGGTAACCTCAGGCCCTCCCAGTATAATGGTTATACGCGGGTTTCTTTCTTTCAGTAATTCGATCAGCTTTTTTGTTTTCTCTACATTCCATATATACACACTGATGCCGATTACATCGGGAGCCTCGCTTAACAGATTATCCGCCATTGTGTCTATGTCCTCCTTTATGACATATTCTTTGAACGATATATCGAAGCGGTCTTTATTAGCTACATACAACCACCTTAAAGCCAGCGAAGTATGTATATATTTTGCATTGAGCGTAGTCAGGATTACTTTCATAATGTAAAGATAATTATTTAAAGGAAATTAATATTGTATTGGTCGTCCTGAGGCAAGATAAACACAGGAAAGATCAACTTCTCAATCAAGATCATTGTAGGGGTAATCCCAATGTCATCAAATTAAGGATTACGGTCTTGTAAATTTAGGGCTGAAAGTCCGTATTAGTTCAGCCCAATGCGAAGCGTTGGGTAGAAGATGCAGAATAGCAACAAAGCGCACTGAAAGTGCAGGTTAACCCCAAAAGAATATAGTTCAATCACTTACCGGCGCTTTCAGCGCGCTGTTCCTACTCCATTCTGTTTACCCAAGGCGACGCTTTGCTTGCCATTGGGCTGAACTAAGACGGGCTTTCAGCCCTTACCAGCGCCCGCGCAGACTTGCAGCCTGTGTGTTGCGAAGCAAAAAGAGTCCCGAAGAACAAAAAATATAAATAACACATTCAAAGACATTTACATTGCTTAATAAAAATTAATGTAAAATTTCCATATATTTATTTTGATTTATAAAATATTTTGACATATTTTTACAGATAAATAAATCAAAAAGAAACTCCAATACCATTTTTCTAATCAAAAAGAAATTTTAAGATTATTTTTAACATCTTTAAATATTTTGATTATGAAGATTTATACTTTAAGGAAAAAAGTTTGTTTGGTTATCGTATTATCAGGTTTACTATCTACATTATCACTAAAGGCACAATCTGTAGATATTGATTTCGGGGCTGATTTGGTTAGCTCGTATGTATGGCGCGGATATAAACAGGCGGGAGCCAGCATTCAGCCTACACTAAGTGCCGGCATCAGCGGATTCTCATTGGGGGCATGGGCTTCAACAGACTTCACAAGCAAAGAAGGCAAGAAAGAAGTGGACTTCACAGCCGCCTACCAAAACAGCGGGTTCAAAGTAGCCGTGACCGACTACTGGTGGGATGGCGAAGGCCAGTACCGCTACTTCAGCAGTCCCTGGGGCGACAACAACGGGCATTATCTGGAAACGACATTGGGATATACGCTTCCCGAATCATTCCCTCTAAGCGTGACATGGAATACCTTCCTGCTGGGGAAAGGCAACAAAAAGGAAGACGGAAAGAACTCATATTCAACCTATATCGAATTAGCTTATCCTTTTTCGGTTGCAGGTGTCGACATGGGAATATCCACAGGATTTACCCCTTGGGAAAGCGCGGTATATGGTACCGGCGGATTCGAATTCTCATCCGTAGCGCTCAGCGCTTCCAAAAGTCTGAAAATTACGGAATCTTTCTCATTACCCATATTCGGCCATATAATCTGCAACCCGAGTGCAGAAGATATCCATTTCGTATTTGGATTCTCCCTCAAATAGTTGACAGCAGCCCCCTACCCCCCGGAGGGGGAAAGCCTCCCCTAAGGGAAGGATGGGAGGGGCTTTTATAACTCTTAATTTATAACTTATATGAAAAAAATCGAAGCGATAGTTCGCAAATCAAAATTCAATGAAGTACGCCGTGCCTTGCACGAAGCAGATATCGACTTTCTGTCATGGTGGGAGGTAAACGGTCAGGGCAGTGCCCGTCAAGGTTTAATATTCAGGGGGATAGCTTACGATGTGAACACTATAGAACGCATCTACATAGCTTTCGTTGTGAGAAATATAAATGTGGATAAGTCTATAAAAGCGATCATAGAATCGGCGTTTACCGGCGAAAGCGGCGACGGCAGGATATTCGTGTCGGCTATCGAGCAATCCATTCGTATACGCACAGGCGACCACGGAGACGAAGCCTTGTATGACAAGGACGAAGATGACGAAGAAAGTAAGTAAAGATCAGGTTATTAAGACAAAGGAAAAAAGAAAAAAAAGTATGAAACGAAGACTATTCAGATATATTACCATTATATTATTTATGGCTCTGGCACTGCCCACAGTCGCACAGGCACAGGATTCACTCGTCACCGTAACAGACACCCCTAAAACGACAGCGATTGTCCCTGTGGAAACAAGCGTAACAGTTGCAGAAGAAGCAACGACACTCGATTCGGGAAATACAGCATGGATGATAGTAGCCACCATTCTGGTTATGATGATGACCGTTCCGGGATTAGCATTATTTTATGGAGGGCTTGTCCGCCAGAAAAACATATTGAGCATTATTATGCAGTGCCTGTTTATTACAGGTGTTATCAGTATTATCTGGATTGCCTTCGGGTACAGTTGGGTGTTCGGTACCGGCTACATGGACTCTGGCAGTTCGCTCGGAGCCATTATAGGCGGGTTCGACAAGGTATTTCTAAACAGCCTGACACTCGACACATATATGGACGGAGTAGGTATTCCTGAAATATTATTCGCCTTATTCCAGTGTATGTTTGCAGTTATCACTCCGGCTCTGATTATCGGTGCCTTTGCTGAAAGAATCAAATTTTCGGGTTATGTGGTTTTTATCGTCCTGTGGTCAATTATCGTTTACAACCCGATGGCTCACTGGGTATGGGGCGGTGGCTGGCTGATGGAAATGGGTGCCATTGACTTTGCCGGAGGAACTGTAGTACATATCAACGCGGGTATTTCCGCCCTTGTAATGGCCATTATGCTCGGCCGCCGCAAAGGTTACAGGACTATCGGGCATCCGTTTACCCCTCACAATATTCCGTTCGTGTTCATTGGTACGGCTTTGCTTTGGCTGGGCTGGTTCGGGTTCAATGCGGGAAGCGGGCTGGCAGCAGACGGTCTGGCGGCGAATGCCTTTCTGGTTACACACCTTGCAACCTGTGTTGCCGCCGTGGCATGGATGGCATTAGAATGGATTATGTATAAAAAACCGACAATAGTAGGCTTCTGCACCGGTGCTGTTGCGGGACTGGTAGCTATCACGCCTGCCGCGGGGACTGCCGACGTACTGGGCGCATTCGCCATAGGAGGCATATCGGCGTTAGTATGCTTCTTTATGGTTGCCTACGTAAAACCTAAACTGAAATATGACGATTCTCTCGATGCCTTTGGTGTACATGGTGTGGGAGGTATCGTAGGGTCTATCCTTACCGGGGTATTCGCTACACAAGCTATTACCGGAGCCGATGGTGTACAGGGCGCCTTATATGGAGACTGGGATCAGCTGTGGATACAGATCGCAGCTACAGGGGCTTCGGTCGTATACAGTGCTGTCTTAACATTCATCCTATTCTTTATTGTCAACAAAACAATTGGTCTGAGAGTAAACAAAGAAGATGAGGCTGTAGGGCTCGATATTTCTCAACACGGGGAAATAGCCTACAGCGAAGACGAGTAAGAAGACCATACTGAAAAACACTAAAAAGAGGCTGCCCTCTGTAGGACAGCCTCTTTTTTTATGATTCAATTTTAATTTATTTCTCCACCGTCAAATCAACAATTTCAGCGTCAGGCGCATTTTTCTTAACGGAAGCAATACCGTTGTCACGGCTAACTACGCTTTCATACATTTCACTGGTTCCGATTATTTGTCCGTTGGTAGCTTTCAGATTGAAATATGGTTTCCCGTTTTTAGCTTCCAGCCTATCGAAACGTGCATCAACCTGGCTGTTTTTCCTTACTGATTCAATACCGTTTTTGCAATTTTCTTTTTTTGTATAACCTTCGCTGACTAAAACCACTTGTCCATTACTCGCTTTAAGATTAAATTGGAATTCTCCATTTTTTCTCTTTGTAATCTCAAATTTTCCCATTTTTGTTTCGTTTAAGAAGTTCGTATTTAGTTTAAACGCAAGTTTACAATAAAAAGTTTATTTAACCTCATTTTTAAGTGAAATATTTCACCTGTAAATCTATTTTACACAAAATACTCAGAATACTCTCTTGTCGAGCACCAACAAGAAAGCCCGGTTAAACGTTTAGTTCAACAGGACTTATATATGCGAATCAAGGGTTAAAAAGCACAGTAACTTATTGTCCCGAAGGGACTGAAGGTGGATAACCACGGGTAAAACCCGTGGCAGGAACTGACTGAAGAATATGTCTCCGTAGGAGGCAAATAGCAAAAAAATGTCATTCGCCTCCTACGGAGACGGTCTATTTCTACCTGCTTTTGCCACGGGCTTTACCCGTGGTTATCCATATTAGCCCACTTCGTGGACTTAGAACCCTGACTGCAAAACAGAAGATTGATTTATAATAGTATACTGCAACCCAAAGCAACCCTTGATTCGCATTATATATATCTTTTTACATGTAATATTAAAGCAAGGCTTCCAGATACCCGGCCATTTCCTCTTGCAGCTTCTTTGCTTCCGCTGCGGCGGCAAACGCAAAATCTTTCGTGCTATCCGCATAGATTATAGCACGGGAAGAGTTGACCAATAATCCGCACTGCGAATTCATCCCATACTTTACAACCTCCGCTAAACTCCCACCCTGAGCCCCTACTCCGGGAACAAGCAGAAAATGGTTCGGCGCATATTTACGTATATCCGCAAACATTTCGCCTTGGGTAGCGCCTACCACATACATCATCTGTTCATCGGTAGCCCATTCTTGCGACTTCTTCAATACTTTTTCAAACAGCCTTTCCCCGTTCTTATCTTCGGTTAATTGGAAATCGGCAGAACCTTTGTTTGAGGTCAGAGCCAGCAGGATAATCCATTTGTTAGGATATTTGAGGAATGGCTTCACGCTGTCTTCGCCCATATATGGAGCTACTGTAATAGCGCTTGCTTTCATGTGTTCGAAAGCCGACATGGCATACATTTCGGCAGTATTGCCTATATCCCCGCGCTTGGCGTCTAGTATAATAAATTGGTTTGGATACCTTAACCGTATGTATTCTATCGTTTTATACAATGCTAAGACACCTTTTACTCCCTGGCTTTCGTAGAAGGCGGCATTAGGCTTATAAGCAACACAGTATTTTGCCGTAGCATCTACTATTGCCGTATTGAAAGCATAGATAGGGTCTTCTTCTTCGAGTAAAACCGATGGAATTTTATTTATATCTGTGTCTAAACCTACACAGAGAAATGATTTTTTCTTTTTTATATTTTCAAATAATTCTTGCCTTGTCATATTGGGAAAACAGTTAACAGTTAGTAGTTAGCAGTTAACAACTGATAACCCATAACTGATAATTCATAATTTATAACTCATAATTCATCAACCACGACTTACATTTCACTTTCTTTTAGCCGCTCCGTATTCTCGGCAATAATCAACTGGTCGATAACCGGCTGTATTTCGCCATCCATCACAGCGGGCAGATTATATAAGGTCAAATTGATACGATGGTCGGTTACCCTGCCCTGCGGATAATTGTATGTCCTGATCTTTGCAGAGCGGTCTCCTGTCGAAACCATTGTCTTACGCTTCGAGGCTATCGCTTCCATGTGCTTTGACAGTTCGATGTCATACAACTTAGACCTCAGCATCTGCATAGCCAGCTCCCTGTTTGCCAACTGGGATCTCGACTGCTGGCAGACAACAACTATACCCGATGGCTTATGTGTTAGCTGAACCTTCGTTTCAACCTTATTTACATTCTGACCTCCCGCCCCGCTGGATCGTGCGGTCTGCATCTCTATATCAGCCGGATTAATTTCCACGTCCACCTCTTCGGCCTCAGGCAGTACGGCTACTGTTGCCGCAGAAGTATGTACACGTCCCTGAGTTTCGGTAGCAGGCACCCGCTGAACACGGTGCACACCCGACTCATACTTCAATATACCATATACACCGTCTCCGGTAACTGTGAATATTATTTCCTTGAAGCCGCCCGAAGTACCTTCCGTTACGCTTGTTACTTCAGTTTTCCAGCCTTTCCATTCGCAATACTTCGTGTACATACGGTAGAGGTCTCCGGCAAAGATAGCCGCTTCGTCTCCACCTGTACCTCCACGGATTTCCATAATGGCGTTTTTACTATCCTCAGGATCGGCAGGAACCAGCAGGAATTTTATTTCCTCTTCGAGTATAGGCAAACGTTCATTGGAAGCATCCAGTTCTTCTTTTGCAATCTCTCGTAGTTCGGCATCGTTCTCATTCTCAAGTATCTCTTTTGCCTCATCCACGGTTGTCAGCAATTGCTGATATTCCTTGCGGGCTATACTTATTTTTTCCAGATCACGGTATTCCTTATTCAGCTTTACATAACGCTTCATATCGGCTATCACGGCAGGGTCTGTTATCAGTTTGCCTATTTCCTCGAAACGTATATACAAAGCGTCAAGCTTATCTAATAATGACGATTGAGCCATATTTTATTTATCCTCTAAAAATTAATACGGGCACAAAGGTACGGAAAAAGGGGCTAGATTATTTATCAGCGGATAGAAAAATTCAGTCTATTTTCTTTATGCCATTTTTGCAAAAGAAAAGCCCTCTCTCTATTTTTTCAATCCGCATCTTTCTGCTGGCTTCTATTTGTTGCTCCGAATAATTTACCTTGTGATAAAGATGATACGTAATAACTTCATGCTTGATGTTCAGTATTTTTATGTTGGGAAGTTTACGCAACCTCCAGTCCAGATCCAGATCTTCTCCGCATCTCGGGATGGTATAATCCTCATCATAACCGTTTACATCGAGTATTGCCTTACGTGGAGCAGCCCAGTTACAGCCTATAACCTTCCTTTTGGGCTTGCCTATACCCATCCACGGCATATAAAAGGCTCTGTCGAGATGACTGGCGTGTAATATAAGATTCGCAAAATTAAGTTTTCCCAAATCTTTTGTGTCGAGTATCTCCTTTGTAATCTTTTCATCCAGATAACACCTTCTCCCCAGGCAAACCGTATCGGGAGCCAAACGCTTGCCGTATGCCTCCAACAGGCGGTGATGAGGAATGCAATCTCCATCCAGAAAGACAAGGTATTCGCCTTTGGCCGCAACCATTGCCTTATTCATTATCTGCATTTTACGGAATCCCATATCTTCCTGACTCACATGCCTGATATCAAAATTGAACTGCTTACGCGCCGATTCGAGGAATACCAATGTTTCGGGAGCATCATCGTCTTCGGCTATTATGACTTCAAAATCGGTATATGTCTGTTTAGATAAAGCCAGAAGTAATAGATATATGTTGTCAAGTTGCTTGTACAAAGAAAGTATTACGGATATCATTTTTTTTAAGGTATAAGTTTGGAAACAAAGATATAGAGTATATCCGAGATAGAAAAATTTGCAAAAAGAAAGTCCGCGAAATCACCTTCGCAGACTTCCCAACCTTAACACAAACTTTACAAAACTACACAATAGAGCTGATTGCAGCCTGTTATTTGGTTCAAAAATAATACAGGAACCAACTCTGTGTTTCATTATATCTTATATTTTGAGGGAAATAGAAAGACAATTCATCTTATTGAACATTATTAAAACCTTCTGTTTCCTTCAAAATTTGTATCTCAGTCTTTACAATAGCAAAGATAGTAAAATTTACACATTAACAATAGATACTATCTATTTTTTAAAAAAAATTATTTTTTTTGACGATTCATTTCTTTATCTCTCTCCTTAAATATTCGGCTGTGAAGCTGTTATCTTTTTTTACCACATCTTCAGGCTTCCCAAATGCGACGACTGTTCCTCCGGCTCTCCCTCCGTCCGGTCCCATATCGATAATATAGTCGGCGCTTTTAATTATATCCTGATTGTGCTCAATAACGATAATTGTGTTCCCACGATCAACCAGTTTATTCAAAACGCCCAATAAAACACGGATATCTTCGAAGTGTAAACCCGTGGTGGGTTCGTCCAGAATATAAATTGTATTTCCGGTATCTACACGCGCCAGTTCAGCGGCAAGCTTTACTCGCTGCGACTCCCCGCCCGACAATGTGGTCGAAGGCTGCCCAAGTTTCAGATAGCCGAGCCCTACTTCCTGCAAGACTTTTATCTTATGCAATATATTCGGTACATTTTCGAAAAATTCCACAGCCATATTGATGGTCATATCCAATACATCGGCGATGGATTTCCCTTTGAAACGAACCTCCAGTGTTTCCCTGTTATATCGTTTGCCATGACACTCTTCACACTGTACATATACGTCAGGCAGAAAGTTCATCGCAATCGTCTTGTACCCGTTTCCGCCACACACCTCGCAACGCCCGCCTTTTACATTAAAGGAGAAGCGACCGGCCTTATATCCCCTTATTTTCGATTCAGGAAGGTTTACAAACAGGTTCCGTATATCGGAAAACACTCCCGTATATGTAGCGGGATTAGACCGCGGAGTACGCCCGATAGGCGACTGGTCTACACTGATTACCTTATCTACAAGCTCGATGCCGTCGAGCTTCTTGTATGGTAAAGGGTCGGTCAAAGACCTGTATAAATGCTGGCTTAATATAGGCAGCAATGTACCATTGATAAGGCTGGACTTTCCGCTACCCGAAACCCCTGTAACACAAATAAATGTATTGAGGGGAAAGGTTATATCCACATTTTTCAGGTTATGTCCGGTAGCTCCTTTCAACGTGATTTTTTTTCCGTTCCCTTTTCTCCTTTCCTTCGGAATCTCTATTTCGAGCCTGCCATTGAGATAGTCGGCGGTCATAGTATTGGCTTTCAGCATTTCCTGCGGGGTTCCGGCAAAGACTACCTTACCACCGCGCCGTCCGGCATAGGGCCCCATATCGACCACATAATCGGCATCCAGCATTATATCTTTGTCGTGCTCTACTACAATAACTGAATTGCCCGAATCACGCAATTTTTTGAGTGAGTCTATCAGGCGGCTGTTATCTCTCTGGTGCAGCCCGATACTAGGCTCGTCCAGGATATAGAGCACATTTACCAACTGTGAACCGATCTGTGTAGCCAGACGAATACGCTGGCTCTCCCCTCCCGAAAGTGAAACGGAAGGACGGTTTAGTGAGAGGTAGTTGAGCCCCACATCCAACAAAAATGAAAGGCGGGACGCTATTTCCTTCTTGATTTCTCCGGCAATCAGTTTCTGCCTCTCTGATATATGCACATCCATATCCTGTATCCATTCGTACAAATGCTGGATATCCATTTCGGCAAGTTCGGCTATATTCTTACCGTTTATTTTATAGTGCAAAGCTTCCTTATTCAGGCGCAGCCCGTTACAGTCAGGACATACATCCGTCTTGATAAACTGTTCTGCCCACTTCTGTGCAGAAGCAGACGAATCACTATCCTGCTGCATATCGATATATTTGGCTACACCCTCAAAGGCTACTACATAGTTCGAATTACCTAAAGATTCGTTCTTAATCTGTAAACGTTCTTCTGTACCAAACATAATTTCGTCCATCGCCTCTTCGGGGATATCCTTGATGGGAGTCTTGATGGTAACTCCATGTTTTTCACAGATAGCTTCTATCTGCCAGAAAAACAATGAGTTTTTATATTTCCCCAAAGGCGCGATACCTCCGGCATAGATACTAAGTTGCGGCTTCGGCACAATCTTATCCATGTCTATCCTGTTCACGATCCCCAATCCTTTGCAACGGGGACAGGCTCCATGAGGCGAATTAAAAGAAAAGGTATGTGGCGCAGGCTCACTATAGGAAAGCCCTGTGGTAGGACACATCAGCTGACGGCTGAAATGGCGCACCTCACCGGTGGCTACATCCTGTATCATAATCAGCCCGTCGCCCTGCTTCATAGCAGTGCGTAAACTGCTCTTGAGATTATCGGCGAACTTATTGGATGCAACAAGTTTATCTATCAGTATTTCAACACTGTGCATCTTATAACGGTCGAGACGCATGCCGGGTATAATTTCCCGGATTACCCCATCGACACGTACTGTGAGATAGCCTTTTTTGTTTATTTGTTCAAACAACTCCTTATAGTGCCCTTTACGGTTGCGGACAACAGGTGCCAGCAGATATATTTTCTTTCCTGTATACCGATCCAGTATAAGTTCCAGTATCTGTTCTTCCGTATATTTCACCATCTTCTCGCCCGTCAGGTAAGAGTAAGCTTCTCCTGCGCGCGCATAGAGCAAACGGAGGAAGTCATATACTTCGGTTGTAGTTCCTACCGTGGAACGGGGATTACGGTTTGTCGTTTTCTGTTCGATAGATATAACAGGACTAAGGCCTGTAATTTTATCTACATCGGGACGTTCCATCCCTCCCAGAAAATTACGTGCGTATGCCGAAAACGTCTCTATATAACGCCTCTGGCCTTCTGCAAAAATAGTATCGAATGCTAATGATGATTTTCCGCTACCGCTAAGCCCTGTAATCACAACAAGCGAATCGCGTGGAATCTCTACATCAATATTTTTTAGATTATGAACACGTGCGCCGTAAACGTTGATGGCTTCTTTCCCTTCTGGTATAATTGTTTCCATTCAGTTTTCACCCCTCCCGGCCTCCCCAAAGGGGAGGAGAACAAAGAGAGTCTTTATTTTTATTATATAATAACTTCATCCGCACCATACTCCCTCTCCAGTGAGGAGTGTTGGGGTGGAGTGTGTTAATTGTCTTTAATCCAGGCTCTGTCATGTACCTTGACTTTATCGCCTTTTTTGTAATATAATGATTCCTGCGTAGGAATAAGGATAGTATATGAACTCTGGCTTTTTGCCGAAATAGTCAGTTTACGGTCTCTCAGCCAGCTGTTAAAGTCTTTCAGTTGCGCATAGGTCAAGCCTCTTTCTTTGGCAAAAGAAGCCAAATCGGGAATAGACTGGGTCACTTCTACTTTTGTAAATTCTATCGGCTTATATAAATCTTTATCGGTAAAGATAAACCCAAATTTTGCGGGATTTTCAAATATCTGCTTTACAGCCAGCATACGGAAATAATAACGGGTGGTTTCAGACACCAGCCACAAGTCGAGACTATCGTCAGCCTGCTGCTTATCCAGTTCCCCACTGATGCGTCCCTGCCCGGCGTTGTACGACAGAGCCACACTTGCCCAGCTTCCATATTTACGATAGGCTTCCTTAAAATATTTACATGCCGCAACTGTTGATTTTTCTACCGAATAACGCTCGTCCACCTCTGACGATACTTCCAATCCATAGTTTGGCCCTGTCTTCGGCATAAACTGCCACAGGCCGGCAGCGCCCGCAGAGGATACGGCTCTGGTATCCAAGCTGCTTTCTATCACAGCCAGATATTTAAAATCTTCGGGTATCCCGTTCTCTTTCAATATAGGCTCTATTATGGGGAAATACCGGTTCGCCCTTTTTATGAGAAGCAATGTAGTGGAATGCAGGTAAGTGAAACCGTTTATTTCACGGTCGTACCGTTCATGCATATCGTATCTGTCCAACTGGATATCTTCTCCGGCAAAGGTAACCTTGTCAGGTACTTCTACCGATTTTGTCATCGACAGTACATAAGGCACCTTTAATTCTGTTTCGCCACGGCTGTTATTCGAAAGAAAGACCAGCGCCAATATACAGGCAGCTACTATTGGTACGATATATAATATAATTTTTTTCATACGGCTAGTTTGTTTTTAAAGATTGTATGGGTACTTGCATGACAAAACCTTCTAGTGCTTTAATGAATCGTTCCCCCATGCTCGTTTTCATTTACTATAATTGTGAGTTTTTTTAATAGATTATAGCTATCAAAGGTACTGCTTTATTTCGGAAAATAAAAGAAGCTGTCCGGCTACAAACCCTGACCTTTCCATACAAAACAGCCCGGATAAAGCGATTCGGATAAATCCGGCTCTTCCTTAAAAATTCCAAAAACGGATGAGCCTGATCCTGTCATAGACGCATATAGCGCACCTTGCTCATACAGTGCGTCTTTTATTAGGGCTATACCGGGATGTTTGGCAAATACGCTTGCCTCGAAATCATTTACCATCACTTCCTTCCATGCCGAAACAGGCAGCCTGATTATATCTTTAAGCGATTGCTTCGGGGCTTGCGGTGCAACAAGGGCAAAAGCATCCTTTGTAGACACATGGATATCGGGTTTGACTAAAGCAAAATAATAGTCTTTTAATGATAGTTCTATCTCTTCAAATATCTCCCCTATCCCCGATGCAAATACAGGATGGTTATGAATAAAGAACGGGCAATCGGCACCAAGACGCACGGCTAACCTTATCAGTTCTTCATCCGGTGCACCCAGATTAAATGTATTGTTCAGCAGCCTGAGCATAAAAGAAGCGTCTGCCGAGCCTCCGCCGAGTCCCGCGCCAAAAGGGATTTTCTTCAGCAAGTGAACTTCTACCGGAGGAAAGGTATATTGGGAACGCATAAGACGCAGGGCTTTCATCACTAAATTATTATCGGGGTCGGCATCTGTTTTAATGCCTGCCTCGAAGAACGTATCTTTAATATGCCCTTCTCTAATAATAACTTCAAGCGCATCTTTGATGGCGACAGGATAGAATATCGTTTCAAGATTGTGATATCCGTCTTCACGCTTAGAAACGACATTCAGCCCTAAATTCACTTTGGCATTGGGGAAAGTAATCATAATGTTTATTCTTTAGCCTGCAAAATTAATTAATCTTCATTATACACTTCTACTTTTACGCCCAATTTATCGCTGGGTATAGTATTTAGTTGTTGCCAGCCCCCTTCATTTATGATATGATTTCAACACCATTAATAGCTCTCCGTCTCTGTATTGTATTTGATAACGTTCGATTATACTTACCAGGCTCTACTGATTGACATTAAGAAACTGTTCAAATTTTATACGAAAATTTTTATTACAGGTTCTGGTCAATAGTTCTTAGCAATTTTTTTAGGCTCTTTTTAGCGTCTTTTTGGCTCCGCCGATTTTCAATTCCCTTTTTACTCTTGGTTTAGCCCGCTAAACCTGCTAGCAAGGTTCGATAGCGTTTTTAGCCATTCCACAAAGATACGAAGCCTGTTTCGGATATGATAGTCCGAAACAGGCCTCTTTTTAATCACTAACGGAAATTGCTTCTCAGCATTCAATCCTTCCCGATTCCCCTCCGAGTTGGCAAAGACAGTGAAATTGTAAAGAAGGACATTTATTCTCTTTTGTCCTTATAGGAGTTCTTTACCATCTTGGTAAATGACCTCTCTTGCTTCCGCTTCTCATATACAGAAGCTGTATAATGCCAGGCTTCCCGGCGGAGTTTGAGGTAACTCTCATATACACCACGCTCTATCTCACCATTCTCTACCGCTTCGATTACGGCACATCCTTTCTCGCTGATGTGCTGACAGTCACTAAACCGGCATTCACCCTCATAATCTGATATATTCAAGATTTCAGACAGATTATCGGCATTATCATTTGTAACGCCAAAGAGCTTTACACCCGGAGTGTCGATCAGCACACCTGAATTTGCCATCAAGACCATCTCCCGGCGGGTTGAAGTATGGCGACCTTTTCCGGTTGAATCACTAATTGCACCTGTCTGCAACACTTCTTGTCCGCAAAGAGCATTGATTAGAGTACTTTTACCAACACCCGACATGCCTGTAAAGACAATGGTTTCTCCCGGAGAGATAAACGCCCGAAGTAGAGCGATACTTTCTTTCGATTCCACGCTGGTATAGAAAACGGGTATCTTACCGGAAATGTGTTTCAAGGCATTTTCTGTTTCTTCCCGGTTGAAGCCCAAATCCGTTTTAGTTAATACCAATACGGGTTGAATACCTTCGTCTGCGGTTTGTACGATGAAACGTTCAACCCGGCGGACATTAAAGTGCTGGTCCAGACTTTGCACAATGAAGGCTTTGTCAATAAACGAAGCGATGGCCTGCCTTTCTGAAACGGTTCCGCTTTTCAGCCGATAAAGCGTCTTTTCCCGGGGTAAAAGATCGAGGATAATACCTTTGTCTGTATCAATAGGCTGAAAAATAATCCAGTCACCTGTACATGGATATTCGGATGAGCTCTTTCCATAGAGCATATTCCCGGCAAGTTCACAGGTGTAAAAGGCATCTTCGGCAACTACTTCGTAACAGGTTTTATGGGTAACTGTTACTCGTCCGTGCGGAAGGTCTTTGAAATTAGAATGTTGTTTTTGTTGGAATAGTTCGTCGCTCCAACCGTATAATTGTAAATCGTTCATTATATTAATATATAGTAGCATACACAGAAAATACAGCAATGCATTCAACATTGTATGCAGATTAAAACTGAGATTATAATAATGGAAAACGACTCCCGAAAAGAGATATTCGAGAGCAAACGAATGGACAATCTGTACAGAACGCACAGATTGTTTACTAAACCAAATCCTTCTTTGTAATTGTCATAGGATGGCAAAGATACGATATTTTTTTGTATCTACCTTAAAAGCACTACTTTTGTAGTTCAAACTTGAAGAAAAGTCAATTCACGAACCCTATGAAGTGGCAACGTTGTCATTCCTGATTTACTGTGTCTTTATCCGGCATAGTTAAATCCATATTCTTATTAACAAATAAACTGATTTTCAATGAATACAAAAAAGAGAGGGAACGGAACGATAAATTCCGATTGTCCTGTATGATACGAGGTTAAGGCTACTTCGCCTTTTCTTTAGTAACTATTTAGTAACTGATTTCTGTCCAGTCTTGACTTTCGACTGTCTTTTCCTGTCCACAAGCTTCATATCAGCTTTCAGGTTCAAATATACGAACTTTTTGAATCTTACAAAAATTAATTGAATATCAAGTCGTTCTCCAGTGCAAGGTGCAGCCTATTTATATATAGGCTGCACCTTGCACTGGGCTTTACATATCATTCATAGATAAGCCCCTTAATTCAATCTTATATTTTGCAAGTTCTTTTTTGATTGAATCGGCTTTCGCCTGAAGTAAAGTTATGTCAATTTTCTTGGGGTTACGCTTTACCTCGGCAACAATAGCCGTTTTATCCAAATCATTCAAGGCTATCAGGTCTATCTCATTTTCGCCTTTACTGTCCCAATAGCTACCAATAGCGGTTATCCTCTCCTCTTCCGCCATTTTAGCCCGAAAGTATTTTTCCAAAGTGAAACCGCTATATTGCTCATAGTTCTTATCAATAGACTCACGAAGCAAGTCATATTTTCCCATTTCAATCAATGACTGATTCGGATAAATGAACCGAAACCAAAAACGAAGGTAGTTGTCATTCAAACTCCAACGGGCTTTTCTGCTTTCTGGCTTCGAGAACATAGGCTTGTTCTTTGTGATAAGGGAATATTCCTTCTCCAAGTTGACCAAATATGCTCCTGTATTCTTTCCGATGATGGAATCTATTTCACTTTGGGTCGTTTTCCCGGAAGCGATTAATTGTAATATAGAGAAATAGGTTCCATACTCTTTTCCAAACTCAGAGATAAGCAATTCTTTGCCTTCCCCTATAAAGGGAGAATCAGGACGTGTAACCATATCCAGTATCTTATTCTTTGTTACAGCTCCGGCTTCCATCAATAGGTCAATATACTTGGGAACTCCACCCGTCAGCATATAGAGACACAGAATATCTTCCGATTTATATTTCGGATTATAATCGTTTATGATTTCTTTTATTACACTAACGGCGAAAGGTTGCAATGTTATTTTTGAAGTAAGTCGCCCGAATAACGGTTCTTTCCTGTTCTCAAAAATCTTCATCATCATTGAATAGATAGAACCGGAAGCAATAAAGTTGATCTTAGTCTTATCCTTGTACTGATCCCAAAGATTCTGAACATCGCTGAATATGGACGAATTTACATTATCAAACTCTTGAAATTCATCAATGATAAGCGTGTAATGTTCCTTTGTGGCAAAAATCAACAACTGTTCAAAAAGGTCTTTGAATCGGGTAATAGTGCCAAAAATCTGTAATCCCAAAGCATCTGCCGCATCTTTTTGAAACTGTTCGCAAAGAAGCGGTTCGCTTTTACGGGAGACAAACAGATAAAGATACTTCTGTCCCTTTACAGATTCAAGTAAAAGGGAGGTCTTGCCAATACGACGACGACCAACCATAACCGTAAAGCAGGAACTCCTCTTCGATTGCTCCAATGTACGGGCTAATATCTCTAACTCCGCTGTTCTGTTATAAAACTTCATATCTCATGTTATTTAATACTCATTATCTTAATGGTGGTTACAAAAATAAGAAGAATATTTCAATCCGCCACTATGTATATCAGGTTATTTTAATGGCGATTATTTTAATTGCCATTAAAATATTGGCAAATAAAGGTACTGTCGCTTGTCCTACATGGATAAATCCGCATAAAAGCAGCACATTTGTCCATGTGGAAATGGGATGCAAACATGTTGATTTTTTGGAACGTTTTTTGGGGATATTAGATATATCAATATCAAAACTGCTTATTTGCTGCTTTGCCCATAGTTCTTTAGGTGCATTTTGTTGGAAATTATAGCGCATAAGATAGTTATAAATGGCTTTATATACTCTTTCGGAGATAAATCTCTTATTTGAATTGTCCCGGTGTTGTATGAAAATGTTTAGAGAAAAACTTATTGAATGCACTTTGAGTTTCAAACCCCAAGAGAAAAGCTACCTCCGTTAGTGGAATATGTTGTCTAAGATATTTTTGAGCTAATTCCATACGAAGATCATCAAGTATTTTTTGATAGGATGTCCCCTCTGCTTTCAACTTCCTTTGCATATTACGTTCACTCATATTGAACCTTGTAGCAACTGGTTTTAAGCTTAATTCGGAAGTAGACAGACTGTGCATCAGATAGCGTCTGACCACATTGGAAAGACTGTTGGTTTGGCTGTAATATCCAATATGGCTCATTGTATTTTCAAAAAGCGAAAAATGTTCTTTGTTTGTTGTTGTAACAGGTAATTCCAAAATTGATTTTCGGAATATTAATGTTTGCGTCTTTTGGTTAAACTTTATAGGACAATTCAGATATTCCTCTAACTTGTCCGTTCTCCCTTCTTTTTCATAGATGGAGTGAACTTCAACTGGCTGAATAAATCTTCCGGTATAGCTGTAGGCATATTGAAGAGCCATTCCATATTGCATCTCCATCCATTGTCGGGCTGCAACCGGATATTTACAAGCAAAATCATCATCAATCAAAATCTCATAGTAAGCAAACATTTCATCTGTCCTTACAGAATAGCGAGAAATCGTATTGGCTGTTGAAGTATGATTTTCCATTTCCATAAACAGATCACCCACTGTTTTACTATTGTGATAAAGATTAAAGAAGGCTGCTATGAGATTAAAAGGGATAAGAAACCCCGATTTTAAGCCAATCCGGGAATCTTTCTTCAATTCGACTAGCTTTTCAAAATACCGGCCAAGTATCCCTGCCTCAAGCTTTGTAACAGGATTAATCAGAACAGATGTGTCCGTCCCAAACTCCGCTAATATGGCATCCACATCTACTCCTGAATCCCGATGTTGGGTCTGAATAATATTGAAAAGTCCAGCAATTATATACATAAAACTTAGAATTTGTCGTAATCGGACAAAATTATGACTTTATATTCAATTCTGCAAATATGATTCTGCGATACTTTTGTATTGTGAAAAAGTATATACCTCAAGGAAGTTTATGAACTATAAATATGAGCATACTACAACTATTTTGTTCGACGCTCCTTTTTGGATCGTTCTCTTTGAACGTATAGAAAACGGAATGTATTCTGTCGCAAAAGAGGTATTAGGAACCTCTGAACCTACGGCTGCTGATATTATTCTTTTCTTCGATAGGTTGGACTATAACCGTCTTCGTTATTCTATACCGGTGGAAGATGAAAAGGCGATAAAACCTAAAGTCAATTTCAAAAAAGCGCAGAAAGAAGCCCGGAAAGCAATACAACAGGATGATTTCAGATATGCATATAGTAAAGCACATGTAGAACTTAAGAAGTTACAAGAAGAGAAAAAAACAGAGAAGAAAACCGTTTCCAGACTTCAAAAAGAAGAGGAAAAGGAACGAAAGTTCGAACTCAAACAACAAAAGAAAAAACAGAAACTCAGAGGGAGATAGTCTAAAATGCACCTGTAAAGATATTGATGATGGAGAATGCTTTTGAAAATTTAAAAGCAAGAAATAGCAAAATTAAAATTGCTTTCACACTTACTTTTGCAGACAGATAGTGAAAATTGATGCTAAAAAGAGACAAAAGTAGTAAGGTACACAAAGAAATAGTCGGAAAAATTACGGACTATATTCTGAATAATCTGCATGAGACTTTAGATTTAGAGCAGCTTGCGGATAAAGCCTCCCTGTCTTGTTTTCATTTTCATAGGATTTTCACAAAGCTGAAAGGTGAAACTCCGCATAATTTTATCAGGCGTTGCCGTGTAGAGAAAGCGGCACGATTGATTCAATCGGGGCAATACTTATTCCTGCATGAAATCGCTTATGAATGCGGCTTTTCTACACAATCATTATTTGTAAGAACGTTTAGAAAATATTATGGTATATCGCCACATGAGTTTAGGAAAGCAGTTAAAACAATATAAGTTATGGTACATTTAGATTTAGAAGGAACACATTACGAAATTGGTCAGGAGTTAGGCAATTTCTTTCAAGAACAGGAAACAACTTTTCCAATCAAGCTAAACAAATGGCAGAAAGAACGGGGTGTTGAAAGCTTGCAACTTCTCGAAAAGTTCTTTCCCGAAGCTGTTGACGAAATAAAAGGCATAACAGAAACCATAAATTACGATTATGAACTTTTCGGTGCATGGCTAATGACTATGGGATGTTGCCTGATAATGAGAGAAAATCATAATGTAGAAGTTAGAGGCTGCACGGCATTTTGTTTTACCGATAATGACAAGATATATTACGGACGAGATAATGACCTTCCGCCATACCTGAAAGAGGTCAGCAAAAGTATCTACTATCGACCTATCGGAAAAAATAGCTTTTTGCTGAATACGTCTTCTTTCACAAATGGAGAGGAAGGCATCAACGAACACGGACTTGTCGTAGCCATGACGTTTGTTGTTCCGTATAAAGAGAAGGTGAAAGCCGGTTTCAACTCCGTATTTCTGGTACGTTATCTATTGGAAAATTGTTCGACAGTACAAGAAAGTATAGAAGCGTTGAGAAAATTGCCGATAGCCTCAGGTTGTAACATTATTTTAACGGATAAGTCAAAAGAAATGATTGTTGCCGAATGCACTTCATTTGAGATAAACTTACGCCAGCCCGAAACGAATGCCAAAGGAGAAAGATTTATCGTAACAGTAAATCATTTTACTTCCCCAAAGATGCAGAAGTATGACAGAAGCAAGCAAAATTTATATTCCTCAAAAGTGAGGTATGAAACAGCTTACAAAGCCCTCGAAAAAGCCGATTATGATAATGCCATTTCGTATGCCAAGAATCTTTTAAGCGGGAAATATGGTTTTATGTGTCAATACCGCAAAGTCAAGTTTGAAACAATTTGGTCAACGATATTCGATATAAAAGATTCCAAGATGTATTTGGCTGAAGGAAGTCCCGAATTTATGGATTATAACGAGAGCATGCTGCGAATATAACATCTTACAAAATTCTCTTATGAAAGATAAGATAGAAAAAATAGTCAGTGAATTGAATGCTTCAATTCAAGTAGGAGAATTGGAATTGTATGATATAGTCCAAAACGCTCCGTCCATGATATTGATGATGGAGAATGCTTTTGAAGAATTAAAAGCTCTCGTTTTGAGATATGAATTCCCTACCCCGGAAGAAGAAATCACTTTCTTTAAATATACTAAGCCCACACTGTTTAGTAAATTAATTTATTTCCGTAAGATTTATTATCTGGAAATTAAACGTCCTATCCCAAATTTCATAACTATAAAGGCGTATCTTGAGAAAGAGCACGAACAAATAAATGGCTTTTGTAATAAGAACGCTGAATTTATTCAATACTATCGCTCCGGTCAAAGTTGTTTTGACGAGTATTATTTTTTAAGAGGACGTCATGAAATGGATTTGAATCTGGAAAGTTTTTATTTCGAGCGTGATCCTAAGTTTTCGACTAATTTTGATTTCAAGGTTGCTAAACTGCTTGCCAACGATATGTTGGCGGCTTATCTGAATTGCGAGTTGTCGAAATTAAAGTATCAGGAAGAAAACGGCTATCAAGTAGATGAAGAATTACCTTCTGCTCAATGGACGGACAAGAAAACGGCACTTGGAGAACTCATATATAGCATTCACGAAGAAAAAAGCATCAATGCAGGAATGATAGAAATAAAAGCATTGGCGACCATTTTCGGAAGAATTTTTAAGGTCGATTTGAGCGATATTTACCATATATTTTTAAAAATCAGAGGTCGCAAAACCAATCGAACAGAATTCCTTAATCGTTTGATTAAGGCGTTAACCCGAAGAATGGACGATGCGGACAGCAAATAAACCAATTAAATATAGTATCTTTGTATGCGTAAAATAAAGAGAATAAGAAGTATATCAGATACTTCATAGAGATATAACATAACGTTCGCTGAACGTCTCGCTACGAAAACTGGCACTTTTCAAGACAAACGAGGCAACAGTTGGAATGTTCATGCTATACGAAAGTATGGCGTGGACTCTATCTGTTTCGTTTGTCGGGTATGCCAGTACCTCGTAGCGGAATGGTGTGAGTTCCACGCTTCTTTTTTGAAGTACAGCGAGTGATGGTATGAACAATTAAATTCGAAGAAACATGAAAAAAATTATCCTTTACATCGCTGCATCACTTGATGGGCGCATTGCAGAACCGGACGGTGGTATCGAATGGCTTTCCGAATTTCCTATTACCGAAGAAATGAATTATGGCTACAAAGAATTTATGGATTCGATTGATACGATTATCATGGGTGGCCGCTCTTGGCGTGAATTATCAAATATGGATGCAATGGGTGCGTATGCGGACAAAACAGTTTATGTGGTTTCTCATCATGATTGGGGAGAAAAAGAAAATATTAAATTCATTACGGAAAATGTAATTGAACATATTGATGACCTACGTAATGAGTCGGGAAAGAACATTTGGCTATTTGGCGGTGGTGAATTGGTTTCAATGTTGCTTGCTGCCGATTTGGTTGACGAAATGCAGATAGCTTATATCCCCGTTATTCTAGGCAAAGGAGTTTCTTTATTTCCCGAACAACCTAAAGAATCAAAATGGAAATTGCAGGATAGTACAAGCTATAAAAATGGAGTTTTGAAAACGACCTATATTAAAAAGTTAGCAAGATAGGAAAAGTCCTAAATCTGTTTATACCATACTTTTGCAAAAACAAATAAAAGAAATGAGTATGACAAAAACAGAACGAGTTACAAGCATTATCCTGGCGGTTATCCTTCTATTAACCGTTGCCAACAGTACATGGTATTTTCTGGGCATTGCCAAAGTGAGCGTTGTTCAATGGCTTGTTTTCAACGCATGTGCTCCGTCGAGTATTGCTTTCCTGCTGGGGTTAATCTTCTATTTCAGAACAAAGAACAAAATGTGGCTTACAATCGCCCTTGTGCCGATGATGTTTTTCGGAACAATGGGCTTGTTTGTCTTTCCGTGGAAAAGCGGAATTGATCTTTTGACCCAATTCTCCCATATCATTATGACGCTCAATATCGTATTGGGTTTATGGATTACATTAAAAGAAAAAGATTACAAGGCTTTAGGAAACGGATTATTGACAAGCGTATTAATAGGAATACCTTTTATAGCATTCACCCAGGCTTACTGCCGTGAATATGCGGAGGAAGTAATGAGAGTTTTAGGAATCTAATTTCAGTAAATAAGATGCAACAACGAATATCAACCATAGAGGAATACCAGAAACAAATCAATATCATTGTGGAGTATATCAACAATCACTTGGATCAAGCCGTTGATTTGACAAAACTGGCTGAAATAAGTCATTTTTCTCCCTATCACTTCCACCGCATTACCCGTGCGTTTATGGGAGAACCTATCGGAACTTATATCGTCAGGGTTCGGCTAGAAACTGCTGCCCGTTTGATTCGATATACCGATATGTCTGTTGCTGAAATCGCCTACCGTGTCGGCTACGATGTTCCTGCGTCTTTATCAAAAGCATTCAAACAACAATATGGTATTTCGCCGTCAGAATACCGCACCAACAAAGATTTTACCATTATGAAAGCAGAAAAGAAAGATATGCAATTAAAGATAAAAGCACCCAAAGTATTGGAGATTGAAGCCAAGCAAGCCATTTACATTAAACTCACAGGTGAATATGGAAGCCTCGACTTTTCCGGTTCATGGCAACGTTTGTGGCAATTCGTCAAAGAACATAAACTCTTTACTTTCGGAATGGAGCATATCGCCATTTATCACGATGACCCAAAAGTAACAGAGGGTAATAAACTCCGCACCGATATTTGCCTTGTCGTTAAAAAAGACGTAAAGGCACAGGGCGATATTGGAGTAAAAGAAATCAAAGCGGGAAAGTTTGCTGTGTTTCATTATCAGGGTTCATACAGCAATTTGGATGCCGTTTACGATACGATATATGCTCGCCTGCTTCCCGAAAACAACTTGAAACTTCGGGATTGCCATTGCTTCGAAAAGTATCTGAATCACCCTGACAGAACAAAACCCGAAAAGTTAAAAACTGAAATCTATATTCCTGTGGAATAAGATAGTATCTTTGCAATTCGATTAACAAATAAATGAATCCGTTAAACGAAACAGTCGCGAATGAGTTAAAACAACAGGGAATAGAATTTATCCACTTTGTTGATATCTCCGGTTTGGCAGAAAAGCGAAATCGGGGATTTTCGTCTGCTATACTATTTGGCGTTAAATGCTCTCCCGAATACCTGAAAAGAGTCAGTGACAATCCTAATTATGTGTCTGATATGGTTGCCCGCAACTATTTCGATGACGACGAGCATTATGTTTATGAAATGGGCATGTACCGCATATCCGACCTGCTTGCAGAGTTAATTGAAAAGAACGGTTACAAAGCCTATTCACTTTCGGATGCCAACCAAATAGCAACAAGTAATTTTGATGGGATGTTTGGTAAAACAATGCTTCCATTAAAGACATTGGCTACTCATGCCGGATTGGGTTGGATTGGTAAGAACAACTTGTTGGTAAATAAAGAATATGGTTGTTGTCAAACATGGGGTGGAGTATTAACTGATGCACCTTTGAATGTAGTCTTGAAAAACCCGCCCGTTGTCCAATGTGGCAACTGCCAAACTTGCTTGGATGTTTGTGAACCCCATGCCTTGCAGGGTGCTTCTTGGCAATCAGATATACAACGCGAAGAAATGATTGATGTCGATAAATGCACTACTTGTTTGAAGTGTATGGTGCATTGCCCGTGGACACAACGATATATGAAAAAAGAATTATAAGTAGAAACAACATGAACAAAAAAGAAGTAATTTTCGTACTCTTAAACGAGTTTGCCGATTGGGAAGGAGCTTATATTTCCACCTGTTTGAATATAGGAGTAAAACCGGGAGGCCCAATCAAATACACAGTGAAAACCATGTCTGTAACCAAAGACCCTATCCTGTCGATAGGCGGCTTCAAAGTATTACCCGACTACGACCT
>NZ_QVMO01000020.1:49857-53915 GCF_010501055.1 Dysgonomonas sp. 521
TATTCGGGAGCTGGTTCAGGAGGTTCAAGGAATGGATTGTCGAGCCAGTACTGCAAATCTATCTTTACGTACAGATTGAGCCTGATGAAAGCAACTAGATTTGACAGATGCCAGCCGTATTGAGCCATTGCCTTGAGGGCTTTCAATATCAAAATGGTAATCAGAGCAGTCCAAATTTGTATCATGACAGCATTCTCAGAGGTTCCGATAAATGATTTGACATGAAGTAGCTGTTTTATTTCTCTGAAAAATATTTCTATCTGCCATCGAGATTTATAAAGTTCACTGATTGTATTGGCACTCCATTGCATATTGTTGGTGATAATCTCTAGCACAAATTTATTTTCATCATTCCAAACAGCTATACGACGCAACCGTTTGGGGTATTTTTCGTTGTGGAGCTCTATTATCTCGTCCTTGAGTATATGTTGATGTCTGTTGCCGGGCAAATCCAGTTCTTTAATTGTTCGATATTTGAGGTTCTCCTTGTGCCTTACAACAAAAAATACATGGTTGCTGTCCCAGATATTCAGAAGATGAAAATCGTTGTAAAATCGGTCGGCAACAATAACACTTCCTTTAATCAAAGGCAGATCATATGCCCCTTTATTGTCCGCGGTCTTGCCATTGGTAATGTTCACATAGACAGGTAAATTCCCATCGTAATCAAGTAGTGTATGCATTTTGACAGCACCTTTAGCTGTCTTGTACTTAGCCCAATCAAACAAAGATAAACACAAGCTTATTGTAGAAGAATCCAAAAGAAAGATTTTACTCTTGATACCAAACTTGACTTGTTTAAATTTAGCTTGCTGTCCTAGATAAGAATAAAGTTCGTAGTAATAGTCTCGAAACAAAGTCCAGTCTCTACGCTTGTTTTGATAGCTGATGCTAGATTTAGAAGGTGCAGTCTCTATTCCCAAGTGATTTAAGTTGCCTGTAGCAGAGCGTAAACCATTGCTGATATCACGCACGGACTGACTTTTGGCAAATTGACAAAAAAGCATCGAAATCAAGTGAGTCCAACTATCAAAACCCTTTTGATACTTATCGGTCTGCTTTTGCTGCACTATTTTTTTGAAAACATCTTTGTTGAGTTTGCTAAGAATTTGAGCGAATAATGTTATTTTTGCCATGAGAGGTTCGTTTTTTGTGTTGCACCTCAAAGGTAACTTTAAGGAACAGAAAACGAAAACCTCTCACTTTTTATTTAGGACGCTATTGCAACGGACTGGACTATCTGAAACAGTATGCCGGAGAAAAATATACTGGCGATGCCAACTATATCAACGAACAAGCTGTCAGAGACGGCAACATTGTTACTGCCCCCGGAACGGCTCCATTGGAGTTTTGCCGTGAAATCCTGTATGTATTAGATGCGGATGCGCCTGAAATTATAGAAGAGAGCTATCAATATTATAAAAATGGGTTCTTGCCGAAATAATATATATGTATAAAGAATATCCACCCAACCTACATTTACAGCATTTGATAGAAACCTATTGGGTTGCCGATGGATTGATTGAGAATGCAATCGCACAGCGGATTCTACCCGACGGTTGTGTGGATATTATCTTTGATTTCGGAAGTCACTCCGTACAAACCGGATTGCCCAAATTGGTTGGTACAATGACCTCTTTATTGGAAATCTCCTATCAGCCGGGACGGGTGCGGATGATGGGAATCCGCTTTGCGCCGGCAGGGATCACTGCATTCACCCGTATACCCATCTCCATGATTACCAACCAAAACATAGAACTCCCACTCACCGAAACCCTGTTTGATAACAGTTTCTATGAGCGATTGCCCGACATGGAGTCTATGCAGGAACGTATCTGGTATATCAACACCTACTTCCTGGCACGTATGCACAAGTTATACCTGCCCGACCGACAAATCAGTTATGCTGTCTCTCTTATTCAAAACAACAACGGCCACTTAGCCGTCAGGGAGATAGCCGGAGAAGTCTGCTTGTCGGAGCGGCAATTCGAACGTAAATTCAAAGCAACCATCGGCATATCTCCCAAAGCATTCAGCAACATTATGCGCTTCCGCTCCGTCCGTAGGTATATGGAAACCCATCCCAATGAAAGCATGTACGAAATAGCCATTGCCTGCGGTTATCACGATCATTCACATATGAATAAAGAGTTTCAGCGATTGGGAAGTATCTCTCCATCGGAACATGCCGTGTAGAATGTCGGTTTTTTACACGAAACACATCAAACAAGTATTGTATTTTTGTACTCAAAAAAGATGAAAGCCATGGAATATCAAACTCTATCTCCCAATATCGGCGTAAAGAGCGTCAACGAAACAGTACAGTTCTATACCGAAACATTAGGTTTCAATCTGATTATGAGTGTTCCCGCCCTCACCGGAAGCTTGCAATGGGCCATGGTGGCTAATGGCGGAACAACATTTATGTTTCAGGAAATGGATAATCTAACCGAAGAGTACCCACAGTTAGCCGGTCGCCCGGCATTGGGTATTATGACCTTTTATGTAAAGATGAAAGGCATGCAAACACTATACGAAAAGCTTCTGGGAACAGGATCTATCGCCAAAGAAATGCATAAAACATTCTATGGAGCAGACGAGTTCGCCATCTTCGATAACAACGGACATATCCTGACGATAACGGAAGATACAGTAGAACCTACCGCAATCAAGAGCTATGATAACTACTTCCTGCCAGCTAACAATTATCAAGAGAGCGTACATTTTTATTCTGAAGTATTGGGATTGGAAAAGAAATTCGAGTTTGCAGAGCAGGGTATGATAGCCTTCAAGGTTGGCAACGAAGAGCCGGCAATCATCCTGAAAGACAAAACTAAGATGCCGAACACAATACCTGCCATTTGGATAGAGGTTGAAGATACTAAAGCGGTTTACGAAAAGATGAAAGCCAAAGGCATTGTCTTTCTATCCGAACCATTTAAGATACGAACAGGTTGGGCGGTAGAATTGAACGACCCTTCGGGCAATAGATTAGGATTCACAGACTATAAAAGAGATTAATAAATTAATAACAGAAGAATTATGAAATTCAACAACGTAAGACTATTAGTCAAAGACTATCGGAAATGTTTCGATTTTTATACCCAACAACTTGGTTTGGAAGCCGCCTGGGATGTTGAAGAATGTTATGCCAGCTTCAAAGTAGCCGACGGAATAGAGGGGCTTGCCTTGTTTACCTCCGATTATATGGCTCCTGCTATTGGTAACGCCGACAAAACACACCCCACAGGTTATCGCGAAAAATCAATGATATCTTTTGAAGTTGATAATGTAGATGAGACTTATCAAGCACTTTCGGCAAAAGGACTTAAATTCATTAATGAACCAATAGATATGCCCGGTTGGGGAATGCGTGTTGTTCATCTGTACGACCCGGAAGAGAATCTGATAGAGTTGTATTCTCCACTGAATCAATCAGAGCTATAAAAATTAATAATCGAAAAATGAAGGCTTCAGAACCCATACTGTTTATTCTATCGGGATTGCCCGCTTCGGGAAAATCAAGTCTGGCAAAACTGATTGTCAAGGAGTACAATGCTGCCTATCTGAGAATTGATACCATAGAACAAGCATTGCGAGATTTATGCAACTACAATGTACAAAGCGAAGGATACCGTTTGGCTTACCGCATAGCAAGCAACAATCTGGACTTGGGGCATAATGTAGTTGCCGATTCATGCAATCCGATAGACCTTACCCGTAGAGAATGGGAAGAAGTAGCTATACAAAGCAATAGCCGGTACATTAATATCGAAGTAATCTGTTCGGATAAAGAAGAACATAAAAAACGAGCTGAAAACCGATGCACTGAAGTGAAAGGTTTAAAACTCCCTACATGGAATGAAATCCAAAGTAGGGAGTATCATGCATGGGCGACAGATAGAATTCTGATTGATACAGCAGGTAAATCGACAGAAGAAAGCTTCTATGAATTGATAAAAGGTAATCCTTCGGTCTCGGTCATCTTTTACAAGATTTATATAGTTTTTACCTTTGCATAGGAGAGAGTTAACGATAAATTAAGGAGCCATCAGTTT
>NZ_QVMO01000209.1 GCF_010501055.1 Dysgonomonas sp. 521
TACTTTTGCTCATGAGCTTAATTTTGTTTTGTTGCTACTACAAAGATAAGCAGAAGAGCGGATTTTTTATTTTTTAAAAGTTCGCTCTGTTTTTTTAGCGGACAGTAGTGATTTAAAATACTGAATATTAAACAATAAAATAAATATTGTATGAGAACAACCGAGACACAAAACAAGTATGGAAGTCGGATACTACTCAATTATGCGACCAGTAATAAGCATATCCGGTAAAGGTTGTAACTAAGAATATCTACCTTAAGTCCTTCGGGATTTGCAACCCCGAAGGACATACTATAAGGATTTACCCAGTCCGATGTAATATCATCCCTAGGCTATTGGCTTAGCCTGCGGGAACTTTAAAAAAAATGCCCTCTTATCTGTTAAATGCATAAAACGGGCGAAGCTCTTCCCCCAAAAAACTCCTCCCATCCCAACCCTTTTCTTCTTTCCTTTGTTCTAAGTGAAACAACCAAAGGAAAATCAAAAAGGAAACAATTATGACAAGCATCAACCTATGCTACCGAGCCTCACTGCGCCCGGACTTACCCGGCAGTCTCTACCTGCAGGTCATCCACAGGAGGTGCACCCGAAAAATCACCCTCCCTTATAAAATTTACAGGGAAGAATGGGATAGCACAAACAAGTCAATCGTTGGCAGTACCCCCCAGCGGGATAGCTACCTGTACGAGGCTCGCAGGGGCATCGAAGAAGAAACAAGCCGTTTGAGAGCTATCATCCGCGAACTCGAAAGCAAAGGCGGCTACTTCGAAGTGGAGGAGATTACCGATGTGTACCATTCCAACCGCATGGAAGAATCGGGCGAACACAGCCTGAAGAAACTCGTCTCCCGCCTGAGCCGCAACCTGAGCAGATCGGGGCAGGAGCGCACCGCCCGCGCTTACGGAAGCAGCCTGCGAAGCCTGCTATTGTTCCTCAACAAGAACGATATCCCCATCTCCTGGCTGAGTCCCTCATTGGTGAAGAGTTACGAGCGCCATCTGAAGAACCAGGGTAAAGCCCCCAATACCATCTCTTTCTATATGCGCAACCTAAGAAGTATCTACAACAAGGCCATAACAAAAGGATTGGTAACCAAACCCGACCAGAACCTTTTCTCGGGAGTGTATACCGGCGTGCAGAAAACCCATAAACGAGCCCTTTCACGTAACCAGATACAAGCCCTGTACGATGTAGTACTGTCGGGAACCAAAGACCGTGCCCGCCTGGAAACCTGCCGCCGGCTGTTCTTCTTCTGCCTGTATGCCAATTAAGATGCCTCATTTGTTTTTTCTAACAACCGGATTTTCGGACCAACCCAACATAATTCAGTAATATTGAGATAGTTAATCAATTATTTACCGAAGTATTGTACAGGGAAAACCAAAATTCACAAAGCTGTCTCAGGCTTATGCAGGAGGGTATGTAAAAAGTCTGTCATTCCGTACTTGATACGGAATCCCCCCTTTAAATAATTAAAAATTAAAAATCACTAGTGTCCGGTTTAGAAAATATTGACATCGTTAAAACCCTTATGGATAAAGGGGAGTGAGCACGTTCTTTGATTTTTCGATTTGAATTTTC
>NZ_QVMO01000210.1 GCF_010501055.1 Dysgonomonas sp. 521
CACGCACCGTAATTATGGGCGTGGGTTGCAGCTTTTTCTTTTATCCGGGCATACCAGTGCCTTTCGTAAGGGGAAGCAGGGCAATCCGCGCTTTTATATGTAAATATCTGATATATATAATTTTACAATTCACCTCTTTTTTCGAAGTTCGAACGAATACAGCCAGCCTGTTTTGACCTGCTGTTTTCACCGAATTTGGTTCTATTTTCCTCTGTTTTCCCTTTACAAGGCAATAATTGACAGGCAATCCCCCTGAAAATACCCCAAGCGGTTATAATTCGAACCATTCCGGCATTTAGAAAGGCTGTGAAGATGAAGATGCAATATGTATATATCAGGTTATCAGATTGATAAATTTTCTCAAAAATATCTTTTCCGACTTTGTAAAGCGAATGCCTTAAAATACAGACCTTTGCCCTATCCGAAACAAACGAATCAGATATGGAAATAAACGATAATAAGTTCGACGACAGCATGGATAAAATCCTTGCAATATTGGAAGAACTCAGCAAACTGATGAAAGCCAGGAACCGCCTGAACGGGGAAAATATATACGACAACCAGGACCTGTGCGTGATGCTCAAACTCAGCAAACGCAGCCTGCAACGCCTTCGCAGCCTCGGCCTGCTGCCTTATCTCCAAATCGGACAAAAGACCTTCTATCTGGAATCGGATGTGATGAGATATATCCAAAACCAAATAGACAATAGAAAAAACCTGAATGGAAACGGAAATGACGGAGAAAGTCCGTGAGGGAATATTTTATATGTATGGGTATTAAGTGTTTGCATTTTGATTACTCCGGAAAATCCCTGCGCTGTGATGGCAAAGGGATTTTCTTTTTCATGGAAACAGCTCATTTTTCATTTCATACTACCAAACGGACGCCAAATGCTGCCACCGTCTAACGAGCCGGTTCATATCCTGTTATTTAGTAATACATTAGCCACCTGAAATAATTACCCCACCTGAAATATTCAGGATTTATTTCAACAAATGTAAATCCAACGAGGCTATGTGAAAGCGTAGACGAAATAAAACAAAACGGTCTGCGACCGCGCTAATTATCCAATTATTAATTCGTTACAGGTAAATAGCGACCTGCCTGTTTATCCGGCTGCTTGTAACCTGTAACTCGTAACCCGTAACTGAAAAATGAAAGAAAAATTGAAAGACCCAAAGGAACAGGATGTTCTTCTGGTCAAAGAAAAAGACAACGACAAACTCAACGTTGTTACTGGCATGAACGAAGACGGTACACCCGGAACCGTTAAGCCTGAACAAAAAAATGAACCCGAGTTTCTGAAAATCGACAAACACGGCGATGTATTGGAAAACTTTATGTCCAATTTCCTGCGCCAGTGCAAGGAACCGACCCATTTCCATTTCTTCAAAGTTCCTCTGAACGCATTGGAGAA
>NZ_QVMO01000211.1 GCF_010501055.1 Dysgonomonas sp. 521
GCCAGCCTGTACATAAAGAACTTAATATCTGCTACTCCTCTGAATTGTCCTCTGAGAGCCTTTATTTTAGCGTTGAATGATTCGGCCGAAGCATTGGTGAGCCTCTCATTGAAGTAATTGATGATTGTTCGGTTGTGATTTTCAAAGGTTTCCAGTACCCGGTTGAGCCCGGTTTCTCCAAACTTTTCTACTTGATTATACCACTTAGCCAGTAATAATCTAGCAGCGTCTGCTGTAATCCGTTTGTTAAATATTTGAGTCAGCTGCATAGAGAGTTCATATGCTTGTTTGAGCTTAGGATAGGCCTCAAACAAGATTTGTGCACGGATTTGTTGCTGTTCATTCCATTTAGAGAAGTGTTTAAGCAGGATATGTTTAGAGCGTGCCATAATCTGCGGCATAGTCTCACCGTTGCTCATCCTTGCTGGTTGCCACGGCTCCAGTGAACGGCCCTGCCTTTTGGCTGCCTTGCGTTTCTCCTTGTATTCCCGGATAGCCTTGTTTTCTGCTTCGAGTACCTCCCAGCGATATTTTATCCGAATATGGTCTACAGCTTCATTCATCAACTGTTGCACATGGAAACGGTCGTTTATCAGCTCGGCTTTAGGAAAGGACCAGCGTGCCGTCAGCATCATCGCAGAGGAGAGGTCAGTAGTTATGCTTTTAACCTGAAGGCGTTTCTGGCGTGACATCCGGTTGAATGCTCTAATCACCGTCTGGCTGGCAACACCGCGAACTATCGCTACCAGGGAGCCTTTGCCTCCATGACCGGCCTTATTGGTTAATACCGTGTAAACTTCACCATTACTCAGGCAGGTTTCATCCAAACTCAAATCAGCACCCAGATTCTCTTCAAACAATATGTAGTCCTGGGCATGCTCCAATTGCTCCCAAGAGCGGTAGTCACTAATGACTTCCTTGTACTGTTTGCGTAGGGTTTGACCCTTCAGACCATTGCGTACTGCAAGAGTATTAATACTTATAGGCGTACTTTCAATCTCCCTCTTTTAAAAAAGCCACGAACTCAGCGTTCAGACGCGTGCGATCATGTTCTGATAAATCCCAGTCATAACTAAATATATTACCGGAATCCTGATCGAGCCATTTGCGTTTACGAACATGCAGGTAAGTGGCACGACCGCGGATAGGGAAGTCCTGAATCGAATGATAAGAACCAAAACCGTAGGCTACAACTTTATTATTGTACTTATCTTCTCGCATTTGTACTTTCTTATCATCAAGCCAGATATCAAAACGGGTATCGGACTTCTCAAAATTGACAATGTCAAAATTGTCTATCAAAACTTCGGGCAGGATAGATCCTAACAACTTCTCGTAATTCATCCTGACAAAGATAAGCTATATTCATGATATGCGACAAGACAAATCAACCCGGAAAATCCGCTGAGCCCATTT
>NZ_QVMO01000212.1 GCF_010501055.1 Dysgonomonas sp. 521
AATGAATGGCAGTGCGATGATGAAGAAATAAAAGTAGATATCAGGAAGCAGTATTGAGCGACAATCATTTGCTAATATGCTAATTTTCGAATTTGCTAATTAATTGGCACATCGGCATATTTGCTAATTGGCACATTAACTCGTAACTATTAATATAAACCAGAAAGCCCCCTAAATCAGCTTTAAACCGACTTTAAAGGGCTTTTAAAAAAATCCAATCAATATGACAAATGTACAAAAAAACGACATCCTGAAACTCATCGAAGATGAAAAATCACGGTTAGGCTCGTACCGCGCAGTCGCCAAAAAGTGTGGTATATCGGAGGCCACCATCTCGCAGCTTCGCAGTGGAGCTTATACTGTCGATAGTGACAATATGTTAGATAAAATTGCGTCTGCACTTGGCTATCAGTACAACAAAGAAGGCTGGAAGATAGCCACGGATGTAGAGGACTTCCGCAACATCTTTACCGTATTGAATGATGCTAAAAAAGCAAGCCTATTCAAAGGTATATCCGACAATGCCGGATGTGGGAAGACAACAGCGGCAGACGCTTATTTGAATTTATACAAAAAACAGGGCGTATTTAAATTGAATTGCCGTGAATGGAGTGCCGGAATATTTCTAACAAAATTGGCAAACGAGTTGGGGATAAGCGTGCCGAAAGGTTATGTATCGGTAAGCGATCTTATCGACCTTGTGTGTGATGCTGCAAAAAGAATGCACAGCATCAAACCACTGATTATATTGGATCAGGCCAACTCTCTTAAATTTTCGGCACTTCGCACACTTATACACATAGAAAACGAGTGTCACGGCATTCTTGGTGTAGTCATTCTTGGTACTGAAAACTTGGAACATGAGATAAAAAACGGTGTCCGTTTAAATAAACCAGGTTACGATGAAATAGATAGCCGGTTTAAAAGGAATTATATCAAAGTACTTGGCGTAACTATGGCCGATTGCCGGAAAATATGTGCGATAAATGGAGTAACAGGCAAAACTACACAGGACGAAATTTTCAAAAATTCAAATCCTGTTTATCGAAACACACTATCCGGAAAGAGTATTATGGTAATAAAAGATAAACGAAGATTGCAGCAAGCAATCATCAATAAATTATTAGACGCTGAACATTATGAATAAAACGAATCCCAACCCTCACGCACGTTTTCATGTCCTTATCAACCAGATGCAAGGAGCAGACAAAGAAGAACTGGTATGGACCTACAGCCACAAGCTCACAACCTCGCTGGCTGAATTTCTGGAAAAACGGCCTGCCGATTACCAGCGCATGATACAGGATATGCAACGGATAGTAAACAGCCAGACAAAGCAACAGGACGATACGCAAAACCTGAAAAAAGAACTGGAACAATTCAAAAAAG
>NZ_QVMO01000213.1 GCF_010501055.1 Dysgonomonas sp. 521
GCAATATCGGATTGTTCCGACCAGTCGCCTGTACCTTTGCCCGGAGAAAAACCGCTGTCTATTAAATCCTGTTTAAGTTGGGTTATGGCTTTGACTGATAGTTGTATCTTGTCGTTTATGGTTGCTGTTTCTGTTTCAAAGGTACATTCCCACTTTGTACCGTCCTTACGGCGATACGATAAAATCCTGTTTTCAGCGTCCAGCGTCACTTCTATTCGCCCCTCGCTATCGGTTACAACGGATAGTATTCTCGATATTGCGCCGATAGCGGCATTAACGGCGGTATCGGATATGGGTTTGCCCGTGTTACCTAATACGCCGACAATATCTGTATAGTTCAGTTTTAATTTTAGGGATGCTTTGGTGTCTTCGGGCATACCTTTGGAGACATAAATGTCGCCGTTACGGCGAAATCCGCAAAGAATAGCATCTTTGGCATCTATTATAGCAAAAAGGTATTCGGTGTTTGAGATAATGGATAATTGAGCATACACGGCGGGTACATCTTCGGATATTGCCACACCTGTATCAGACCACGAACCGTTTTTATATTCCCATATTGTGTCTGTACTTAAAATACCCGCTTTATCACCCGCTTGTGGTTGTCTTACCGCACCGCTTGCAATATCAGCTTCTAACTTTCCAAGCGTGGAAAAATAACCGAGATTGTGTTTGTTTTCCTCCTTTACGGCTTCCAAGTCCTCATGTGAGGCTTTGTTTTGTTCTAAGTCGTTGAGGGCATCGGTAAGACCGAGTACTTGTGATTGAGGCAAACGCTCTGACTTATGCCAAAACGATTTGAATTGCTCTGCAAATTGGGCTTCCGTTGGAAATTTTCCAGTCGTAAACCATTCAAATAATTGTTTTAAACTTACCATTGCTTAATCTTTTACTTTCATTATATACGCTATTGTAAAGAATGGAGGTCTATTTTCGTGGGCTTGGTTGCTACCTGCGGGAGAGGTCCATGCGAAAGCATTATCCCTATGGTATCGCAAACCTCCGCCCACTTGCATAATGTTTCTATTTGCTCACGTGCGGTTGTACCCGTGCCGTCTCGGCTGTCAATGGCAATGCCTCTGATTGTTATATCCCAATCTCCAAGTCCGTACAATTCTTTCACGGTGCCCACACCTCCCAATACTTCCGTTTTTGTGATATTTTTGGAACGGTTGAACTCGGCAATACATGAATAGGGCAAGGTCTTGTGAGGCCTTAATCCCTTTTGCAATGGCTGCGTTTACTTCCGCCTCACTTGCACTTTCGGGCAAACCGAGGGCTTTTGCTGTCGCTTTTAAATCCATTTCGTTTTCTTCTTTTTCATTAATATTTATTGTTGGAATCTTTGATGCAGGACAGCCACA
>NZ_QVMO01000214.1 GCF_010501055.1 Dysgonomonas sp. 521
AAACTCATGGCTCAAAGAAGTAAACAGGCATAAAATGCAAGTATGCTACCATCCGGGAATTATTCTTTTTATCAAGAGAATCACCAATATTTGGTCTACCTTTCTTTGAAGCAAGACTCAACAGCAAGTATATTAACATTAGTTGAACTGGTGCTACACTGCCATGAGTTTTTTTCAAAGAAAAGATTTTTATCGTCATTATCGTTTGGTTTATTGGTAAATAATGAGCACTCAACATGACAACCAACGGTCACAGGAGCGGAGCGTATGTAAATAGATATGGAAAATACTTATGACACACCCTCATTTTGGTTTGCTGGTAGTACAAGGCAAAATTATTGTAACTCTCTTTACATGCACTACCGGAAAGATACAATCTGAAAACGACATTCGGATGAGGGCTTTAGCACCAATCTTCTTTATTTCTTTCAATATTATTTCAATTGTATTTTTGTCAATGTGTAAAAATGACTATATTTGTAACTTCATAAAATGAAGACATAAAATTAGACAGTGTATGGTATAACAGATACAGGGACAGAATAATATTATCTGTATCTACTTTACCGGAAGACATGAAAATTTCTTGTACCTTGCTGAAGGACTATGTTGCAAGCATAGTGATGCAATGTGTACAGCATATTGAGAAAAAAGTAGTTTTTTTGAGAAAGTCTGCAAAGTGATTTTGCGGACTTTTTTCATACAATATTACCAGGTAGTAAAAAAGGTATAGAAGATGTGAGGTCGGGGTCGTGAGCCTATAATCAGCCGTTGGCTGCGGATCGGTTAAGAAGAGTAGGTGTTCAGCATTCTGCAATACCGTGAGGCATACCTTTCGAGGTCGCAGTTGTATGTACCAAAATTCTTTATTATTATGGAAAACAGGTAAAAACTGCGTTTCCGGATGAGGATATCGGGGCCATAAAGCATATACTGCTCACTACTGACATCCTGCGTGTGTTCGATGGAGATAAAATACTTAGTCATACCTTTAACTGTAATTATAAATGGATGTGAAGTAAAAAAATAAATTCGCTACAAATCTAATTAGTCTCTCCTTACGAATATAAAAGTTTCGCAATAGTTTTCATTTCGTCAGCATTTTCATCAGTAAAAGCCTATTTGCATTTGGTTGGCAGCATTTATTATATAGCCAAGAAATGAGATTCTTCATCCATTTCTTGAGATTCCAGGCTGTTGCACTTAGAAGAGCATTGATTTGGACATACCTCTCTCCACAGAGATAATTTTCATGCATTCTGAAGTCTGATTTGAGATGTGCGTTAACCGGTTCTATTGCTGCCCTGCGTCTAAACTTCCTCCGCTTTTT
>NZ_QVMO01000215.1 GCF_010501055.1 Dysgonomonas sp. 521
AGCATGCGCAAATGGGCTACAGACAACAAATTCAATTACGATGATGCCTGCCGGGAAACCGACAATATTGTCTGCAGATACCTGAATACACCGCTTTCGGAATACTCAACAAAGTTTGCGAAGATAGACCAGTCGCCGGCCAGCTTACATGCCGGTAGTGACAAACCAAATACTTATGCGATCACCGATTACGACTGGTGTTTCTTATTCGGCCTGAACAAACAGGTATCCATATCCAACCACATGATACATACACAGATTGATAATGTACACCATTATTACGGTATTGATGATGTGGAAGTGATTGAAAAATACACAGGCGTGAAGCTTACCAACTGCTTTGACTATGAAGATTTGAGCACTGTACACCTGTACGATGGCGATGATTACATAGGTTCATTCAGCGAAATAACCCCGGCGCAACGGTTTGGCCCTGATAAGGACATGCGTGCTGTTGGTAAGCTAACAGCCATCAATGAAAAGGTGAAGGCACATCGTGCAAAAAAACGTTCTGAAATCAAAGATATTGAAGTCACTGTACAGGAAGATGACTACAGCGAAGTGTTGGTGATGCAGGGCGGTATGATGCCAAAGCATAACCATGAAGCTGCCGAAAGTGCTTACCTGCTGAATGAATGGCAGTGCGATGATGAAGAAATAAAAGTAGATATCAGGAAGCAGTATTGAGCGACAATCATTTGCTAATATGCTAATTTTCGAATTTGTTAATTAATTGGCACATCGGCATATTTGCTAATTGGCACATTAACTCGTAACTGCCTGAAGGGCGATGTAACTCGTAACTATTAAAAATAAACCAGAAAGCCCCCTAAATCAGCTTTAAACCGACTTTAAAGGGCTTTTAAAAAAATCCAATCAATATGACAAATGTACAAAAAAACGACATCCTGCAACTCATCGAAGATGAAAAATCACGGTTAGGCTCGTACCGCGCAGTCGCCAAAAAGTGCGGTATATCGGAGGCCACCATCTCGCAGCTTCGCAGTGGAACATATTTGGCTGAAGGTGATGATATTTATTTGAAAATAGGGCTTGCTTTAGGTTATGTGTTCGACGATGGAACCTGGAAGATAACAACCGACATCACCGACTTTCGCATCATTCAGGAAGTGCTGAACGATGCCAAACACGAAAGTATGTTCATTGGGGTGTCAGACAATGCCGGATGTGGCAAGACAGCTACTTGCGACACATACCTGTATTGGCACAAAAGACAAGGAGTGTTTAAGGTGAACTGCAAAGAATGGGCTGGCAGGGCGTTCTTGCTCAATCTGGCAATAGAAATAGGCGCCGAACTGCCAAAGGGGTATGCTTCGGTAAACGACCTGATAGAGTGTATTGCAGGGGCAACCAAACGGATGGCACATTTGAAACCGCTTTATATGATCGACCAGGCTAACAGCCTCCGTTCATCAGCCCTGTGTTCTCTCATTCATTTATTCAACGAGTGTGAAGATATGCTGGGACTGGTGATATTTGGGACCGAGAATCTTGAGCAAGAAATAAAAAGAGGGGTAAGACTCAAAAAGAAAGGCTATGATGAACTGGATAGCCGTTTCGGACGCAAATATATTCACACATTTGGCACCACACTGGCTGATTGCCGCAAAATATGCGAGGTAAACGGTATTGCAGATAAAGCCCTTCAGGAAGAAATATTCAAAGCTGCTGAACCTGTAAAGCATACCATCACTGATGGTGAGATGGAAGGCAAATCTGTACTTATTGTAAAAGACAAACGCAGGCTGAAACGGATTATCAAGCGTGAGCGTCTGAAATCAGTAAACAGTTAGCAGTAAACAGTAAACAGTGTTAATAGCATATTATTGGCATATTGGCACATCAACATATTAAACAATAGATCTTATGTCAACTAAAAGAAAAGACAACCCTCACGCACGCTTTCATGTACTTATCAACCAGATGCAAGGTGCAGACAAAGAAGAACTGGTATGGACCTACAGCCACAAGCTTACAACCTCGCTGGCTGAATTTCTGGAAAAACGGCCTGCCGATTACCAGCACATGATACAGGATATGCAACGGATAGTAAACAGCCAGACAAAGCAACAGGACGATACGCAAAACCTGAAAAAAGAACTGGAACAATTCAAAAAAG
>NZ_QVMO01000216.1 GCF_010501055.1 Dysgonomonas sp. 521
AGCGGTGTATTCAGGTATCTGCAGACAATATTGTCGGTTTCCCGGCAGGCATCATCGTAATTGAATTTGTTGTCTGTAGCCCATTTGCGCATGCTGGCAACATATTCTTTGCTCCGGTGTGCATACCGGCGTGTCGATTTAATACCTTCACCGTAATACAGGTCGCTATCCATCATAAAGACGTTCTGAAGCGTATCCCACCAACGTTCGATGTGTGGTTTGCCATCGGCCTTGTGTGTCACAGTCATTATGGTGCCGGCTATGCGCATATAGGTTTCGATGCGTTGCCATTCTGCCGAATTATGCCCCGGGAAACGGTCGTATATAAATTCATAAGGCAGATACCCGGCGGTGCGCACTGCCATTGCCAGCGCGTTGATTACAGCCGTGGCGCTTTCTTCATAGCAGTATTCCCATCCCAGAACCATACCGCTCATCACATCACGCACGGCAATGATGTACAGGAACTTTTGCCCTGTCACTTTTTTACCGTCTTTGTTGATGTAAGTGGCCCGGTGGTCGATGATATTCACACGTGTACCGTCTATCTGCCAGCAGTCGCCGGCAAACAGCGCCGATTGCGTTGGCACATAGGCGCGGTATTTGTGATTGAACCTGCTGTTTGCGCCGTAACGCTGCTGTGTGATGTATTGTGTTTTAGGCAAAGCAAGGTAATCGCTAATCCAGCGTACTGAAGGAAAGTCTGTCATGCCATGCTGTACGCTCATCCGGCGTATTTGCCTGAATATGTATGCTGCTGAATAATTCTTCTGGCTTTCAATCAGGCCAACCAGCCAGCTTTTCAATATCTCATTATTCGCATGTTTTGTACGGTTCCGGTTGCCCTTGTTCTTTTCCTTGATGATGTCGGTGATGGGTGTACCTGATGCGTATTCTTTAATCTTATCACGCAGGTTGCGCCAGGTCTTTGGCAGGTATTTTATTTGTTGTATCTCTATCTCGTTAGCCAGTTTTTCGAAAAAGGCTGATTTGGAGAAAGGAATGTTGTTCATCGCTATATACAGGCTGGCTTCGTGTATGATGGCTGCAGATGTGGCAATGTCCTGTTTTTTGAATGCCGGAAGAAATTTTGTATAGCTGCTTTGCATGGCAGCTGCAACAATGGCTGTGCAGTCATCGCTTGTTTCCTTTGCATATTCTATCAGTTGAGCCAGTGGCAACAGCTTGCTTTGCACGGTAGCCGGCAGATTGTTGTACGAAAAGTAGCAAGCGTTCAGTATATCCTGGTGTGTCCACGAATAAGCCCCTTT
>NZ_QVMO01000217.1 GCF_010501055.1 Dysgonomonas sp. 521
CATGGAGACGTGTACGTACGGTTCGGAGGCGAGTGCTTGGAAACCTACCACTGTGAAAGGGGGCAAGGCGCCGGGTGCTTAGCCTATGGGCAGATAGCTTCAGCCAAAATCCCTCTATCTAGGATGATTAGTCCTCAACTGTATTGGGTAATGACAGGTAATGATTTTACATTGGATATCAATAATCCGAAAGAACCTAAAATCCTTTGTGTAGGAAATAATCCCGACAGGCAGAATATCTATTCTGCTGCTTTGGGTTTATACAATAGCCGTATAGTGAAATTAATAAACAAAAAGGGACAGCTTAAATCGTCTGTTATTATCGATGAGTTGCCTACTATTTATTTCCGAGGTTTGGACAACCTGATAGCCACTGCCCGTAGCAATAAAGTAGCTGTTTGTCTTGGTTTTCAGGATTATAGCCAGTTAAATCGTGATTATGGAGATAAGGAATCGAAAGTGGTGCAAAATACAGTTGGTAATATCTTTTCGGGACAGGTTGTAGGAGAATCGGCAAAGACATTATCAGATCGTTTTGGTAAAGTGTTACAAAAACGTCAATCAATGACCATCAACAGACAGGATAAATCGACTTCTATCAGCACACAGATGGATAGCCTGATTCCTGCCAGTAAAATATCGAATCTGACTCAGGGCATGTTTGTTGGAGCTGTTTCGGATAATTTTGACGAGCGAATCGAGCAAAAGATATTTCATGCAGAAATTGTCGTGGATAATGTTAAAGTTTCGGCAGAGATGAAAAACTATCGAAAAATTCCTATCTTGACCAACTTTATTAATGCGGAAGGTGTTGATTTAATGGAAGAAGAGATTCAAAAGAATTACTCTCAGATTAAAGCGGATATCGGGCAGATTGTAAAGGATGAGTTGGAACGAATAAGTAGTGATGAGAATCTAAAGCACCTGATTAAAGGATAAAAAAGCATGGATGCATTATCTCCAGCTATAGGGGTACTGGTATACCTTACGAACAGGAGTAATGCTCCATGCTTTATGTGCATGAACATTATTTCCTTTTCTTTTGTTCGTGAATTTTAAATTACCAGTTTTCTATTCGCTAAAGAAAATGAAATACAATGATCTATTATCAATAGCGTCCTAAATAAAAAGTGAGAGGTTTTCGTTTTCTGTTCCTTAAAGTTACCTTTGAGGTGCAACACAAAAAACGAACCTCTCATGGCAAAAATAACATTATTCGCTCAAATTCTTAGCAAACT
>NZ_QVMO01000218.1 GCF_010501055.1 Dysgonomonas sp. 521
CTAAGTACATGACAAAAATTTAAAGATATCAATATCATTCTGATTATTAGCATTTAACAACACTTGCATTATGTGATTAAGTCCATATTTGAAAATAGATTTGGCTTTTCTTCCATGCGTTTTGATGGTGATCGGTATTTTTTGGTGCAGGAATATTCCGACTTTGTAGCACCATACAAAAGCAATCATTACCAACAGCAGTAGTTTTTCGACACGTTCAATATCTCTCAGATGTGTATTTTCAATATCAAATCCGCTTGATTTGAGAGCCTTGAAACACATCTCTATCTGCCAGCGTTGCTTATAGTAATCTTGAGCCTGTTCAGGTTTGTTGAAAGAAACAACAATCAGAAAATCATCGCGCATTTTGCATCCGCTGATGTAGCAATATACATTATTGATTTGAATTATCTTGGAGTAATAATGAAACTGATTAACATCCAGATGGTTGAACAAGTGTGAGGCTTTAATCATTTTGTTCTTATCAGGCAAATACACCTTGAAGTTATTTCTGATGCGTATGTAATATCTGAGTTGTTTCCGGTTAAGGTAATCAAGCCAGTCTTTACCGACAAACTCCCTGTCAGCCATAATTGCACCAATAGCTTCTCTGCCGAACAATCCGATAAAACGTTCGACCAGAGCAATCCGTTCTGCGCAATTACTGTTGCCCCGTTTGGGAAGCATTGTGAAAAGCAAGGGAAAAGCTACTCCCTGATAGACAACTCCCAGCATGAATATATTTATATCAACTTCTCCAAACTTCCAGTTGGTACGGTCAATAGCCAACATAAGGTTTTTCTTTTGGGGCAAAAGATTGAATATAAGCATAGCTATAAGATTCGGATTAAATTCAAATGAGGCTATAAAACGCTGAAGCCGGCGTAAGGATGATTCCGGTTTTGCTTCTGTATTGAAAGCATTTGCCAGCTTCTCGAAGGTTACGGTTTGGACTATACATAGAGCCTTGACGAAGTGGCTGATAAGTTTTATACGAGCCAAATTGATTTTTCCTCCTAAATGAGAATACAATACTGCTGTTAATTCACTACTTTTGTCTGAGACCTTGGTTTGCATATCGTAAATAAAAAACCTGCTAAGTTTTCTTTACAAGATACTAAAAATCAAGGTCTTATCCAAAAAATCAACCATCTATTTTGCTGATTGTCAGTAAAATAGATTTTTTGTCATGTACTAAA
>NZ_QVMO01000021.1 GCF_010501055.1 Dysgonomonas sp. 521
AAGGACACCCTTGCTCAAGGCTAGACACTTCCCGTTGTTAGGGCGTGTGAGGGACTTGCACCCATTAGAATACACCCATGCTGGGCGAACTAAAAAAAGCAGTAAGGTATCCTACTGCTTTAGAAACTGTTTAAATTTTATACGAATATTTTATTATACCTTTTTCTTCGTTCATTTTTAGTCTGTTTTCGGCTGTTTTTTCCTTTCTCTCAACTCAAATAGCCCGCTATTATCGTTTCGAGGAAGAAAAAAGCATCTCTAAAACATCTCTAAAAATTGGAACGAATAAAATTTAAACAGTTTCTTAATCTCCAAGTAATTCTTCGTACAGGCTCTGTAACCGTTCGCGCAAATGAAGTACGGCATAACGTTTTCGCGAAATAAGCGTATTTACCGTAATACCTGTAGCTTCGGCGATCTCCTTAAACGAGAACCCCTCCAGTTCGTTCAGTTCGAAAACCTCACGCTGTTCTTCAGGCAGTTCCGACAGAGCCACTTCCAGTTCATCCCAGATCAAAGTGCGGAGGTATTCTGTTTCGGGAGAAGAGTCTTTATCCAGCATCAGGCTCGACACTTCTTCCAGAAATATATCCTCGCCGTCCTGAGTGGTCACATAGGGCATTTCCACCTCCCTGTGTTTGCGGCTACGGTCTATTATCTGATTATTTGCAACAGAATACAACCAAGCGGAAACCTGCTCGATGGGTTTCTCTATCAGGTCAACTTTAGACAGCTGGTAAAAGACATTCTGCAAAATATCTTCGCTATCTTCTTTCGACAAGACCCGTTTAGTTATATAGTTTTTCAGCTGCGAACGGTATTTATTGAAAATATCGGTTACACTCTGCTGCTCTTTAGCTAAATCTTTAGTCATTTATTTGTGTCGTTATCCTCAGCTGTTCCAAAATCGGGCCTGCTGTTTCTTCTGTCAAAAAAGTTATCCTTAAAGTCCTTACTATCCTTCATGTGCTGGCGGATATACTCACGCCTTTCGCTCAACGGCATATCTTTCATTTTATCCCTTAGCGCATGCCAGTAACGAAAGTCCTTGTCCTGCTTGCGGTGTGAATGCCGCCCGAATTTACCGAACCGCCCAAAGCCGCCCAGCAGCAACCGGCTTAGCACCATCAAACCCGCGGCTTGCCAGTAGTTTATTGTAGTCCATCCTATTATCGATGGTATCAACGCGTTCCAAAGCAACATAACAATGGCTATACATGCCGCGAATACAGCAAGGAATATAAATACGCCTAAGAATTTTTTCGGTCTGAAATTTTTCATTTTATTTAATTTTTTGTTTTTCTTATCACGGGCAGGTAGAGCCTGCCCGTGCATTTTTTTACTTTTTATTTATCTTTTGATAGAAACTGTTCAAATTTAAACAGTTTCATAATATTACACTGAAATACAAGTGCAGTATGCTTACTGCTGCCAATATTAATGACGCGATTATTATTACTACAGGAGTAATTGTTTTACTAACATCTCTCTTTTCCATTTTCTTATTATTTATGCGGATCAGCAGATGGATTTGTTTAATATAGTCGTTCTTTTATTTTTTACATAAAGGCTATCCTAGGCTAAATACTTTAGTCGTAGCTCTCTACTGCCGCGCCCTCCCGGGCTTGCCCCTTCTTTTGGCATTGCCCAAAAGAAGGCAAAAGGCTAGTGCTTTGTCCCTCGGCGACCCACCAACGGCTGGCCGGCTAAACGGGACGAAACTCGCCTGCGGCTCGGACAACATCCCGTTTCACGCCGACTGCGCCGGGTGGGTGCCCCGCCTGCGGAACAGATGCACGGAGTCGCAACGCAACGTCAAGACAGAGGATAGACCCTGCAAATCAGGCGTCAGCCAGCGCCGTTAGCAAGCGTACGGGGCACCCACCCGGTGCAGGCGGCGTAGAATGAAGTGCGGGCGCTTTTAAACATCGTCTGCCAATTATCGCAATGATGAATCTTTCATCACTTCATTCAGCCGGCAAACCGATAGTGGGTCGTACGGCGAAGCGGGGCGCAATGCCTTTTTGCTTACTTTTGGAGCTTCGGCCAAAAGTAAGGTAAGCAATCTGTGATTGCGCGCAGATAGTAAATTAAAGAACGATTATATTAAACAAATTCAATTACTGATTAGTATTATTTATCTCTTTATACCCAGTGAAGTATACTTCTGTTATTTATGACGAATGAGCCGGAATTATATTTTAGAGCCTGTTTAAATTTTAGCGAAAATTTTTATTACAGGTTCGGGTCAATAGTTCTTAGCAATTTTTTTATGCTCTTTTTAGATGTATTTCACCCTTTTTACTCTTGGTTTAGCCCGCTAAACCGGCTAGCAAAAAGGATAAAATACATCTAAAAATAGCTATAAAAAAGATTTGCTATAAAATTTAAACAGACTCTTAAAATAACCTGTAATTTTGAACAAGAATATATACCGGACTGTTAATCAATAAAATAATTAAATAAACAATAAACTTTTGCAATAAGGCATATGTCATCAGTGATATATTCCAACCAATATAATTACTTTTGACGTCCAAAATATAATAAGGAATGAAAAAAATAGTATTAATATTCTCTGTGGTTTTACTCTCGGCCACAACCTTTGCTCAAAAAAAGAACAAACAGAATGTCAATATTTTACCCTACGACAGCCTGACAAATTTCCTGGGTAAAGATGTACAACAATATACAGGGCAGGAATTATTTCTGAAAGGCTTGGACAAGTCGTCCCAAAAATATGGCTACAGTGGGTTTATACTTAAATATAAAAAGGATGATGACATACTGAACGATGAGAAAAACATATACAAGCCGAATGACAATTATAACTCGCGATACGAAGATGTGGCAGGAAAATATTTTCAGGTACTGGAAGTAATCAGGCATCCCAAAGCAAAAACGAATGCCGGGGATTACGGAGATGAGTATTATCTGAAACTTCAGGAGAAAGCAAGCGGTGATATTTTATATTATAAATACAATGCCGATGCCGAATATACATTCCCGTTTATCGTCACAGGCTTTTTCGTGAAACAAAAACAATTGCAGGCTGGTAAAGAATATGTTATCTCTGACGACATACTCAAATTTTCCAGAAATCTGGCTACGGGAAAAGCGCTTACCTTCACAACCGGACAGACATGGAAGTGTACCGACCTGACAATGGATAATACAAACAACGAATTATCCCTGATCTTACAGAACAAAGGCGGTGTAAAAACAGCAATCCCCTACTCCCTGCTGGATAATAACGAAGGGATTAAGAAAATATATACAGCAGCGGAAGCCGCCACGCTGACAAAAAAATATAACGCTAACAACTTCCGCCGTATCCTGCAAAATAAAATCAGGGTAGGAATGACTAAAGATATGACCCTGCTGGCATGGGGAGAGCCTACCGAGAAAAAGCAAAACGGCAACACCGAACAATGGGTATACCCTGCCGGATTGTTAAACTTCAGAGGGGATAAAATAGTAAGTACAAAGTAAGCTTAAGAAGCTGTTTGAATTATATTTTATCCTATCACCAACGAAGTCATACTTAAAGAACCGGCTATGACCTTGTCATTGAAGAATTTTACCTCTTCATCTTTTCCCTGCAAAGCCAAGACATAAAGCAGCGGGATATAATGTTCGGGTGTAGGAATGGCTAAGCGTGCCGAATTGTGGATATGATTATAGTCAATCAAAGCGGAATGCTCCCGGTTCTGTATCCTTTCTTTAAACACATCATTCAGCTCAAAAGCCCAGTCATAACCGTATTCCGCGTTGAAGTCATCATTTTCGACCCGTACCATCCTGAGGTTATGAATCATATTGCCACTACCGATTATCAAAACGCCTTTAGTACGAAGGAAAGACAACTGGCGGGCAAGCTGGTAATGATACCGGGCATCCTTAGAATAGTCGATACTAAGCTGCACCACCGGAATATCGGCATAAGGATAAATATGCTTCAATACACTCCATGTTCCATGATCCAATCCCCAGTCGTAGTCGGGCTTAACATCCTGGACGCGCTCGGCTACCATATCCGACAATCCGGAAGATCCCGGGGCGGGGTATTGCTGGGCATACAGTTCTTTAGGGAATCCGTAAAAGTCATGGATCGTCTTTGGTTTTTCCATCGCGGTAACAAAAGTACCTTTGGTTTCCCAATGCGCCGAAACGCATAAAATAGCTTGTGGCCTTGGCAACCCTGCTCCCAAGGCACTCCATGCACGTACAAACTCATTGTTTTCTATCGCGTTCATGGGCGTACCATGTCCGGCAAATATTACCGGCATCGGAGGCGTATCGCTGAATGCCTTCGCCTGTTTATGTAAATCGTTTAATGTCATCGTTGTAATATATAGATATATTTAAATTTAAACAGACTCTTAAAACGTTGGATTATTTTCTATCTGCGCGCAATCACAGATTGTATGCCTTACTTTTGTCCGAAGCTCCAAAAGTAAGCAAAAAAACAACATATATCTTATTTATGCGAATCAGGGGTTTAAAGCAGTTCAACTCCTGCCTGAAAGGCAGAATCTTCATAACCGTATGCAAGCGTAGCGTAGCTTACGGAGCAAGGGGCAACTACACCCCCTGCCCGAAGCGGCAGGACACACAGTTTGTCCTGTCTTTCAGACAGCTGGTATTGCTCATCCTTTTTCCGCAGGTCGATGACCCGCGCTTATGAAGATTTGGCTTTTCAAGCCTTTTCTCAAATCCTGATTGGCATAATTATTTAAAAATCAAACCAATAACATTCTATTTTATATAATGTATAATATTTATGGCATGGAATACGACACTCTCTTTTATTCGTTACCGGTCCCTTCCAGCTTTTTAGCCTGTTCTTCGGCTTTATCTTTCAGGTTTTGTCCCTGTTTTTTGGCTTCATCCACCAATTTCTTTCCGGCTGCCTCTGCTGCTTTTTTGGCAAGCGGATTGCTTCCCGCTTTTTCAACCAGAGCCTGTGATTGTTTCTCGGCTTCCGCTACCAGTTTTGTTGCGGCAGCATCGGCTTCCGTACGTATTTTCTCTATCTGTTTCGCCTTTTCTTCCGATACTTTTGCAGAAACGTCCGCGCCTTTTTCGCCTCCCAGCAATTCGTTCACAACAGAAGCTGCAGCTCCTGACGCCAGAGCTTTGGTATCCACTCCTATCTTAGGGCTTGCAAATGTACCGCCGATAGTGATAGGTACGGCACTCACATAATTATTTGCCATAGATTTGGGAAGGGTTACAGTTCCTTTATAGTCGATACTTTGGTCTAGTCCGGTAGAGCCTTCCAACTTCATAACGCCACCATCGCCGAAGTTTACATTAAACGGTTTTGTATTCAGCTTACCATTATTGATAGAAAACGGTAAGTTCAGGTCTTTGGTAGAGAAAGACTTTAACGCATCTGTTTTCAGCGCAGAAGACAAAGATGTTAATGCCTCTACTCCTTCTATTTTTACATCGCTGGTCTGTAGTGCCCCGCTACCTGTCAGTCCGGCAAGTGTCTGCATGATCGTTTGGCCTAGCGAAGTATTGAATTTCAGGTTCATAGAGTATGTTCCTGCAAGTTTTTCGAAGATAGGAGCAAATTTTTGTATCGATTCTACAGACTTGAACGTCTCGGCAAAGGAGACTTTCGACAGAGCCAAATCAAAATCGACTTTCGCATGCTGCGGATCAGACGTATTATATGTCCCGCTCACTTTGCAAGAACCGCCCAGAGCGTTAGCCCCTACATTATTGAGGGTAAGTATACCGTTGCGCACGGTCATATTCCCTGCCATATTGGTTATATTCATTTTACCATATACAATCTGGTTAAGGGCTGCATTAAGGGTAAAATCAATGTTCTTCGGTATAATAATATCTTCCGAAGTAGTCGTCTCTGTCTCTTCCGTACCCGCGGTTTCACTACTGATAAAATCATTCGCGTTCAGGTAATTGGATTTTATATTCAACTGCCCTTTCAGGGTCTGGTCTTTCAGTGCGTAAGCAATAAAGTTTTCGAGGCGTCCGGTCGCCGAAAGGTCATTCTTTCCAATTTTTACATCCAATGACGAGAGGTTTACATAACGTGGCGAAAACTCAAGCCCTGCATTGTTGATGAGTACATCCTGCATATCCTGGGACTTGTAAACCATATTATTCAGATTAAGGCTCCCAGAGGCGGAAACATTCTCATACTGCTCTTTTTCGATGGCTGACATACGGGTAGCGATATTCAGATTGGCAGTAACCTTTCCGTTTAGTTCCGTACCTTTTTCCAACGGATATACTTCCTTAATCATACCCAAATCGATCGTTCCATTCGCATGGGCTTTCAGGTTAGGGTCACTCATCGGGCTGGTTACGTTCAGGCTTCCGGCAAAAGGATTTCCTCCCAGGTTGAAGCTGAATTTGCTTATATCTACAATCATATTGTCAAGCGAACCGCCCTTACTGTTGATAGCCATATCCACATTGATATTATTTACCGATTTTGGCAGCGATGGATATTGGAACATAGCGTCATTAACCGTAATCTTAACATCGAATGCCGGATAATTTTCGCCCTGCATCAGTCCTTTCACATAAGCATCGAGTTTGGCTGTACCCGAAGTTTTCACATCTTTAAAGTCGGCCGTGTACATCGCAGGCAGCAGCGATAATATATCTTTGAACTGTGTATCCGGCGCATTCAGTTTCAGGTCGAATTCGAGGTCTTCATAATTGTTGCCTATCATGGCAAAAGAACCGTCAACAGAGGCTTTTAGTTCGTTAAGCTGTAATTTACTTTCTTCAAAAACGAACTGCATCTTATCGAGGTTCGCATTAATAGAAGCATCAGCAATACCCTGTATTTTGGTCAGGTACGGTATACCATCCATTACAAATGTGATTTCACTGATCGTCGATTTCGTTTTCAACGTGGTTTCGCTTGCCGAAAAGTCTCCGGTCAACTCACCGTTCCATTTATTCAGCGTCACTTTCATATTCGTAGAATCGTTCTGGTAAACGATATTACAATCGTTTACAGAAATCTTATTCAGGTTCAGGTTAAATGCCGAACTGCCGCTTTCCGGTTCTGTCGTAGCAGTTGAATCGGCTTTCATTATGTCCCAGTTAGCACGCCCGTCGGCTAATACTTTAGCCAATACGGATGCCCTGTCCAGATTGATTTTTGATATCTCGTATTCACTACCGAAAAGGCTCATCAGGTTGATAGTCACACTGGCGGCTTTTGCCTGTAGAAGGGTATCTTTTTCAAAGTCGCCAACGCCCACTACAGAGGCATCATTGAGTGATAAAGTAGCATTGGGAAAATTGGAGAACAGATTCAATCCGAAGTCTTTGATATCAACAGTAGCATTCAGTTGCTCATTCGCCGCGTTCAGTACGGCAGTCTTAATTTTGTCTTTAAACAGAAACGGGATAGAAATCATAGCTACCAGAATAATAACCAGAATAAGTCCCAGGATAGTTAAAATCTTTTTCATACTTCTTACTTAGATTTTATAATTATGTGATGTAATTTGTGTTTATATAATATATAACAGACTCTTTGTTAATTTATTATAAGTTGTGTTATGATAATCGTGGGAAAGTTACTACTTTTTTCCATGATTTAACAAAAATCATTTAATTTATTAAGAGTCTGTTTAAATTTTATAGCAAATCTTTTTTATAGCTATTTTTAGATGGATTTTATCATTTTTGCTAGCAGGTTTAGCGGGCTAAACCAAGAGTAAAAAGGGGAAAAGACGCTAAAAGAGCATAAAAAAATTGCTAAGAACTATTGACCTGAACCTGTAATAAAAATTTTCGCTAAAATTTAAACAGGCTCTAAGAATCTTTCCGTTGAAAATTATGGGTCTATAACGTTTAGTGTGGGTTCGCCACGAAGTGGCAAGTTAGTTCAGCCCAATGCGAAGCGCTGGATCGTAGATATACAACCACGGAATTAGCGCGCTGAAAGCGCAAGTTAATGAATGAAATATGGTTATTTGAATTTAACCTGCACTTTCAGTACGCCTTTTTAAACGCTTACTTTCTTTTCTCCCAAGGCGACGCTTCGCTTGCCATTGGGCTGAAATAATAAAGGCTTTCAGCCCTTATAATTACCCACTCGAAACGTAATAGAACCAAAAATACCCTATATTTGCATAACACACAAATTATTATAAGACATGAGAATACTGTACACAACTCTTTTCCTCTCTCTTTTTATCCTGCAGTCCTTCGCGCAACAATATACCATTACTGGAAGGATAAGCCGTGAAAGCGATAATAAAGGGCTGAAAGGTGTACATATTGCAGTAAAGGACGACGAAATATATACAACATCCATATCGGATGAAAATGGCTTATACCAAATAGAGGTAAACAAAGGGGACACACTGACCTTCTGGGGGATGGGTTATAAGAAACAGGAAATAAAGGTAAAAAAGAAAAAGTATAATATAAAGCTGGAAGAAGATGAAGACTTTTTCGGAATCTTTGCAGAATTATCAGGCATGGTAACCAAGTTAAGAAAAGAAAACAGTGATATATATAGAAAACCTGTCTGCCCACCTTGCCCGGGCGAAAAAGAAATTGAAAAAAAGCCGGATTCTCTACATTCTCAGGCAAAACAAAAAATAGTTATTACAGGAAACATCACACACCAAGGAAGTGAAAAGAATCTGGCATTTGTGCAGGTAACTGTAAAAAATACTGAAAAGCAATACAATTTCTCACTTAGTAATAAAGATGGGAAGTATGGTATAATGGCAAATATAGGCGATACACTCATTTTCTCCCGGTTTCGTTATCATCCTGCCAGAATAGGAGTAACCGGAAACGAACACAATATATCCCTTATACCCAATAAGAAGAAATATACGCCTGACGAATTACAAGCGATTTTAGATGACCTGAATTTTCAGATAAACAGGCTGAGAGAGGAGAATAGCATACTTAGAAAACCTCGCCCATGTCCGCCATGTCCACCTGTAGAAGAAGATAATAATATATGATAACCGGTTAATATTTACGACTTTCGCGGGAATGTATTTTTTCTGTACAATATTATCTTATATAAGAGATTAAAACAAAAGCGGGTAAGAAAAAGGTAACAAATAGAAACATCTAAAAAAGTCACCTTTGTCACTTTTTTGCAGCAGCCTGTTGTTTCTGTTTTACTGTCAGGCTTCTAAGTCCGCGAAGCGGTCTAATATGCATAACCACGGGTAAAGCCCGTGGCAAAAGCTGAAAGGAATAGACCGTCTCCGTAGGAGGCGAACGGGATTGGTTTTCGTTATTTGCCTCCTACGGAGACATATTTTTCGGCCTGTCCTGCCACGGGTTTCACCCGTGGTTATCCATGTTTAGTCCCTTCGGGACATAAAGAGCTCTTTTGATATAGTGGAGGGAAAAGGTAACAAGTAAAAGTAATGAAAAAAGTGTCACCTTTGTCACTTTTTTGCAACAGCCTCCTATTCCTGCTTTACAGTCAGGCATCTAAGTCCGCGAAGCGGGCTAATACGGATAACCACGGGTAAAGCCCGTGGCAAAAGCAGAAAAGAATAGACCGTCTCCGTAGGAGGCGAACGGGATTGATTTTTGCTATTTGCCTCCTACGGAGACATGTTTTTCGGTCTGTCTAGCCACGGGTTTTACCCGTGGTTATCCATGTTTAGTCCCTTCGGGACATAAAACGTTCTTTGATATAGTTGGAGGAAAAAGGTGACAGGTAAAAGGAATGAAAAAGTGTCACTATTGACTACGCTTCGCTCCGTCGATTTTCAATTGTCACTTTTTTGCAGTAGCCTGCTATTTCTGTTTTTACAGTCAGGCTTCTAAGTCCGCGAAGCGGTCTAATATGGATAACCACGGGTAAAGCCCGTGGCAATAGCCGAAAGGAATAGACCGTCTCCGTAGGAGGCGAATGGGATTGATTTTCGCTATTTGCCTCCTACGGAGACATGTTTTTCAGTCTGTCCCTGCCACGGGTTTTACCCGTGGTTATCTATGTTTAGTCCCTTCGGGACAAGTTGTTTTTTGGGGGGTGGCTGTCACCTTTTGTCATGTACTATGGTATTTTTTTCATTATGCTGTCAAACTTAAAAAATCAAGATGGGTTTAATATATCATTTTAATACAAATATGTTTTTATATTAAAATAAATACCTACATTAGTTACCTGATTATTTTAATTATAACATTAATTAACTTCCAAATTATCACATCATGAGTAGAATAGAAAACGATCTGATTGGCTGCTTACCTGTTCCTGATGAAGCCTATTATGGGATACATACCCAAAGAGCTATTAATAATTTCCATATTTCGGGAATAGTGTTATCTCAATATCCGGAATTCATCAAAGCTCTGGCCTATGTAAAATGGGCTGCGGCAGATGCCAATTGTGAACTTGGGGCTTTAGATAATAGCATTCGTGATGCTATTGTGGCTGCATGCAAAAAAATAATAGGGGGAGAATACGATAGTCAGTTTCCCAGCGACATGTTGCAGGGAGGAGCCGGCACTTCTACAAATATGAACATAAATGAAGTGATAGCGAATATAGCGTTGGAAATAATGGGACATAAAAAAGGAGAATACCAATATTGCTCGCCCTATGACCATGTAAACCTTTCGCAATCGACAAACGATGCGTATCCGACCGGGGTTAAACTGGGTATCCTTTTTTATAATAAGATGGTAGAAAATGCACTTTCCGAACTTGTAGAATCACTGAAACGAAAAGGGCAGGAATTGAAGCATGTAATAACAATGGGGCGGACACATTTGCAGGATGCCATACCTATGACTTTGGGACAGGAGTTTGACGCTTATGCCGCCACATTAGAAAAGGAAATAGACTCATTAAGACAAAGCGCGGATGAATGCCTTGAAATAAATATGGGAGCTACAGCTGTAGGTACCGGATTGAATGCCATCCCCGGTTATGCTGCGTTATGTGCTCAGAATCTTTCGAATCTCACAAAGTTCAATTTCATACCTGCTCAAAACCTGGTAGAAGCAACGTCCAACACGGGGAGCTATGTGGCTTATTCTTCCGTATTAAAGAAACTGGCGACCAAGCTATCTAAGATATGCAACGACCTCAGGCTGCTTACTTCGGGGCCACGATGCGGAATACATGAGATCAATCTGCCTCCGATGCAGGCTGGGTCATCCATCATGCCCGGAAAAGTGAATCCCGTTATAGCCGAGGTTGTCTCGCAAACATGCTTCAAGGTGATAGCAAATGATTTTGCTGTAACAATGGCTTCAGAAGCCGGACAGCTGCAATTGAACGTGATGGAGCCTGTAATTGCATATTCTTTGCTGGAATCGCAGAACCTGATCCATAATGCGATGGTTTGCCTGAAGAAGAACTGCATTGAGGGCATTACAGCAAACGAAGAGCATTGCAAAGAACTTGTTATGAACAGCATAGGTATTGTTACGGCTCTAAATCCGTATATAGGCTACGAAAACAGTACAGCGATAGCAAAAGAAGCTCTGGAAACCGGGGCGAATGTATATGACCTTGTTCTGAAAAAGAATGTACTGTCTAAGGATGAATTGGACAGGATACTGAATCCCGAGAATATGACGGGGATATAATAATTTATCTTGAGTAAAAACGAAGAAAGGAGTGAACATTCACTCCTTTCTTTATTGAGATACAGATTCGTATTAATCTTCGTCCTTTTGGCTTTCTGCATATTCCTTCAACAGCTTATCCTGAACATCGGAAGGAACAAGTTCATAACTGGCAAACTTCATGGTAAACGAAGCGCGCCCTCCAGTCAAAGAACTAAGAGAGATGGAGTAATTCGACATTTCTTTCAAAGGTACTTTTGCATTCAGTATTTCAATTCCCCTGTCACTTTCCATTCCCATAATCATGGCACGGCGGCCTTGCAGGTCACTCATCACATCGCCCATCTTTTCAGAAGGCACAAAAACAGCCACATCATAAACAGGCTCGAGGATCTTTGGCCCTGCATTCCGGAAAGCCTCGCTAAACGCGTTACGTCCGGCAAGCATAAACGAAATTTCATTAGAGTCCACCGGGTGCATCTTTCCATCATATACAACTACACGTACATCACGGGCATAAGAACCTGTTAGAGGCCCCTGCTCGAGGCGTGACATAATCCCTTTCAGAATGGCAGGAAGGAAACGCGCGTCAATAGAACCACCAACAATACTATTTACAAATACCAGTTTTCCGCCCCAATCCAGGTCATACGTTTGCACGTCGCGAGCCTGAACTTTAAACTCCTGGCCATTAAACTTATACGTTTCAGGCATAGGCATACCATCGGTGTAAGGTTCTACGACCAAATGTACCTCTCCGAATTGTCCGGCACCACCTGATTGTTTTTTGTGGCGATAATCGGCACGTGCAGCTTTTGTTATCGTTTCCCTGTATGGAATCTTTGGTTCAGAATAAACAATCGGAATTTTATCATTATTCTCTATACGCCATTTTAATGTTTTCAGATGGAATTCTCCTTGTCCTGATACAATAAGTTGTTTCAGTTCCTTCGAGTTTTCAACTAACCATGTAGGGTCTTCCTCTCGCATACGCTGCAATATCTCATTCATCTTTTCGGTATCTTTCTCATTCTCAGCTTTAATAGCGCGGCGATATTTAGGATCCGGGTATTTTATAAAGTTAAACTTGTTATCAGCGCCTTTCGCGTTCAATGTATTCCCCGTACGCACATCTTTTAGTTTTACGGCAGCACCTATATCTCCGGCAAGCAGTTCCTCTACTTTTGAACGTTGCTGGCCGGCAGGAGCAAATATCTGCCCTATACGTTCTTTCGAACCTCTGTTTGCATTCAACAAGTCGTCCCCTTCGTGTACCTTCCCGCTCATTACTTTGAAGTATGATACTTCGCCAACATGAGGTTCAACAGTGGTCTTAAAGAAGAACAGGCTTGTAGGAGCATCCGATTCGGGTTTGATCTCAACACCTTCGGTATTCACAGGAGCAGGTAAATCGCGCACGTAAGGAACCACATTTCCTAAAAATTCCATTGTACGGCGCACACACATATCTTTTTCGGCCGACACGCAGAAAATCGGGTACAAGTCTCTGTTTACTAACCCCCAACGAATACCCATACGCATTTCATCTTCGGTAAGAGTTCCCTGATCGAAGAATTTCTCCATCAGCGATTCTTCATTTTCTGCGGCAGCTTCTACTAATTTCTGTTTCAATTCTTTTGCTTTTTCCCTTTCTTCATCAGGAATTTCAAGAACCTCAGGAGCACCGCCCTCAGGTTTCCATCTAAGCATCTTATATTTTAAGATATCAATTACAGCGTTAAATCCTTCGCCACAATTAATCGGATATTGTATTAGCACAGCTTTCTCGCCATACTCGGCTTTCAGCTGGGAAACTACATTATCAAAATCAGCTTTCGGATGATCGAGCTGGTTTACTATGAAAATAACTGGTTTTTGAAGTTTCTGAGTATATCTCAATTGGTTTATGGTACCTACCTCTATCCCATACTGGGCATTGAGCACCATAAGGGCAGTATCTGTCACATTCAATGATGTAACTACATTTCCTACAAAATCATCAGACCCCGGACAATCGATAAAATTCAATTTTCGGTTCATCCATTCCACAGAGAAAATGCTGGAAAAAACAGAATATCCATATTCTTTTTCCACAGGGAAATAGTCCGAGACAGTATTTCCATCTTTCACACTTCCTCTGCGTTTTATGACGCCAGCTTCATAGAGCATGGCTTCGGCGAGAGTGGTTTTGCCAGCTCCCGAACTACCAAGAATTGCAATGTTCTTGATTTCTTGTGTTTGGTAAGTTCTCATGGCTTAAAAAATTTTACATGGTTAATAATTGTACCTTTTACCAAATTATCGCTTTTTTTGAGCGATGTTTTCAAAATTAGTGAAATGTTCTGATGAAATAGCAAAAAAATATATGTTATTTAGTTATAAAAATTTAACAAGTAAAGAAAAGCGAAGCCTTTTGCCAAAGTAAGCGCTAAAAAATGCCCGGACTGGGCATTCTATCCCCATGATTCTTCCACTCTGGAATTATGATATTTTTTCGCCCCCATTATATTATTTTTTCAAGCTTTTAATATAACTTTAGCTTCATAAAATGAACCCCGTTAACAATATGTAAAACCTATGGAAAAAATCACGCACTCAGAAGTCCTCGAATGGGCGAAAGAATTCCTAAGAAAAGCGGAAAACGAATTAACGCCGGAGGAAGTAAAAGAACAGAAGAAATTTGCATCCCTGATCCAAACTCCGTCAAACAAAACCGTCTTATCCAAGATGCTGGATGAATCTTCTCAAATCAGAGACAAGGGGCTTGTTGTAAAACGAATGAAAGAACTTATAAATGAGTATGGTATCCCTGATTTTTTCAATTCATTTGATAGATTTCAACTGAAACTCTTTATGCACTTCGGTTTTCTTGCACCCGGTATCGCCGTTCCGCTATTTAACAAGAGATTACGTGAAGAGACGAATAAAATAATAATAGCCGAAGAACGCCCTGCGCTCACAGGCCACCTCCACGGCAGGTGGAATTCCCGCATAGGACAGAACGTTAACCTGCTGGGAGAGGTCGTATTAGGCGATGGGGAAGCCAAAAACCGCTATGAGCATTATCTGGAAGCACTGAAAGAGCCGGATATTAACTATATATCAATCAAACTGTCGGGTATTTATGCCCAGATACATTCCTTAAGCTACGAACAAAATAAGGAGGAGCTTTGCAAACTGGTAGCTTCCGTTTATCAGCAGGCAATCGATTACCCTTATACAGATCAGGATGGGGTAACAAAGCCCAAGTTCGTAAACCTGGATATGGAAGAGTACAAAGATACCGAACTCACCCTCGATGTATTTGAAGAGGTGCTGAGTATGCCTCAGTTCAAAAACTACACGGCAGGCATTGTGGTACAAGCATATCTTCCCGATGCAGGGCTATTTCAGGAACGTCTGTTAAAGTTCGCGAGGAAACGCGTAGCCGAGGGTGGCGCCCCGCTGAAAATGCGTTTGGTAAAAGGTGCAAACCTACAAATGGAAAGCATTATTTCATCCCTCAAAGGATGGGCAAATCCTGTGCTGCCTTCAAAGGTAGAGGTTGACGCCAATTATATGCATATTCTCGATATTGCTTTAGAGCCTGAGAATGCTAAGGCATTGCATGTAGGTGTAGCGTCGCACAACTTCTTCAGCATCGCATACGCTTATCTGCTGAGCGAGAAGAACGGAGTAGGTGAATACGTTACCTTCGAAATGCTCGAAGGGATGGCAAACAACCTTCCACGGGTGGTCAGAAACCTGAACAAGCAGATTATCCTCTATACTCCGGTGGTGAAGAAGGCGCACTTCCTGAATGCTATCTCCTATCTTGTCCGCCGTCTGGACGAAAATACCGGTAAGGACAACTTCCTCAGCTATTCATTCAACCTGAAACTGGACAGCCCGCAATGGAACTTCCTTACAAACCAGTTTCTGGAGGCATACAAGCTCAAAGACAGCGTTGTTCCGCAGTCGTTCCGTAAGCAGAACAGGAAAGAGAAGGCTGTACCCGTGAAAGACATTAACGTATTCGGCAACGAACCGGACACAGATCTCGACCTGCACGATAACCGAGAATGGGCTTTGGAATCACTCCGTAAATGGGGAACACTGGTCAATGATAAGAACTTCGTGATCCCTGTACAAATAGGCGACAAAGAAGTGCTTACCGAAAGCAAAAAGAAATACTACGACCGTAGCCGCAATGACCAGGTGTGCTTCTGCGAAGCGAACCTGTCTTCGCTCGACCAGATAAAGGAAATAATAGCCATTGCCGAAGAAGGCAGATCCGGCTGGAGAAACACAGATATCAACAAGCGGAATGAAATCCTGCATCGGGTAGCCGACAACCTCAGCGCCAAGCGTGGAGACCTTATCGGCTGTATGGCTGCGATTACAGGAAAAACCTTTACCGAAGGGGACGTAGAAGTTTCGGAAGCCATAGACTTCTGCCGCTTCTATCCTATCACTATGAAGCACTTTGCCGGACTGGAGACAGTTTCATATAAACCTAAAGGTATCATACTTGTTATTCCGCCGTGGAACTTCCCGCTGGCAATACCTGTAGGTGGCGTGGCATCATCCTTAGCGGGAGGCAATACCGTGATACTGAAGCCTGCTACTGTAGCCCTGCCTGTCGCATGGGAATTTGCCAAATGCTTCTGGGATGCAGGCGTTCCCAAAGACGCTTTACAGGTGGTTTGCAGCGCCGACCGTTCATCATTGAATTACCTGACTGCGCATCCGTCTGTCAAACATATAATACTTACCGGAGGTACCGATACGGCATTCAGGTTGCTGGAAAACAGTCCGCGAACACCACTGTCGGCCGAAACGGGCGGAAAGAACGCGATCATACTTACCGCCAACGGAGATCAAGACCATGCTATCCTGAACCTCGTATCATCGGCTTTCAGCAATGCAGGGCAGAAATGTTCGGCTTGTTCGCTGCTGTTGCTCGATAAGAAGACATACAATGATGAGAACTTCAAATCGAAGCTGAAAGACGCCGTCATCAGTATGCGTACAGGCAGTGTATGGGATACAATGAACATGGTAGGTCCAATGATTAGCAACGATAACGATAAACTGATGCATGCCATCAACAATCTGGAACCGGGCGAATCTTGGCTTGTAGCGCCGGAGTTTCTGGATGAAAAGAAATACATCCTGAAACCAACTGTGAAATGGGGCGTAAGACCAGGTAGTTTCACGTTTAAGAACGAGCTTTTCGCTCCGCTCCTGTCTGTAGTCTGCATCGATAACCTGAAACAGGGTATAGAGTACGCCAATTCATCTGAATATGGGCTCACCGCTGGATTACAAAGTCTGGACGAGGCAGAACACGAAATCTGGAAAAACAGCATCGAAGCCGGAAACCTGTATATCAACAGAGGTATTACCGGAGCCATTGTCAACCGCCAGCCATTTGGCGGAATGAAGCGTTCGGCATTCGGCGGAGGCATCAAAGCCGGAGGGCCTAACTATGTATCCTGCTTTGTAGAGTTTACAGAGAAAGAGCTTAATACACCTGCAAAGAGACAAGGTATCAGCGAACTGGCATCTGACGAAAAAGAAAAAAGCCGTATCAACTTCGCATACAACAGTTATGAAAAAGCATGGCTAGACGAATTCTCACAGGCAAGGGATGTAAACCATATCTATGGTGAAGAGAACGTCTTCCGCTATCTCCCATTGAAGAATATCGGGCTGCGTGTACAAGAGAGTGACAACATCGCCGATCTTCTGCTGATCCTGATGGCTGCAAGGAAAGCCAACACCCCTGTTGTGGTGAGTATCTCCGATGGGGACAACAAACTACAGGCGATAGAGAAAGCGGCAGGTATGCTGTCCGGCATCCAGATCAGGAAGCAGGATGAAAGCACGTTTATCGAAGAAATGGATTCCTACGAACGTGTACGTACTTGCTCTGCCGGCCTTTCTGATGCTATCTATCAGAAAGCGGCTAAGTTGGGCAAGCATATCGCTACTAACAAGCCTCTGGTTGAAGGACGCCTCGAATTGTTACATTATCTCAAAGAACAAAGCATTGCCTACGAATACCACCGTTACGGAAGTATCTTTGGAGAGGATAAATAGGAAAAAGCGCTATCTACTAATGGAATAAGGTAAGCTGATTATAAAAAAAGTGACAGCCACCCAATAAACAACCTGCCCCGAAGGGACTGAACATAGATAACCACGGGTAAAAACCCGTGGCAGGGACTGACTGAAAACATGTCTCCGTAGGAGGCAAATAGCGAAAACCAGTCCCGTTCGCCTCCTACGGAGACGGGCTCTTCCTTTCAGCTTTTGCCACGGGATTTACCCGTGGTTATCCGGATTAGCCCGCTTCGCGGACTTAGAAGCCTGACAGTAAAACAGAAACAACAGGCGGTTGCAAAAAAGTGACAAAGGTGACTCTTTTTTCATTACTATTACTTGTTACCTTTTTCCTCCGATTATATCAAAGAACGCATTATGTCCCGAAGGGACTGAACATGGATAACCACGGGTAAAGCCCGTGGCTAGACAGACCGAAAAACATGTCTCCGTAGGAGGCAAATAGCGAAAATCAATCCCATTCGCCTCCTGCGGAGACGGTCTATTCCTTTCGGCTTTTGCCACGGGCTTTACCCGTGGTTATCCATATTAGCCCGCTTCGCGGACTTAGAAGCTAACTGTAAAACAGGAATAGCAGGCTGCTGCAAAAAAGTGACAATAGTGACACTTTTTTCATTACTTTTTCCTGTTACCTTTTTTCCTCCGATTATACCAAAGAGCTCTTTATATAAGACAATTTTCTACGAAAAAATAACAGGCTGCTACAAAAAAAGTGACAGCCTGTTGTTTTTGATTATTGCCGGATTGCAAATCCTGACAGGAGGGGCTTCGGGATTGCAAACCCCGAAGGACGGAAGATCATTCTGCTACACAACGCACTGCGAATCCATTGACAGGATAAAAATAATGGTCTCCAGGAAAAATAGATTCCCACTGCCTAAAGCCAAAGGTACCGATAACATTATCTACGCGTCCCGGATGCTTCCAATTATTAGAAGACCAATAAGTCGTCGTCAGGTCTAATGGATTTAAGACTCCATTATGTCCACTTCGTATAAGAACAGACGGCAAATACAGTGCATCCCCTACCTTCATGCCATTTCCGTCCCATGTCCATTCGTTCGCTAATACCGGAGGAGTGGGCACAAGCGATATTACTACCCCTAAGCGTTCTTCAGGCCCTCTGATAATAGATTGCCACTGCATTAAACTCGGAACCTTCCAACCTTCGGGGCAAGGATCATTCTTTGCCTTAGGTACATCCATCAGAAGAGTTGCGTTGCCCCAGTTTAAGCGTATAGGACTAACTGCAGTTGTCCAACTTACAAAGTTTGTTCCGGCTATAAATTTCCCATATTTATCGCTTGTTATCTTTACCTGATTTTCACCGTCAAGGTCAGCGACTGTAGCTCTTTCGTCTACAACCAGGCTTGTCCGCTTCTCATGACCGTCGGCTTTGCGTCCCCACTGGTACAGGTCTCCCTTGATGTCGAAGCCTACGTCATCGCCATCCGACTTCCATGTGAAAGGATCGAGCGAAGGGTCGGCGCCCAGGTTATGGCACATAAAGACTAGCCAGCGGTCGTCGTAGGTTTTTGCCCCGCAGCCCCATACTATCTCTATTGTGTCAGACTCGGCACTGCAGCTGGGGTTGTCCGCCTCCGATGCAATGCACTTGTATTGGTAGAGCCCCAGTTTCTCAAATTCCACCTGATACGTATCGCTTGTAGCACCGTTTATGGGTAGAAAATCTTTCTCGGAGTTATAGTTGCGGTAATACCATTGGTAAGTAAGGCTTGTACCTGTGGCGCTGATGCTCAATGTAGGCGCTGGCGCAGGAACAACAGGCTTGGAAAGATCCATCGTGCCGGCAGGCATATGAGGATTCCATATCACGTAACGCTTTTCGGTATCTTCCAGCGGCTCTATCACGGGTGCGGTACAAGGTGGTTCGCAGGCAGAAATCCATTCGGTGCCGCTCCAGAATTCAATGCAATTATTCGTTGTATTGTAGATCGTCAGCCCCTTAGCTTCAGCCTTAGCCTTGAAGGCGGGGGTGGTGATATCGTTACGCTGAATGGTGGTCAGGTGTGGCATGCGCAGGCCGGCTTTATCGTTGGAAATCAATTCGAGCACCGAAAAGGTTTCGGGCTCTTTGTTGCTGCCTACGGTTACCTGGGCATATACGCCCGGGGTAAGTACAAGGAAGGCGAGAACGGCAATTGCCTGCCGCCACCGTTTTTTTGTTCGTGTTTCAGTTGTTTTCATAAAAGCAGTTTATAATTTAAAAATTTAGAGTTTAATAGAAAGAACCACCCCTCCTCGGTTAGGCATAGGCGGAGTCTACGCCAAACGGAGGTCACTTTTTACTCTTGGATGCAGCGAATGGGGAATCCATTGACAGGATAATAGTAATGATCTGCAGGGTAAATAGATGCCAATGAGATAAAGCCAAAAGTACCGAAAACGTTAGCAGCACGTCCTGGGTACTTCCAGTTATTTGATGACCAATACGTAGAACCATAACCGCCCGTCGAGAATTTTCCATTATTGCCACTGCGTGTAGTGGCTGCCGGTAAATACAGTGCATCTCCGATCTCCACTCCATTCCCTGTCCATGTCCATTTATTCACTAATACCGGAGGAGTGGGGATGAGCGAAATAATAGTCCCAAACGCAGTCTCAGGCCCTCTGACAATAGATTGCCACTGCAATAAACTCGGGACCTTCCAACCTTCGGGACAAGGATCGTTCTTTGCCTTAGGTACATCCATCAGAATAGTTCCGTCACCCCAATTTAATAGTATCGGATCAAATCCGACAGTCCAAGAGGAAAAATTTGTTCCGGCTATAAATTTTCCATATTTATCGCTTGTTACCTTTACCTGATTTTCACCGTCAAGGTCGGCGACCGAAGCAATTTCGTCTACAACCGGGCTTGTCCGTTTCTCATGCCCATCGGCTTTGCGCCCCCACTGGTACAGGTCTCCCTTGATGTCGAAGCCTACCTCATCGCCATCCGACTTCCAGGTGAAAGGGTCAAGCGAAGGGTCAGCGCCCAGATTATGGCACATAAAGACAAGCCAGCGGTCGTCGTAGGTCTTTGCTCCACAACCCCATACGACCTCTATTGTGTCAGACTCGGCACTGCAGCTGGGGTTGTCCGCCTCCGACACAACGCACTTGTATTGGTAGAGCCCCAGCTTCTCAAACTTCACCTGATAGGTATCGCTGGTGGCACCATATACGGGCAGAAATTTTTTCTCGGAGTTATAGTTGCGGTAATACCACTGGTAAGTAAGGCTTGTACCTGTGGCGCTGATGCTCAATGTAGGCGCTGGCGCAGGAACAACAGGCTTGGAAAGATCCATTGTGCCGGCAGGCATATAAGGGTTCCATATCACATAGCGCTTTTCGGTATCTTCCAGCGGCTCTATCACGGGTGCGGTACAGGATGGTTCGCAGGCAGAAATCCATTCGGTGCCGTTCCAGAACTCAAGACAGCCTATCGTTGTATTGTAGATCGTCAGTCCCTTGGCTTCAGCCTTAGCCTTGAAGGCGGGGGTGGTGATATCGTTGCGCTGAATGGTGGTCAGGTGTGGCATACGCAGTCCGGTTTCTTTGTTGGAAATCAATTCGAGCACCGAGAAGGATTCAGGCTCTTTGTCGCTGCCTATGGTTACCTGGGCATATATGCCCGGGGTAAGTACAAGGAAGGCGAGAAAGGCAATTGCCTGCCGCCATAAGGGCTTACTACGTGCCAGCTTGTTTTGTGTCTTGGTTGTTTTCATAAAAGTAGTTTATAAGCCACCCCCTCCCGGCCTCCCCCAAAAGGGGAGGAGACCGGAGAGATGGAAAGATGAATAATACCCTCAGAAGCAGAGGTTTTGTTTATTATAATTAGGTTTATATTTGTATTGACCCATTGCCACTCCTCCCTTTTGGGGAGGCCGGGTGGGGTGGTTTTACCGCCTCGCGCTACCTCCCCTATTGGGGGAGGCAGGAGGGGGTGTATTACGGGGAGGTATTCTTTTACGACTTTCACAAGCGGTAAAAGACCGATTGAAGACAAATAAGATAACGTTGAAGACAAACAAGACAATACGGATGTTCCCTCCCCGAATGTTAGATTTTTAATTATATTTGCAGAATATAGGATGCGCCTCGGCAATCTCAAGCAAGCTTGATTGCGTTCGGCTTTCACTATATTTGCAATAAAAAGGCAAATACCCAGTCCCGGACATATACCGGATGGGGACGATATATGACCTCTGTGTATATAGCGATATACTATATTCCTATAGAAATGTAGTTGTGAATACATTTGTTATTTGCTTCGTTTCTACCGTCTTTATATGCCTTCTTGCCAAAAAACAAGAAGTGTCTCCTAATAGGTTTTCGAGTCTGTCTCTTTATAAGTGACAGACAGCAGAAAATGCGCTATGCAATTGACTGTATATCAGATAGCTACAAGAGTGAAAAATGAAACGAAAAAGCTTTGTGCAACATTTGTCAAACAAAAAAGTAGTGATTTGCCGCCATCGACACCGGATAACAATCTGTATATCAACAAAATAAAAGCAGATTTAAGGAGAAAAATCCGACTTTCCGTTAAGCCATTTGTAAAACATTTGTAAAACACCTGTAAATAAGCAGTTTACAAGAAAAAAGTTGTAAGAAAAATGAGTATTTGCAGCTACTAAAAAAAGCTTAAAAAACGGGCATTTAGGCGTGATTGGATAATAATTGTGCGGAAATAAGCAACAAATTAAAGGGTGAGATGCCCTATATTTGCAGTCATAAGTTCAACAGGTTGTCCGTCACTTATAAAGAGACGGACTCTTTATTTGCCACTATATCAATATAAAGGACAAAGATAAGGATAATCTTTTTGGCCATGTGCTGGCTATCCGGAGGAGTAAGTTCTATCAATTTGTCTTCTTATAACTGACAACAGCCCAGATATTGAAAAACAGGGCAAATCCTAGCAAGGCGAGCCTGTTTGCATAAGCGACTGATTGGGGTCTGTGGCATCTGCGATAAGCTGTATGGATGCTTCGCCTGTCGCGGAATATATGGTAGAATTCTTTTTTGACGAAAGAAAGAAACTGTTTCATTTTATATAGTTGATAATTGACAGTGGATATTTGTTTCCATACATCTTGATTGTTCAGAATTAATAAAACTTCTCATAAGCATTGTTAAAACAACAAAAAGCAGACTCAGAAACTGTTTAAATTTTATTCAATTAGATCAGACCAGACTATAATGGGCATAAAGACAATCAGGGGTTTGTTATCTCAACAAACCCCTGATTTTTAATTAACCTTTTTTTAACCTATTTTCAATAAATCAATAATGATGTTTTTTTTATTTTTTCCACAGTTTTTCCATATCTTCCAACGTCTTGCCTTTGGTTTCCGGTACCATTTTCCACACGAACAGAGCGGATAAAACAGCCATCAACCCATAGAAACCATAGGTCAGACCTCCACTAAACTCCATCATAGGAGGATAGGTAGAAGAAATCAGATAATTAGCGAACCATTGTGCTGCCACTGCAATGGCTACAGCCTGCCCCCTTATCTTATTCGGGAATATCTCTGCTATCAATACCCAACAGATAGGCCCCCACGACATCATAAATGACGCGGTATAAATGATAATAAAGACGAGTGTGCTAACTCCGATTATATTATTGAAAGCCAGTCCCGATATGGCAAACATACCGATAGCCATACCAATAGAGCCCGTAATAAGAAGAGGCTTACGTCCCCATTTGTCTACCGTAAGAATGGCAACAACAGTGAATATAACATTTACCAGCCCCATTATTATTGTTTGCAGCATCGATGCATCTTTAGCAGCTCCCATGCTTTCAAAAATGCGAGGTGCATAGTACAAAGCCACATTTATACCTACAAATTGTTGAAAAACGGACAGGAGTATCCCTATTATAATAACTTTCGTTCCATACGAAAAAAGCTTTGCTTTCACATTTCCGGATACGGTTGATTTTATATCATTCAATATAGATTGAGCCTTTTCTTCCGATCCGTTAATTTTTTTCAAAACAACTAAAGCCTTCTCGTTCTGCCCTGTCATAGACAAATAGCGAGGAGTTTCGGGAACTAACAGCAAAAGCAGTCCGAACAAAGCAGCAGGGATAGCTTCAGAAGCAAACATATAGCGCCAACCAATAGAATTTATCCACTCGAGAGTTTGTCCGTTGGCAATACCCCAGTTTACAAAATATACGACAAGCATACCAAAAATAATGGCAAACTGATTGAATGAAACCAAGCGCCCTCTGATATCTGCCGGAGCAATCTCACCTATATACATCGGACAGACGGCAGATGCGAGTCCAACACCGATACCTCCTATAATCCGATAAAAATTAAATGTGAATAGGAGTGCCATCGTAGGCTCACCCTTTGTGAAGAAAAGGGTTTCCGGGAAACCGGAACCCAATGCTGAAATAAAAAACAAAATTGCAGCCAGCAAAAGTGATTTCTTCCTCCCCAGACGGGAAGATATAAGACCCGATAGTGCTCCTCCGATAATGCACCCGATAAGCGCACTCGATACTGTCGCTCCATGAGCAAAGGCACTCAGCCCAAGCGGGTCGATCAAATATGATTGTATAGACTTTTCGGCACCTGAGATAACCGCTGTATCGTACCCAAAGAGCAACCCTCCCAAAGTAGCGACAAGTGTAATACCAAAAATATAAAACTTATTCAGTTCGTTTTTCATTGGTCAAGATTTTAAGAGTTATGAATTATAAATTGAAGTCGTCTAGACTTTTCGACTTTGGTAATATTTTGAAATAAATACCCTCTTTTTCATTTTGAACGGAGTGAAACACCGTTCGGCGTTAGCCAATTGCAAACCGGCAGAGCGAAGCGGAGCCAAATGTCTCTTGAGAAACGAGATGCGTCCTGTCGTCAGCATGACAAAATGAAAGAAGAATAAAAAGTCTAGATAACTTCATTATGAGTTATAATTCATAACTCATAGTTATATTAGATATACATATTCACAATAGCTTCATAAAGCTCTTGCTTACCACTTATTTGTTTTGGTTCACCTACTTTATGTGCAATCGTACGTAAATCTTCAAGAGTCAGTTTGCCATCTTCGAACGCTTTACCATCGCCACCGTCGAATGAAGCATAACGAGCCTGACGCAATTTCTTATAATCTGAGTTTTCAAGGATATCGGCAGCAACTAACAGGCCGCGTGCAAATACATCCATACCCGAAATATGAGCAATGAACAAGTCGTCCATATCTGTTGAGTTACGACGGATTTTAGCATCAAAGTTCACACCACCGTTGCCAAGACCACCTGCCGGAAGCATTACCAACCATGCGTGAGCGAAGTCATAAATATCAAGAGGGAACTGGTCTGTATCCCAACCGTTCTGATAGTCGCCACGGTTAGCATCGATACTACCTAATAGACCTGCGTCTACAGCAGCTTGTAATTCGTGCTCGAATGTATGTCCTGCCAGTGTAGCGTGGTTTACTTCGATATTTACTTTAAAGTCTTTATCCAGACCGTAATTGCGAAGGAATCCGACTACAGTTTCAGTATCAAAGTCATACTGATGTTTGGTTGGTTCCATTGGCTTAGGCTCTATCAGGAATGTACCTGTAAATCCTTGTTTACGTGCATAGTCGCGCGCCATAGCTAAGAAACGTCCCAGATGGTCTTTTTCACGCTTCATATCTGTGTTCAACAGGCTCATATAACCTTCGCGTCCACCCCAGAATACATAGTTGGAACCACCAAGAGCAATAGTTGCATCTATGGCGTTTTTCACCTGAGTACCTGCACATGCAACCACATCAAAATCAGGGTTTGTAGAAGCACCGTTCATATAACGTTCGTGGCTGAAAACATTGGCTGTACCCCAAAGAAGTTTCACGCCCGAAGCAGCTTGTTTTTCTTTTGCGTAATCTACGATTGTTTGCAGGTTCTTTTCGTATTCAGTCCACGAATTACCCGAACTAACCAAGTCAACGTCATGGAAACAATAGAATGGAATCCCCATTTTAGTCATAAACTCAAATGCCGCATCCATTTTATATTTAGCCTGGCTGATAGCATCGTTGCCGATGTTCCACGGATGATGAATAGTAGCGCCACCAAACGGGTCGCCTCCGTCGGCACACAATGTATGCCAGTAAGCCATAGCAAAGCGAGTCCAGTCTTTCATGGTTTTACCCATTACTACACGGTTTTCGTCATAAAAACGATATGCTAAAGGATTTTTGCTTTCTTTTCCTTCAAATTTTATTTTTCCTATGCCCGGAAAAAATTCCTTTGTTCCTTTTAAAATTTCCATGATTTGATTTTTTACTTAATTGTTTACTTAAAGAATTATATTATAACTAAGGTCACAGACCTATTTATTATTTTTATATCTATAACAGCGAACATTCGTAGAATTAGGTATTACTGTATTAAATACTTCCATTACTTATTTACTTGCATTTATGGTGAAAGTATTTATCGACTGAGCTTTCATTTCTACCGAAAGCATCTGCTCTTTTATTTTCACTTTCAGGCTCTTAGGCGATTCGCTTTCGTTGGTTGCGATAACAACAACCGAATTATCCGAGTTGCAGAATGCCAGTATATTATCATATGTGCCCTCTGTAGCCAAGCGTTTAGCACCCGGTTTTACAAAGTGGCTGAATTGTTTCATCAGGTAATACTCAGGATTGTATTTGTACGTTTTATTTTCCTGATCTACTGATATCAGCGAGTTTTGAGGCCATTTCCAACGGTTGTTAGCCGGGTCTTTATCCAGCGAGATATTCCAGTACATATAAGCTGATATCCCGTTGTTGAAATAATGCTTCATCAGGTTCCAGATATAGAAGCAATATTGCCATGAATTTTGCCCGTCGCCACACTCGCTCTCGGTTTGTATGAGCTTCATATCCGGGTAAGTTTCGTGTATTTTGGCAATTGACTCTTTTCCTGCCCACTGGAAACCGATTTCGGAAATATACTGCCCACTCTTATTTTGCATAATGGTATCCACCAGCAAATGATTACCGCGTTCCATTGTACCCAACATAACCTGTACACCCATTTCTTTCATCTGAGGGCCAAGATAATCACCGATAAAGGTGCTTAATCCGGCAGCCGTCCATGTGCATGAAGGGAATATCTGGCAGGAGTTAAACTCATTCTGAGGGGCAACCATACCGATATTTATATTTTCAGCTTTATATGCTTCTATGAATTTTGCGAAATACAACGCGTAAGCCTTAAAATATTCGGGTTCCTGGATAAACATATTCGTGCCTTCCAAGTCCTGTGTAGGGCTACCTTTCAGGTCGTTTACATTCGGGTTGGGCTTGCAGGCATAATGTTTGCTATATTTCATCCATGTAGGAGGTGACCACGGTGAAGCCCATATCTTTATATCGGGATTAATCTTCTGGGCAGCCTTGATAAAAGGAATCAGCGTTTCCTTATCATTTGCCACCGAGAAGTTTTTCATATCAAAATCTTTATCTGTCTCATTGTATGAATACCAATCGCGGGAGAAATCATTTGCCCCGACAGGCATACGTCCCAACGTAAAATTCATTCCTTCCGGACTGAACAGGTCTTTGATAATCTTATCACGGTCAGCTTCATCCAGAGCATTCAACGTTGTCCAGCCCAGTTCATTGAAACAGCCTCCAAATCCGTCTACTGTCTGCAATGTTTTATCCGTCAGCACAGTTATATCGGCCGTGCCTTCTACTCCAGACATGGTAATAGCAGGATTTTCGACAAAACATGAGTCAGGCGTGGTACTTACCCACTTTACTGCTTGTGGTTGCGAGCACGACAACAGTAAAGAACCACATAAAACTGAAAACAGTAGCTTTTTCATACGATTCGGTTTTATTTAGAAATAAGTATATATATCATAAATTCAATTTATTATATTTCATCTAACCCTTCCCCCTTCGGGGACTTCCCTTTATCAAAAGGGAAGAGTGTCTGACGGGCAATCCTCGCTTTGCGACTCTCCCCTCACTTCTCCCTCTCCTTTTGGGGAGGGCTGGGGTGGGGTCGGGAGTGCCTAAAGGGCGAGGGGTTGAAATAAATATTCAATTATTTTACAACCATATTCCTCCAACGTTCGTAAGCTTCCCTGTATTGCGCTTTCTTATCTTTCTCCGGTTCTATAACCGCCAGTTTCTCTAGTGAGGCAAAGGCTTCCTGCGGAGTAGAATAGATACCGATACCGATACCCGCTCCCTTTGCTGCTCCTGCTGCTCCGTCGGTATTATAAAGTTCGATAGTGACATCGCTTACACTGGCTAATGTCTGAGAGAAAACAGGGCTCAGGAACATATTGGCATATCCGGCTTTTACTGTCGAGATATTCATTCCCATTTCGCGCATTATCTCCATACCGTATTCATATGAAAAAACAATGCCTTCCTGTGCAGCACGCAGGATATCCCTCTTGTCGTGTATATTGAAGTTGATACCATGTATGGAGCAGTTTACATCCTGATTTTCCAGAACACGCTCTGCGCCGTTACCGAATGGAATGATACTAATGCCTTTTGCACCTATAGGCGATTGTGCTGCCAACTCATTCATATCACTGTACGAAAGCCCTTCTACAGCCAGATTGCGTTTCAGCCACGAGTTGAGAATACCTGTACCATTGATACAGAGCAAAACGCCAAGCCGTGTTTGTTCAGGTGTATAATTTACGTGTGCAAATGTATTTACACGTGATAGCTTATCATAATTCAACTGGTCGAGCACACCATAAACGACACCCGAAGTACCTGCTGTGGAAGCGATTTCTCCCGGCTCGAATACATTCAGGGACAATGCGTTGTTTGGCTGGTCGCCCGCACGGTAAGAAACCGGAGTGCCTTCTTTCAGCCCTAGTTCCTTCGCTGCCTCTGATGAAACATAGCCCTGTACTCCAAAGATAGGTTTGATCTCAGGGAAGAAACTTTTAGGGATACCATAATAGTTCAGTACATCTTCCGACAATGCATTTGTTTTGAAATCCCAGAATATACCTTCCGACATACCTTCTATGGTGACAACAATATCGTTCGTCAGCTTCATTCCGATATAATCGCCCGGAAGCATCAGTTTGTCTATTTTCTCATAGATATGCGGTTCATTTTCCTTTACCCATGCCAGCTTAGATGCCGTAAAATTACCCGGAGAATTAAGCAGGTGACTCAGGCATTTTTCTTCGCCTATCGCCTTAAATGCTTTTTCGCCATAAGGCACGGCACGGCTATCGCACCAGATGATGGAAGGGCGAAGCACTTTCTTATCCTTATCTACAAGAACCAGCCCGTGCATTTGCCAGGTAATACCGATAGCCTGTATATCTTCCCCTTTGGCTCCGGCTTTCTGCATCACTGACTGATGCGCCAGTTTGAGGTTTGCCCACCAATCGGAAGGGTCTTGTTCTGCCCAGCCCGATTTTACAGCGGTTATTTTCATTTCTTCCTTCGGGAAGAAGTCAGAAGCTACGATTTTACCTGTTGCGGCATTTACCAAACAAGCCTTTACGGAAGAGCTACCTATGTCGTATCCTAGTAAATACATGTTTCTTTGAATTATAAGTTATAAATGATGAATTATAAATTTAAAATTACGAGTTATGAGTTTTACTTATAATTTATAACTCATAATTCATAATTCCTTTAAATACTCGTTTTCAGTTTATTATACGCTTTTTTGTCAAATTTGAAATAACGTGCTGCCCTGTGCGATACATCTTTCTGTTTTTCTTCGAGAGGCAAAACATAGGACATGGCAGCTACTTTCTTATGAAAATTGCGTATATCTATTTGCTTATTGTAAATAGCCTCGTACAACTTATGTAGCTGGCTAATCGTAAATTTCTGCGGAAGTAATTCGAATACGATAGCCGGATTGAGTTCAATCCATGTGCGTATCTCGGTCAATGATTCTTTTACTATCTGATTGTGATCGAATGGCATTTGCGGCAATTTATTTACAGGGCACCATTCGGTCAGTTTATATTTGGATACATTATTCAGTTTCCTGTCCACCTTGCACAGAGCCAGATACGCTACGGTTATCAACCTGTTGATATTCGGCTTGTAGGCCATATCCAGCCATTTCATATCATCGGGATCATTTGCCCTGTTGGGAGAAGCAAAGCAACGGAATTGTTTCAGGGTCATTCTCTTGATGCCGGTAAGTTCAAACAACACCCTGTTCGCTGCATCGTCCACGTCTTCCTCATTGTAAATAAGGCTTCCCGGCAACTTCAAATCCTTAGCGCCTTTCTTATCCACATTGCGCTGAACGAGTAAGATATTGAGCTGGCCTTCGTCAAAACCGAAGACAACGCAATCGACCGAAACGTATGTATGAATGAAGTTCGCTTTCATGGTAAAGATTAAAATACTTATTGTATCAAGTACAAATATAAAACTTCATTTTGAAAACCAATCACACAAAAGCAATTATTTTTAGTTAAATAATTGTACTACAATACATTACATATAGTATTATATACAATAAGGAAAGTTTGGATATTGTACAAACAACATGAAGCATCCCGCATCCACAAAGGATTTGAAAACAAAAAAATTAACATACCATAGACTATTATGATATGTTAATTTTTACAATAAGAGGGTGTATTCAGTTAACAGTTAGCAGTTAGCAGTTAGCAGCCTCGTTCTTTCGGATTTGTAATCAGTCGTGACTGGAAGTTTTTTCATCAATTAACATACTGTATGTTAGTTATTTGCGATAATATTTTCTTCCTGTCAATTGCCTCCTGCTTTAGCTGGAGGATAAGATGGATGAAAGAAAAGGGGCTTTAGTCACAATATCACAGAATAAACAGGTTTGGCTAAAGCCTTTGCTATCCTGTTATTCGTAACCCACGACTTAAAAGTCGTGGCAATTGATTAAAATACATCTATTAAAAATCTTTCGACCAACTATGATTTGTAGTCCGATGAGACAAGAGAATACATTACCGTGTTTTTATATTTATTACAGCTTCTTTCAGATTGTCTGACTGCGCCCTCAATGTTATTGTCCCCGCTTCTTTTTGCGACTGAACAACAACCAGTGCTTTCCCGTTAAACAGCTTACGGGCAGGCTTCTTCAATGAATCAGGGTCGGTGGGGTCACCATTATCCGTTCCTGCAATAAAGCCATTACCTTCTACCGAGAAGTTAATCAGATTATCAGCTACGGGGACAGGATTACCTCCGGCATCGAGAGCCTCAACCGTGATAAAGGATAAATCCTTGCCATCGGCTTTGAGCGCTGTTCTGTCGGCAGTCAGACGGAGGGATACAGGTTCGCCTGTTGTTTTTATTTCTTTGGTCAGCACTTCTTTCCCATTTTTATAAGAAATGGCTTTTAATGTTCCTTTCTTATATGGAACACGCCAGAATACATGGTAGATATCTTTTTCTTTTGCCTTCTTCCCCAACGATTCACCATTCAAAAACAATTCCACTTCGTCAGCATTATTGTAATAAGCCCATACATCCACTGTTTGCCCTTCTGCCCAGTTCCAATGTGGGAAAATATGCAGGACATCCTTATCCGACCATTCGCTCTGATACATATAATAGACATCTTTAGGAAAGCCTGCAAGGTCTATCACACCGAAATAAGAGCTACGGGATGGCCACCAGAAAGGTGTAGGCTCGCCCAGATAATCGAAACCTGTCCACAGATAGACACCTGAGATATGGTCATAATTTTTCACCAGACGCCATGTATCTTCGTGGGTGCTGCCCCAAGGCACATGACAGTTGTCGTATGACGAACAATGATGCACCGGGCGGTCGAATGGTTTATCCCATCTTTCGGGCCAGATATTCATGCTGTCGGATGGCATTTCGTAGTATCCGCGCGACATCAGTGCAGATGTAGACTCTGTGATTATCAGTTTTTGATTTGGAAACTTCTCGTGAAAATTAACCCAATTGTTTTCATGGTAATTGAAACCGATAATATCCATTGCTCCCGATCGGAAAACATGATTCGACGGCTCGGTTTCGTTATTCCCTGTAGTAACCGGGCGTGTAGGATCCAGTTTTTTCGCAATATCTGCCAGCTTGATAGCAAGCAAGGAGTTTACATGCAACTCTTTAGCGTTTACATCTTTCTTATTTAGTGTATTGGCAAAGTTTAGTATCATATTTGCCTGTTGCAGATTCATTGTATCGGCATCTATATGCGACCATTGCTCCAGCACTTCGTTACCCATACTCCACATAAAGATAGACGGATGGTTGCGATCACGTACAATCAGGTCGGTAAGGTCACGCTCGTGCCATTCGGGGAAATACTGTGAATAATCGTATGGTGATTTTTTCTTACGCCACATATCGAATGCTTCATCCATCACAATAAAGCCCATCTTGTCGCACAAATCCAACAATTCGGGTGCAGGCGGGTTGTGAGCCGTGCGGATACCGTTACAACCCATCTCTTTCAGAATCTCCAGCTGGCGCTCCATCGCCCTGACATTTGCCACTGCGCCAAGACAACCCAGGTCATGGTGCTGGCACACTCCTTTTATCTTTACGGATTCCCCATTCAGGAAGAAACCTTTATCCGGGTCAAATGAGAAGTAACGAAGACCTACAGGTGTTTCGTATTCGTCTACAATATCGCCATTTTGCTCTATACGGGTTATCACCTTGTACATGTAAGGATTTTCTACAGACCAAAGGTTGGGTGTAGCCAAACTCAGCGACTGCGTCATATTCACAGTTTCACCCGCTCCGACACCATTCGAGTTATTTGTTTTTACGACTTCTTTTCCGTCCTTATCTACGAGGATAGAATATAATTCAAACCTTTGACCTGAGTCCGAAGAATTTTTTATTTTTGTTTCTATACTTATCTCTGCACTCTCCTTTGTTACATACGGAGTTGTAACATAAGTACCCCAATGGTCTACATGCAACGGATTAACCGTTACCAGCCATACATTGCGGTAAATACCCGAACCGGAATACCAGCGTGAATTTGGCTGCTGTGAGTTATCCACCCTGACAGCAATTACATTCTTTCCCCCTACCTTTATATATGGGGTAAGGTCGTAACGGAACGAGATATATCCATTCGGACGTTCGCCCAACAGATGTCCGTTTACCCAGACTTTACTGTTCCAGTAAACACCATCGAAATCTATATATATATTTTTATTTTCGCTTTCTTTTTCAATTGTAAATTCTTTACGATACCAGCCTATGCCGCCCGGTAACGCTCCACTACCCGGTGTAGCCGGGTTGTCAATGGAGAAATCAGCCTCGATGCTCCAGTCGTGAGGTAAGTTCAGTGCTCTCCACTCAGAATCGTCATATCGGACATTATAAGCAGTGGAGTCATCGCCCGGATAGAATTTCCAGTTTTCTGTAAAATCTGCATTCTCTCGTGTTTCCTTTGAAGAAGAACACGAAAACAGAACTGTACAAACAAGAAGAAACAGATAGGATTTTTTCATACAGTAAAATTGTTAGTGGATAATTGACAGTGGATAATTATCAATTGTCAACTGTAACTATCAACTATTCATTGTCAAACCTTAAATTTAGAAAATAAAAGCCGGAAAATCACATCCGGCTTTCATCATTTTCAACCTTAATCTCCATAAAAACCTGTGAACAAGAATTCACAATCTATTTTCATATCTTTATGCGTTCAGTTTACCTTAAAAAGGATAGCTTCCTGCTTTCGCTCCTTTCAGTATACCATCCATAGCATAACTGTCTTTTATATCACCTGTACTACGATTCACCACTAAACCTGTATCCCAGTAGAAAGGAACCAATCCGTGATTCTTAGCTTCACGGGTTACTGTTTCGTCATAAATATTGCGTGATTTGTCATGAGCTTCCTGATTTACGCCGAGGCCTGTGTGGTGCGTGATGGCGCCATACTCTCCCAGTATAACCGGAATACCTTTATCAACAAACTGCGTCTTCATCTTGGCAAAAAGAGACTTCATCTCAGCTACATCGCCCGAAGTTGCATTACGATCTGAACCCGCAACCATGTAGTCGCCCCAGAAATAAGCCATCTTACCCCAGGATTCATCTTGTGTCAAGCCACAGAATGTCCACGGATTGTAGTAGTGCACCTCCATCATCAAACGATTGGAAACGACATCGGCCGGCATACTACCAAACAAATCACTCGTTTTGTCAATATCTGTATTCGGACCTTGAACAATCAGGTTGCGTACAGCATTATTCCCACCCGTAGCACGCACGGCATCCACAAACGTTTGCTCATAGGTAGCCAATACCGCCATCTTTTCGGCTGTATCTGCGTTAGGTTCGTTGCACCCGGCAAAAAGCAGATGTTCATCGTAATGGTTTAGTTTGTTGGCAATCTGTGTCCACAGGGCATGCTGTTTCTTGTTGTTCTCATCCTGTTTGTCAGGTGTACAGTTATTTTCGAGCCAGCCACCGTCCCAGTGAATGTTTACAATAGCATACATATCATTGGCTACACAGTAACCGACCACCTCGTTTACGCGATCCAGCCAGCTATCCTGAAGCTTATAGGTAGCAGCATCTTCTATATACTGATCCCATGCACAAGGAATACGGATAGCATTAAACCCAAGCGCTTTTATTTTCTTCACATAGAGATCGGTCACCTTAGGGTTACCCCAAGCGGTTTCGCTACCAATGGCTTCGAGTGTATTCCCAATGTTCCAGCCTGCATACATTTTGGAAGCCAATGCTAAGGCATCGCTCTCCATTCCTATGCCGGAAAGGTTTATAGCAAGCTGGTTTATGGTTACTGTTTCGGTAAGTTCACCCAGTGTGAAGGTTATAGTTCCCGAACGGGCAGCATTATAATTGGTTGCCACCTTGAATGTCAGGGTCTGTTCTACCATCGCTTTGGTAGCTGCTTCGGTAATCCAGCTATCGTTACAAGTTATGGTAACATTTCCATTCGTAGTCAGTTTCACCTGAATATTGGCTCCTTCGCCCGGTACGTCATTAAATGTAGTTTGCGCTACAATTAAACCATCCGCAGCAGATTGAGTTACATTGACAGATTCCGTTATACTTCCGGCTTTTACGGTTAATGTAGTCGAACGGTCTTCTGTAGTTGTATTCGGATCTACGGTAACGGTAAACTTATACACTGTTGCCGAAGTAGATGTGGCTGGCACCACATGGCACCAGCTTACATCGTTACTTATCACCTCTAATGCTACATTCGACTGAATGGATAGAGTTTCGGCCCCTCCAGCTTTAGCAAAAGGCATGTTCGGATTGGCAATGGTGATTTCGGGTGATACCGGATCATCATCACTGCTCGAACAGGCTGTTGCTGTAAAGATGAAGAATAGTATGACTATCCAACTCCATCGGGTAAATGGTTTTATCATCATCTTCATGTATTTTATATTTTATTTTTTTCCAGGTGTAATCACCTTATTTATTGTCACATTTACTTTGGATGCATCTACCAAATCTTTCCAAAGATCATATAGCTCGACTGTCCAAACCACTGCGCCTGCACAATCTCCTTTGAGATATGTGTACACCTGGTAAGTTCCATCACCGGTAACCGTAGCGCTGCCATAATTTGCGCCTCCCCAGTAGCTAGGATCCCAACTTGCGGCTGCATAGCTCAGTTCCGTCTTGTAACTGCCGGAAGCTCCGCTCGCCAAATTGCCGGTAATACCGCCGATAGTGAAATCAACTAGCATCAACCCATTAAACAACAGGCTGTTGTTGTAATAGCCCTGAGCCGCAGCTCCTGAAGTACTGTATTCATTATAAATCTCAATACGGCCGTCTGTTCCGTTTCCATCTTTATTATTGAAGCTAACGATGGATTGATTAACAGCCTGCTCTACATCAGCATCCAGTTTAATAGAGCTAACCTCTACTCCTACCTTAGACGTATCGGCAATATCAGCCCACAAATCCTTGATATCGATACAGAATACGACTGCACCATTTGCCTGAGCTGTTACTTCCATCCATACAGTGTAAGTACCATCGCCATTAACCATTGCTTCGTACTTGCCCATATTGAGTTCTGACCAGTAGCTTACACCCCAGGTAGGATCTGAATATTCAAGGCCTGCCACATAAGAACCTGCCGCACCACTCTTCAAATTATCTGTAATTCCAGTAAGAGCGAAAGTTACAACCATATTCTTAGAAAACTTGATAGAAGTAGGGTCGATTGGAGAATTTCCATTTGTAGCGCCGTATTCATTATAAATTTCGATACGCAAACGGCCATTGCTTTCCAAATCGCCAAAGACTAATTTACCAGAGTCCGGATTCACCACCGCATATGCACGGACAGAACGGAGACTAAGCCCGAGGCTACGTCTTGAGAAACCGGTTTTAGCTGATGAACTATCGAAAGTCAATGTATTTGAGTAATCATTGTTGACAGAATATGCAGTACCGCTCCAGTAATAACCCGCAGCATCTGCAACGGCTGTTTCGCCCTCGCGATATCCGGCAGCCGGAAGGAATATGCTATTTCCATTATTTGCAGTAAACCGCATACCTTGCACACCCTCAACGGTTTCCCACGTCTGTGTGGTATTATTCACCAATTCAGCTATCTGTGCTTTTGTAGGCATCTGGCTCTTCATTGGTGAGTCTCCATCGAGGTTCAGGTTGAATATAATATCTTCGGTTGTACCGGCAATATCTGTAGAGAGATAATCCTCCAGTTTGTTCGAAGTCAGCATTGCCGTTTGATCTCCATAGCCAAAAAGTGTTCCGGCATCACTCTCCGTATCGGCACCAATATTAGATGAAGCCCACATCACACTCAGTCCCAAGTCAACATATTCCATCGCCTGTGTAGCTGTAGTCAGTTTCTTAGTTTCACCGTAAACATAACCTTCGCCTACTTTTGCATAAGCTGCATAATAATAGGTAGTACCCGGCAGTAATCCACCAACAGTAGTCAACTCGCGATTGATACCTGAGGTAACACCATTAGCCGAAAGAGCTAGTTTTACACCTGTTTCAATTGTTCCAAGTCCTTCTGTTCCGGTTATATTTGCAGAGAAAGTGGCCTTGCTGAACGTAACATCTGTTGCGTCATTTGTAGTAACTACCGCATTGGTAGCTACAAACGACTTGACATCGCCAAAATAAGTAACTTTATTCTGAAGCGTAACATATGTTGCATAGTAATAGGTAGTACCTGTTGTCAACCCGCTTAAACTGGTTGTTACATTGCCACTCTTGTCAGCCGTACCGCTTTTCTTCGTACCCGAGGTAGTGGGGTCGGCATTTGTACTATAGTAAGCACCCACTTCGTAAGAAGCAGACGATACCAGATTAAGGTCTTTTACTGTACCCTGAACTTCGGCAGAAACAGCAGTTACTGTTGCTGAACCTGTGGTAATTTCAGAGATAATTTCACCAGCCCGGATGCTATAATCATCATCTTCGTCGCACGATGTGGCAAACAGAGTCACCATCAACAAAAGAATTCCTGATAAATATTTTAATTTCATGTTCTTTTTCTTTTTAAAGATTATCATCTAAATGGTTATTCTTCGATAAAAGGAGTACCGTTATCCATATTAACTGTTATCGTAACCGCTATGCTTGAACTGAACACATAATTAGGTGCAGTACCAGCAGTAGCCCCCCACGGATTAATGATATAACGGCGGGCAGTGGTTTCGGCATCCCCAAGTCCACGCTCAATAGCAGAATCGTCGAAGCTGATGCTCTTACCGTCAACCTTAATATCTTTAATCGCCACATCCATATTCGGATTGTCTTTCAATATCTTCTCAATATCCAGATACATGCCATAAGGCTCGCTGCTTGCTCCCAAAACCGACAATGTATAATCTCCGTTTCCTGAGATGAAAACAGCATCGCTATAAATGAAAGTCCAACCTGTATCAAAATAGTTAAGAGTAGACTTATAGGTTGCCGCAGCACCTTCTACCTGAGGTACTAACTGATAACCCATGTACTGATACAGATTTCCCTGGTCGTCAAGCTCCTGACTTCCCACCCACAGGCTTGTAACGGCTCCGGTGTAATCACTTGTTTCGTAAGACATGATACGCAACGTCCTGTCGGCATTTGTTTTGAATACAGCCTGACCATCGGTAGAGAGAACTATTTGAGGAAGTGCATCGCTGAAAGTATAGATACCATCATTGCTCAAGGTATATTTACCTTTATACTCCTTGCCTTCCATATCAGTAAATGTATACTCACCTGTTCCGCTGTTCAGTACCAGTGTGATTTCTTCGATGCCACTTAGCGCAGATACCGAAGTGATTTTTTTCAGCGAACCATCCAGATTGCACCAGTCAAATGCAGGATCGCCGGAAAGTTTATAGGTGATTACCAGATTTGTCTTAGGCTCTACATAGTCTCTCCAGCCATCAGGCAATGTAGGGTAAACCTCTTGTGCCGGTGCTTCATAATTATCAGCATAATCTTTGCTCACAAAATTCCAGATAATCCACCAAGGATCTTCTCCTGAAGTTGCTTTCTCGCGCAGGATACCTACCCTCAACTGGTTTTCTGTCAGGTTCAGTATTTTCAGGTTTCTCTTCCAGTCGCTTGTCATATTGTCCCATCCTGCTGTATGCAATAACTCAGCATCTGTGAAGGTGATAGTGTGTCCATCTGTATCCAGCATAAATGTCCCTGTTGTTAGGCCTGAACCGCCAGACGACTGATCGTCAACCGTTACATTCGCACCATTAATCAGGTCGAAAGTCATAGAACTGTTCCATATCGCATCGTCTGCTGTTTGGCCTGCAGCCGGATCCCAGTTAGAAGTCCAGTTGTTCCATTCTACTGTTCCGCCCGGATCGGCATACGAAATTTCACCGGAAGCCAGACCATACTTACCATTATCAGGAATCCATGTTTTAGACGCACCAACGCCACCGGTCAACATTGTCCAAAGTTCGTGGGTTACAAAGCCGGCATAGAAATCATCAACAGTAAATGTAACCGGTTCTCCGTAAACTACGCCACTGCGGGTTTGAACACCGAATGTAACCGTATAAGTTCCCGGAAACGGCATTTTCAGAGTCATCTCTTGTTTCTGGCTACGCCCCTGTGGAGTTTCCCAAAGGGAGGTATAACCACTTCCCATCAAACTTTTCAGATGAATGATATTCGGATTGCTTGCATCATGAGTAACGGTATAAGCAATACCCTCTACCAAATCATCCGGAGTTACATCAACCGCTCCCAAACTATGATCATCGGGCGAACAAGCGGAGAGAAGCACAACTATGCTTGCTATAAATGAATATATATAAGATTTCAATTTCATACTATATTATTTTTAAAGGTGGTATGGAAACTCGCATAACAAAATCATCATGGTCTTTAGAGAGTTGCTATTTATGCTCGTTTTCATAATCTTTTAGTATTAGTTATTATACATTACCATCCGGCATTTTGGTTCAACATACCGTCAGCCAATGTAATCTGGTTATAAGGAATCTGGCTAAGCCCCTTTGTAGCACGAAGACGATCGGCATTAATCGTAACCACGTCCGGAGTACCACCGCTGTAGACAGAAGTTGTCGTTGCCAGTTTGCTTGCAGCATAATCTACTCCCTGACGGAGCAAGTCCCAGTAATTGATACTTTCGAAAGCAAATTCTAAAGCACGCTCCTGCATGATATTGGTTTGTGTTGCAGGAAGAGTCGCATAGTTTGAAGACAACACCCCATCTGAGGTATAAGCCCGCTTGCGTACCTGATCGAAATAACTTTGTGCGTTAGAACTTCCCAGTTCGGCAGCCATCAGCAATACGTCCGCATAGCGAATGAGTACATAATCCTGATGATTGGCTATCTGGAAGTCACCGGAGCCATCCTCTTTGGATGCAGAAGTACCATCAGCAAAACAGAGCGGAGAATATTTCTTCACGGCATAACCTGTATATTCGCGTTGATCTTTGTAACTGGCATCAAAGTCGGCAAGTGTGGTAATCCCTTCGCCTACCAAGTCGATGATGGAAGCTGTGCGGCGTGTATCTCCTGTTTTAAACTGGTTCACAAATGCCGGATTGACAGTCAGTCCTCCCCAACCTTTTCCATAAGGAGCAGCATTGAGCGAACGCATACCTACCATTACCTGCCAACGGTTACCGTCGTTGTTTCCATTATAGTCCTGCGAACTGGTAAACTTCATGGCAAGAACAGTTTCACTGTTGCCATCGCCGGCATAAGAACCCAGCAACGTAGTCATATCGCCAACCTCAGCAACACCGGCAGAAGCGGCAGGCCATAGATTTTTAAATTCGCTTACCAAGCTAAATTCGTTGGAACTGATTACATCTTCTACTGCAGCCAGAGCTTCCGCTTTGGTAGCATTTGCCGGTTCCGCTCCATAATATCCTGTGTAGAACAAGTATGCGCGTGCGAAAAGTGCTTCGGCTGCATACTTTGTGATGTGTCCATCATTACTTGCCGCGTTTACTTTTGGGTAAGCATCAGCAGGAATATTTTGCATAGCATACTTTAAATCGTCAAAAATGAGAGTGAATACTTCTGACGGGTCTGCCTGCGGACGGTTTTCATTCACCGGAGCCTCAAATAAAGGAATATTTCCCCAGAGACGTACCATATCAAAATAGAGGAATGCTCGAATTGCGCGACATTCTCCCATATAGGTTCCGCGCTTGCTGTTATTCTCGTTCCAAGAAACTTGCTCTTCGCGCGATATCAATTCATTGCAACGGTAAACGGCTGCGTAATAATTCTTCCAATCGGTTTCGTATAGATTCAAATCGGCCGGCGATTGCGAAATATCGAAACGATCGATAGCCTGATAGCCGCGTCCATCGGCATTACCTGTTGCGCCGAAGCACTCGTAACTCATGGTTTCAGCTCCCAGATAAAAACCTGTACCCATAGCCGAAGATGTCTGACGCCATCCATCGTAACAGCCAATCAGAGCGCGCCAAACATCGCTCTCATTCTTATAAGAAGTACCTGTAGTAGACTCAGTCTTAGATTCTACATCCAGGAAACTGTCGGAGCAGGAATTTAACCCCAAAGTTAAACAGAGGGCTCCCGCTACTAATATATTGTATTTTATTTTATTCATTTTTCTTGTGCTTTAGTTCGTTAGAATTTAAGATTTACACCAAAAAGGAATGTACGCGGACGAGGATAATAACCTACGTCAACACCTGACACCCAACCATCTGTACCATAACCGATTTCCGGATCCATGCCATCATATTTGGTAAATGTAAAGGCATTCTGTACCTGAGCATAAAGACGCGCCTGGCTGATAAACTTGAGATTGATCAACCGGGCTAAGTCGTAACCAACAGTAATGTTACTGATACGCAGGTAGTCGGCATCCTGCACATAGAGGTCGGAGAACTGCCAGTTGATATTCTGTTGTGTCACACGAGGAATCTTGTTGCTTGTACCTTCACCTGTCCAACGATCGAGAATAGCCGTTGTGTAGTTTGCATATACATTGGTGTGTCCGCGGTAAGACTGTACAATTTGCTGGCCTGCCGCACCATTTGCTACGAGTGAAAAATCGAAACCTTTGTACTCGAAACCGAGATTGAATCCGAATGTAAAGTCAGGCATACCATTGCCTAGATTTACCTTATCTTTATCATCAATCACACCATCGTGGTTTACGTCAACGTATCTTACATCTCCCGGCTGCACGTCGCTCTGAAGCACGCCGTTACCCGCAGCAATCCAGTCACTGATTTCCTGTGTATTCTGGAACAGTCCGGCAGTTTTGTATCCCCAGAAGTAACCGATAGGCTTCCCGTTCTCAGCACGGTAAAACTCAGGCGTATTATCATACAATTGGTTGGTCTGGCCATGTATGGTACCATCGTCTGTAGGGATACTACCTACCTTATTTTTATTATAGGCACCGTTCAATCCAATATTATAATGAAAATCATTGCCAATGCGGTCGTTCCATGTCAAAGCTAACTCCACTCCGGTATTCTTTACGCTACCACCGTTAATAAAAGGCGCTCCCGCACCCACCGTAGCCAGAATAGGGGCTTGCACCAGCCAGTCTTTAGTGTTTTTGATATAAAAATCGAAGTTCGCACCTAAACGGCCATTCAGCATGCGGGCATCGAAACCGATATTTGTTTGTTCGGAAGTTTCCCATGTTATGTTTTCATTCGCCAAACGGCTTGGATAAGCACCCCAGTTGTTTGCCAGGTTTTGAGCCGAGCCGGCGTCATTATACCCATTTGTACCAAACAGGTAGTGCGTATTGGAGCTACTCATCGGAGCCAAGTATTGGTAATTATCAATATTCTGATTACCCACCTGTCCCCAACTTGCACGCAGTTTCAGGAAGTCAAGCCATGATCTGCTGCTCTCCATAAATGCTTCGTTGGTAATTGTCCAACCGGCCGAAACAGAAGGGAAATAACCGAAACGGTTGCCACTGGCAAAACGGGAAGAACCGTCTGCACGCAAGGTAGCATTCAGCATATAGGTCTCTTTCCAGTTCCAACCCAAGCGAGCGAAATAAGAAACACTACGCGCTTCATCATGCGGTTTACCCTCTGCGCTTAAGCCGTCTGTAGTAGAGGTTGCAGTACCGTTATTAATATAAGCATAATTCCATGTATCAAAACCTTCTTTGAGTATCCCATTGTTGGCTCCCAGATACGTTCCCGAATAACGGTAAGATTCCATACCTAACAGGGCGTTGAAAGAGTGGTCGTTCATCTGCCAGTCGTAAGTCGCAGTATTTGTCCAGGTCATACTCAAACCATGATTCATGTTCTGCGCTACTTTAGTGCTGGTATCGTTATAGCTATAAATGCTGAAATGATAGAGCGGCGTAAAACTGCGGTACTCACTCGAATTATAAACAGCGCCAAATACGGTGCGTATCTTCAGGTTCTTATAGGGTTCTATCTCAGCATAAACATTGCCGCTGAATGTGGCTGCCTTGTTTTCGTTGTTGGTATTGGTCATCATCGAGCCGTAAGGATTGCCTTCGCCATTGTACCAATCGCTATTGCTTGTATCGTTGTACGGAGAATCATAAATGTTATTATCACTATAAATAGGCGCTAAAGGTGATGTTCCAAAAGCACTTCTCAACGTATTGTTATATTGATTACCTACGTTGACACCATTGTTTTTCCTATATATAAAGCTTATTTGTTCACCTACTTTCAGGAAGTTATTGAACAGTTTGTGTTCAGAGTTGAAACGGAAGTTGTAGCGTTCGTAGTTAGATACGTCAGAGCCTCCTACAATACCTTCCTGATTCATATAACCCAACGAAAGAGCGTAAGTCGAAGTTGCCGACCCGCCAGTAACACCCAGCGTGTAGCTCTCTGTGGTAGCATCGTCTTTAAACATCGCATCAACCCAATTGGTATTGTAAACATTTCCATTGGCATCATAAATAGACTGGTAGCCGCTCCAGTTATATGCCGCGTTTCCACTGTTGAGAGCCTGCTCATCCATGATTGTCATGTATTGGCTTGCATTCAGCATCTTCGCCTTGCGGGCTACATTCTGAATGCCATAATAAGCGTCAAAGCTGACTTGCGCTTTACCCTCTTTCCCTTTTTTAGTGGTAACCAGTACTACACCATTGGCGGCCTGAGCACCATAGATGGCTGCCGAAGCTGCATCTTTCAATATGTCGATGCTCTCGATATCGGCAGGGTTGAGGGTAGAAATATCGCCGCCCACACCATCAATCAAATAGAGCGGACCGGCATTTCCAACAGTACCTAAACCGCGGATACTTACCTTCATGTCACTGCCCGGCTGTCCGGAAGTAGAAGTGATACTCACACCGGGAGTCTGTCCTTGCATAGCCTGTAGTGGATTAGTCGTATTCAATTTGGCTATGTCGTCGCCTTTCACCTGCACGGTAGCACCCGTATTCAGTTTTTTCTTCTGCACACCATAACCGATAGCTACTACCTCGTTCAATATATTGGCTTCTTCGTCCAATTCGATATTGAATACAGTTTGTTGTCCTACAGGCATCGACTTAGAAGTAAACCCAATATAAGAAATCTCAATTGTCGCATTTTCTTTTACTGTTAAAGTAAATTTCCCATCAATATCAGTCATTGTACCATTTGTTGTACCTTTTTCTGCTACAGATGCACCTATTAAGGGTTCTCCGGCAGAAGAAACGGTTCCTGATATTTCACGTACCGACTGTGCATACAGCCCAGCCGCAGAGAGCAAACCGATAATCATCATCAGATATACTCTCCGCAAACAAAGGCAACTTGTTTGCTGAAATAATCTTCTCATTTTTTCATTCATGGTTTTTAGTAGTATTAGTGAATGTGAATTAAAAGTGATTTTATGTAGTTATAATAATTCCATTTTTCATGATATTGAACATTCAATGGTTTAAGGATTTAAGATTATTTTTTACACCATCAAACCCTTAAACCTTCGAATTTTATTTATTCAGATATCTTTACAGTAACTTTCTTTCCATTGTACTTCACTTCCGAAGCAGTGTTTTTCTTTCCTTTTACAATCCATTCTATATTGAATGTCCTGTCTTTCGGCATTCCGTTGTATTCTCCTTTTATATCGTCTATTGTTAGTACTTTCGATGCTTCATCGTAAGAGAATTTTATAGTGGAATATGCATCTTTTTCATAGTTATAGTTGACTCCTTCGTCTTCGTACAATGTAAATTCTCCGTCCTTACCTGTGTATACTTTCACTGTAAGGTCAGCCTGGACTTCTTTGGTTGACTGGATGTCTGTACCCATCGGTAATATGGCGCCTTCTTTTACAAACAATGGTATGCGTTCGTAAGGGGCTGATACTTTCATTGTTTTACCGCCTGTGATATATTCTCCTGTCTCGTAGTTATACCAGTTGGTATTGGCTGGGAAATAAACATCACGTGAAGTGGATTTATATGTATATACCGGACATACCATCAGGCTCGGGCCAAACATATACTGGTCGCTGATATTGTGAGTAATAGCATCGCCGCCGAAGTCCATTACCATAGCGCGCATAATGGTATAGTCGTTGAACCATGTCATACCTGCCAGTGAGTAGATATATGGCATCATCCGGTAACGAAGCTTGGTATAGTAAACCATGCTGTTGTATGCAGGGTGTCCTTCCGGTGCTATATTATATATCTCACGGTAAGGGTATTGTCCGTGGCTGCGGAACAGAGGGCAGAATGCGCCGAACTGGAACCAACGGGCGTTCAGCTCCCGCCATTCTTTCAGGTCTTCGGAACCCTCCTTAGCCTGTTCGTAACGCTTCTCTACACAGAAACCGCCGATATCCATTGTCCAGTACGGGATACCCGACATCGCAAAGTTCAGTCCGGCTGAAATCTGTGCTTTCATATCTTCCCAGCGTGTACCTATATCGCCGCTCCATGTAGCTGTGGAATAGCGTTGAAGTCCGGCAAAGCCTGAACGGGTAAGCAGGAATACGCGATCGTTCGGATTAACGGAGCGTTGTCCGTCATAGATAGCTTCGGCATTCACCAAGGCATAGGCATTGAAGTATTCTGTTGAAGGGCCTAAGGCTGTAGGGGTCATCAGGTCTTTGCGGTACTGTATGCTTGCATTGGACAAGATATCCGGTTCGGAGGCGTCCATCCACCAAGCATCTATACCTTTAGAGTATAGTTTATCATTCATCTGGTTCCAGAACATCTTACGAGCACCCTCGCTGTATGCGTCATAGAAGCCTGCTATATAACCCGTACCAATCCAGTCGCGGATACTGTCTTTAACTGCACGGTTAAACATCCAGCCTTTTTCATCAAATGCTTTGTAGTTGTCTGTCGTATAATAGAACTTAGGCCATACCGATATCATAATACGTGTATCCATAGCGTGTACGCTATCAATCATTGCTTTAGGGTCTGGGAAACGTGCCGCATCGAAGTCATGGCTGCCCCAGGCATCCTGTGGCCAGTACGACCAGTCCAGTACGATATTATCAATAGGGATTTTTCTGTCGCGATACTCTTTCAATGCGCCGAGTAGTTCATCGGATGTCTTATAACGCTCGCGGCTCTGCCAGAAGCCCATCGCCCATTTTGGCATAATCTGGGATTTTCCTGTAACGGTACGGTAGCCTTTGATGACTTCATCGGCATTGTTTCCACGGATGAAGTAATAATCAATCTCATCACCCATTTCTGACCACAGGGATAGTTTGTTTTGCTCTTCAGCCGGTCTTGGGCTTAACGCTTTCAAGCCTATATAAGAGATACCACCGTCTGGTTTCCAGTCCAGCTTGATTTTGCGTTTTTCGCCGGCTTTCATATCCACAGTGAATTTGTAGCTGTTAGGATTCCAGGCGGTACGCCATCTTTCGGGCACGATTACCTGTCCGTCCATATATATAGTGGTGTAACCTGCGTAGTAGAGGATAAAATGATATTTGCCTGTTTCATTTGCTTCTATTTCCCCGTCCCAGGTAATGCGGGAATTGTAGAACGGGAAATCCTGTGGGAATTTTTTTACGGTTTCCAGATTTTCGTAGTCAATTTGTTTTTCTGTTCTTTCTACGAATACATTATTGGGGTCGGCATTGACCATATAGGTAGCAGTCAATCCGCCTTCTTTGCCTGTTTTATCATATAGCTTGAACTGGTCGAGGTCGAGGTAATCGCGGGAATCTCCGAATTTGGTCAGGGAGTAGTTGTCCCAAAGTATTCCATAGTTTTTATTAGAAAGCACAAATGGAACGGACACCTTTGTATTATACTGGAAAAGCACTTCGTTCTTTCCTTTATAATTAAATTCGTCAGCCTGATGCTGGCCCAGTCCGTAAAAGGCTTCGTCAGCCGGAGATTCGAACACCTGCTGCAAAGTATAGGCTTTCTTGCCTTCTACCTCTATATCGGAAAAGTGTTTGCCGCCGCCTTTGTTTTCTGCCAGAAGAACATTGCCTTCTGTATCTGAGAAAGTAACTTCTCCGGTGGTAAGGGAAACGGAGGCGATAGTTGTTGCCGTTTTCAGTACGATGTTTCCATTTTCTTCTATTGCATCCCAGCCTGTGGTTTGTCCTTTGTCGAATACGGTGACAAGGCTTTTCTTATCTGAGAATTTTCCGTCAGGGGTTGCCGATACTCGGATAATATCATCATTGATAACCTGTAGCCTGACATTTTTAGTAGTGTGAGCGCTATCTGACTTCAATGTCACTATTACCCCATCGCTTGTTTTCTGATAAGGCCCGCTTTTGCAACCAATGAATAGAGACATTGATAGTAAGCCAACCCAAAGCAGTTGTTGTTTTCTCATGGTAATTATAATTATGGTTTTAATTTCATTGATACAAAATTATCCAGGAGCAGCCAGAAGAGCTTTCTTGAATGTTTTTAATACGAGTGTTAAAGATTTTAAACAGGGGGTTAAATGTTTCCATTCAGGGATTAAAATGCTAACAGCACACGGTCAATCCCTTTTATTTAGGTAATTTTGTATTGAACAAACCTGAATCATTCCAATGAAAAAGTTATCTCTCTTATTTTTGCTCTCATTATTCATATTATTTATCCATGCTCAACAATTCGAGTTTTCTCATCTGGACAATTCCAACGGGCTATCGAACAATCAGGTGGAATGCATATTCAAGGACAGCCGGGGATTTCTATGGTTTGGCACTAATATGGGGCTGAACAGGTATGATGGCATCAACTTCAAAACATACAAACATCTAAAAAAAGACGGCAAAAGCCCTTCCTTCGACAAATTCACGAAAATACAGGAAGATATCAACGGGAATCTGTGGCTACGTTCAAGCGCCTATATAATTTACGACTGGAAATCCGAAACTTTTATTAACAATATAGATTCCGTCCTGAACAAGATAGGGCTACCTCCTACTCCGGACATAATAGAGATAGACAAAAATAAGAATCTCTACATCACCTATTCAGGGATAGGAATATATAAATATGAAACAGCTTCCCATAAAAGCACATTATACAAGCATTCTGATGACACCAACCACCTGCATTCTTCAGAGATATCCGACATTAAGGTAAAAGATGGCTATGTGTGGATTCTTCACAAAGATGGCGTCTTGGAACGGTTAAACACACAAAGTGGAAAGATAGACATACACAATACTTTTTTTAAAGAAAACAACCTGAATGCGACAATCGTAAAGTCGCTGTTTATAGATTCGGATAACGATGTATGGCTCTATCCCGGCATAGCAGACAGGGGTACGGCTTACTTCAACAGCCAGAAAGGACAATGGACGTTGTTCGATTCCGATAAGGAGATGACCTTATCCAGTAGTTTTATAAGATGTGTAGGGCAGGACAATACCGGGCTTATATGGATAGGGACAGACCACGGAGGGATTAATATTTTTAATAAAAAGAATAAAAATATCACCATCCTCAAAAACGATATATACAACAATGCCTCCCTTGCGCAAAACTCGGCAATCAGTATCTACTGCGAAGATGACGGAACCATCTGGGTGGGAACATACAAAAATGGTGTGTCTTACTATCACCCCAATTTGTTTAAATTCAAGAAATCCCCGCTGTTTCATATTTTCCAGCGGAATGCAGAAATTTTCGATTGCAACAGGCTGTACAAAGACAGCAAAAATAATCTGTGGATAGGAACAAACGGACAAGGCCTGATAAAATATAATGCAGAGACAAATAATATACAACGGTTCTTTAACAACCCAAAAGACCCAGCCAGTATATCAGCCGATATAATAACAGCCATCGAGGAAGACAGTAAGCAAACATTGTGGATAGGAACATTTTTCGGAGGGCTAAATTCATACGACGGAAGAAGTTTCAAAAGATACCAGATAGATGAAAACAACCCCAATTCGCTTTCCAGTAAAAGCGTATACGGGCTTGCGGAAGATAAGGACAACAACTTATGGATAGCAACTCTGGGAGGAGGAATCGACCGGTTGAACCCCGAAAGAAATACATTTACACACCACAACGCGAACAACAGTAAACTGAGGACAAATTATGTTGTATCAACCTTTGCCGACTCCCTGAAAAACATCTATTTCGGGACTGATATAGGCATATACCACCTGAATAATAATAAAGAAATTACACCTTACTTCACCGAACAACTCTTATCGGATTCGCTGACTACAGAATCGGTCAATTACCTGATGACAGACTCTAGAGGGCTTCTTTGGGTAGCAACCGAAAAGGGAATCAATGTTTACAATCCTTCTACAAACAAGTTCACATATGTCACCACAGCCAATGGCCTGCCGAGCGACGAAGTTGTTTCCCTGATAGAAGATAACGACAGGAATATCTGGGCCGGGACACGCAATGGGTTGGCATTTATCCATTGCAACTATGCCAATAATGATTTGGAATATACCATCTCTGTTTTTGATGTCAACGATGGCCTGCCAAGCTCGGTATTTAACCAAAATGCAATCTATAAAGACAAGGAAGGTATAATATACATAGGTGGCATCGGTGGATATGTAGCATTCGACCCGAAGGAAATTGTATTTAATCAAAATCCACCAAAACCACGGTTCACCGATTTATTAATAACAAATCAGGTGATAGAACCAAATGCAGAATACAATGGAAGGGTTATAATAGAGAGGTCGATATCTGACCTTGACGAAATAGTCCTGCACCACGGGGAAACGAACTTTACAGTACAATTCTCTGCACTTAATTTTATCCATCCGGAGAAAAGCAAGTACAGATATATGCTGGAAGGACTGGATAATAAATGGACAGAAACCAACAATGGAATAGGCGCCGCTTCTTATTCCAACCTGAATGCAGGCACATATAAACTAATCGTTTATGCAAGCAATGACGACAATGTATGGACCAGTGAGCCAATCACTCTAAAAATAATAGTGCAACCACCGTTCTGGTTATCATGGTGGGCATACATCATTTATATAATCACTTTTGCTGCTTTAATAAGACTATTCATCAAATATAAACTGAACAAGCAGAAAGAAGAATACGAGCAAGCGCAAAAGATAATGGAAGCACAGAAAGTGCACGAAGTAGACGAACTTAAATTCAAGTTTTTCACCAACATAAGCCACGAGTTCAAAACTCCACTGACACTGATACTTACTCCACTGGAAAAACTCATGAAGGCACCTGCATCCGAAGAGCAGAAATCAACAATGAATATCATGCACAAGAATGCGATGAACCTGTTGAATATGGTGAATGAAATACTCGATTTCCGCAAATTCGACCTGAATAAGATGGCACTCAATATTTCAAGGGGAAATATTATCGAATTCGCAAAAGATATCTGCCAGTCGTTCTCGTCCCTGGCCGCCGAGAAATCTATTAAACTGACGTTTACGACCTACTTGCAGGAGTTGCAAATGGAGTTTGACCGGGAAAAGATGAACAAAGTCATCTCTAATCTGATTTCCAACGCATTCAAATATACGGAAGACGGGCAAATAGATGTAAGCATTGCCATTACCGAATTATTACAAGGGGATAGTCCTGCCAGACAACTATGCCTTAAGGTATCGGATACGGGCATCGGCATAGAAAAAGAATATCTGGAAAAAATCTTCGAACGCTTCTTCCGGATAGAGAAAACGGAGAAAAACACACAGTCGGGAACAGGTGTAGGACTGCATCTGGCCAGCGAGTATATCAAATTGCACGGAGGCGAGATTCTGGTTGACAGCACTGTTGGTAAAGGTTCTACTTTTACGGTACTCTTACCAATACTGAATTCAACATATAAAGAACTAAGCAGCCAGGATATTATCCATTCGGGCGATTCATCGGCAAATGAAGTTGCAAAACCGGATATAAAATCCGCCCAGCGGGCAAACCTGCCTCTGCTGCTGATAGTTGATGACAACGAGGATTTCTGTGAATTCATTACCAGCCTGTTTATAGAAGACTATCGTGTAGTAACAGCCAACGACGGAGAAGAAGGATACACGATTGTACTCGACCAGTTGCCGGACATTATATTATGTGACGTAATGATGCCTAAAATGGATGGATATGAGTTCTGCCGCCAGGTAAAAGGCGATATTCGCACATCACATATTCCTATTATCCTGCTTACCGCCAAATCGTCGGAAGAAAACAAGTATTCGGGGATTGAGGCCGGTGCGGATGACTACATACCTAAGCCCTTCAACATAGATATGCTCAAGCTGAAAATTGCCAAGATTATCGAAAAGCAAAAGATGCTTCAAAGCAACTTCAAGAAGAAAATAGACATTTCTCCCAGCGAGATTGAAATAACATCTATGGATGAAAAGTTTGTGCAAAAAGCAGTATCCATCGTAGAAGAGAATATCGGGAATCCTGATTTTCTGGTCGAAGACCTCTGTAAGGAAATGGGTATGAGCCGTGTCTATTTCTACAAAAAGGTGCTCGCGCTCACAGACAAAACCCCTTCCGAGTTTATCCGGTTCATCCGCCTGAAACGAGCCGCCGACCTTTTGGAAAAAAGCCAGATGTTTGTTAACGAAATCGCATTTCAGGTTGGATTTAACGACCCTAAATATTTCCGCAAATACTTTAAAGAAGAATTCGGAGTAACACCGAATGAATATAAAAAGAATGTATCAAAATGATGCGGTAAACATTTTAGCCCCCATTAGGAAACATCAGTAACAGATTAAATGCCCAAGATGTAATATTTTTGCATTACTGGTAAAAAATCTATTCCATGAAAAAACTGTTATCTGTTTTCTTTTGTGTTCTATGCTTAAATACAGGCCTGAAAGCCCAGCATACTTATCCGTTTCAGAACACGGCATTGAGCGACGACAAACGGCTCGACAATCTTTTGTCACTGATGACAATTGATGAAAAAATAAACGCCTTGTCTACAAATCTGGGTGTGCCCCGCTTAGGCATTCGCAATACAGGACATTCCGAAGGGCTGCACGGCATGGCACTGGGAGGCCCCGGCAACTGGGGAGGCTTCAAGATGGTAAACTATCAGCGCGTACCCGACACGTATCCCACAACGACCTTCCCTCAGGCATACGGGCTGGGAGAGACATGGGACACCGCATTAATACACAAGGTAGCAGATATAGAAGCTACCGAAATCAGATTCTATACACAAAACGGTAAATACGCAAAAGGAGGTTTGGTTATGAGAGCCCCGAATGCCGACCTGGCACGCGACCCGCGATGGGGACGCACAGAGGAGAGCTTCGGGGAAGACCCGTTTCTGGTATCGGAGATGACGGCGGCCTTTATAAAAGGGCTGCAAGGAGATAATCCCCGGTACTGGAAATCGGCGTCACTGATGAAACACTTTCTGGCCAACAGCAATGAAGACGGACGCGACTCCACTTCATCCAATTTTGACAACCGGTTATTCCACGAATATTACTCCTACCCTTTCCGCAAAGGTGTTGAAAAAGGAGGTTCACAAGCCTTTATGGCAGCATACAACAGCTGGAACGGTACGGCTATGACCATTCATCCGGTTCTGGAAAGAATCCGTAAAGAATGGAACATGAGAGGCATCATCTGCACCGATGGCGGGGCTTTAGACCTGCTCATCAAGGCTCACAAAGCATTCCCTACCCATACCGAAGGCAGCGCAGCAGTAGTAAAAGCAGGTATAGGCCAGTTCCTCGACAATTACAAACCTTATATTTATGACGCTTTAGAAAAAGGGATGCTCACAGAACCCGATATAGACAAAGCCATCCGGGGCAATTTCTATATAGCACTGAAACTGGGATTGCTGGATGCCGACCAAACAAAACTTCCCTATGCGCATATTGGGGTTACTGACACGGTTTCGGTATGGAGGAACAAAGATGTGCAGGATTTTGTACGTCTGGTAACAGCTAAATCTGCCGTCCTGCTAAAGAATGAGAACAAACTACTGCCCCTAAATAAGAGCCAAGTAAAATCTATAGCAGTCATAGGCTCACGAGCCGATGAAGTATTACTCGACTGGTATAGCGGAACGCCGCCATATACAGTAAGCATACTTCAAGGCATTAAGAATGCAGTTGGTAATAACGTTAAAGTTATATACGAACCTTCAAATGAAACAGATAAAGCCTATCTTGCTGCACAAAAAGCAGATATCGCCATTGTCTGCGTCGGCAACCATGTATATGGCACCGACCCTAAATGGAAATATTCGCCTGTTCCGAGCGACGGGCGCGAGGCGGTCGATCGCAAAGCCTTGTCCCTCGAACAGGAAGATTTGGTAAAAATAGTACACAAAGCCAACCCGAATACAGTGATGGTATTGGTCAGCAGTTTCCCTTTTGCTATAAACTGGTCGCAAGAAAATATTCCGGCAATATTACATATTACCAACAATAGTCAGGAACTGGGGAATGGCCTTGCGGATGTTATCTTCGGAGACTTCAACCCGGCGGGCAGGACAAACCAGACCTGGGTAAAATCGATTGCCGACCTGCCGCCAATGATGGATTATGACATCCGCAACGGCAGAACCTATATGTACGCAAAAGAAAAACCACTTTATCCGTTCGGGTATGGATTAAGCTATACAAACTTCAAATATTCGGATATAACAGTATCATCTTCTACCCTGTCAAAAGGTAAGGAAATCAAGGTATCTGTAAATATCAGCAATACAGGCGATAGAGACGGGGAAGAAGTAGTGCAGCTATATGTATCTCATCCACAATCTAAAGAGGTAAGACCAATAAAGCAACTGAAAGGATTCCAACGCATTATGATACCTACAGGTGAGACTAAAATGGTTTCCTTCACTTTGAACGCTGACGAACTTGCATATTGGGATAACGATAAAGACGCATATGTGATAGAGCCGGGAGAAGTGAATATCATGATAGGCGCTTCTTCGGAAGATATCAGGCAAACAAAAGAAATACAACTAAAATAATAAATCTCAGCTTCATGAAAACACGGATTATCCTATGCCTTGTTCTATGCCTCAGCATACAACTGGCAGCACAACAAAAACGTATCTTAGGCGAACCCATAGATATGAGCCTCGATTTCAAAGATTTCCACAATACATTTTTTTTTGCCGACAAGCTGGCATCGTTTAATGCAGCAGATGGGAAAGGTAAAATCGCATGGAAACGCACATCGTTATATACCCGTCAGGCATTTAATGTAACTACGATATTGCCGCAGGATTTAAAGATGCTCGATTTTCCGGGCGAAGCCTATGTACAAGACCCCGAACTGGATTTTTCAGTAGACTTCATCACCCCGCGCACACTAAGGATACGGATGCTGACAACACCTGTGCAGCCTAAATCGTTCGATTCGCCAATGCTGGCAAAAGAGCCGGGAAAGGATAGCTCATGGAAGTACTCTAAATCGGGTAATGCACATGTTTATAAAAGTAACTACGGAAGCATAGAGATTGAAGAAAACCCATTCCGTATCACCCTGCGGGACGAAAAAGGAAAACAACTGACCGATACATGGCGCTGGTGCGACAACGACTCATCACAGGTAAAGGTTATACCTTTCAACTTTATCAAACGGGGAGTGGATAACAGCCGTGCCGTGAATCCGGTATTTTCATTATCTCCGGGCGAAAAGATATTCGGCTGTGGCGAGTCTGTGAGTAAACTCGATAAACGGGGGCAAAAAGTAAACCTGTTCGTTACCGACCCTCAAGGCCCCGAAAGCGACCAGATGTACAAGCCTGTACCGTTCTTTATGAGCAACCGTGGCTATGGTATGTTTATGCACACATCGGCTCCGGTTACCTGTGATTTTGGCAATACCTATGTAGGCGCTAATAAGCTTTTTATGGGGGATGAAGCCCTCGATTTGTTTGTGTTTATAGGTGAACCGAAAGATATACTGGATGAATATACCGAAATTGTAGGCAAACCTTCCATGCCTCCGTTATGGTCGTTTGGCACATGGATGAGCCGTATCACCTATTTCGAGCAAAGCGAAGGCTATGATGTGGCTTCAAAGCTACGTTCATACAAGATTCCGTCCGATGTTATCCACTTCGATACAGGATGGTTCGAAACAGACTGGCAATGCGATTATAAGTTTGCTCCATCCCGCTTCTCCAATCCTCAGAAAATGATAGACGACCTGAAAAAAGACGGATTCCACATTTCATTGTGGCAATTGACCTATTTCACTCCAAAAAACAAATATTTCAATGAAATAATAGAAAAGAACCTGCATGTAAAGAATTCGAAAGGAGAAATGCCTTACGAAGATGCAGTGCTGGACTTCTCCAATCCCGAAACCGTAAGATGGTATCAGGACAAACTGGCAGGATTGCTGAAAATGGGCGTAGGTGCCATAAAAGTCGATTTCGGCGAAGCTGCGCCAATGGAAGGCTTTTATGCATCTGGTCGTGGCGGCTGGTATGAGCATAACCTCTACCCGCTACGCTACAATAAAGCCGTTGCGGACATTACAAAGGAAGTAAACAACGAGAACATTATCTGGGCGCGTAGTGCCTGGGCGGGAAGCCAACGTTATCCGCTACACTGGGGTGGAGACGCAGCCAATACAGACATCGGCATGGATGCTACATTACGTGGAGGGCTTTCGTTCGGATTGAGCGGATTCTCTTTCTGGAGCCACGATATAGGAGGTTTCGTAGTAGCAGCTCCCGAAGACTTATACCGGCGTTGGCTACCTTTCGGATTCCTTACTTCGCACAGCCGCGCGCATGGTGCCCCTCCGAAAGAACCGTGGCTATACAATGACGACTTTGTAAAAGCATTCCGCCTTTCTGCCGAAATGAAATACAAACTGATGCCTTATATATATGCTCAGGCAAAACAATGCACAGAGAAAGGTTTACCGATGGTTCGCGCACTTTTCGTAGAATATCCTGACGATCCGGGAGCATGGCTGGTGGAAGACCAATACCTTTTTGGTTCTGATATCTTAGTGGCTCCTATGATGGAAACCGGAAACAGCCGCAGTGTGTATCTTCCTAAAGGAAGCTGGGTAGATTACCAGAACGGGAAAGTATATCAACAAGGATGGAATACAATAGCAACCGGTGAAATACCCGCCGTCATACTCGTACGCGAAGGCGCTGTTATTCCACATGCCGGACTGGCACAGTCTACAGACAAGATCGATTGGTCGGATATTGAGTTGAAAGTTTACGGAAACAAAGAAAAAACAACCGGATTAATTTGTCTACCTTCGGATAACAAATTAACGGATATTGTTCTTACCAAATCGGGAAATGATTACCAGGTAGAAAAAGGACAAATTGAAGGTGTAAACTATAAGATTAACAAATAAATTATGAAGCTTAACAAATTTTTTCCTTTTGTATTTATTTTCTCAGTAATAAATCTTTTTGCACAGGAAAAACAAAACGAATGGCAATACTACTTCGATAAGCCTGCTACCATTTGGGAAGAATCTGTCCCTTTGGGAAACGGACGCATTGGTATGATGCCCTGGGGCGGCGTTGAAAGGGAAAGGATTGTTCTGAATGAAATATCCATGTGGTCGGGAAACAAGCAGGACGCCGACAATCCCGATGCATACAAACATTTAGGCGAAATAAGGAAACTTCTGTTTGAAAAAAGAAATAAAGAAGCACAGGAACTAATGTACAAAACCTTTACCTGCAAGGGAAAAGGAAGCGGAGGCGCAGACTACGGAAAATTCCAGAATTTTGCCAACCTGTACATTGACTTCATCTATCCAGAAACAGCAGAAGCAACAGAATATAAAAGGATACTGGATATGAACGATGCCTTATCCAGAGTTTCTTTTATAAAAAATAATATTGAATATAAACGTGAATATTTTACATCCTTTACTGATGATATAGGAGTAATCAGATACACGGCTAATAAATCAAAAGCCCTCAATCTTAAAGTTTCGCTTCAACGTGACGAAAACTTTGAGACTTATGCCAGTGGAAACGTTCTCTATATTTTCGGACAACTGGAAGCCGGAGAAGGACATGCCGGAATGAAATATATGGGAATGGTAAAGGTTGCCAACAAAGGCGGCAAACTATCTGCGGCAAATAAGGAAATAAATATAGAGAATGCCGATGAAGTAACTTTATTCGTTTCTATGGTTACAGATTACAACAATGCAAATTACGAAAGGCAGGTATCCGATTTGATGAATAATGCCGGTAATAATTATGAGAAACTAAAGAAAAGTCATATCGAATCATATCAAAAACTTTTCAATCGCACAGATCTCACGTTAGACAAAAACAAAAATTCCGCTTTACCTATCGACAAACGACTGGAGGCCTTTGTAACAGACAAAACCGATTACGACCTGGCTGCACTGTATATGCAATATGGGCGTTACCTGCTGATATCATCCACCCGTCAGGGAAACCTACCACCTAACCTGCAAGGACTGTGGGCTCCGCAGATAAATACACCTTGGAACGGAGATTATCATATGAATATCAATCTGCAAATGAATCTGTGGGGTGCTGAGATGTTTAATCTATCGGAACTGCATCTACCCACTATTGAGTATGTAAAATCATTGGCAAAGCCGGGTAGTAAAACAGCGAAGATATATTACAACAGCCGTGGATGGGTCACACATATCCTCGGCAATGTGTGGGGATTTACCTCACCGGGTGAACATCCGTCATGGGGTGCGACCAATACGGCAGGAGCATGGATGTGCCAGCACCTGTGGGAGCATTACGTCTATACGCAGGATATTGAATACCTGAAATCCGTATATCCTACGATGAAGGGTGCAGCCCAGTTTTTCGAGGATATGCTGATAGAAGACCCAAATAATGGTTATCTGGTAACAGCGCCAACTACTTCTCCGGAGAACGCTTATATTACGCCTACAGGCGATGTGGTAAGCATCTGTGCAGGCTCGGCGATGGATAACCAGATTATCAGGGAACTTTTTTCGAATGTAGAACAGGCCGCAAATCTGTTGGATACAGATACAGAGTGGGTAAAAAGCCTCTCAGAGAAAAAACAACGCCTTGCCCCTACCACAATCGGTAAATACGGGCAGGTAATGGAATGGCTCGAAGACTATGAAGAAAACGAACCCCATCACCGCCATGTGTCGCAACTATATGGCCTGCATCCCGGATATGAGATAACATATGAGAAAACGCCCAAACTGATGGAAGCTGCCAAAGTGAGCCTCAACAGGCGTGGTGACCAATCTACAGGCTGGTCTATGGCATGGAAAATCAACTTCTGGGCCCGGCTGAAAGATGGAAACAGGGCTTACAAGCTGATTGGCGACCTGTTGAAACCTGCCGAGAACAACTGGGGTACTTATCCGAACCTGTTCAGCGCACATCCACCGATGCAGATAGACGGCAATTTCGGAGGCTCTGCCGGAATAGGCGAAATGCTTCTTCAGAGCCACGAAGGACATATCGAACTGCTTCCTTCCATTCCCGACGGTTGGAAAAATGGTAATGTAAAAGGGATGAAAGTAAGAGGAGGCGCAGAAGTCTCTTTCAGCTGGCAAAATGGAAATATCCGGCATATAAGTATAAAGGCTGATGTTGATAATGAATTTATAATTAAACTTCCTGCCGGAAGCCCTGAAATATCAGGTACGAATAATTACCGGATAGAAAACGGGAAAGTATATATGACATTAAAGAAGGGCGAGAAGGTAGAAATTAGGTATTTGATGTAGGGGCAGAGCCTACAGCTCAGAATATAATTTTTTGTCATAAGCTGCCACTTTTTTAAAACAACTGACAATAAACATAAAACAAAATAAACATGAGAAACAATTTAAAAGCATTACTAGCCCTTTGCCTAATAACGTTATTTTCCTTTCAGGCATTTGCCCAAACAGGATACAGAAATCCTATTATTCCGGGATTTAACCCCGACCCGAGTATTTGCAGGGTTGGAGACGATTATTATTTAGTTACTTCCTCTTTCGAGTATTTTCCGGGGTTGCCAATCTACCATAGTAAAGACCTTGTAAACTGGGAACAGATAGGACACTGCCTTACACGGGACTCACAGCTTCCATTGCAAAAGGTGAATGCTTCGGGAGGCTTGTTTGCCCCTTCGTTACGCTACCATGAAGGAGTATTCTATGTCATTTGTACCAACGTATCGGCCGGAGGTAATTTCTACTGTACGGCAACCGACCCGGCAGGACCTTGGAGCGAACCTATCTGGGTAGCCATAGACAGTATCGACCCTGAAATTTTCTGGGACGAAGACGGTAAAACCTATTTTGTGACTCAAGGGAATGAAGGAATCCGTGTAACTGAGATAGATATTAAAACAGGAAAAGTATTAAGTCCAGAACATCTTGTTTGGGGTGGTATCGGAGGACGTTTCCCCGAAGCACCGCATATTTACAAAAAAGATGGCTTCTATTACCTTCTGCTGGGCGAAGGTGGCACGGAATATATGCACAGCGCTACAATAGGACGTAGTACCAGCCTCTTCGGGCCATACGAATCGTGTCCTCTTAATCCTATATTGACACACGCTAATCGCAGAGGACAAGCAAACCAGATACAGGGTGTTGGACATGCCGATCTGGTACAGGCTAAAGATGGTTCGTGGTGGATGGTCTTCCTCGGATTCAGGGTAACGCACCAGTGGGCATATTACCACGTACTGGGACGCGAAACATTCCTTGCTCCTGTAGACTGGCCGAAAGGCGGCTGGCCACAAGTGAACGGCAACGGCACTGTTTCTCTGAATATGGAAGTGCCTACTCTCCCTCTGCATCCATTCCCAAAAGCTCCTGTACGCACTGAATTCAACGAAGAAAAGCTTGGATTTGAGTGGCAATACCTACGCAATCCTATCCGGGAGAACTACTCCCTGACGGAAAGAAAAGGATGGATGAGAATCAGTGCGTCACCTTATACGCTGGATGAGGCCGAATCGGTATCTTCTATATTGAGAAGGCAAACACAGCATGATTTCACAGCTGCAACTCTTCTGGAGTTTGACTCTTTGTCCGAAAATGAAGAAGCAGGAATAACTTTGATACAGAATAATTCACATCATTATGATTTATTATTGAAAAAATCAGGAGGACAATATACTGTACAATTACGTGTAAAAGTGGGTTCACTTTCATACATTGCCGGAGAGAAGCAAGTAAATGGCAATAAGTTAAAGCTAAAGGTAGAAGGAAACCCGTCACAATACAGTTTTTACTGTGCCGAACCTGATAGTGACCAATATAGCGAACTGGGCAGGTTGGATACCCGCTACCTGAGCACAGAAGTAGCCGGAGGTTTCACTGGTGTTATGATAGGATTATACACATCTTCGAACGGGAAAGACAGTAAAGCGAAGGCGTATTTCGATTGGTTCGATTATAGTGTAAAAGAGTAAGTGTGACAACATATCGATATATTTGGTTAAAAGCCTTCATCTTAGAATGGAGGCTTTTGTCATATTAATATACAGTATCATAATCTGCCCCTACTGACATTATCAACTAATGTACCATCAATCATGCGAATCAAGGGTTGCTTTGGCTTGCAGTATACTATTATAAATCAATCTTCTGTTTTGCAGTCAGGGTTCTAAGTCCACGAAGTGGGCTAATATGGATAACCACGGGTAAAGCCCGTGGCAAAAGCAGGTAGAAATAGACCGTCTCCGTAGGAGGCGAATGACATTTGTTTTTGCTATTTGCCTCCTACGGAGACATATTCTTCTGTCAGTTCCTGCCACGGGTTTTACCCGTGGTTATCCACCTTCAGTCCCTTCGGGACAATAAGTTACTGTGCTTTTTAACCCTTGATTCGCATTAATCATTATCGCTTACTTAGTATATGTGCCGTTCTAAAAAACTGCATCTTTTAAATAAATATTTATCTCATAATATAGGTCTTTGACATGATCAGAACAACAAAAAAGTAACAACTGAAAAGGTATAAAAAGTTGTCACTTTTGTCACTTTTTCTTCATAAACTACTGAAAAATAACAGGATGCAGAAATAGCGAGTGTCACTTTTCAGATATAGAAAAAGCCTGTCGGATTTCGTTCCGGCAGGCTTAAAGTGGGGTTTTGATAATTGAAACTGCATTGTGTCCCGAAGGGACTGAAGATGGATAACCACGACCTTTACCCGTGGTTATCCATATTAGCCCACCTCGCGGACTTAGAGTTTCGAGCCTTGATCCGCGTTGTTTATATAATGCAGCGTTGCTTTTGTCACTTTTTATCTATAAACGATTAATATACAATAGCTATAAAATACAACAATGTCACTTTTTTGTTCTTATTCTGGACGTTCCAATACCATCTATTTACGAACGAAAAAGAAAAATGAAGACCCGAATGAGCAACAAACTTAAAATATTTATAACTTTGTAACTAAAATAAAAAAACGGATATAATGTTAACACTGAAAGCAATTAGTGAAAATCCTGAATTAGTCATAAAGAAATTAGCTAAAAAGCATTTCGACGGGAAGGAAATAATCGGGAAGGTGCTGGATATAGACCAGACCAGAAAAAAGACTCAAACCACCCTTGATGCCAGCCTTGCAGAATCGAATACGCTATCAAAACATATAGGCCAGTTGATGCAGCAAGGAAATAAGGCCGAAGCCGAAGCGGCGAAAAATAAGGTGGCTGAGATGAAAGGGCAGAACAAAATCCTTGAAGAAGCCCTGAAACAATCGGAAATGGAGTTGCACGAACTGCTTGTACAGATACCGAACTTGCCGGCTGACGAGGTTCCCGAAGGAAGAGCAGCAGAGGATAATGTAGTTGAAAAAACAGGGGGGACAGTGCCGGATTTAGGAGAAGACGCGCTTCCGCACTGGGAACTTGCTAAAAAATATGACCTGATAGACTTTGAACTGGGAGTAAAAATATCCGGCGCCGGATTCCCGGTCTACAAAGGTAAGGGAGCCCGTTTGCAACGCGCCTTGATAAACTTCTTTCTGGACAAGGCCAGAGAGGCTGGCTATCTGGAGATACAACCACCCTATGTGGTCAATGCTACCTCAGGATATGGCACAGGGAATTTACCCGATAAAGAAGGACAAATGTATCATGCCACAGTAGACGACTTGTACCTGATACCTACAGCCGAAATACCTGTAACGAATATTTACCGTGATGTTATCCTCGAAGAAAAGGAACTCCCGATAAAAAACACCGCATATTCTGCGTGTTTCCGCCGCGAAGCAGGTTCTTACGGAAAAGATGTCCGCGGACTAAACCGCCTGCATCAATTCGATAAAGTAGAAATCGTACGTATCGACAGGCCGGAACATTCTTACGAATCTCTGAAAGAGATGGTTGCGTATGTGCAGACATTAGTAGAACAGCTGGAACTGCCTTGGCGTATCCTTCGTCTTTGTGGCGGAGATATGAGTTTCACTTCAGCCCTGACCTTCGACTTCGAAGTCTTCTCTGCTGCCCAGAAACGTTGGCTGGAAGTAAGTTCTGTCTCTAATTTCGAAAGTTATCAGGCAAATCGTTTGAAATGCCGTTATCGCGATTCAGACAAGAAAATACAACTGACTCATACTCTGAATGGTAGCGCATTAGCATTACCGCGCATTGTAGCTGCAATACTAGAAAACAATCAGACAGCGGAAGGCATCCGTATACCAAAAGCATTGGTGCCTTATACCGGTTTTGAATTTATTAATTAAAGTGAAATTCAAACTATTTGACACAAAAGATCGTTATTATAAATAGTAATATATTATTTTTGCGTTAAATGCTGAATCTAACATAATAAAAAATGATATGAATAAAAAATTAATCGGAATCGGATTAGCTCTAGCATTTGTTATAGCGTTCGGATCATGTAAGCCTAAACAAAGTGCGTACAAATCGGTATACGAAGCTGCTAAAGAAAGAGAGATGGCAGAAAATACGACTTATTCAACTCCAGTTTCAATACCGGAAACAACTCCGACTTACACCAGTTCGGCGGAATCTGTAAGAAAGGAAAAAGTAACCCCTGTATACGAAAGCGATGCTAACGAATTAAAAGCCTATAGCGTTGTAATCGCGGCAATGGCTATGAAGCCCGGAGCAGAATCATTAAAGGAAAGATTTGGTAATGAAGGCTACAATGTCATTCTCGCTCGTAACGATCAGGGTATGTACCGTGTTATTATCGCCAGCTATGATTCTAGAGAACAGGCTGTAGCTAAGAAAAACGAGATATTAGGAAGATATCGTTCACTCGGAGATGCATCGACACTAAGAAGCAAATATGGTATCCCGTTCGATGACTGGTGGATATTGCAAAGAGAATACTAAAATACAAGAAAGGGGAATCTCAGGATTCTCCTTTTACTTTACCTGCCACATATAGGATGCAGTTCCACTATGTTTTTCAAATATAAGCAAAAACACCACTGGCACGCAGACAAATCATCCTTATTTTTAACACTCAGGATACCATATAGTCTTCTTTTTTTATATCTTTGTAGAGTACTTTAAAACAAATATACTTATAAAGGACATATGAAGATCGTATACACAACTTTACTACTTACTATTGTTATCATTGCGTCATCATGTAAATCCCATGACCAAGCTCTTGCTGATTTTTATCGTAATGCTAATAGTCAGATGAAGAAAGAAAACGTTCTGGTTCATTCAGATACGAAATGGAGCGACGGAATGCCGCAGGGAAGCGATGCAAGAGGGATTAACTATTCTGCAGAATCAGCTTATATGGCTCAGGTTAAATCCAAGTACGAGCATTATAAGGTAAATTATGATGATTCGGAATACGCTAACGGAGATGTTTATGTAGAAGCTGCAAAACGCAGGCAGGCAATGGTTGATCAGGCAAACAAGAATTGTCCTGATTGTCAGAAGAAAGCGAGTGCTGCTGCAACAACCGGTTCGCCAGCTTCGCCAACAACGCAACCGGCCAGTACGGCAGTCTCTGCATTTAATACGCCACAAGCACAGGATGCAACAGGAGGAAAAAAAACACCTGACTTTTTTGCTCACCTGCTTGACGCAGACAGAAAACTGATAAGGACAGAAGGTGTTTCTTATCTTAATGCTGATGATAAGGCTAAGCTCAGGAGATATAATGTTATTATTGCCGCCCTATCAAAATATGAAGGTGTTGAGCGACTACAAAAGGCGTTCAGGAATAAAGAAACATTATATGTAGTACGAAATGACATCGGTCTGTATTATGTTATCATCGGCAGCTATGATACCGAAGATCAGGCAGCAGAAAAAATAAGAGCAATAGAAAGTCAATACACCAGACAATATACTACTGCTCAGTTGCTAAAGACATATGGAATTCCATTGACGGATTTATGGATTCTGAGAAAGTAGTATAAACAAAAGATATTTGATTAGAATGAAAGTAAAGTTCTTGGGAACAGGAACATCAACAGGAGTCCCTGAGATTGGTTGCAAATGTGAGGTATGTACCTCAAACGATATAAAAGACAGACGCTTGCGGGCGTCTGTCTTATTGAATATAGATACTAAAAGGATCCTCATCGATTGTGGCCCTGATTTCAGGCAGCAAATTATGGATGAGGCATTCTCCCCGCTAGATGGCGTGTTGCTCACCCATGAGCATTACGACCATGTAGGAGGATTAGATGATCTGCGTCCTTTCTGCATGTTCAACGATGTGGATATATACGCCAATAGCATTACATTGAATGCCTTAAAGGTAAGGATGCCATATTCATTTAGAGACAACAAATATCCGGGAGTCCCTTCATTCAACCTGCATGAAGTAAATGCCGGCTCAACATTCGATATAGAAGGAATAGATATACAGCCGATCAGTGTAATGCATTATATGCTTCCTATACTGGGCTACCGCATCAATGACTTTGCTTACCTGACCGATGTGAAACATATACCGGAAGAGGAATACAATAAATTAAAGAATCTGGACACATTGGTTATCAGCGCTCTAAGACCAGAGGAGCACATATCACACCTCAACCTGCAAGAGGCCTTGGAAGAAGTACGTAAAATAGCGCCCAGAAGAACCTATTTCATACACATGTCTCATCGCATAGGGTTGCATAAGGAAGTACAGGCCGGATTGCCTGAGAATGTCTATTTATCCTATGATGGGCTGGAAATAGAGGTATAGTACAAGGGCTGTTAACTCCGGTTCTGTCTTTCAGATACGTTCCAGGCTTTTCCGGAAAGAATAAGCCCAGATAAGACCGGATATAGCCCCGGACAGATGCCCTTCCCACGATACGCCTCCATCGCCTGGAAAGATACCCCATACCAAACCTGAATATAACAAAAGGACAATAACAGATACGGCGATAAGCTTAAAGTTCTTACTGAATAGTCCCCCGAATATGAGAAAAGATGCCAGTCCATAAATAACAGAACTGGCTCCGATATGCCATGCCGAACGTCCGATAATCCATGTCAGCAGACCCGACGTAAACCAGATTAGCAAATAGATAACCACAGCCTTCTTCTTGTAGAAAAAGAAGGTCAGAGCCGTAAGGACGATAAACGGAACTGTATTGGCTATAAGATGCTGGAAATCGCCATGTATAAACGGTGACGTAACGATGCCTAACGCCCCGTCTAACGAACGGGGATAAACACCCAGCGATGCCAGATTTAAATGAAAGAGCCATTGGACAATGTGTATTATCCATAAGACCAAGGCTATAGATAAAGCATATTCCAGCGAATCTTTTATCCGTTTAACTGATTCTTTCATTTTACCGAGCTATTCTTCTCCGGCTATTTGAGTCATGATTCCATCGATATAATTCACATAATCATTCAGCTTTTCCGACTTTTTCAAAGACGTGTCGCGCACCAGTGGCAAATCGATGTCAACAACGGTATGCACCCTGCCCGGATTAGCAGCCATTATATAGATACGGTTACTTAATAGTACAGCCTCACTTATATCATGCGTTACAAATATGACAGTAGGGTCAAGATCCGCATTATTATATATATCGAGCAATATATGCTGCATACTCGACCTTGTAGCTATATCCAACGCACCAAAAGGCTCGTCCATCAACAATATTTGGGGAGAAGCGATCAGGCTGCGCGCAATAGCGACACGTTGAAGTTGACCTCCTGAAAGCAAAGGGTATTTTGCCCATTTCTGGCCGTGCCCTTCCAGGCCCACAGTCTTCAACATCTGATTGGCTTTCTCGTAACACTCATCTTTAGAAACCCCTCTCATTTTCAGGGGTAAGGCTATATTATCGAGGACAGACATCCACGGAAAAGACGAGTATTGCTGAAAGACCATAGGGATAGTATCTTTTTCCGTTTTCTCTTTTCCATATATCATTATCTTGCCACTTGTAGGCTGTTGCAGTCCCGATATGTACCGCAGTACTGTCGACTTTCCACAACCGGATTCGCCCAGAATAGATATAAACTGCCCATGCCCTGCAAAGTCTTTTATATCTATATTCAGATTTTCAAACAAGACAAAATCTGATTTCTTTCCGGGGTAAACCTGTCTGATATTCTGAAGGTTTATAACATCAACGTCTTCATAACGGCCGTCCTTTCTTGGTGTGAGTTCACCCTCAGACGTGGATGCGAACACCGATGCCGCTTCTACAACGGATTCCGTTTGGATTTTTTCCTTATGGGATTCCTCCTCCGGAGTATGATTAAATATATCGGATATTGAATTTCTATCTTCCATTTTCACTGATTATTTAGACGTTTCTGATTTAAAGAACAGGCTCTTCAATAAGCTTTCTTTATTATACTTGGATGGGAATAACAGAATATCCAGATATTTAAATAAACGGTCTTGTGTAAAGCCGATAAATATGATTAAGAACAACAACGCGAATACTTCGGGTGTCCTTGACTGACGCCCTAATGTATAAATCATCGCTCCTATTCCTCCTTCTTTATTCAACAGTTCGGCTACAATAATATATGTCCACGAAATAGCTGTTATCACACGTATATCTTCCGATATTTTCTCTGTCACGTAAGGGAAGTAAACATGGCGGAATTTTTGCCAGTTGGTTGCGCCCAGTGTCTGTATCGTCTGCAAATAGACATAATCCTTACTATTCGATGGATTTTGAAGTTCATTTATACGCTGAACAATGATTGGCAGCAAATAGATGAGGATACCAAAGGACAGGAAATATACTTTCATATCGAATCCGATACCGAACCATGCGATGAATATACCTGTAATAGCCGTTAACGGCAAAAAGCGTATGGCATCGATATACTGGCTGAACAAACTCTTCGCTATAGGAAACATCCCTATGATAAAACCGAGAGGCAAAGCCAATATAATAGCCGTAACGTAACCCAAGATGTTCAGTTGTACCGAATACCATGTATTTCCGGCTAAATCATAGTCTGTAAACAATTCGCCATAAGATTTAACTACTGCCAGCGGGTTCGGCAGTATTTTACTAGGAATAATATCTCCCGTAAGCGTCAGAAAATACCAGAGAGCCAGCAATATAACCAACCCGATTAACGCAATAACGGTGGAAGTGAGTTTATCTACACTTCCACCCATTTTAAATAATTCTTTTATATTCATGATCGGAATAAGCCTTTATCAATCTGTAACAAGTTGAAAATCTGTGGTTCTATAATTTACATCAGATCCTACTATGTTATTAGCCACTGCGTGTTTCGGGCCGTTGCCCACCACGATAAAACGGTTGCGGTCGAACTGATACTCTCTTACCAGATAGTCTACTACCGACTGGGCACGCTGTTTCGACAACGCAACATTCGAATTGTAGTTACCTGTATTGTCAGTATTACCTTCAACACGGATACGGGCTCCGCTAAATTGCTTGGCGATAGACACAAATTCCTGGTCGATCAACGACTTTGCATCATTTGAAAGAATGGACTGGTTAACACCGAAGTTTATCGTCAGCTTTTTATTTGAAATAGCTTCTTTATGCTCTACCTCAGCAGTCGCTTTAGTAAATGTAGCACCGGCTTCGGCTGCCTGATTACCTTTTACATTACCTGCCTGCTCCAGTGTTTCAACAATCTTAGGATAAGAAACACGTCTCCAAGGCATCGGTTTTTTAGTCAATCTCAACGATTCGTATACACGCGCCATCTTGCTGTAAAGGTCATCGCCTTTAACTCCGGTGTAGCTTGTATTCAATCCGTAGAAGTTCAGTTCATCTCCCAATGTTGCAAAACGGATATTCTTGACGCCTTCGATACAGAAAGCCTCATCTGTACCAAATCCTTTGGCAAAATATGTTGCAGCTTCTCTTACGGCTGCCGGATCATCGTTCATCTTAGCGTTTGCATAAAGTATAGCGCTTACTATCTTTGCTACATCCGCCTGATTTTTATCCAAAAATTCTTCTTTGGCAATCAGCCCGTCACAAATGATATTTGTCGCTTGTTTTGTACTTATCAGGACTTTAGCCCCCTTCACCGCTTCCACACAGTCAATATCATCCGGAGACCATGTTACACAGGCGTCTACCTGCATAGCTTTGAACATCTGTGCTGCTTCTATTCCGTTTTCTACCTTTACCAAAGTAATCTCATCCGGATTTATCTCATTTGTTTCCAGTGTATTTATCAACAGTGTATGTGCCGCTGTTCCTTCCGCTACAGCTACTTTTTTTCCTTTCAGGTCGGCAACTGTATTTATAAAGCGGTTTACTACAATAGCATCGGCTCCGCGAGACCAGTTCAGCAACATAAAATGGCGCACGTCCGTCATATCCCCGCTTTCGGACATCTCCGTAGGCAAGGCGTCGGCAGTACAATATATCATATCCACTTCTCCTTTTTTCAAACCGTTGCGTCCGGCTATGAAATCATCCTGTATCACAATATTGAGCATGACTCCGTATTCTTTTGCTATTACAGATTCTTCATTCGGTTTTAGCCCGCCATTAAGCCAGATAATAGGTGTAAATCCGGCATAGGTATTTACTCCAACTGTATATGTAGGCATTTTATTTCCGAATAAGCCTCCGCCTTTTTTCCCCGAGTCGGAGCTACCACTCATGATTCCGCTATCGCGTAAATAAATAATTCCACCTGCAATTACTGCTACGGCTAATATAGTTAAAGCGACTTTAACCCAAGGTCTTACACTACCCATATTCTTATATTATTTCAGTTATTATTTTTAATTGTCAAAATATTTTACATCGTCAGTCCCCTGCGACATTTTTTTACTCTCTATACTCTTATATTCATTCCGAGCCAGATAAACGGTCTTATTATTATCGTTTATCTTCACATTGCTCTCAAATGTTTTGAAGATACCTTCGATGCCCAATTCATTGTACTTATCTATCAGTTCACTCCCCTTGAAGGATGCCACTTCGTTATCTGCTTCGAATTGGTCTATCAGGCCTCCGGTACTGCTGATAACCCGTTCCATTTCGCCAAGTTTCATTTCAATATCAGTACGCATGGCTTCCAATGCTTCGTTAAACAAAGCCAGTTCGTCCGGATCGCCTTCCATAACAGACATTACCGATTTGAAAAGTTTATGCTGACTTTTTGCCATTTCGTACTCTTCTTTCTGCATATTTACCTCGTTTCGGGTATCCAGAACGGTCAACTTGGCCATTTGGCTCAGTTTGTCCAACGATTCGTACCAACGTTTCGAATCGTTGAGGAGCCCTAGCAACTTATTGATATATTTTTCCAAACGTGCAATCTGCCGTTCATCTATTACGGCCGCATCCCGGTTGCCTTTAGCACGGTAAACCTGTGCACGCTGAAGTAATTTTTCCATCTCTTCTTTCTTCGCATCTATAGAGCCTTCAAGTTTTCGTATCTGGCCTAACAGGCGCCCCATGCTTTGGTTCATCTTTATGATTGAATTCTCCATCATTCCCAGACGGCGCTCAATGATCGCAATAGGATCCAGATTAACGAACAGAGATGTAATCTTACGCATCAGGATGAAATATCCGACACTTAAAACACGCCTGAACTTTTTATCGAAAAGTAAAAATATGATCAGACCTATGATTAACAGCAAAATACCAAAGTATAACGTATTTTCGGCAAGCGTAATCAGATACGGTAATATTCTATATAAAAAAATAAGGAATCCGACACCCAGCCCAGCTAAGATGACGACACCCAACTTCCCTCCGGGCTGCTCCCATAATTTCTTTTTTGGAGCCTGATTTCCGTCTAATTGTAGCATTTTAGTTTGTTTTAATTATCGTTTCTATTTTCACTTTGTCTCCCTTAAGCTGATTGACAATTTTATCAACCGTAGCGTTAAAGTTGGCTTCGCGTAAAGCATAGTCATTTTTCTTCTCTACGATTTCTGCGTTGGCTTCTGTCACAAAAGTTGTCAGCTTTTGTATTTCCGCTTTCATTTTTTCTATGTTGCCAATCGCCTTATTTATATCTACTTCTTTCTTTTCTATATTTTGCTTCCGCAGATTATTCAACTCATCCAGTCCTTTTTTCCGTTCCTGCTCCATTAAATCGACATACTGATTGATGGTTTGGCTAAGGCTTTCCACCGTTAGTGAAGGAAAAGTCGCTTTCAGTGTCAGATATGCCGTATTGAAACGGAGTGCCTCGTCCGGCTGAATATTTTTCAATGAATCTACCGACTTTTTAAACTTGACATAATCAATACCATCGGCCATTTGCTTTCCCAGCACATCGTTACATAACTTGTCCTGCAATTGTTGATCGGCCTTTCCTATTATTTGCGAAGGATCTAAAGGCTGGGTAATGGCTATCTCGGACAAAACGGTCGTTGCCGACATATTAGACACATGAGAACCTGGCAACGGAGGTGGCGTTGACGAAGCTTGTTTACGTACATTTGAAGTTTTTTCAGGCTGCTTGACAGGCTCCTCTCTTTTTTCGGAACCTTCATCTACAAATATTAATTTTTTCAGCCAATTTGATTTACTCATTCGTTGAAATAATAGTCAATTTCGGGTAATAATAAAAAAGTATAAAGACATTTTATACGACCATCATCATTCCAACATAACCTTTCTCTGTATAGTTTTGTAAGCTTTGTTACAGTATATATGTTTTCAGTATGACAGATGAATAAACATGACCCAAATATCCAAATCTAAAATTATATTCGCAGTCATGGTAGCAAAAATAATAAATATAATGTAATAATCTTAACCATATGAAATATTTTATCACGTTAAGCTTTGGAAAATCTGAATGGATAACGATTTAACTTAATTTTCCAATATCGATAGTTCCTTTTTGTATTGGGTAGTAATCCGGATATGTCGTGGGGCACATCGGATGAATCGGTCGCACCATCCCTGTCAAAGCCTAAAGCAACACTGCATTATATAAACAACGCGGATCAAGGCTCGAAACTCTAAGCCCACGAAGTGGGCTAATATGGATAACCACGGGTAAAACCCGTGGCAAAAAGCAGATAGGAGAGACCGTCTCCGTAGGAGGCGAATGGGATTAATTTTGCTATTTGCCTCCTACAGAGGCCTGTTTTTCGGCCTGTCCCAGGAGGGTGTGTCAAAAGTAAAACATCTCTATCAAATTGCTACTCTCTTTGTCATTCTGAGTGCAACGAAGAATCTCGACCTACTAGATACGAGATGTTTCACTCCGTTACCAATGACGTCATTTAAATTATATCCGTTTTGACAATCATAAAATTGTGTTTTTTAGCTAGTTTACCCATAAGTCTTATTTCGTTAGCATTGA
>NZ_QVMO01000219.1 GCF_010501055.1 Dysgonomonas sp. 521
CGGGAGTCATACAATACAGGATGGATAATATTTTGAGTGGAGGCATCCCACTCTGCTTCATATAAGCGCAAGCCCAGGGACAGGTTACGCACCTTCCGCCGGTAGATTAACCGCACACACAGGCTGCCTTGTACCTGCCCGCCGTTGTCTTTGAGCCGACGCAGGTAATAGGTGATTGTACACATAATTGATTTCCTTTTTAAGTTGTTTTCACAAGTTGGGTTTGTTTATCGTAACAATTTACGAAAAGGAAAGGTAGGATTCAATAGATTTTTTGAGGTTTTTTAAGAAAATGGAAGGAAGATTCTACTTATTGATATAATCGATGTATAGTTGGAGTTATTATGTGATTTATTTCACTAGCTTTGTTATCGAAAGTCGTTCTTTATGGTTTGTGCAAGAAGTGGTGAAAGAAAGTGGTTCGCTCATTTCTAAATCGTTACCTGTGGGTGGATGTATTTTTGTAAGTTGTTAGTTTTTAGATGGAAAGAAAAAGTTATGTGTCTAGCGGTGTGATAGGAGATCTTCTTTTCTATCCCGGCTTGTTTTATCCATTTCTTCAAGGGATACTGAATTATTGACCGTTGTAAACCTTTAAATACCTTGCCAGTTTCTCTCGTCTCACATAATTCCAAAGCTTCATCACTGATAGGAAGAGTAGTTTCGGTTTCTGTCTTTTCGGTTCGTATCCGAATACAATAGCCACCTTCAGAAGCAGGATGAATATTCTTCCAATCCAAAGCGAGAACATCACTAATGCGAAGCCCAGTTAAGCAAGAGAATAAAGAGGCCGTTTTCAATACTGGAATTTCACAAGGGGTTGAAGCCAACTTCAGAAGCTCATCTTGGGTTAGATATTCTTTCCTCACATCCTCATATTCTATTTTATCCAGGTAGTCATTTATATTTTCACGGATCATTTTCTTTCTGTGTAGAATCTTGAGCATTGCCCGAAACGTAGAGAAATATCCTGCAGCAGAATTCCTACTTATCTTTTCTGTCGGATGTTTTAATTGTTTAGCTGTTAATAAATAGTCGCTCCTTAAAAAGCACATAATAAGCTATTTACTAATAAATTATACCTTCAATTATTTGCTTAATATTGCAGAATTTCGTATCTTGAAGTCCTAAAAGCTTGCAAAAAATGATAGGAAAATCACCGGATCAAAGTCAGGGCGACTTGTTT
>NZ_QVMO01000220.1 GCF_010501055.1 Dysgonomonas sp. 521
CAACCAATCATATTAACAATTAACATTATGGCTCAAAGAGAAATTTTCAACATTAAGAGCATCAAAGAAAAGAAGTACCACAGGATGGATATTTCTGCTGAATATGCTGCATTAATGGGTTATCCCGAAAAAAAGTTTACCGGTATAGCGTATGGTGAAAGTGGTTCGGGTAAATCGGTTTACATCCTGCAGTTTGCCAACTACTTTGCCAAACACTTTGGTAAGGCTCTCTATAATTCGCATGAAGAAAGGGTAAGCCAGACCATCCAGGATCGGGTTAATAATTTCAATATCGATGCTGAAAAGCTGTACATTGCCAACGGCCTGCCATTTGACAGGATGTGCAACTACATCGAAAAGAACTACTACAGGCTTGTTATCATCGATTCGGTAAAGTATATGAACTTCACCATCGACCAGCTGAAAGAAATGCGAGAACGTTTTGCAAAGCGTCAGTTATCCATCTTTATGGTTGACTTTGGTACAGCCAAAGGCCGTCCTGCCAGTGGCAAAGACCTGATACATGCTTCAGATATTAAGATGTACTTCCGCGACGGTAAGGTAAATTCAATCAGCAGATATACAGATAAGCCTGCCGATAAGCGGCTTTTCATTCCACAAACCGCAAATTCATTACCTTCTTTATTCGAATACCGATGAAAATAAAACGATTGATAGAGCTGGTTGCACCAGAAAAATATAATTACGGCGATAAGCCTATAATAGAGACTATAACAGGTGATATTGTGCGTTGTGAGCACTGCAGCGGCAAAGGGGGGTATTACATTGATGGCAGGTATATTGATTTTGACCCGGACAAGAACAATGGAGAAGGTTACTATGTAGCTTGTGCGATTTGTAAAGGTTCGGGTGAGGTACAGCCAGTGGTTACAGTGGAGTGGAGGGCGGCGGGCTTTATTAAGCCTGAATATAACCAGAAAACTACTGTAAACGATAAAATTGTATTAACAATTGATGACATACCCGAACATCCACAAAAAAAAGAATGGTAACCTAGTTTAAAAAAAACAGGTGTACACACACCTATTTTTTTTAACTACAGCCCGACAATAAAGTGTAAAACCTTATCAATATTATTCCTGCACCAGTTCTCTATTTTCGTCTGCATTGTCCTGATAGATTAATTGATTGTCTTTAATATACTGCTTAGCTTCGT
>NZ_QVMO01000221.1 GCF_010501055.1 Dysgonomonas sp. 521
CAGGGCAACCGCATCAAAATTTCATCATAATTTGTAGAAATGTTATCTTCGCTTCATGAATAGATTCATCTCTCCCTATTTTGCTGAAGTTACAGACCCTCGAGTTACAGGTCGTTGTTTGCATCTTCTTTCGGACATCTTATTGATCGGCTTGTGTACCTATTTGACTGGTGGTTCTGACTATCAGGACATGCATCTGTTTGGGCTGGAACGCGGTTCACAGTTAGGCGATTTATTGTTGTTACCTAACGGCATTCCTTCGGAAGATACCTTTGAGCGTGTGTTCAAAAGTATTAATCCGGATGAATTGGAATCCTGCCTACGTTCTTATGGTCATTCCATTTTGTCTGATTTGTCCGAAAAACAAATCGTCATAGATGGTAAGAAGCAGCGTGGGGTATCTCCTACCACGCGTGGAAACAAAGGATTGTATTTACTGAACGTATGGGTAAGCGAAAATCGTTTCTGTATCGCACAAGAAAAAGTGGATGACAAGTCCAATGAGATAACTGCTATTCCCCAAGTACTGGAGGATATTGATATAGAAGGCTCGGTGGTTTCCATTGATGCTATGGGCACCCAACGTGAGATAGCCGAACTGATTGTGGAGAAGAAAGGACATTATTTACTGGCATTGAAAGCCAATCAAAAGTCCCTGTTCGAAGACGTTGAATGTGCCTTCAAAGTACATAGTGGTTTAGATACCTATGAGACAGTAGATGCGGGCCATGGTCGCATAGAAACCCGTAAATGCAGCATACTTCCAGCCAACGAATATCTACTGGAGGAAAATCTCCAAACCTGGAAAAACTTAGAAACAATCATCCGTATAGAGGCTACGCGAGAAATACAGGGAAAGGTAACCACCCAGATTCGATATTACATCAGTGATGAAAAGGAGGCAAAAGCAGCTTATTTTAATTCGATAGTCAGAGGCCATTGGAGCATTGAAAATCAGTTGCACTGGCATTTGGATATCACTTTCAATGAGGATGCATGTCGAGCCAGAGCCGGATATGCTTCCCAGAATCTATCAGTATTAAGAAAAATGGCATTGCATATTATCTCGGAACAGAAAGACAAGTTGAGTATTAAAAAGAGGCTATATAAAGCTGCGTTGGATACTCAATATCTCAGGAAACTATTGAAAATTTGATGCGGTTGCCCTG
>NZ_QVMO01000222.1 GCF_010501055.1 Dysgonomonas sp. 521
ATTTTGTTTTGTTGCTACTACAAAGATAAGCAGAAGAGCGGATTTTTTATTTTTTAAAAGTTCGCTCTGTTTTTTAGCGGACAGTAGTGATAATAAATGCTGCCAACCAAATGCAAATAGTTTTCTACTGATGAAAATGCTGGCGAAATGAAAACTATTTGGAAACTTTTATATTCGTAAGGAGAGACTAGTTAAATTTACTCTTGCTATAGAGGTAGCTCGGCAAGTATAACAGGACGGGCAATAGATAGTTACTCGCCACATTAAAGCGTATACTGATTGACGGCGGCTATATCGAAGGCACTACCTATCATTTCTATATGAATGACCATCTGGGTAATAACCGTGTGGTGGCTAATGCCAGCGGTACATTGGTTCAGAAGAATCATTATTATCCTTTTGGTTCGGTCTTTGCAAGTACTACAGGGGCAGGGAAACAGCCGTATAAGTACAACGGTAAGGAGCTGGATGCGATGCATGGGGTGAATTTGTATGATTACTCGGCAAGGTATTATGAGAGTGGTATAGGTAGGTTTACGAGTGTGGATCCGCTGGCGGAGAAGTATTATAGTTGGAGTCCGTATGTGTATGTGATGAATAATCCGTTGAAGTTTATAGACCCTACAGGAATGGCTCCTGTCTATAATGAGAGGGGAGAACTTATTGGAACTACAGAAGATGGATTACAAGGAGATGCTATTTTTATGAATGCAAATAATTTTACACAAGGGATGTCCAATAAAGATGCCTCCAAACATAATCTTGGAATTAGTGCTTTAGATGACAAAGCACAAGAAAGCTATCAAACAAGTTTTGATGGATTAAAAGACAGACCTGATTATGATGGATATCTGACACCAGAAGAAGCAGAAGCATGGTATAGAGATGGAGGTGGCAAGCCTCTGTATGTTGATGTTGGAAAAATAGATTTAGGTGGAGCATGGGCTAGTAATTTTAAAATAGGAGAAGAGAAAGGGCATAACTTCTTCCTCATGTCTCCTAAAAACTACGTAACAGCAAGAGTTTATGGAACTCTCGCTATAACACTATTGGATGATAATGGCACTGCTAGTGTCATGTCAATTTGATAATGTCTGACAAATATCGTATATTTGCCACAAAAGCAACTATGGCAATACGATACAAAGTGACATTAACTGAGG
>NZ_QVMO01000223.1 GCF_010501055.1 Dysgonomonas sp. 521
TATAGATGAACTGTTTACAAAAAATAATTACAAATCAATAAGTCCTGGTGACGATAAACAGTTGAAACTGTTTGATTTATAACCGGACACTAGTGTAACGAAATTAATCATTAAAAAATCAGCAATATGGCATTAAAGACATCTCCACTTATACTTGTAATAGGAGGCACGGGAACACAGGGCGGAAATGCGGCACGGGAACTTTTGAAAAACGGACACCGTGTGCGTATTCTTACAAGAAACCCGGAATCAATTGCCGCAAAGCAAATGGCGGAAGCAGGAGCAGAAGTAGTAAAAGGCGATATGAGTTATTTACAGTCGCTCGAACCGGCCATGCAGGACGTAACAGCTATTTTCTCGGCTCAATATGCCGACCCCAACGACCCTTCGATAGAATTGCGCAATGCGAGCAATATGGTTCTAATGGCGCAGAAAACGGGCATTCAACAAATCGTACATACATCAGTAATTGGAAGCAATATTTTCCCACGGTGGGACAAATATAAAGCCTTAATTGATGTCATATCTACCCCCGACAGTAAAAGCTACGTGGTAACCAACGGGCTTCAACAGGGAGACCGTATTGTTACCGATGGTATCGTTTCTCTTAACCAGGGTAAAAAAATAAGTGTAGAATAATTTTTTCTTCCTATTTGTGCTTCTTTACGTTCTGTAACTCCGAAGCATTTTCAATAGTTCGTTATAAATAGATATAATTGATTGATTTTCAACAAAATAAGCATTAAATAATTTGGATAGTTCGCTGATTATCAATATCTTAGTAGATTGACCAAAATCTATAAAGTAATGACAACCAACGAACATCCAAATGCTAATGTATTTATACTTAATACTTTAAGTTCAGATATTTTTTCAAATATCAAGCAGACAAGAAAAAATTTTATATTCCACCTGCTAATGTTTTATTTACAATAGTTCGTTATAAATTTCTATAGTTTTTACGCTATTCATGCAGTTCTATAGGTTGCTATATCAATTAGTTCTTTGACAAGTTTGTCATTTATCTTTCTGTTGGGCTTAAACCCAGACAGCTCAAAAAATCTTTTGAGTATATATGAGTTGTACATCAGGTTTTTAAGTGTGTCCATAGAAAAGGGTATTCCATTCTCCTTCATCATTATTTTGGCAGCATTTACAG
>NZ_QVMO01000224.1 GCF_010501055.1 Dysgonomonas sp. 521
AAAAAGCGGAGGAAGTTTAGACGCAGGGCAGCAATAGAACCGGTTAACGCACATCTCAAATCAGACTTCAGAATGCATGAAAATTATCTCTGTGGGGAGAGGTATGTCCAAATCAATGCTCTTCTAAGTGCCACAGCCTGGAATCTCAAGAAATGGATGAAGAATCTCATTTCTTGGCTATATAATAAATGCTGCCAACCAAATGCAAATAGTTTTCTACTGATGAAAATGCTGGCGAAATGAAAACTATTTGGAAACTTTTATATTCGTAAGGAGAGACTAATTATGTATCTGGATACAGAAAATGATAATATTAAACGTATCCGCATGCTCAATACGACACAAGTTGAGTTTGAAATGATAAGGTCGCTGGAACTTTCATATGGAGCAAAAAAGGATATATTGAAAATTGTCTATTCGGATAAAGTGTTATTGTTGACAAGCAAAGAACGAGAATTGATATACCGTCAGATGCAATATCCTAAATATTTCATCAACATAGAAGCTGACTGGAAATCTCCCTTATACCTAAATCAGGATAAGATTAAACTTGTTGATATAATGGAATTGGTTTGCGGGCTCTTTTATCTGACGGGTGGTATCTTTCATTCCAACCGCAAAGAATTGTTCCTTACCGATGTAGCACGTATATTTGAAAAGATGTTCAATATAAGTTTCGGGGATATCCACAAAAAAGAAGAAGCAGTAATAAAACGTAAGCCCACTAAAATCACCGAATTTTTAGACAGGATAAAAGATGCTATCACTCAAAAAAGTAAAGACGAGGGCTATAATTAATTTTGAAAAAATGAAAATAATGTAGATTGTATATCAGATAGATACAAATTATTTCAGGGGGAGTGGGTGTGCCAGTCCCCCTATTTTATTGCTTCGTTCTGCCGAATTTTGCTTCGTCAATGCATTGGACACAAGTAGTATTAATCTGTAAAACGAAGCAATATGTATATCAATAATGAAGATTTTGAAAAATGGATGACAAAGCTATCCAAGAAGTTGAACGATATAGGTCAAGACCTTAAATCGCTCATCAATAACAAAGATTATAGTTATGCGCCTTTCTTTTTTATGTCTAATTCAATAATTTATTGTACTTTAAATAATTCATCTAATAATATGGAGTTGTT
>NZ_QVMO01000225.1 GCF_010501055.1 Dysgonomonas sp. 521
GCACTACAGGCCTGACAGCCGACGCACTGGGCAATATGAAAAAGACCCCGAAAATAACCTGCGCCGCGAGCAATGCCTGCGGTACGGTAACCAGCGATGAATACGAGGTATTGGTAATGCTGGCCACCCTGGGACAATTGTCGCCGATATATGTAAATGCATGGAGCGAGGCGGCAGTCACAGCCAAAATTCTTAATAAGCCGGATGATATAATAAGAGCCACCTATGCCCATGTAAACCTAGGCGATGAGTATGAGCTTGACCCATGCAAGATGTTGGGCGACCTCTACCAGTGGGGAAGGCCTAAGGATGGCCACCAAAGCCGTAAGCCTCTAAGTGGTACTACCAATGTGCGATCTACGGTAGCCCCTCCGGGACACGGTAACTTTATTGAAGCTGCGTTCAATTGGTTATCTTCTAACGTTAATACCCTTTGGGGCGATGGTACTGATAATTACACAATGGCTAAAGCTACCGCCAATGATCCTTGCCCTACAGGTTGGAAAGTTCCCAGCAGGAAACAGTGGAGTGCACTAGCTGGGGGTGGCGTAGCTGATGGTACGCCCGATCCTAACACTTTTGGCAGTACTTGGACTAATCTGGGTCCATTTACAGCTAATAGTGTCAGCGGCTATAAATTGTCCGACGCCCTTTATTTGCCGGCTGCTGGCTACCGCTATACCGACGGTTTACTGAGCGATACAGGCAGCTTCAGCCTCTATTGGAGTAGCAGTACTATTGAAGTTGTAGGCCCAGCACCGACAGCTCTGATGTTTACTAGTAGTTCCGTTACCACAGCTAGTATCTTCAATTACTCATTCGGCAATATTGTGCGTTGCATTATAGAATAAAAGTAAATGTATCCGTCCTTCGGGGTTTGCAACCCCGAAACTCCTATTACCCATATAAGGGCAGGCAAACCCTGCCCCCCTTCGGGTACTTCCTGCTCTAAAGAGGGCGGAAGGCTTAGACAAAGGATACGACAATAAACATCTTCAAACAAAATAAAAATATGAGAAACCTAACACTTATACTATTCTGCCTGTT
>NZ_QVMO01000226.1 GCF_010501055.1 Dysgonomonas sp. 521
TGTATTGAAAATGGTACTGGCAGCAGCATCATTGAGAAATCACGCGAAGCAATCCTCTTACTGGAAGATACTTTGGACAGGCTCAAAGTATTTATATGCGAGTACTCTTTTACAAACCAAGAGGAGGAAATCACCTTCTTTAAAGAACTGAAACCCTCCTTATCTTGCCAGCTGCTTTATTACCGCAAGGTGTATGACATCGGGGTAAATTGCCCGCAGGGAGGAAGGGCAGCTCAACGGGCATACCTCGAAGGCGAACTGGAAGCCATCCGTCTGTTTTTCTCCCGCCACCGTGAGTTTTACAGGTATTACCGTTCGGGAAGCAGGCATTTTGACTGTTATTATTTCCTGCGGGGTATATCCGGGATTCAGTCGGCTCCCGACTTCTGCTTTGACAAAGACCCTGAGTTTTCGAGTGGCGGCGACCGGCTGGTTAGCCGGATACTGGCTTACGATATGCTCGAAGCCCGGCTGATTGCCGAAATAGACCGTATCGATGAAGATGCCGGGGTTAGCGGGCTGGGGAAAGCAGGACTGTTTTGGACTATTTCCAAGACCGACCTGACGGAGGTTGCCTTTCCTTTATTTCTGGTGGAAGCCTTCAACGGCGGGAAGATTACACAAATGGAGTACCGCAGGCGTATCGAAAAAGCCTTCAATATAGACTTGAGTAATTTCTCGCGTGCGCTCCATGATATGAAAAACAGAAGTAATCCGACACAATTTCTGGATAAGCTAAAGAAAGCTCTTTTGGATTACCTGGACGAAGAACGGGATGACAACTTAAAATAACCGGCTTATGGGAAATTAAGAAGAATATCAATAACAGAAAGGTAATTTCCATAAAGGGGAATACCTGATTATACATACTGAATCCACTCTATTTCTTTTACGAAAAAACTGGTAATTTATTTGGATAAAGAAGATCGAAGGGTTGGAATTCACGCACCGTAATTATGGGCGTGGGTTGCAGCTTTTTCTTTTATCCGGGCATACCAGTGCCTTTCGTAAGGGGAAGCAGGGCAATCCGCGCTTTT
>NZ_QVMO01000227.1 GCF_010501055.1 Dysgonomonas sp. 521
TAACGTGAGTTCGAAATAAGATAATTACTTAAACATTAGCATAATAGCGATTTTTTGATTAACTTTAAGTATCTAACATTCAAAGTTTAATTAAAAAACATCTATTATGCTAAGTGTTTGTGAAGTTACAGATATTTTCTATTTATGTGATGAATTTACCAAAGAATTTGAATCATTTTCCACCCGTCATAGATTGCGGGAAGATAACGGTAAAAAGCATCGGAATAAGCCTAATCGAATCTCTGACAGCGAAGTAATGACAATCTTAATAGCTTTTCACCTGAGTGGAATGAGGAATCTTAAGGCGTATTATTTGTTTTATGTAAGCAAACATATGAAGGATGAATTTCCCAAGCTTGTATCTTACAACCGCTTTGTAGAACTCCAGCAGCGATCACTTTTGCCCTTAGTCTTGTTTCTGAAAACCTGTCGGTTGGGCAAATGTACAGGCATTAGTTTTGTGGATTCCACTACATTGGATGTGTGCAATATCAAACGTGAATGGCAGCACAAAGTATTTGATGGTATCGCCTCGAAAGGTAAAAGTACAATGGGATGGTTCTTTGGCTTCAAGCTTCATTTGATAATCAATGATAAAGGAGAAATCTTAAGTTTTGTTATTACCCAAGGGAATGTGGATGACAGGAAACCGCTTGAAATGGAGAGTTTTGTCAAAAATATATTCGGTAAGCTTTATGCTGACAGAGGATACATCTCTCAACGGTTAGCCGAAATTCTCTTTGTCGATGGAATCCATCTGGTTTACAAACTCAAAAACAACATGAAAGGTGAATTGCCTCTTAAGGATAGGATTATGCTCCGAAAAAGGGCTATTATAGAATCTGTTAACGATGAACTCAAAAATATCTGTCAAATAGAGCACACAAGACATCGATCATTTGCAAACTTCCTCACTAATCTGATTGCAGGATTATTAGCTTATAGTTTCTTGCCTAAGAAGCCATCTATCAGAGTTGATATTATTGAGGATAAGCAACTAGCAATATGGTAGTGCCTTATTTCGAACTCACGT
>NZ_QVMO01000228.1 GCF_010501055.1 Dysgonomonas sp. 521
AACATTTTAATTCAATAGATTATGAGTAAAGAATTAGTTGAAATGACTGCTGAAGAAATGGCTGAATATGAAGCCTTCAGGCAGGACAAAGCAAAAAAGGCAGAAGCTGCCAGGATTAAACAGGAACGTGAAACCTACAAAGAGATGAAGGATGCCACCATCAGGACAAACTTCGAATTGTTATGCCAGATATCGGAAGGGATAATGATGGCAAAGAAAACAGTTTTCGGGAATATGGAAACACTTATTGACATGAAGGACGAACTGTACAAAACTAAATCAGACCGCCAATCAGATACCTTCAGCACTGAAGATGGTGAAATTAGCATTAAGCTGGGTAACCGTATCAATGAGGGCTGGGCTGATACTGTTGATATAGGTATTCAGAAAGTAAAAGACCACCTGAAAACGCTGGCAAAGGATGAGAATAGTGCAAACCTGGTTGAAACCGTGATGAACCTGTTGGCCAAAGATCGCAAAGGTAACCTGAAGGCTAATAAAGTGCTGGAACTTGAGCGTCTGGCAGTAAAATCGGGTGATGAAAACTTTATTGATGGTATCAACATCATCAAAGAGGCTTACAGGCCTGCACCTTCCTGCCAGTTTATTGAGGTACGTTTTAAGGACGATGAGGGCAAAGAACGCAGCCTGCCATTATCAATGAGTGCAATAGATAACAGTTAACAGTTAGCAGTCAATAATGAAAGGAGGCCGATTGATATGAAATACGAATTTATAAAGCAGCCTGAAGCGGGCAAATTTGGTGAGTGGCAAACAGCAGATGGATTCAAGTGCTATGCCGATAATAGGGCGCAAGCAGTAAGGTTTTATAAGAGATGGTTAGTTAAACCCAAAAAGAAATAATAGAAAACTAATCCTAAACGGTTCACGGCCGGGTTCGATTCCCGGCATAGGAACAAGCAACCAATCATATTAACAATTAACATTATGGCTCAAAGAGAAATTTTCAACATTAAGAGCATCAAAGAAAAGAAGTACCACAGGATGGATATTTC
>NZ_QVMO01000022.1:0-283 GCF_010501055.1 Dysgonomonas sp. 521
GTGGATATCTGCCGGAATGGCAGATTTTTAGAACCGATTTCTAATGGATTTAGAACCGGATTACTGGGTGGGGATGCTCCGGATTATGCACCTTTATATAAGATAATTTTATAATTAATGTCAATCAGTAGTTGATAAGTTAAATGTTCTTTAATTTTTTTATTCTGCGCGCAATCACAGATTGCTTGCCTTACTTTTGGCCGAAGCTCCAAAAGTAAGCAAAAAAGCATTGCGCCCCACTTCGCCGTACGACCCACCATCGGCTTGCCGGCTGAATGAAGTG
>NZ_QVMO01000022.1:331-5857 GCF_010501055.1 Dysgonomonas sp. 521
TGACGCACGACAAGAATAATGGATAAGCCTCTGCCTTGTCGCCGCATTGCGGTTCCGTGCATACGTTCCGCAGGCGGGGTACCCACCCGGTGCAGTCGGCGTGAAACGGGATGTTGTCCGAGCCGCAGGCGAGTTTCGTCCCGTTTAGCCGGCAAGCCGTTGGTGGGTCGCCGAGGGACAAAGCACTAGCCTTTTGCTTCCTTTTGGCCAATGCCAAAAGGAAGGACAAGCCCGGGAGCGCGCGGCAGTAGGAAGCTTCGGCCAAAAGTAAGGCAAGCAATCTGCGATTGCGCGCAGAATAAAAAATTAAAGAACACATAATTTAAACAAAACGAAATACTGATTCACATAATTAGCTCATTAGCGCATGACAAAAAACAATACAAATCCTGTAACTATCTGTTATACTGCCCCCCTTCAGGGTGTTTTGATAAAAACAGGCTTGGTTTGAACAACTTAACTTCTGATTACAACATCAATTACTTCCGTACAAACTGTCCGAAAACGGACATATCACAAATACATAAACGGCTAATTATAAGCAATATAAAACAACGGCACGCGACTTGATAATATATTACTGAAATAATAAAAACATCCAAAATGGACAGGGAAATACCACTAGACGAACAACGCAAAGAAAAGCGCAAACAAATCATTAAATACGGAGCAGTTGTAGCGGGAGTTATTACAACTATTATTATTGGCATAAACCTTCTGCAAAGTTCAGTATCATCTAAAAATATAGCGATAGGCACTGTCGACAGAGGCACCATAGAAGTAACAGTAAATGCTTCGGGAAAAGTTATCCCGCTTACCGAAGAGATTATCGTGTCTCCTATCAACAGCCGTATACTGGAAGTCTATAAAGAAGCAGGCGATTCGGTAAACGCGGGCGAACCTATCCTAAAACTGGAATTAGCATCTATAGAAACGGATTACAAACAAAAACTGGATGAAAGAGAAATGAAAAAGAGCAAACTCATCCAGTCACAGGTAAGCCTTGACAATACGATATCGGACCTGCAAATGCAGCTACAGGTAAAAGAAATGAAGCTCAAACAATTGCAAACCGAACTAAAAAACGAAAGCTACCTTGACAGCATTGGAGCAAGTACGTCAGACAAAGTGCGTCAGGCCGCATTGAACTACGAAGTAGCCAAACTCGAATTCCAACAGCTAAAACAACAGATAGACAACCAGAAGAAAAACGCCGCGGCAGAAGTAAGGGTGCAACAACTCGACCTGAGCATATTCGAAAAATCCCTCTCGGAAAGTGCGCGCCTGCTAAAAGATGCCCGCGTACTATCGCCGCAAAAGGCTACACTTACTTACGTAAACAACCAGATAGGTTCGCAAGTATCGGCAGGAAAACAAATCGCCATAGTTTCCGACCTGAGCCACTTTAAGGTACAGGCCGAAATAGCGGACAGCTACGCCGAAAAACTGAGTTCGGGAGCAAAAGCCATCATAAAAATAGGACAATTACAACTCGACGGTACCGTTGTAAACATAACCCCATCTGTAAAAAACGGAGTAATCAACTTCACTGTTATGCTCAAAGATGCCGGAAACTCACGCCTCAGAAGCGGACTGAAAACGGACGTATACGTCACTCACGGCATACAGGATGATGTAGTCCGCATACCTAATTCTTCCTACTACATAGGAGCAGGAGAATACGAAATGTGGGTTATCAAAGGCAACGAAGCAGTGAAACAAAAGATAAAGCTGGGAGAAAGCAGCTTCGAATATGTAGAAGTTGTAAGTGGACTCGAAGTCGGGGAGCAGGTAATAATTTCGGATATGAACCAATATAAAAACAAACAGAAACTAAAGATAGAAGCCCCCTAAATCCCCCAAAAGGGACTTAGGCAAAGCCACGGAGCCCCTCCAACCTCTCCAAAGGGAGGCTTAGAGCAAAGCCACAAAAATAAATGAAAAACGAAAAATAAAAAACCAATACCCTCTCTGTAAGTCCCCCTTGGGGGCAGAGGGGCTAAAACAACAAATAATATGTCATCAATCATTAATCTACAGAGTATTACTAAAATTTATCGTACGAAAGAGGTCGAAACAGTTGCATTGGAAAATGTAAACCTGGAAGTGGAAAAAGGTGATTTCCTTTCCGTTATGGGTCCTTCCGGTTGCGGTAAAAGTACCATGCTCAACATTATGGGGTTGCTGGATATCCCCAGCAATGGAAAAGTCCTTATCAACGGCACTGAAACAAACAATATGAAGGATAAGGAAATGGCGGAGTTCCGTAACAAAACGCTTGGATTTGTTTTCCAAAGTTTCCATTTGATAAATTCACTCAACGTACTCGACAATGTGGAACTCCCCCTCCTCTACCGTAAATCGGGCGATACCAGCCGCCGCGAAATGGCCAAACAGGTATTGGAAAAAGTAGGCCTGTCGCACCGTATGAAGCACTTCCCATCGCAGCTATCGGGCGGACAATGCCAGCGTGTAGCCATAGCCCGTGCCATTATAGGCAATCCGCAAATCATCCTTGCCGATGAGCCTACAGGCAACCTGGACAGTAAGATGGGTACAGAAATTATGGATTTATTGTTCGAACTGAATAACGAAGGAACAACCATCGTGATGGTAACACACGACGAGCACATAGCCAAAACCACAAAGCGTATTATCCGCTTCTTTGACGGCAGGCGTGTAGAGTAAATTACTATCAGTGTATTGGCGTCAGGTATATCCCGTATTATCGGCTACTATCCCTGATGTAATGAGCCAAGGCTTTAGAATAACATAGAACAAATAGCATCATGTATAAAATCTATTTCAAACAAGCTATAGAAATGCTGAAACAAAACAGGTTTATCAGCATTATTACCATCACAGGCACGGCATTGGCTATAATGATGATGATGGTCATCATTGTTACCGACTCTATAAAGCATGTAAATATAGCGCCTGAGGTAAACAGGGACAGGACATTTTATGTAAAACGCTATACAAAGAAGCATAAAGATGAATCGAAGCAAGGATGGTGGCAAAGTACTCCGGACTATGACTTATACAAGAGCTATCTGTCCGGCTTTAAAACACCGGAATATACTACAGCCGTAGATAAAGCATGGAATGGCAACCAATTTATGGTAAAAAAGGATAATGCAACCGAACATTTCCTTGCCGAGATCAGGCTTGTTGATGCCGCTTACTGGCATGTAATGTCTTTCTCTTTCATAGAGGGTAAACCCTTTACTAAAGAAGACTTTGATTCGGGCATACACAATGCGGTTATCTCCGAAAATCTGGCAAAAAAAGTCTTCGGAAATAACGGAGCTCTGGGCAAAAACATAGAAATAGACTTCAATACATACAAAGTTGCAGGCATCATAAAAGATGTACCTCAAACCTTTACGTACGGATATGGAGAAGCCTATATACCGTATACAGCCAAAAACGGATACGAAAACCGGAGTTATCACATATTATTCTTATTGAAAGATAAAAATGACTCGGCAGCATTAATTGAGGAAATACAGGCTTCGCAACGCAAATTCGACAGTCTCGATCCCGAATGGAATATAACCTTTCACGGGCCTAACAGTCACAGACAGGCGCTGATGGATGAAACCCGGGATATGAAACCCGATGAAAAAAGAACATACCGGAAAATGATATTTATCTTCTGCGTTCTGCTCCTCATTCCGGCGGTCAACCTGTCCAGCTTCAGCATGTCGCAGGTAAAGAGACGGATAGAAGAGATCGGCGTACGAAAGGCTTTCGGGGCAAAGAAATATATCATCCTTATCCAGATTTTGTTCGAAAACCTTATTACCACCTTTATCGGAGGTATCATTGGGCTGGTCTTATCATATTTCATCGTTATATGGCTCAAGGAATGGCTTTTGGATGTGGGAGCCGAGAGTTCTATACCTATACACGCTTTGGTTTCATACCCGGTATTGCTGGGAGTATTGGCAACATGCTTCATTCTCAACCTGCTTTCGGCAGGGATACCGGCCTACAAAGCATCCAACTTGGCAATAGTTGATTCCATTAACAAAAAAAATATGTAAACCATGATACGGCAGATTTTCAAAATAATATGGACAGAACGAAAGATCAATATATGGATATTGTCCGAGCTTGTATTGGTATTTTGTATCCTCTGGTTTTGTGTAGATTATATATACTTTTTCACAAAACGCTATCTGGAACCTACAGGCTATGACATAGAACATGTATATAGTATCAATCTGGGAGTACAGGAAGAAGGAAACCGGATAATAAACAATGGTAGTGAAGATGAGAGAAACTCACAGTTGAATACCCTTTGGACTATTATCGACCGTATAAAGAAATATCCTGATGTAGCATATCTAAGTTTATCTTACGATGCTATTCCTTATTCCGGAAGTTTTAGGAACAATACTTTCACATTAGATTCTGTAGTGGATAATATACAAATCAAGACTGTTGTACCTGAGTATTTTAACGTTTTCGATATTGACATACTGCAAGGGAATATAGCTGATTGGAACAATCGCAATAGCATCGTAATTAGCGGAGACAGAGACAATCTGTTTCTAAAAAGAGATGCCGGACAAATAAAATCACTTGACTTCGGAGAAGAAGAAAATGAAAACGTTATCGGAGTAGCAGAACCCACCAAAAGGAGTGAATTTAACAAGAGTGAACCCGTTGTTTATGTACTATTATCCAGAAATGATGCAAAAGCGATAGATACAAACGGCTACACCGAAATTTGTGTACGGGTAAAGGCCGGTGCAGATAAAGACTTTGCCGAAAGGTTTACCAAAGATATGCAGGAGCAAATAGCCGTGAATCCCTATTTCCTTTCATCGGTTGTACCCATCAGCGATATAGGTAAGAATTTTGCGAAATGGACCGGGTATGACAGTAATTTTAAAAGTATATTTTCTATCACAGCCTTTCTTCTTATCAATATTTTTCTGGCTGTGGTTGGTACTTTTTGGTTTCGCACACAGACGCGCCGCAGCGAAATAGGGTTAAGGGTAGCCTTAGGCTCCCCACACCGTAACATACAATTGATCTTCATACTGGAGACTGTTATTTTAATATTCTTGGCTAGTGTTATAGCTGCCATTGTATGTATAAATGTATCATTAATAGATATCCTCAAGGATATAGGGGTACCAGCAGTAGACCGCAATGAGGCTCCGGCAGGTATCGGCCAGTATTTCATCAATTATGGCATAACATTCCTTATACTGGCTGCAATCTCTATCGTTGCAGTCTGGTATCCATCAAGGAGGGCGTCAAAGATACAACCGGCAGAGGCATTACGGGATGAATAAAGTTGCGGTAAAATTGTCTTATTTAAGTATGAATACGAATCAGTAGCTGATAACTGAAAAACGTTCTTTCATTTTATGCACAAAAACCATCATAGTTTAAACTTTTTAGCATTGGCTCATACTGCCGCGCCCTCCCGGGCTTGTCCTTCCTTTTGGCATTGCCCAAAAGGAAGCAAAAGGCTAGTGCTTCGTCCCTCGGCGACCCACCAACGGC
>NZ_QVMO01000022.1:5947-55140 GCF_010501055.1 Dysgonomonas sp. 521
TTAAGCAAGATTTCCCAATCTGTAGAATGATGAATCTTTCATCACTTCATTCAGCCGGCAAACCGATGGTGGGTCGTACGGCGAAGCGGGGCGCAATGCTTTTTTGCTTACTTTTGGAGCTTTGGCCAAAAGTAAGGTAAGCAATCTGTGATTGCGCGCAGATAGAAAATTAAAGAACGTTTCCAGTAATCAAGTTAAACGTGATAAAAAAAGGTGACAGATAAAAAACAATAAAAAAGCTGTCACATTTGTTTAGTTTGTCACCTTTTTATAAATATCTATATAAATACATGACTATAAACAGTTTATGCAAACAGTAATCAAGAGGCAAATTGAGTAAAAAAGTAACACCATTATAATTCTCAAGGTATGAACAAGATATATTCCATTATAGCATTATTCCTCTTTCTATCCGGCACACTACATGCCCAGGATACTATAGTAGTAAGCCTTACCGATGCCATTCAACGTGGTGTTTCATTATCGGTAGACGCCGTTGTAGCACGCAACCAATACAAATCGAGTTATTGGGAATATAAGACATACAAGGCGGAATTGTTGCCGGAGGTCACACTGAACACTACCCTACCCTATTATTCCAAGTCGTACAATGCTTTTCAGAATTCGGATGGAACATATACATTCGTAAGCAACGATTACAGCACTATAGACGCCGGAATATCCGTTACCCAGAATATTCCCCTGACAGGAGCTACAGTCTCGCTCGAAAGCAGCTTCCAACGCTTGCAGCAATATGGAGACAACGGTTCTACCAGATATATGGGAATACCAGCATCTATAACACTGGAACAACCGATATTCGGCTTCAACCGTGTGAAATGGCTGCAAAAAATAGAACCTGTGAAATATCAGGCGGCGAAGCAACAATTAGTCGCTAACATGGAAGATGTGTCGAATACAGCTATCCAGTACTATTTCAACTTACTGTTAGGACAAATAAATATGGAGATAGCCCAACAAAACTTAAAGAATACGGAAAAACTTTATACGATAGCCGAAGCACGGCGAAAAATCGGACAAATATCAGAGAACGACCTCCTGCAACTACGGGTCTCGCTGTTAAAGGCAGAATCATACCTCACGGATGCACAGGCCTCACTGAATTCGAGGATGTTCCAGTTACGCTCTTTTCTCGGGTATGGCGAAGATGTTGTTATAAAGCCCGTTATACCCGAAGGCATGTTGAACAAAACGCCGTTTCTGTCATATCCTCAAGTTGTTAGCCTGGCAAGGGCAAACAATCCGTTTACCCAAAACGTACAAAAGAGGATGCTGGAAGCATCACGTGATGTAAGCCAGGCGAAAGCCGACCGGTGGAATGCAAAGCTATTCGTTTCGTTTGGCATGTCGGGACAGGAAGATACATTTGCTCAGGCTTTCAACAGTAATCATTGGAGAAACAATCAGGTGGTAAATGTAGGGATAAAGATGCCGATACTGGACTGGGGAAAAGGGAAAGGAAAAGTGAAAATAGCCGAAGCAAACCGCGATGTGGAAAATTCAAAGATAGAGAAAGAGCAAATAGACTTCAATCAGAATGTATATCTGCGGGTACAAAATTTCAACAGCCAGTCGAAACAACTGGAACTGGCAAAAGAAACCGATATTATAGCCCAACAGAGATACAATACCTCTATCGAGGCTTTTGTGCTGGGCAAAATAGACGTACTGAACCTGAACGATTCGCAGACATCAAAGGACGAAGCCAGACGCAACTATATCGAACAAATGTACCTGCTATGGTCTTATTACTACCAGATACGGAGCCTTACGCTTTACGATTTTATTGACAATAAAGAAATTTCAGTCAATTATGATAATATGGTTGATTAATGTGATTCCGTAGCTGGAACTATGTTTATGTATAATCGTTGGACTATTATAGACTCCTCTTCGTTCTGGAGTCGCAACGCAATGTCAAGGCAGACGATAGACCCTGCTTATCAGGCGTCAGCCGCCAAACCGATGGTGGGTCGTACAGCGGAGCGGGGCGCAATGCTTTTTTGCTTACTTTGGGAACTTCGGCCAAAAGTAAGGCAAGCAATCTGTGATTGCGCGCAGCATAATAAATTAAAGAACATAAAGGCGGAACGAAACGAAGTCAATAAGAATCCAATATATAATTGGAGTACTAATCCACATGATTAAGAGTCTGTTTAAATTTTATAGCAAATCTTTTTTATAGCTGTTTTTAGATGGATTTTATCATTTTTGCTAGTAGAACCAACGGTCAGCGGAGCTAATTAGCGGGCTAAACCAAGAGTAAAAAGGGGAAAAGACGCTAAAATTTAAACAGGCTCTAACTAAAAATCAAAGAAATCTTTGTTAACGATAATCAAATATGCAGGCTTTTTGAAATTGTATAGATTCAATTTATTACTTTTATTCATTAAAAATAAAGATTCATGATACTTATTTGCGACGACGATGCTGCCATACGTTCATCTCTTACTCTCGTACTGAAAAGAGCCGGATATGATACCGCCAGTGTGTCAACGCCCCAAGAAGCCATTGATTTCGTAAAGTCTACCCCACCCGACCTTATCCTTATGGATATGAATTATACCAAAGGTACAAGCGGAGAAGAAGGCCTAACCTTACTACGGCAGGTAAAGATATATTGCCCCGGTGTGCCTGTTATCCTCATCACAGCCTGGGGCTCTATCAACCTTGCTGTAAGGGGTATTCAGGCAGGAGCTTTCGACTTTGTGACCAAGCCCTGGAACAATATGTCTCTATTGAGTACGATTCAGACTGCCATAGAATTAAGAGACGGAAGCGAGAAAGATAGCGTAGAGAACAGTATTGCACGAAATAATGGGGATACTTTCCACTACGATAAAATTATAGGGAAATCCCCCCTGCTACAAAATGTTTTCAACACAATTTCGCGTGTAGCCAAAACAAACGCGTCTATACTTATTACCGGCGAAAGCGGTACAGGTAAAGAACTGATCGCCGAAGCCATACACGAAAACAGCAACCGCAAGAAAGCGCCTTTTGTAAAGGTTAATCTGGGGGGAATATCTCAGTCCCTGTTCGAAAGCGAAATGTTCGGGCATAAGAAAGGAGCATTTACAGATGCGCATTACGATAGGGTTGGACGGTTCGAACTGGCAAATAAAGGGAGTATCTTTCTTGACGAAATAGGGGAACTGGACGCCGCCTGCCAGGTAAAGTTATTAAGGGTCTTACAGGATAAAACATTCGAATCTCTGGGGGATAGTAAACAGAAGCAGGTCGATATACGCGTCATCAGCGCTACTAACCGGAATCTGGCGGATATGGTCTCAAAGGGTACATTCCGCGAAGATTTATTCTATCGTATCAACCTGATAACCATTCGTGTGCCTGCCCTACGTGAAAGAATAGACGATATTCCTCTGCTGGCTAATTATTTTGCTAAAAAACAAGTTGAAATCAATGGTTTGGATAAGATTGAATTTACATCCGAAGCTATCGATTTTCTGAAGAAATTACCTTATCCTGGTAATATCAGGGAACTAAAGAATCTGGTAGACAGGGTTATTCTCGTTTCGGGTAAGCACCTGATTACCGACAGTGATTTTAAAGACCAATATATTGAAATTCCCAATACGTTTGCCAGTCTTCCGGATTCTATCTATCCGCTCGATGAACTGGAGAAGAACATGATTGTAAAAGCTATGGAATTATATGGAGGTAACCTGTCGAAAGTAGCTACTGCCCTCGGTGTAAGCAGGCAGGCGCTTTACAGAAGGCTTGAGAAATATGGGATGAATACTTACGATTGACAGGCATGAAGTCGAAAATTTTATTTTGGATATTAGCCATCATAGTATTTGGCTCTTTAGTATTTATAGGGCTGATGTTCTTCAGGTCGGACATGTACAAGTTCCTGCTCATCGAAGGAATCAGCATTATCGCTATTATTTTCTTCATACTATTATACTACAGGCTTATTAAGCCATACCAGATTATTTCGGACGGAATGGAGCTGCTTAAAGAGCAGGACTTCTCTACCCGCCTTCGCCCCATAGCCAATAGCGAGGCTAATAAGCTAATCGAAATCTTCAACAGGATGATGGATCAGTTGAAAGATGAACGTCTTCAGGTAAGGGAGAAAAATCATTTTCTCGATTTATTGATACAAGCCTCTCCCCAAGGTGTAATAATACTCGACTTTGATGATAAGATAACCGAGATAAACCCATCATGCCTGCGGCTGCTTAATATTAAGAGTATAGATGATGTCAAAGGAAAAAGGTTAGGAGAATCGGGTATAAATATAGGCGAACAGTTAGGCAGGCTGGGTAAAGATGATGATGTTGTTATCCGCAGCTCGGGTATAACAATGTTTCGTTGCATACGTTCATCGTTCATAGACAGGGGCTTCGCGCATCCCTTTATCCTGATTGAAGAACTAACGCATGAGTTATTGAAAATAGAAAAGAAATCATACGAAAATATTATCCGTATGATGGCGCATGAGGTAAACAATTCGGTAGGAGCCGTGAGTTCCACCCTCAATGTTATATCTGATATATTACGGCAAAACGAAAAGAATGAACTGATAGACGTTCTTCCCGCAGTGGATGCTTCCTTCGACAGGTGCAAGCATCTGGGGCATTTTATCAGCAACTTCGCGGAAGTGGTAAAGATACCTGAGCCTTCGCTATCAGGCGTCAGCATTAATGAATTGGCACGCTCTGTAGAATCATTGACCCGGATAGAATGCCAACGCCGGAATATAAATCTGAATTTGAACCTGACAACAGGTAAGGATATCGTCCATATTGACAGCATACAATTTGAGCAGGTCCTCGTCAACATTGTCAAAAACGCGTATGAGGCAATCAATTCGGATGGGAGTATAAATATTACAACAACATCCAGTCCTCTTTCCGTCACCATAGAAAACAATGGCCCTGTCATACCCGAAGAAGTGAAACAGAAATTATTTACGCCATTCTTCACTACTAAACCCACAGGACAGGGGATTGGGCTAATGTTTGTCCGTGAAGTACTGATAAACCATCACTGCAAGTTTGACCTAAACTCGAACGATGGCTGGACCAAGTTCGAAATAGAATTCTAGTCCTTTGATATCACTTAAAGTAGTCTGTAAAAATTAAAGCAATATTTTCAGATGATAATTGCAGAAACAAAACAGTGTACTGAATATCGTTATACATTATTGCTTGGTAGAAAATAAGATACGGAAACTGGTTGCATTCCTATCGGAATGCGTCCTCTTGTAGACAATTCTCTTTTCTACCGAGCGAATCATTCCTGACGGAATGATTTATTCTAAATAGATAATAGAGTTTATATTCAATAAGATTATATATGGTTTATTCTCTGTGATTTAATTGCCTCCTGCTTTAGCTGGAGGATAATAGTCTAATCAGATAATGGCTTTAGCCAAAATGTTTTGACTAAAGTCGTTTTCTATCTGTATTATTATCCAAGACTTGAAAGTCGTGGCAACTAAAACTCCTAAAAATATGCATCTTACTCTTTTATTGAATATAAACTCTAATTAAAAAAATAAAAAAGCAACGATGGATTATGATATGTGAACATTCTCCAATTTTTATACTCTATCATAGCATATCCGTTTTTATTTTTAAAACAATAAATATTTTTAGGTACTTTTGTTTCCTACTAGTTGCGAACCAATTGGATTTGTTAAGCGTTTATCTAATAAATAAGTAATAAATAGAATTGGGCTTCGCCGATTTTCAATTAATGACGCATTCGGAGATATGGGCTGACCTTGTTCTCTACTTACAAATACAAAAACAATAATAGGTCTGAGACCTTAATAAAAACTATTATATTATGAAGAAGTTATTTTTTGCTTTGTTTATCGCAGTTACTCTTGCTGCTTGTGGTCCGGTTTACAATACACAGTTGAAACAAGTAGAGCTGGGTATGACTCAACGTGAGATCGTTTCGTTGATGGGAGAAAAATATTCGGTTGTAGACCAAAAAAGCAATGGAGACCAAACGCTGGAGTATGTGGATAAATATAAAAACCATTGGTTCTTCGTTTTTGTAAACGGACAACTGAACAAATGGTATAAAGAAACAGATAATTAAGATTAACAATCAAAAAGAAGCCTCCCCAACCCCTCCAAAGGAGGGGCTAAGGCTTCTCCCCAAGGGGAGGATGGGAGGGGCTGCTACCGCAATTGTGCCCCCAGTTCACTTTCCATTGATCTCTGTATCTTTTGCATGATAGCGTCAATTTGCTTGTCATTCAGGGTCTTTTCGTCATCCTGTAGTATAAAGTTAACCGCATAAGATTTCTTTCCTTCCGGCAGGTTCTTCCCTTCATATACATCAAACAATGATACATTCTTTAAAAGCTTCCGCTCGGCTTTATACGCTATTTTCTCTATCTGGTCGAACAGTATATTCTTATCCAGCAGCAGGGCAAGATCGCGTTTGACGGCAGGGAATTTAGAAATATCAGTATAAGTGATACTGTGTTTTCTTATTTCCTTCATCAGGGTATCCCAGTTGAGTTCCGCGTAGAATACTTCAGCATTAATATCCTGTACTTTCAGCAGCTTTTTACTTACAATACCCAGCGTACCCAGCGATTTACCTTTTCCCTTAGCCTGTATGTCGAGCGCGGCGCTAAACATCTCATTGGATGTCTGTACATAATCGTATCTGCTTGCAGGAATGCCCAGACGGCTTAGTATATTTTCCACATAAGCTTTTAGCTGATATACAGACGTTTTTTCATCAGTAGCAGCCCAGCTGTTGCTGATATTATTGCCACTAAGCCAAAGTCCGAGGTGGAATTCTTCTGTATATTCTCTCAGATTCTCGCCTTCTACCTTTTTAGAAGCATCATAGAAGTAACAGTTGCCGAACTCATAGAACTTAATATCAGGGTTCTGATGATTACGGTTATAGGCTATGCTCTCCAGTCCGCCATATATAAGCGTCTGGCGCATAAGGCTCAGGTCGGTGCTCAACGGATTGATTATACGTACACTGCTTGAAATAGGGAATAACTCGGAAGTTATATAATAGGATTCCTTTGTCTGTGAGTTATTCATTATCTCTTTAAAGCCGCCCCCTGTCAGTTGTTCCGATATAAGGTTTTGCAGGTCATAGCTTTTGTCTGTCGGTGTTTCATACGAAAGGTTCGATTTCAGACTGTCTCCTATCTCAATATTGTTGTATCCGTATACACGCAGTATATCTTCTATAACATCCACATCGCGCAATACATCTACCCTGTATGTAGGGATGGAAATGGTGAGAGTATCCTCAGTCTCTTTGTCTATTGTTATCTCCAGACTGTCCAGGATGGATTTAACGGTTTCTTTTTCTATACCTTTGCCTATCAGCGAGTTTACCTTGTCACAAGACAGTTCTACTACCGGTTTGCTGATCGGATTGGGGTAAACATCCTGTATCGGTCCGGTAAGCTTACCTCCGGCTACTTCCTGTATAAGCAGGGCTGCGCGTTTCATTACATAGATGGTATCGTTAGGGTCGCAGCCACGTTCGAAGTGGAACGACGCATCGGTATTTAATCCATGACGGCGTGCCGATTTACGTATCCATGTAGGATTAAAATATGCGCTTTCGAGGAATACATCGGTTGTACTTTCGGTAACACCGGAATTAAGACCTCCAAATACACCTCCGATACACATACCTTCCTTATCGTTACAGATCATCAGATCCCGCTCGCTAAGGGTGCGTTCTACTTCATCGAGTGTTACAAATTTGGTTCCCTCAGGTAATGTTTTTACGATTACTTCGCCTCCCGAAATATGAGCCACATCGAAAGCATGAAGTGGTTGTCCCAGCTCTTGCAATACATAGTTGGTCACATCCACCACATTGTTTATAGGCCGTAAGCCAACGGATGTAAGCCTGTTTTTCAGCCAGTCGGGGCTTTCGGTTACTTTTACGCCTTTTATAGTTATACCCGAATAGCGTGGGCAGGCCTCTGTATTTTCCACCCTTACAGGTGTGCCGCCGTCCGGTTCATCTATTTTAAATTTATCTACCGAAGGTTTCTTTAGTACCCCTTTCAGCTTATTTTGCTTGAGATAAGCAGCCAGATCACGGGCTACCCCGAAGTGTGAAGCTCCGTCTATGCGGTTTGGGGTGATATCTACCTCGAGTATATATTCGCTTTTTATATTGTAATACTCTTTAGCCGGAGTACCCACCTTAGCCTCAGCAGGTAAAACAATGATTCCCGCATGGCTTGTGCCTATTCCGATTTCATCTTCGGCGCAAATCATACCGAAAGATTCCGTACCTCTGATCTTGGATCTTTTTATCGTAAAGGATTCTTCTCCCGAATATAATTTTGTTCCTACCAGAGCAACTACAACTTTTTGTCCTGCGGCAACATTCGGAGCCCCGCATACTATTTGCAGGGGTTCGCCCTGTCCTACATTTACAGTTGTAATATGCAGATGGTCGGAGTCCGGATGGTCAGTACAGGTAAGCACTTCTCCTATAACAAGTCCTTCCAGTCCGCCTTTTATTGTTTCCACTTCTTCTACTCCGCCTGTTTCCAGGCCCAGAGATGTCAGTGCGTCAGCAGTTTCCTGTGGCGATAAATCGAAATCGAGATATTCTTTTAACCAGTTGTACGAGATATTCATATATTAATGTTATTATTTAGAGCCTGTTTAAATTTTAGCGAAAATTTTTATTACAGGTTCTGGTCAATAGTTCTTAGCAATTTTTTTATGCTCTTTTTAGCGTCTTTTTGGCTCCGCCGATTTTCAATTCCCTTTTTGCTTTTGGTTTAGCCCGCTAAACCTGCTGGCAAAAATGAGAAAATCCATTTAAAAATAGCTATAAAAAAGATTTGCTATAAAATTTAAACAGACTCTTATTCAAAAAAGTCTGTCAAAAATACAAAATAAATTTCATTTGGTTATTAATAATTCCCTGTTACTTCTTTCTGAAGGCGACAACGGGCTATACAATACCGGCTAATTGTTAAAAAAAACTCTTAGAAACTGTTTATAATCAAATAATAGAGGTAAGAAGTAAGAAGTAAAAGCTAATCCTCCTTGCAGCAATCGCAACCTTCGTGCTTCTCTAGTACACGATGCGGAAAATCTCCATGTCCGACAATCTCTATAGGGCAGGAGTTATATGATTTTTCGAGCCAATCGGTAGAGATATTCGTTCCCGAATGATAATGTAAGCCTTCATTCACGCAGGCGATATTCTTTACAAGCGATATTACTGTACCTACATCGTGAGACACCAGTATGATGGCTGTACTCTTATTTATTTCTTCGAGCAGCTTATAGAAATTACTTTCGAAACGTTTGTCGACATAAGAGTTGGGCTCGTCCAGCACCAATAAATCGGGTTCATCTATGATAGCCCTACCCAGTAACGTACGTTGCAGCTGCCCGCCTGACAATGCTCCTATAGGACGGTCTACCAGCTTATCTAATCCCATCTGACGGGCGATTATATTCACCTGTTCCTTTTGTTCTTTAGTATAAGGCGAGAAAATACTGTTCTTCTTGATTGTCAGTCCGGACAGAATAACATCGAAGACAGATATAGGAAATTTCTTATCAATCTGATTGATTTGCGGCAGGTAACCGATATTTATCTTGTCAGCCTTTACTCCGTTCCCGAAAAAAGATATATCTCCCGAAACAGGTTTAACCAGTCCCAGTATGGTTTTCAACAGCGTGGTCTTCCCTCCCCCATTCGGGCCTATAATACCCAAAAAATCATTCTTAAAAACATCCAGACTGACATTTTTAAGAACGTACGGATTATCTTCATACCCTACCGACAGATCTTTTATTTCGAGAATCTTACTCATTCGTTTTCCTGTGCGAGAGCCTTTGCTATTTTAATCATTTCATCACTCCAGTTGTAGGAAAGCAGATTGATAGGCACAATCGTTCCGCCAATAGCTTCGGCAACGGTTTCCGCATTTTTGGTATCAAATTCCTGTTGGATAAAGACGGTCTTAACACCCTCAGCTTTAGCTTTATCAATCAGTTCTTTCAGTTGTGCCGGAGAAGGGTTCTTACCGTCATTCTCTATCGAATACTGAGTCAGTCCATACTCTTTAGCAAAATAGCTGAGAGCCGGATGGTAGATTATAAAAGCCTTACTCGGCGCTTTTTCCAGATACGATCTAATGATACTATCCGTGGTGTCGATCTCGCCGATGAGTTTATTGTAATTGATTGTATAATCCGCCTCATTAGCCTTGTCTATTTCCAGAAGCCCTTTATACATGTTCTCTACGATTACCTTAGTGGATGCGACCGAGCTCCATGTATGAGGATCTCCTCCGGCATGCCCGTTATGATGAGCATGGTCATCATCCCCGTCATGAGTATGGGTACATACGCCGCCAATAAGTTCTATGCCTTCGGAACACTCTATAATTTTCAGTTCGGGATTTGTTTTGGCTACTTTGTTAACCAGGGAATTTTCTATTCCTAAATATCCGATCTTGAAATAAGCAACGCTCTTATCCAGGTTCATCAATTGAGAAGGGCTAAAATCAGCGCTTTCGGGATTCATCCCCGATGAAACGATACACGTCACATCAAAATGGTTGCCTGTGATCGTTTCCAAAAAATATTTCTGAGGCTCTATCGTAACTGCAAGCGTCCTTGTATCATTGGCCTTGGACGGCTTACATCCCTGTAAAAATATAAAGCCGGATAAGGTAAGACACAATACCGTTAATATATATTTCATCTATTTGCTTTATTTATTATGGAATTTGAATTTATTATTCTCCTTTTGTAAGGTCATATATCTTACGGATACGGTTCAGTTCTTTCCTGAAGTCAATCTTTAAGTCGATTAAAGTTCCGTCATTCAAATCATATACCCAGCCGGCCACACGCGGATAGCCCGATTCCAGATATGACTTTTGAACTTCCGCCGTTTTTATGACATTCAGGCATTGTTCATACACATTTATCTCTACCAAGCGGTTGTAACGGTCCACTACATCGGGAATAGCATCCAGTTCTTTCTCATGCAGGCGATATACATCGCGGATATTCCGCAGCCAGGGGTTCAGTATTCCTAAATCCTTGGGTTGCATAGCGGCCTTTATCCCTCCACAATTATAATGTCCGCAGATTATGATATATTTTACATTGAGGTGTTCGACGGCATAGTTAATAACAGACAATACATTCAGGTCATTATTTACCACCATATTGGCTATATTCCGGTGGACGAATACCTCTCCGGGTTGTAGCCCCATTATTTCATTGGCATGCACACGGCTGTCTGAGCAGCCTATATATAAATAATCAGGATTCTGCTCTTTGGCAAGATGAGCAAAGAAATCCGGATTTTCCTTATTCTTGTTTTCTACCCATTTCCTGTTCTCCGCGAATATTTTCTGATATGATTCTTCTATTTGCATCCTTTATTGCTAATTATCGAGTTGTTCCAAAACGGTCGTTACCTGTTCTATTAATGATTTTGTATTATCATTAACAATTACAAAGTCCGAAAGTTTTAGCTTTTCTTCATCCGGCATCTGATTTTGGATACGCTCCACTACCTTTTCACGGGGAAGGTTGTCGCGCAACATCGTTCGCTGAATCCTGACTTCCAGAGGAGTATATACCATTACTACTTTATCCATCATTTTATCAAAACCCGATTCGAAAAGGATGGCAGCCTCATGTGCAACAATCTTGCACAGCGAATGTCTCTGAAGCCAACGGTTAAAATCCTTTCCTACTTCGGGATGGATGATCGCGTTTACGGTCTCCAGCTTTTCCTTATCATTAAATATATGGGATGCAAGCAATGCTTTGTTTAATACATTACCATCATACAACTCATCGCCAAAGAGCTGGATCAGCTTCTCCCTGATTATGGGAGATGTAGCAACCAGCCTCTTACTCTCTATATCGGCGATATATACAGGTACGCCACAAAGGGAGAATATCTCCGAAACGGTTGATTTACCGCTACCTATACCACCTGTTATGCCTAGTTTTATCATTTTCTGTATAAAGTAAACTTATCGTTGTTCCAATACAAATTCCACCTCGGCAGGAACAGGTATCTGTGTACGGATATAGTCAGGGCTTTCCGTTATACGCACAGGGATAGACATGTCGTTCAAGTCATTTAAATCCTTTATATCATTATAATCGACCGTAATCCTGAAATTATCGCTGGTTATATTATCAAACCGCTTTAAGCCTACGTAGAAAGGAATGGTAACCGATGAGGGGAAGAATTTTATATCCAGATTGTTAGGCAGGTTTATACATTCGATAGGCACCTCAACCTTTTTCAATGTAAATTCATCTACCGGCACATTCAGTTCTACCTCATCCGGTACGTATTTTACACCCGGAATAGGGTTCATCTTTACCTTGATACTCTTCTTGGACTTTACATGTTCCAATGTATCGGGAACCGTATATGCATAGAATAGGGTACCTAAAGCGGCACGGCTGCCGTACACCATAACCGAATCCGGTACGGTTGTCAAATCTCCGTCAAGCATATATCCGGCCTCCAGGTTTACCTTGCCATTGTATATTACGGATAACTTCTTACTGCGGAGCAATGCATACGTGTATGACATACGTGTCGGTGAATAGCTAATCAACTCGGAGGTAACAAATAGTTTAGACCTGATGAGTTGTTCAAAGTTGCGCCCCTGGATTATTTTTTCCTGCGATGTCTTTATTATATCCCTGACATCGACTGCCAGCGAGTCGTTGCGTTTAGTAAGGTAATACCGGAACAATGTTGCCCCGTCATCCTTAATACGGGCATATACTACATCGGGCAGCTCATTTTCGAAGACGATGCTATCGGGTACATTCACATACTTTACGGGTATAGCGAGCGTACCCTCATATTTCTGCCGATACACCTGCATCATCCAGAATATACAAGATAACAACACAAAAAACATAAAGGTCAGAATCTTTTTCCACGGAATTGTTTTGAAAAAAGTCCTGACCTTTTGTGCTAGTATTTCATTATCGTCAGTATCGCTCATAAGCTATACGCGATTAAAATGTTCCGTAATAGTCAATCTTTATTGTTTTTGAGTATCTTCGGCAGAAACAAATACAGAGGATTTTTCAATTTTAATTCTCACTTCATTTGCTATTTCTACAACGAAGTATGTTTCGCCTACCTCTTTAACTTTACCGTGGATACCGCCGGCTGTAACTACTTTGTCGCCTACCTTGATAGCATTACGGGCTTCCTGCAAAGCTTTTTGTTTCTTTTGTTGAGGCCTGATCATAAAAAAGTACATAATGGCAAAAAGCAATACCATCATAACAATCATACCGGTACTTCCACCTAACAGACCTCCTGCGGGAGCAGCTCCGCCGTCAGCAGCCTGTAATAATACATTTAATAATGTCATAATTGTTCCTTAATATTTGATTTATATTATTCTGATTTAACTCCTTTCGGAAAATGTTTTACAAATATAGTGAACTCCAAGCGCTGTCAAGCTTGCTTGAAGTTGCCGGGACGCATCCTATATTCTGCAAATATAAGTGAATATTTTGAAATGGCTTTATGAGAAAATACGATAAATATTATTATTTCTTAATTATCTTCTTTTCTTCCTTCAACTCCTTTACTATAGCATCAAGTATGCCATTTATAAATGACGCGCTCTTTGCCGTACTGTAGGATTTGGCTATATCGATATACTCATTCAGCGTAACGTTAATAGGGATTGATGGAAATTCCATTATTTCGGCTATAGCGATCTGCATGATAACCATATCCATAAGGGCTATACGCTCCGACTCCCAGTTTTTTGTGTATTTATCTATCAGTTCCTTATATTCTTTACTGTTCAATAAGGATTCCCTCAGTAATTTTACGGCAAATTCCTTATCGGTTTCATCCTTAAACATAGGTAACAACTCCTGTCTATCGCCCTTGCTTTCATCGAAACGTTTAATCGTCTTCAGAACGAAGGATTCGATTATTTCTATATCGTCGTTCCAGTAAAGGCATTCATCTTCGAGGATAGAATACAGATCTTCGTCGGTGCAAATGATTTGTTTGAAAACTTTACGCCAGAATTCGCGGTCATCGTCATATTGCTGAGACTGGTTTTCGATATACTCTTTATACACATCCGAATTCAGTATATTGTCCAATAGGCTGCGTATAAACGCTTCATGCTCTGACCAAGAAAAAGGCCTGTCTTGCAAATATTTTACAAATTCGGAATTCTGCTTTAGCTGAATGATAAACTTATTATCCAACAACTTAGTATTCGGACTTATATCTTCTTTAGTAGGTAATAACTTAGACTTCCGAACATCTACTTTTTGGGCATAAGTATTTGTCAACTCTACCATCAACGATAATAAATAGAAATACAAATCGTATGATTTCTGCAAACTAAGCATCAATTCATTTTCTGCTTTCCTTAAATCTGTAGATTCGTTATGACTACAGGAAAACAATATCTGTACAACCCTGATACGAATAAGAACGCGATTTATCATTTACCAATAAAAATGTTTCAGGTAGCAAAAATACACATTATTTTTATAATACAAGAGCTTTTTGTTAACAACTTATTCGTTATAGATACCAGGGAAGATATATGGAATAAAAAATAAGAATTACCTTTGCCCCATCTTTATTAATGAAATTTATAAACCAATACATAAACATTTACATTGATTGAATGTTTTAATAGGAATAAGTATGAAAAAAATCGTTATCGCTATTGATGGTTTTTCTTCCAACGGGAAGAGTACTATGGCCAAAAGCCTGGCAAAAGAAATCGGGTATATCTATATAGATAGTGGCGCCATGTACAGGGCAGTAACATTATATTGCATCGAAAACCGGCTGTTTGACGGAGAAAAGCTGGATGACAATAAATTGCATAACGAAATAGATAACATCAAGGTAGAATTTCAGTTGAATAAAGATACGGGAACGCCTGAAACATACCTGAACGGACAAAACGTAGAGTCTAAAATACGGAGTATGGAAGTTTCGTCAAAAGTAAGCATCGTAAGCGCTATACCTTTCGTCCGTCATGCGATGGTCGCGCTTCAGCAGAAGATGGGAGATGCTAAAGGCATCGTAATGGATGGCAGGGATATAGGAACTGTCGTTTTCCCGAATGCCGAAATGAAGGTCTTTGTAACGGCAGAACCGGAAATCAGAGCCCGGAGGCGTTTTGACGAACTGCGTTCGAAAGGCGATACGAAAACGACATTTGAAGAAGTACTTGAAAATTTAAAAACCAGAGATCATTTAGATCAGACGCGTGCAGAAAGCCCTTTGGTAAAAGCGGATGATGCTATTCTTCTGGATAATTCATATATGACCATTGACGAACAGATGCAATGGTTGCTACAGAAGTTCAAACAAATAACTACAAATTAAATGAGTAATATTGAAATAGATGCTAAGTCAGGTTTTTGCTTTGGTGTGGTCAACGCCATAAAGAAAGCAGAAGAAGAACTATCGAAGGGAGGAGTATTATACTGCCTGGGGGATATCGTACACAACAACCTTGAAGTAGAGAGATTAGAGAAACTCGGATTGAAAACAATCAATCACGAAGAATTCGGCGAGCTAAAAAATGCCAGAGTCTTGCTAAGAGCTCATGGCGAACCACCATCAACTTACCAGATAGCGAAAGAGAACAATATCGAAATCATAGACGCGTCATGCCCTGTTGTACTACGCCTTCAAAAGAAGATTCACGACAAGTATGACAATGAGAAGGGTAACAATACCCAAATCGTCATCTATGGCAAGAATGGACACGCTGAGGTAAACGGTTTGCTTGGACAGACAGACTCCAGCGCCATCGTAATAGAAAAGAAAGAGGACTTGGAAAAACTTGATTTCTCTAAGAATATCTGCCTGTTTTCGCAGACAACAAAACCTCTTGATGGCTTTCAGGAGATAATAGACATCATACAAAGCCGCATGACCGGGGAGGCCAAATTTGAGTATTTCGATACAATCTGCCGTCAGGTATCGAACCGTATACCGAACATCAAGGAATTTGCCCTCAAAAACGACATCATATTCTTTGTAGCTGGCGAAAAAAGTTCGAATGGGAAAGTGCTGTTTGCCGAATGCAAAAAATACAATCCTAATTCCTACTTTATCACAACACCGTCGGACATTGACCCCAACGTTGTAAGCCAGTCAGCGTCAATTGGCATTTGCGGAGCCACATCTACACCAAAATGGCAGATGGAAGAGGTGGAGGCCAAGATAGAAGAAATAAGATCGGTGTTAATTTAACCAAATTGACCTGCTAATTTAACTAAATCACTGAATTTATTCTTACTTTTGCACTTGATTTCGAAATAAGGAAATATAAGAGCCTGTTTTAAATTTTAGCGAAAATTTTTATTACAGGTTCTGGTCAATAGTTCTTAGCAATTTTTTTATGCTCTTTTTACCGTATTTTACCCTTTTCACTCTTGGTTTAGCCCGCTAATTAGCTCCGCTGACCGTTGGTTCTGCTGGCAAAAATGATAAAATCCATCTAAAAATTGCTATAAAAAAGATTTGCTATAAAATTTAAACAGACTCTAAGAATAAATATAAGTAACATTATGGCTAAAATTAAGTGTATTGGTATCCTGACTTCAGGAGGTGATGCTCCCGGAATGAATGCCGCTATTCGTGCGGTAACCCGTGCTGCTATCTATAATGGATTGGAAGTCAAAGGTATCATGCGTGGTTACAGAGGGTTGATATTTGACGAAATCGAGCCCTTTAAGACCAATAGTGTGAGTAATATTATACAACAAGGCGGTACAATATTAAAGACAGCCCGTTGTAAAGAGTTCCAGACACCGGAAGGCCGCCAGATAGCTTACGAAGCCCTTCAAAGAGAAGGTATTGACGCATTGGTAGTTATTGGTGGAGACGGTTCGCTTACAGGAGCGCGTATATTTGCTCAGGAATTTAATCTTCCCATTGTCGGACTTCCCGGCACAATAGATAACGACCTGCAAGGGACAGACTTAACTATTGGTTACGATACCGCGCTGAACACTATCATGCAAGCCGTGGATAAGATACGCGACACCGCCAGTTCGCACGAACGCCTGTTCTTCATCGAAGTTATGGGTCGTGAATGCGGAATTCTTGCCCTGAACGGAGCAATTGCTTCGGGAGCGGAGGCTGCCATTATTCCCGAAATGTCGATACAACAAGACCAGTTGGCTGACCTTATATCAAACGGGTTCCGCAAGAGTAAGAACAGTAGCCTTGTGCTTGTTACCGAAGGGGATATTACAGGTGGAGCCATGGCTATGGCCGAACGTGTAAAGACAGAATACCCTCAGTACGATGTACGTGTAACCATACTGGGACATGTGCAACGTGGAGGATCTCCTACAGCCAACGACCGTATTCTTGCCAGCCGGATGGGCGCCGCGGCTATTGATGCTTTACTGGATGGACAGCGTAATGTTATGATTGGTATTCAGAATGATATAATTGTTTATGTACCGTTCTCAAAAGCAATCAAAAAGAACAAACCAATCCAACCGGATTTGGTAGAAACACTTAAAGTTCTTTCTATTTAAAATAAGTACGGATTCTATAAACGAAACCCTGTGAATATCTTATTTGCAGGGTTTTATTTTTGCACCCGTTCTTATCCTTTCGGAAAATTAGTATATCAAAGAACTAAAGGAGCGTAGTACATGACAAAAAATATATTACATGTATAAATAGTATCCTCCTTCGCTCGGTATAGGCTTTGCCTACGTCAGGCTAAAATCTCACTTCAGGTCGTCACGCTTCTAAAAATCGCTGACACAGTTTATCGGACACCCCCAACTTCTTCTTTCAATTCATAGAAGCTTTCTTCTGTCGATTTACCTGCCGTATCAATCATAATTCGACCTGTTTCCCATGCATGATACTCCCTATTCAGTATTTCATTCCATGTAGGGAGTTTTAAGCCTTCCACCTCGGTGCGCCGATTTTCAACTCGTCTTTTATGTTCTTCCTTATCCGAACAGATTACTTCGATATTAATGTATCGGCTATTGCTTTGTGTTGCTACTTCTTCCCATTCTCTGCGCGTAATATCTATCGGATTGCATGAGTCGGCAACCACATTATGCCCCAACTCCAGATTGTTGCTTGCTATGCGGTAAGCCAAACGGTATCCTTCGCTTTGTACATTGTAGTTGCATAAGTCTCGCAATGCTTGTTCTATGGTGTCGATTCTCAGATAGGCAGCATTGTACTCCTTGGCGATAAGTTTTGCCAGACTTGATTTTCCCGAAGCAGGCAATCCCGACAGGATAAACAGTATGGGTTTTGAAACTTTCATTTTTAATCCTTCTTCCAACGTTTAAGCGTTGACAGAAATTCCCGGAGAATAGGACGTGCCTCATCCGGAGTAAAGTTGTTTCCTGTTTCTTTGTTCCAGTGATCGAGGTATTGCAGATTGGTTTCCAGCATCTCCTCCATTGTTACGTTGCGGGTAAATGCGCCGTTCTGGTAACAATAGTGGCAATACTCCTGATTGGAAGTCCCATCGACATTCGTGCCGAACTCTTCTGCTGTCCTCATGTTCATACCACAACTTTGACAGATTGGGTCATTCGTACCATCTTCTTTACCTACCACAAAACTTACTGAATTGAAGTTGCTGTAATAGCGGCCAGATTCGGCAGTAAATCTTAATAGTATAAAATCTCCGCCATCCACTCCGCCTTTGTAATAGATAGAAAAATCGTCTTTCCAGATATTCTTTTTCTCATCCAAATCATCAACAACCTCCATTGTTCCTTTCAGCATCACACCCTCGAAAGAGTCTTTGTCGTAAAAGTAAATACAGGCTTTCGGATTGTTTCGGTATTGCTTGATTCTTACCGACAGACTATTGGTGTGCCAATAGAATGTCTGGATACCTTCCTGCTTAACAGGTGCCAGCATCGCCTTTGTGTTTGGATAACCATTCTCATCAATAGAACTTATAAAGCTAACGTTCTGTTTGCGAATCATTTGTTCAATTGTTTCTGTAAGATTTTTCATTGTTCCGGTTGTTTTAATGGAGTAAACAATTCTATCAGGTTCTCTTCCGGGTCGTATAGGTGCACAACACGCATTCCCCAGCCGGGCATATCCATTGGTTCATTAATGAATTTAATCCCTTTTGCTAAAAACGCTTGATAGCTTTCGTCTACATTGTCTACCTCAAAGGATATCATCGACTTTTCGCGATAACCTGTGGGTTGCGTTTTGTCAGCATTACCAACAGCGGGAGCCATCAGGTCGGACGTGAATATGGCAAGCCCTTCTATTCCGTCGGCTACTTTGAAACTGGCATAACAGTCTTCAACATCCCACGCTGCCTCCAAACCAAGCTGCTCAGTGTAAAAATCGAAACATTTCCGATAGTCTTTTACTAATAGTCTTACGTTACTGAATTTCATATTGTACTCTTGTTAGTTATTTATCAATCTCTTTTATAGTCTGTAAATCCTAATCTGTTACCCGAAGGGTCGTTTAATTCTACCGCCCAACCTGTCCGTATCTTAAACGGTTCGGATAAAAAGACAATACCTTTGGCTTTCATCTTTTCGTAAACCGCTTTGGTGTCTTCAACCTCTATCCAAATGGCAGGTATCGTGTCCGGCATCTTGGTTTTATCTTTCAGGATGATTGCCGGCTCTTCATTGCCGACCTTGAAGGCTATCATGCCCTGTTCGGCAAACTCGAATTTCTTTTCCAATCCCAATACTTCAGAATAAAAGTGTACGCTTTCCTGATAATTGTTAGCTGGCAGGAAGTAGTTATCATAGTTCTTAATTGCGGTAGGCTCTACCGCATCTTCTGTTATTGTCAGGATATGTCCGTTGTTATCGAAGATGGCAAATTCGTCGGCTCCATAGAATGTTTTATGCATTTCTTTGGCGATATGCTCCGTTCCCTGAAGTTTCTCGTATAGCGTTTGCATATCTTTCATCTTCACATAAAAGGTCATAGCGCCCAATTTCGGACGACCGGCTAATTGCGGATATTCTTCGGATAGGTTACCCATTTCCTGAAACATAAATGTTGCTCCGCCATTCGCAACCATTGCCCATTGCAAGCCTCCGGTTGGAGCGGGGACACTCATAATCAGCTTGAAGCCTAATGTCTGGGTATAGAACTGTACTGTTTCATCAACGCTTTTTACACCAATATTGGGAGATAGAGTTTGATATTCCATTGCTTTCATCTTTTTAAGTACAAAAATACAATTCTGTTTGATGTGTTTCGTGTAAAAAACCGACATTCTACACTGTATGTTCCGACGGAGAGAAACTTCCCAGTCGCTGAAACTCCTTATTCATGTGTGAATGATCGTGATATCCGCAAGCAATGGCTATTTCGTACATGCTTTCGTCCGAATGGCTTGCCATATACCTGCGGACAGACCGGAAGCGCATGATATTACTGAATGCTTTGGGAGATATGCCGATGGTTGTTTTGAATTTACGCTCGAATTGCCGTTCCGACAAGCAGACCTCACCAGCTATTTTGCTGACAGATAAATGCCCGTTATTGCTTTGAATAAGAGAAACAGCATGCCTGATTTGCCTGTCGGGCAGGTATAACTTGTGCATACGTGCTAGGAAGTAGGTGTTGATATACCTGATACGTTCTTGCATACACTCCATGTCGGGCAATCGCTCATAGAAACTGTTATCAAACAGCGTTTCGCTGAGCGGAAGTTCTATGTTTTGGTTGGTAATCATGGAGACGGGCATACGGGTGAATGCGGTGATTCCTGCCGGAGCAAAGCGGATTCCCATCATTTGCACCCGCCCCGGCTGATAGGAGATTTCCAATAAAGAGGTCATTGTTCCAACAAGTTTGGGCAATCCGGTTTGTACAGAGTGACTTCCGAAATCAAAGATAATATCCACACAACCATCCGGCAGAATCCGCTGTGTAACTGCATTCTCAATCATTCCATCGGCAACCCAATAGGTTTCTATCAAATGCTGTAAGCGTAGGTCGGGTGGATATTCTTTATACATACATGTTATTTCGGTAAAAAACCATTTTTATAGAACTGATAGCTCTCTTCTATAATTTCAGGTGCATCTGCATCTAATACATACAATATTTCACGGCAAAACTCCAATGGCGCCGTTCCGGGGGCAGTAACAATGTTCCCGTCTCTGACAGCTTGTTCGTTGATATAGTTGGCATCGCCCGTGTATTTTTCTCCGGCATACTGTTTCAGATAGTCCAGTCCGTTGCTTGTATGCTTCACGTTATTGAGAATACCACATGCTCCGAGAAATACCGAAGCATTGCATATTCCGGCAACTAACTTGTTCTCTTCAACAGCTTTCTCTACAAGCGGAACAATTTGCGCTGCTTCAGAGGAAAACCAATGCATACCGCCAATCAATACCAGTCCGGCATAGTCTGTTGGCATATCGTTCAAGTCGTAATCGGGTAAAACTTTGAAGCCACCTATCGACAGGATAGGGTCTTTTGTTACAGACATGGTTTTCACTGTGTATTTGATTGGGCCTCCGGGCTTTACTCCGATATTCAAGCAGGTGGAGATATAAGCTCCTTCCCAGTCGGCAAACTCATTTAAGAGTACGAAAATTACTTCTTTTTTATTCATGTTGTTTCTACTTATAATTCTTTTTTCATATATCGTTGTGTCCACGGGCAATGCACCATACATTTCAGACAATTTCTCAAAACAAAGATAGCCTTGAAGTCTCAAATTGTTTTGGGAAGCAGTTATCATAAACGGTATAAGGATAGTTCAAACAATTTAAGTACTTACGCAGAGAACTCTTATCCCATTACTTGCTACGCGAGTGTATATTCTGCACCCCTATCAGCCCATCGTACCGTTGCCCGGTAGGACGATAATACACAAATATCTGATATTCGTTTTCCGCCTCAAAATAGTTCCCTTCTATCCTTGCCGTAGAATAATTACTACCCGATTTGGTAAGATACTGATAGTTATATAAGCCTTGCTTCAACAGCAATGACAAATAATACTGTCCGTTCTCTTCATCATATATCATCCTGTATTTATCGGTAAAATTATTATAGGTAAAATCCCCGTTGATAAAAATATCTTCCCGTAACTGTCTTTCCACCGGTATGGAAAATACAGTATTAAAGTAGTCCGACTCTATCTCACTGTCATTCGTATCGTTACTCCTTATATAGAAGCGTCCGTTCTGATCCTGATCGTAGCTATAAGTTCTTTCCGCCCTTATGTTATCCGGCACTATATACATTGTATAGGTAGGGCGGTTGTATTCTATATGTTCTACATTTAAACCGTTATACCGGTAACTGATCGTTTCGAAACGGCGATACTCATTCCCTGCTTCAAATATCAAGCTACGGTTATGCTCATAGATCAGTTTCCCATTGTTTACATAGGTAGGCTTTAATTGCCGCCGTTCCGAATCCAGACGGTTATTTTGCCATGCAAATACTTTCAATTCGGTAAACGGGTCGCGGATGGTCAGATTCTGGTGTAATATAGAAAATGAAAGTTGCTGATGCGCACGGTTCGTATCGATGTCGGTGTTTGAAGTAACAGCAGGGGCTATACTGACCTGTGTGTCAACAACTGAGAAACAAGCCGTCAGTAACACATCATCAGGAAAACTATCCTCATATACTTCGACAACATAATTCCCTGACAACTTCAGGCTTACATCATTATTCGGTATATCCAATGAATAATGTACATACTCCACTGTCGTATTCAACGAAGGGTTGTAATCATTGAGCGGATTATCATTGAATCCATTCAGGTAATCAATTTCGGATATCCCTGTACTCCGCTTCCAAAAAGCATCGCAATGAATTATACGGTAACGCAGCCGGTTAAAAGAATTCTCTTCCGAAATACGGTCGAAACCGATATGTATATAATCGCTGCTATTCAGGCTGATTACTGCATTCCGGTTCCAATCATTATTACGGTTTACCTGTATTGTATATATTTCATCCGATTTTGGCTGAGTGTGGTACACCTGCGAAAAAGCTGATATACAGGCAAAATACAGAATGAAAGATAATAATATTTTAGGCATATTCATTGTTCAAATATTTTCTTCTACTACAACATAGCTCTCCGGCGTATAGGTAACCCGGGCAAAATTTTTGGTTATTAATTCCGTGTCAATTACCTTACCTCCCTCAAATTTAAGAATCTTATTGCGCCATATTTCATTTTTCCGGTAGAATTTGTCTCTGATTTTCAGAAACTGATGCTCTTTCTCAAAAACGTGATAGGCGAAATCCAGTTCTTCGCTGATGCGCAACTCGCCTTCCAGACATTTGTCTGTCAACCACAGGTTTATCTGGAAAGTGTATGGTGTATTATTTGTAAACTGATAATCCCTGTAATTATAAAATACCGTTGCCCCGCTACCAAAAGGCAGCACTCTCCCATCGTCCGGAAACGGGTCAAATGAATGGTGATAACGTTCGGTAACGGTTAGCGGGCTATGCATTACCAACCAGTGTATAAGGTTCGAAATCTGGCACAATCCCCCACCAATACCGGGTTTTGCTTTTCCGAAAGATAGCTCCATGCCCTCAAGGTACCCTTTCCGTTTAGTGGGAAGCCCTACCAGTTTGCAAAAGGAGAATGTTTCGCCCGGCCTGATTATTACATTATTAATATTCCGGATCGCAAGACGAAGGTTGGTTACCTTATTTACCTGCAACTGCATATCGCTCTCCCCAAGCTTTTTCAGCAATACCGACTGGTGTTTTTTTATCCGGTATGGCAACAAATTATTATCCTTCGACCGGCTATACTTCCTGCCGTCAAAATACCAGTTATAATACCTACCCATCCGCCTTGCCCATACAGCGACAAAATAGAGTACGGGATGCCTCTGGCTCAACAGCTTGCGGGGATTCTCTTTCATATATAAATTATAAATTGGAAATGGATTTGTATATATTGTTGACTGTCGACTACTTACTGTTAACTGTTAATTGCTTAACTGTTGACTGTTAACTGTTAACTGTCAATACCTGTCTTTCCACAACTTCTTCATCCATTCCACTATTTTATTTTCCGACGCATTTTGTTGCGGCTTCCAAAACTGCCTTCCTTTTATTTCTTTCGGAACATAATCCTGCTGTACAAAATTATTTTCGAAACTATGGGCATATTTATAATCCTTGCCATAGTCCAGCTCTTTCATCAGTTTGGTTGGAGCATTACGCAAATGCAGGGGCACAGGTAAATTCCCGGTATCGTTGACCAGTGCAATAGCCTCATCAATTGACATATATGCGGAATTACTCTTTGGCGAAGTAGCCAGATATATTGTCGCCTCCGCAAGGACAATACGCCCCTCGGGCCAACCGATCTTCTGCAAGGTATCAAAGCAGGCGTTAGCCAGCAATAACGCGTTAGGGTTTGCCAGACCGATATCCTCTGCTGCTAAAATGACCAATCGGCGGGCTATAAATTTAGGGTCTTCCCCTCCCGCAACCATACGTGCCAGCCAGTAGATGGCGGCATCGGGATCACTCCCACGGATAGATTTGATAAAGGCTGAAATAATGTCATAATGCATTTCGCCTCCTTTATCATAAGCCGCCGGATTTTCCTGCAAGCGTTCTGTTACAAGTTTATCGGTTATTATAATCTTTCCTCCGGTTTCGGAAGAGATAACTAAATCGAGTATATTCAGCAGCTTACGGGCATCCCCTCCTGAGAAACGCATCAACGCGCCCGTTTCTTTGAGTTCAATGTCCATTTCTTTGAGGATGACATCCTGCGTAATAGCCCTGTTCGCCAATTCCTCCAAATCACTCTTACTGAGGGATTGTAATACATATACCTGACATCGTGACAACAACGGGCGTATAACCTCAAACGATGGATTTTCGGTAGTAGCCCCGATTAATGTAATCACACCGGTTTCGACCGCTCCCAGTAACGAGTCCTGTTGCGATTTGGAAAAACGATGAATTTCGTCTATAAACAGGATCGGGCTTTTGGTATTGAAGAACTGGGTCTTCTTAGCCTGGTCGATAACCTCACGTACATCCTTCACCCCTGAGTTTATCGCACTCAGAGTATAGAACGGTGTATCCAGTGTATTGGCGATAATTTGGGCTAACGTAGTTTTCCCTACTCCGGGAGGCCCCCACAACAAGAAAGAGGGCACCCTGCCCGACTCTATCATCTTCCGGAGGATAGCGCCCTCCCCTACCAGATGCTTCTGTCCTATATATTCATCGAGATTACGCGGACGCAACCGTTCTGCTAATGGTTGACTCATATTTATAATAAAATTATTAGCCTAAAGTATATAATAATGCTCAGCTTAAAGAAAAAGTATTTCTTCCATATTATTCAAAGAGAGAACACCCGGTCACAGTTGTTTCCCATCCTGGTCATAACTCTCGATTTCTACCAGCCCTCTTGCTGAATCATGCACTATATGGGATTTCAATTGCCCGTTTTTATAATATATTTTACGATATACATATTGCTCATATTTTGTTTCTCCCTCTTCCTGAACTTTTCCATCTTCATAATATATCTTATATGGCCCATTATACCTGTTCCTGTCGCAAAGCCATTCTGTTTTCTTTTGTCCATTCGGGTAGTACTCGTTCCATGCACCTTGTTTATCCCCGTTAGAATAACTTTCTTCGGTTTTTAACTGCCCATTTTCGTAAAATTCTTTACGTGTTCCATCTTTTTGTCCGTTACGGTATGGAGAGGCTATTTTAACCTTACCATCAGGAAAATAATAAGTCTGTACGCCCTCCGACTGTCCTTCGCTATTATAAGAAAAAGTAGATTCCGGACTGCTGTCCCTCAGATAGGATTTTTCGATATATGAGCCATCAGGCTTTATTTCCCGAATCTTCTTTAGTGTTCCGTTATCATACGTTTCTTTCAGGGAAACGACTTTCCCCATATCGTAAACAGACTCAATTATATAATTTTCGTACTTATCGCTCCAACGGGATTCCATCTGGTTACCATCAAGCAACCCATCTACATAATTTTTACTATAACTCAATTTACGTGTCGTAAAATCATATTTTATTTCGGTTCCGTCCTGGCGCCCTTGTTTATAATGGGTTTCACGCGAGACGGTACCATCTGCAAAATACTCGGTGTCGGTACCATCCGGCATATTATTTTTAAAATGTATGATCCGGCTAACTTTGCCGTCATAGTCAAACTCTTTTCTTAGAGTTAAGCAACCGTCTACATAAGACCGTTCGGCTTGTTTACGTCCCCGCTTGTCATAGTCTGTAAGTAAGCCGGTTATAAATCCCTTTTTATATTTAGCTGTATAATAGGCATCTCTGTAAATCCCCGAACCTTCTACTTTATACTCTCCATTGAGAGGCTTTTCGTTATTCGCGTCAAAATATTTAGTACGACCATCTTCTGTCTCTGTTTGCACTATGGATGAATAACGCAAAGTCTTTTGTGCAAGTATAGTCGTAGAAATCATTATTCCTACGATAGTACAAATTAAGGTAATATTAATCTTTTTCATTTATCAAATGTGTAGTTAGAGCCTGTTTAAATTTTAGCGAAAATTTTTATTATAGGCTCTTGTAATTCATTCTTAGCAACTTTTTTATGCTCTTTTTAGCGTCTATTTGGCTCTGCCGATTTTCAATTCCCTTTTTACTCTTGGTTTAGCCCGCTAGACTTACTAGTAAAAATGATAAAATCCATATAAAAATAGTTATAAAAAAGATTTGCTATAAAATTTAAACAGGCTCTTATAAATAGGTTCAAATCTACAAAAAGTTCAATACAATTGCAAGTTATCCATACAGCTAAAATAATTCAAAAAGAATGACATTATAATAAATAAATAAAGTAATTTTGTTAGTTACAGGAAACCAAATCTTTCATCAGAACACCTCGCATATATGGATGCCAATACGATCAACAAAGCTCTACTAGAGGCTATTAGCATAAAATTACCCAAAGGCACCAGTATGGCACATGTGCTTATGGATACCTTACTTATCGGCAAAGAGGCAACTTACCGCAGGCTACGGGGAGAGGTACCTCTATCGATGTACGAGGCCGCTATTTTAGTGAAGAAATACAATATATCCATCGATACCCTTATAGAGACAAACCTTGCCGAGAATTCCGTTTTTGAACTGAAAACCCAACGGTATTACAACCTTAGGGAAAAAGATTACTACATGTTCTACGAATATCTGAACACGCTGAAATATGCTGCGGCAGAATCATATTCGGATCAGGTATTTGCATCTAATATATTTCCGATGTTCCCGTCGAATATGTATTATATGCTGGCCAAATACAGTTCTTTCAGATGGCTCTACCTGAATCAGGGATCCAACACAATGATGACTTTCGACGAATTAGAGTATCCGGATGAGTTATCTAAAGTAAGCAAAGAAATAGTGAATGCGACTATGGATATTAAAAACACCTGTTATATATGGGATAGTACTATCTTTTATTATATAGTAAAGGAGATCAAGTATTTTAGTAAAATACATTTAATAGATAAAGAGAATATACAAAAATTAAAAGAAGATTTATCTTCTTTATTAACATTCATAGAAACCATCGCAATATCAGGTAAGTTTGAAAATGGAAACAAAATTCAGATTTACATAGCGAACCTAAACTCAGACACCTCTTACTCTTATCTGGACACAGAGCGTATGCACATCAGTATGATTGGCGCATTCGCCCCTAATTATGCAGTAGCCCTCGATAAAAAAACACTGCAGAAAATAAAGGAAAGAATACTGTCTCTGAAGAGGATTTCATATCTGATATCAGAGAGTGGTGAAATGCAAAGAATCCAGTTTATTAAGGAACAGCGTGAAATAATAAATACACTCTGATATTTTTAATTTATAATTCATGCGAATCAAGGGTTGCCTAGGGTTGCAGTATACTATTATAAATCAATCTTCTGTTTTGCAGTCAGGTTTCTAAGTCCACGAAGTGGGCTAATATGGATAACTACGGGTAAAACCCGTGGAAAAATCGGATAGGGAGTGGCCGTCTCCGTAGGAGGCGAATAGCATTTGTTTTTGCTATTTGCCTCCTACGGAGACATATTCTTCAGTCAGTTCCTGCCACGGGTTTTACCCGTGGTTATCCACCTTTAGTCCCTTCGGGACAATAAGTTACTGTGCTTTTTAACCCTTGATTCGCATTATTCTGGAATTTCACCCATCCCAGAATTATAAATTAAAAAAGCTCTTATACAAGCAAATTTAAAGATATTCAAATCCTGACAAATCGTCAGAACCTGTCATTTCTATATTTTATTTTTCATTTTGGCATAGCTTTTGATGAATAGATATTGTCGTTGAAAAACGGGAAAATTTATAAATCAAAAACAATAATAAATAAATATAAATTAAAAATGGGAAAAATTATAGGAATTGACTTAGGTACCACAAACTCTTGTGTTGCCGTGCTGGAAGGTAACGAGCCAATCGTTATCGCTAACAATGAAGGAAAAAGAACAACTCCATCTATTGTAGCATTTATTGAAGGAAATGAGCGTAAAGTTGGTGACCCTGCAAAGCGTCAGGCTATTACAAATCCGGAGAAAACAATATATTCTATCAAGAGATTTATGGGAGAAACATGGGATCAGGTACAAACCGAGGTTAACCGTATCCCATACAAAGTAGTGAAAGGAGATAACAATACGCCACGTGTAGACATTGACGGACGCCTGTATACACCTCAGGAAATATCAGCTATGGTGCTTCAAAAAATGAAGAAAACCGCTGAAGACTACCTCGGACAGGAAGTGACAGATGCCGTTATCACTGTACCTGCTTACTTTAGCGACTCTCAACGTCAGGCTACAAAGGAAGCCGGAGAAATTGCAGGTCTTAAGGTTCAACGTATTGTGAACGAGCCTACTGCCGCCGCCCTTGCTTATGGTCTGGATAAGGCCCATAAAGATATGAAAATCGCTGTATTCGACCTTGGTGGTGGTACATTCGATATTTCTATCCTCGAACTGGGAGACGGTGTATTTGAAGTAAAATCAACAAACGGAGATACCCACCTTGGTGGTGACGATTTCGACCAGGTTATTATCGACTGGCTGGCTGAAGAATTTATGAAAGACGAAGGTCTTGACCTTCGCAAAGACCCAATGGCTCTTCAACGCTTGAAAGAAGCTGCAGAGAAGGCAAAAATTGAACTTTCCAGTACAACTTCTACCGAAATCAACCTGCCATATATTATGCCGGTTAACGGTATTCCAAAACACTTGGTTAAAACATTGACGCGTGCTAAATTCGAGCAATTAGCAGATTCTTTGATTCGCAAATGTATCGAGCCATGTCGTCAGTCGTTAAGCGATGCGGGTTACTCTGCTTCTGATATAGATGAGGTTATCCTGGTGGGTGGATCGACTCGTATACCTGCTGTGCAGGCTGAAGTTGAAAAATTCTTCGGTAAAACGCCATCGAAAGGTGTAAATCCTGACGAAGTAGTTGCAGTAGGTGCCGCTATACAAGGTGCAGTACTTACAGGAGAAGTAAAAGATGTATTGTTGCTTGACGTAACTCCGCTTTCACTCGGTATAGAAACAATGGGTGGTGTAATGACTAAACTGATAGAGTCTAACACAACTATCCCTACCAAAAAGAGTGAGACATTCTCTACAGCGGCAGACAACCAGCCATCTGTGCAAATAGTAGTATTGCAGGGAGAACGCCCAATGGCAAGAGACAATAAGCAAATCGGCGTATTCAACCTGGATGGTATATTACCTGCACGCCGTGGCGAACCTCAAATTGAAGTTACATTCGATATAGATGCCAATGGTATCCTGAGTGTTGCTGCCAAAGATAAGAAAACAGGAAAAGAACAATCAATCCGCATAGAAGCTTCTTCGGGACTAAGCGATGCAGAAATCCAACGGATGAAAGACGAAGCTGCCGCCAATGCTGAAGCTGACAAAAAGGAAAAAGAAAAGATTGATAAATTGAACCAGGCAGACTCGGTTATTTTCCAAACAGAAAATCAGTTGAAAGACCTTGGCGACAAGATTCCTGCTGAGCAAAAAGCATCTATCGAAGGTGTTTTGAGCAAGCTGAGAGATGCTCATAAAGCACAGGATATTCCTGCTGTAGACGCTGCAATGGAAGAGTTGACAAAGCTTATGCAAGACCTGAGCCAGAATATATACAATCAGCAACAGTCTGATCCGAACCAACAAGCCGGAGGAAACGCCGGAGGACAGCCTAATGGCGGAGACAATGATGTAACTGATGTTGATTTCGAAGAAGTGAAGTAAGATATACACACTTTATAATATGACTATATAAAGAGCCATCGGAAATTAATCCGATGGCTCTTTATTTTATACAATTGTCTGATATCCCAGAATACAGGGGATGATAAAAAAACAGGGATAATCCATCGCGGACTATCCCTATTCACTAGTATGTAATCAGATTGTTTTACTCAATACCGCCACCAAGAGCTCTGTAAAGATTTACAGTTGCCTGCAGCTGTTCGAGCTTATCATTTACCTGCCCAAGTTGTGCTTGTAACAGATTCTGTTCCGAATTCAGTACTTCTGTATAGTTGGCCTCTCCGGCACTCAATAATTTCTTCGTATCGTCCACAGCCGTTTTCAATGCATCCACCTGCTTCGACCGGTTTTCGTTCTTACGAAGTGAAGACTCATAAGTGTACATAATGTCCGATACCTCCTGACTGGCTTTCAGTACAGTCTGTTCGAAAGTAAGCAACGCTTCTTCCTGTTGAGCCTTGGCAACCTTATACTGTCCTTTTAGCTGGTTTCCGGCAAAGATGGGCTGGGTAAGCCCGCCAACCAGATTAGCTAGTATATTTGTCGGTTGAAAGAATTGTGACAACGTGTTGGAACTATATCCAATTTGTCCTGAGCTCAACGTTATAGAAGGATACAACGATCTTTGGGCTGCATTTCTCATTTCAAATGCATACCTGAATCCCATTTCTGCTTGTATCACATCCGGGCGTTTAGCCAGCATCTGTGCCGGAACCCCAAATTCCAGATGATTTGGAACTGACTGGTCGATGAGGTTTGTTCTGTATATCGAGCCCGGTTTGCGCCCTACAAGTACCGAAAGTGAATTTTCCAGTTGCCTGATCTGGCTTTCAAGAGCCGGAACACTTACCTGTGTGCTGTACAGCAATGCTTCGCTCTGTTTTACCCCGGCACGGTTCAGCAAACCGGCCGTCATCATGGCATCCATTGTATTTGTACTCTCTTTCAGCAATTCTATCGTTTCCAGCGTTATCTTTAGCTGCTCATCCAGTGCCAGCAGAGAATAATAAGTTGTGGCTATATTCGATACCAGTGATGTTTGTATCAGGTTGCGATATGCATGTGTACTTATCAGGTTTGCATATTGCGCCCTCGATTTGCTGCTCAACTTTCCCCACAGGTCGGCTTCCCATGTAACGGCAATGCCCAGACTGTAGTTCGTTGAACCTTTGTATCCAAGTACCCTTTCTTTCCCATTTTTTTCGCTTACTTGTGTGTGATTTACTATTCCACCTAAAGCAATAGTAGGGAAATATGCCGATTTAGCCATCACTAATCCTGCTTCTGCCTGCTGAATACGGGTTATTGCAATCCTCATGTCGAAGTTGTTGGCCAAACCTTCATCAATCAGGGCCTGGAGAGCCGGATCTGTAAAATACTCCCTCCACGGGATATTTGCTATTGTGGTTGTATCTGTCGGGATTTCTCCTCTAAACAAATCTTGAGAGTCTATTTCAGGAGCTTTGTAGTTGCTTGTCACCCCGCAGGAGGTGAATCCCATTGAGAGTATTACCCCCAATAGAACCACACCTTTCATATATTTTCTAATCATAGTCATTATTTTTTATTAATAAACTCATCATTTGAGTTGATCATTCCCGATTTACTAATCTTATCCTGTAGGGACTGGAATATGATATAGAGTGAAGGAATAACCAAAACCCCAATCATAGTACCAATAAACATACCACCTACGGCACTGATACCGATTGACCTGTTACCGATAGCACCTGCTCCTGAGGCAAACATCAGTGGCAACAGCCCGGCGATGAAAGCGAACGATGTCATCAGAATCGGACGAAGACGGGCAACAGCACCATTTACAGCAGCCTCAACGATACTCATACCCTGCTGACGGCGTTGCAATGCATACTCCACAATCAGAATGGCATTCTTAGCCAACAACCCGATCAACATGATCATCGATATCTGTACATAGATATTGTTTACAATACCTTGCGATACCCCGAATATCATCAGGAAGATAAATACCCCTGCAAGACCCACCGGTAATGAGAACAATACTGCAAGCGGGATAATATAACTTTCGTACAAGGCACAAAGCAATAAGTAAACGAATATCAAACATATACCGAATATCAGGATTGTCTGGCTTCCGCTACCTGCTTCCTCACGGGTCATACCTGAGTATTCATAGGTATAGTTGTCAGGGAAGATAGACTTATCCTGAGACATTTCTTCTACTATTTTCAGTACATCCCCTGTACTGTACCCTTTCAGCATGTTAGGGATTATGGTAACGTCCATAGACGAATACATATTGAAACGCGACAATGTAGGAGGAGCAGTCACATCCGATATACGGATAAACTCTGTTATAGGCGACATATCCCCTGAGCCTGTCTGAACGAACAGCCCGCTCAGGTCTTCAAGCTTAGTCCTGTATTCAGGAGCAGCCTGCACCATCACACGGAACTGCTTACCATAAAGGTTGAATGTAGAGATATACGAACTACCAACATACGCCTGCAAAGATGTCATCACCTGGCTAAGGGTCAGCCCCGCCGCTTTAATCTTAGGTACATCGGCTTCGATCAGTTTTTGAGGGAAGTTCGGGTTAAAGTTGGTCATAGCCATCATAACCTCATCCCGTTCCTGCATTTTGTTTACAAAATTTGTAGTAATATCATAGAACTCATGAATATCGCCACCCATCCTGTCTTGTAGCTGCATTTCAACACCGGCACCCAAACCGAAACCTTGCAGTGTAGGTGTAGCCATAAAGAAGAATGTAGCGTTATTGATAGAAGATGTTTTCTCCTTAAGGATTGCCGAAACTTCATTGGTAGACAGTTTACGCTTGTTCCAAGGTTCCATCTTTACAATCATGGTACCATACGAACTACCCATACCTGCCATAAAGTTTACCCCTGTAATATTAGTTACAGCCTGTACACCGTCAATCTCCTGAGCCATACCAACTACCTGTTGTACTATCGAGTCTGATCTTTCCAGTGACGATCCCGGAGGCAATGTGACAAATCCCATTACACCACCCGAGTCTTCCTGAGGTACAAATCCTGTAGGAAGGAATTTCATCAGTCCAAACAAAACAACTGAAGCTACCAAAATTATTGCAACTGTAATCCAGCGATGTCCTCTCTTTCCGAGGAATTGCAAACTCTTCTTATATTTCTGAGTCGCGCTGTTGAAAGTCATATTGAAATAATAGTAGAAACGTTGCATAAAGTTTTTCTTCTTATGCTCTTCGTCATGAGCTTTCAGGAACAAGGCACATAAAGCCGGACTAAGCGTCAACGCATTGACGGCAGAGATCAGGATCGAAATAGCCAGAGTCAGACCGAACTGCTTAAAGAATATACCCGAAGTACCTCCGATAAAGCTGACCGGAATAAATACCGCCGACATTACCAACGTAATGGAAACGATAGCAGGAGCAATTTCTTTCATCGCCGTCATTGTCGCAGCCTTAGGATCCTTCTCTCCGGCATCGAGCTGCGCATGGACGGCCTCGACGACGACTATGGCATCGTCGACCACAATACCAATGGCCAGTACGAGGGCAAATAACGTTAATAAGTTGATAGAGAACCCAAATACCTGCAAGAAGAAGAATGTACCTATAATTGCCACCGGAACTGCAATAGCCGGAATGATGGTAGACCTTATATCCTGTAAGAATACAAACACAACGATAAACACCAGTATAAACGCTTCTATGAGTGTATGGATTACCTTTTCGATAGATGCATCCAGGAATTCGCTGGAGTCCATCAAATAGTTGATACCTACACCACTAGGGAAATTTTTCTCAGCTTCGTCAAGCACGCCTTTTACATTGGAAATAACTTCCTGCGCATTCGATCCTGCAGTCTGACTGATGGCAACGAATACCGCATCTTTCTTATTGGTCTGTGAAACTACCGAATAGTATAAAGCGCCTAATTCAACATCTGCTACATCTTTTACTCTCAAGATCTGGTCGTTCTGAGAACGGATAATTATATTTCCAAATTCTTCGGCAGATTTCAGTTTTCCGGTAAATTTCATCGTATATTGGAACGACTGATCGCTGCTTTCTCCCAATTGTCCGGGAGCAGCTTCAATATTCTGATCTTGCAATGCTCCCATAATTTCTTGTGGAGAAATCTTATATGAAGCCATCACATCCGGTTTCAGCCAGATACGCATCGAATAGTCCTTCGCTCCATATACGTTTGCACTACCCACACCATATACACGTTTTATCTGCGGCAGGATATTGATATTCGCATAGTTCTGGAGAAACATACCATCATAATCGGGATTATCTGTTGTCAGGGTAAACCCTAATATGGTACTGTTCTGTTGTTTTTGTACTATTACACCAGTTTGGGTAACCTCACTTGGGAGAAGCGGATTGGCACGGGCAACCAGATTCTGAACGTTTACGGCTGCAATGTCAGGATTGACTCCCTGTTTGAAGAAAACCCTGGTGGTAGCCTGTCCGTTACTGGCGTCTGATGTCATATATGTCATCCCCTCAACACCGTTTATCTGCTCTTCGATAGGTATTACAACACTGTTCATTACCACATCCGCATTTGCACCGGGATATGTGGCCTGAACCTGTACTGTGGGAGGAGCAATATCGGGATATTGTTCAACCGGTAATGTTGACAACCCGATTATACCCAACACCACTATGATGATAGATATAACGGTTGATAATACAGGTCTTTCTATAAATGTTTTTAACATCGTTATCTATATTTTTTATTTTTATATCCTTTTTGTTATATATTCTGAGACTAAAAGAATTCCGCATACAATATTATATGTATGTCAAACTTTGTTAGCAAATTCTTTGCCTGTTCTTATTTTGCAACAATCTTCTTTCCGTTCGATAATGTCACAATACCATCGCTTACTATACGATCGCCAGTAGATAATCCGTCAGTAACAACATAATTTTTCCCATCAGGTGTTGGAACTACAGTAATCTGTGTAGAAACTACCGAATCGCCCTGTACCTTATAAATCAGATATTTATCCTGTTGGGTAAATGTCGCTTTCTGAGGTATGACAATCGCATTATCAATATGATTAGGGATGATAATATTGCCGCTAAAACCGCTTCTCAGTAGTCCGTGAGCATTAGGGAATTCAGCTCTCAGAGTTACTGTCCCGGTGGTAGTATTCACTAATCCGGTAATGGTCCTTATTTTTCCTTTTTCATCATATATTTTGCCATCAGCCATTCTCAGGCTTACTTCGGGCAGGTTATTGATTTTCTCGGCCTGACTTTTCCCAGGTAAATCAGCCAGCAATTTTATCAGTTCTTTTTCGTTAATAGAAAAATATGCGAATACATTCTTAGAACTGGATACCGTAGTCAGTACATTTCCATTGTTAACCAAGCTACCCAAACGGTAAGCGATAGAACCCACAACTCCGTCTACCGGGCTCGAAACATTAGTCCATCCTATCTGAGCTCTCGCATTTGCCAATTGAGCCTTTGCCTGTGCCAAAGATGCTTCGGCTGAAGACTGCGCGTTTTTATATGTTTTCAACTGAACATCACTAACGATACCCTGACTTGCCAGTGGTTCGAATCTTGCCACATTCAATTCTGCAGTAGCCACCTGTGCTTTTGCACTTTCTACAGCCGCCTCTGCTGTCCTCAAAGCCTGCTCTGCTGAAGGCGAGTTCACTTTAAATAAAGTTTGCCCCTTTCTTACTACCGAACCTTCGTCTACATAAACGGCATCGATAAATCCATCGATACGAGGCCTGATCTCCGTATCATCTTGTCCCTTTACTGTAACAGGGTAAACTGTTTCAAGCTGAACATTTTGTGCACTCAATACCTGAGTAGGGTATTCTTGCGGTGCAACCGGAGCGTCAGTCCCACCCTTCTTTCCACAAGAAGATGCTATAACCATAAGAGCCACTGCTCCAAAAACAATCTGTTTCAAATTCATACCTAATTAATGTTAATTATTTATTGTTTTACCTAATCTATCCATTTCCCGCAATAATATTTGTAACTGCATTTTCAGTGCATTGCGGTCTACATTCTCAAAGAGTAAATCTTGTCCTTCTTTCACTTTCATAATCGCTTTTTCGAAAAGCTCCGAGCCGGCATCTGTCACTTCTACAATGCGCGCTCTGGTGTCCGTTGTACTTTCCCTTCTGCTTATAAGCCCTTTCTTCTGAAGATTCCTTAATATAGTAGAAGTAGTCATCGGGTCTATTTCTGTCTCTTGTGATAATATTATCTGTGTTGCTTCCATCTTTTGTTTCGACATGTGATATATAGCACCCAGCAATTCGAGTTGAGAACCTGTAAGCCCGAACTCTCCAAGTAATTTGTGTTTACCTCTTTGCCAATACTTAGAAACCCTCCAAATAAGATAACCTATATCATCATTGGGATTTTCAAATTTGTTACAATTTCCATCCATTCAATCTTTATTTAAATTTGTTGGCAAATATAATAAGTACACTTATAATAAGTACATATTGTATTCGATAAAAACATGTTGTTTAACATTTTTTATGCAAGCTATAACATTTGTTCAATAAAAAAATAATTGCTATATATAGAAAATGAGAATGTGTGAAAAGTCAAAAAAAGAGTAATCGCCATTGCAGTCCCGACTCGCAATCCCACTCATAATCAAAACTCTATCTTTAGGGGATTTCGTATCAGGCACGGAATGACAGGCTTTTGACACACCCTCATTCTAAAATTTAAACAGTTTCTTATTTCACATTTTCTTTTATATACACATCATAAATATCACTTCCCGAAGATTCTTCGTATATCTGCAGATCGAAATATTTGACAACACCGATAAAGTGATTCACTATTTCGGACAAGATAACTTCATACTCAGCCCATACGGTTGTATTGGTAAATGTATATAGTTCGATAGGCAAGCCTTGGGCTGTAGGTGCAAGCTGCCGTACCAATAATGTCTTATCCTTATCTATCCGGGGATGGTTTCTCAAATAATAAACTCCATACTGAAGAAATAAATCACTGTTCGTTATACGATGCTGATTCAGAGGTATCGAAATATCTGAACCCTGATCCATTTCGGCATACTCTTTCTGTTTGGTCTGTATATATTCTTTAAGCCCATCCACGCCTTTATACTTCTCCAACTCTTCATCAGACAGAAAACGTATCGTATCATGCTTGATATTCAAAGCCCGTTTAAATCGGCGTCCACCGGAGTCTTGCATACCACGCCAGTTCTGAAATGAATCAGAGATTAAAGCATAGGTAGGTACAGTCGTTATCGTCTTATCAAAATTACGGATCTTTACTGTTGTCAGGTTAATTTCCTCTACATTACCATCTGCCCCATATTTGCTCATTGTAATCCAATCTCCAATCTGTACCATATTATTGGTTGTTACCTGAATACTACCTGCAAAGCCTTTGATCGAATCCTGAAATAACAGCATAAGAATAGCTGAGGCAGCCCCCATAGCGGCAAAGAAAGCTGTTGCCGACTGTCCTGTAATGATGGAATATATAATTACCGCGCCAAAGATGAACAGTATTATATTTATAACCTGAAAATAGCTTTTCATTGGCTTGTTATGAAAAGCCGGTTTCTCTTGCAAAACGCCACCAAACGACCTGATGACTGACATGATAAGCCAGATAATCATAAAGACTGCGTAAATATCTGTCAGTTTAAGCATAGGAGAAATCAACGAATGGAAATCGTAGAATATAACCGGTATTGTTCCTCGTACAAAAGAGTAAGGGCCAATCAATGCGATATAATGAGGGAGTTTGTTCTCTATTGCATAATTAATAAATGACAATTTGGTAATACTGGCAGCCCTACGGAGAATAAATAACAAAATCTTCTTTAATAGAAATTGTATGCAAAATGCGATAACTATGACCAAAGCCAGTAATACAATTAGTTTTGTATATATTATCCATTGTTCGGCAATCCCAAACCCTTTGAGAAAACCTTCCATCCAAAGAGCGATGGCTCTAGTGATCGTACCAGCTTCAGCTTGTATTTCCTGTGAATCCATTTCTTACTATTTTAATTTATATTAAAAGATATTCCTTTGTTCTAAACAAGTATTATAAAAAGATGTTCTGCAAAATCAGAGTAAATCCTCTTTGTATTCATATTTTGAGTCTGTTTAAAATATTCGACAAAGATACTAAGCTACAATTTAACAATTATAGAGACTCCTTATAGAAAAACAAATATTAACTTAAAAAATCATAGACATGTTCGGTACATATAAAAATCATATATCCATGTATTCATATTAAAGAGAATATTTGTATATTGCCTATCGGAACATTAAATCTATCGGTATGGAACTCAAAATTATAAACAAAGTATTTTCGGTCTGTAAGGTTCGTAGCGCTGATAATATAAAATTCGACGATGAGTTCTGCTTTGTAAGCAAGACTGATCAGGAAATTTCCCTTGTATGTGAAGAATCATCTACACCCGCAGATTGTATCGTATCCGAAAAGGGATGGAAAGCATTCCGGCTCGAAGGTTTGCTCGATTTCTCCTTAGTAGGGATCTTATCAAAGATATCTAAAATATTAGCGGATAATGAGATAAGCATATTTGCTATATCTACCTTCAATACCGACTATATCCTGATAAAGATAGAGGACTTTGACAAAGCCATAGACGCCTTACAGAGTTATAACTATAGGATCAGCTAAACAGAACCCGCTTCATTTCCGGCCAAAATCAGCAGGAATCTCGCCCCATTTATCTGTCTGCCATTTGATAATCTGGGTAGTATATGTATTTTCCCTGAGCCATTTTTCGGCACGCTCTATCATATAAAAGAGGGATTCATTTTCGGGAACACGCTCCAGCTTTGTCTTACATTTCTTTTCACGAACCCACTTAATGGCATTAACGCTATCGGTGTAAATGGGTATGGAATATCCCTTTTGCTTCAGCAACGCCAAGCCATGTACCAGTGCAAGGAACTCGCCTATGTTATTAGTTCCTCGTTCAAATGGCCCTTGCTTGAATACTTCTTCCCCGCTCTTCACATATACTCCTCTGTATTCGAGCAATCCGGGATTGCCACTACATGCCGCATCTACAGAAAGGCTGTCTTTGATAATCTCGGGGATACTATTTATCGAAATTGCCTTCTTCTTTTCGGCATTCTTTCCCACATACAACCAGGGACTTTCATTATAGGCCTTTTCAGCTGTTTCCTTTGTAGGAAAAGATTTATATATAGCACCATCATATCCTTCTACCTGCGCCTTACACTCTGCCCACGAAGAATAAACTCCCGGTGTAACACCATTCCAAACTACATAGAAATTCTTTTTTGCCACGCTTCCCCTACTTTGAGTATCAATAAAAATATCTGCAAGCGCCTTACACCTACAGATATTCATTATTTTTTTCAACTAGTTATAAATCACTTTTCATTAAAAAAATCTGATGCTTTTTTACGGGCTTTATCCGCAAGCTCATCTACCTTATCTACAAACTTATCGGTATAACTTTGTGTGTTTTTAGAGATATCGGCAAATAAACCCTTCGCTTTATCGAGAAACTCTTCCGACTTGCCTTTAAAGAATTTATCCCAGTCTATATCAAGCCCTTCTTTATCCATATAATCTTTGACTATAGAGACAGCTTTTATTGCCTGATCTTCGGTGAGCCCGGCTTCAACCTGAAGCTTTTTTATTAAGTTTTCCATCGCTGTAATTATTTAAAATGACACATATAAAACAACAATGTAATGTATAAAGTTTGAGAAATAATAGATTAGAACCTGAAACCTACCGATGCCGAGAAATTACGGTTTCTCAACTCGGGATCACTATGCGAGATATTATACAGACCGTATTCGTAATTTATCTTAAAGGTATATATATCATATATCAGTCCCACACTTCCATTCAGCCCATAATCGAAACGCCTCCATCTATCAGGTGTATAGGTATCATATTCATATTCGGGAACAATAGTTTCTACAGGCGCTCCATATCCATCTTCTCTAACAGAGATACTGCTGAATGTACCTTTTCCCTTATAACCATAGGCTGCATAAAAACCTCCATTTATGTTAACAGCAAATGTTTTGGTAAAATACACCTCATAACCCAGATTAAGAGGTATTTGAATATAATTCCCCGTTGTATTACTCCATTCGTCATAGGTAGTTTTCTCATTAATGCTTTCGTCTTTGGTGACGGTATTAACATGCCTTTTCAATCCTTTCTTGGTAACTAAAAAGCCAGTTTGAACTTGCAAATTCCAGAGAATCTTATAATTAAGATTAAAACCAATATGAAGACCCACCTTAGCCTGTTTGTATGTATTATTTCCTTTTCCGCCTATATCCATTTCCGCCAGATTGACACCGGCATAGATATCGGAGGTAAACCGTTTCTTAGGCTTATATTGAGCGCTAATCCCGACACAATAAACAAACAAAGATATTAGTAATATTATTTTTATAAATGTTTTCATAAAGTCAGTATAGTTACTGCAAAGTTAGAATAATTAATTATATATTAAAGTAAACAACTTCTTTTCATCAAAAATTTCGTTTGCTACAGCCAATATCTGCTCTGCCGTTATCGAATCTATTCTTTCAAAGGTCTCTTCTAATGTATTGAAATGGTTATGATGCATAAAATTCTTTCCCAGAGACAAAGCCAGATTCTCATGATTATCCCTCATAACCCCAATTTGTCCCATCAGTTGCCTTTTAGCTGCATGCAACTGCGTGGCAGTCAATTTATTCTTCTTTATTTTATCCAGCTCCTTATATACCAAATCCATGCACTTTTGCACATTCTTCTTATCACACCCAAAGTAAACAGAGGTCACTCCCGTATCGGTATATGCCGTTACGGATGAATCCACATTATAGACGTATCCCCTTTTTTCCCGCAGAGAGATATTTAGCCGGCTATTCATCCCCGGTCCGCCTAGTATATTGTTCAGCAGGTTCAGTGCCCTTCTGTCCCGGTTGTGTAAAGAATATGAACGGCCTCCCAACAAAACATGCGCCTGTGACGTGTCTCTATTTTTTGTCTTTTTTACGGGTAGTATATCCACAGGGCTTACCCTGTCTGCCTGATAAACTGAGGATGAAAGGCCCGACAGGTATTTTTCAGCGTAATACACAACCTTCTTGAAAGCAGTATTACCAACCGAAAAAAAGACAACATTAGACGGCACGTAAAACTTATCCACAAACGATTGAGCCATCTGCGTATTAAATTTTACCAAGAAATCTTCCTCTCCTAATATATTATGCCCTATCCCGGACTTATCGAAGACTAAATTTTCAAACTCGTCAAAGATAAGTTCAGAGGGACTGTCTTCATAAGAATGTATTTCATCGATAATCACCTCCACTTCTTTGTCAATCTCCTGCTGTGGAAAATTAGAATGGAAGGTAATATCGGCAAGCAGTTCGATGGCACGGCTGAAATGTTGTTCCAAAAAGACAGAGTATACGACTGTCTCCTCTTTATTAGTATAGGCGTTAAGTTCGCCGCCTACATTCTCCATACGGTTTATGATATGAAAAGAACGCCGCTTCCGGGTACCTTTAAACAGCATGTGCTCTACAAAGTGAGCCATTCCGTATTCGCCCGGCAACTCGTCGCGCGTACCTGCATTGACCACAAAGCCACAATAAGAGACATTGCTTTCTATCGGTTTATGTACAATACGAAGCCCGTTAGCCAGTGTATGCGTATAATAGTTTATCATTTTTTCTTCATGTAAAATGCCTGCTCTTCAGGTGTTAATTTCTCGATAGAATAGCGCAGCATGGTGCGAGGCATTTCTTTATGATGACGGTTGAGAAAATCAATGAGCAAACTCTTGTCCCGCTTACCGACTTCCCTGAGCATCCAGCCTATAGCCTTGTGTATCAGGTCATGTTTGTGATGTAATAGTTTTTCCGATAATGCCAGAATATCTTTATGGTCGTTCCGCCTGACGAATGCAAATGTAGAAATAACGGCAATGCGCTGATCCCATAAAAGAGTGCTGTCTGCAAGTTCATACAGTATCCCTCTATCCTTATCCACCAGATATTCGCCCACTATATCTTTCGCGCTCAGGTCTACCAAGTCCCAGTTATTGATCCGGTGCGTATACGACAGGTAAAAATCGACTATACTCTTTCTTTTGGCCTCACTTCTTGTTTTCTTGAAAGCTTCAACCAATATCAATAAAGCGCACAGGCGGCACTCGTGATATTTATTGTCAAGAAGCTTTACCAACTCGTCAAAAGAAATATCCTTATTCTCCTTTGCCACTTTGCGGGTATCGGGAACAACAACCCCGAGAAATTTATCGCCCTCTCCGTATTCTCCTTTACCTGTCTTGAAAAAATATGGGAGAAACTCTTTCTTTTCAGGTGTAGAATACGTTTCCAGTTCTTTTTCGATTTCTTTCGCAGTCATAATATTTTAACTAAAAAGTGACAAAAGTGACAACTTTAAGGTTATTCCTGATTGTAACTTTTCTTATCCTGAAAATAACCCTTTATATATAGATAAATTTACAGGTTTTTTATACAGAAGAATAAATCACAATCTATTTGAGTTTCCATTCTGCGCCATCTTTACCGTCCTTTATTTCAAATCCGGCATCAGAAAGTTCTTTGCGTATCTGGTCGGATGTAGCCCAATCTTTATTTTCTTTGGCCTTCTGGCGAATGTCGAGCAATAAATCCACCGCTTTACCAAAGGCTTCGTTACTGCCATTATTTGCATTTGTAGCATCGTTGCGAACACCAAGTATGGAGAACAGGAATGTATCGAAAACAGCTTTCAGTTCGTCTATATCTTCCTGTGCTAGTGTGACGCTACCTGCACATGCCGAATTAATAGCTGTACCGGCTTCGCATAAATGGGCGATAACTATAGCCGAATTCAAATCATCGTTTAATGCGTCATAACATTTTTGACGGATACCCTTTACATCTACAGACGAAACCGTTGAGGCCGGTATCTTATCTATCCGCCCATAAGCATCGAAAAGACGCTCAAGGCTTTTTTCGGCAGCCTGCAATGCTTCGTTGCTAAAATCTACCGTACTGCGATAGTGAGCTTGCAGGATAAAAAAGCGTACCGTCATAGGCGAATATGCCTGAACCAGCATGGGGTGCGAGCCTGTAAAAAACTCGTCTAGGGTAATGAAATTACCGAGAGATTTACCCATCTTCTGCCCGTTTACCGTAATCATGTTATTATGCATCCAGTAACGCACCACACGCTGTTTTTCCATAGCGGTGTTTTGCGCTATTTCACACTCGTGATGCGGGAACATCAGGTCTAAGCCTCCACCATGTATATCAAATTCCTTACCCAGATATCTGATACTCATCGTTGAACATTCGATATGCCAGCCCGGAAAGCCGTCACTCCACGGCGAAGGCCAACGCATGATATGTTCGGAAGCGGCTTTTTTCCACAGGGCAAAGTCCACCTTATTTCTTTTTTCATCCTGACCATCCAAATCGCGTGTAGTATTCAGCATTTCTTCGATATTGCGATGCGACAGGATACCATAATCGTAATCCTTATTATATTTTTCAACATCGAAATATACCGAACCCTGACTTTCATAAGCGTATCCGCTTTTGAGAATTTCCTTAATCGCCTCTATTTGTTCTATAATATGCCCCGATGCGTGAGGCTCGATAGACGGAGACAATACGTTCAGCGCATCCATCGCCTTATGGTACCTGTTTGTATAATATTGCACCACCTCCATCGGTTCAAGTTGTTCGAGGCGGGCTTTTTTCGCTATTTTATCTTCTCCCTCGTCCGCATCATTTTCCAGATGCCCTACATCCGTAATATTGCGCACATAGCGTACTTTGTAGCCGATATGGGTAAGATACCTGAACAAAAGGTCGAAAGTAATAGCGGGGCGGGCATGACCCAAATGGCCGTCTCCATATACTGTAGGACCACAAACATACATCCCCACATGAGGCGCATGAAGCGGTTCGAATAATTCTTTTTTCCGTGTCAGGGTATTATAAATCGATAGTTTTTGTTCCATAACAATACGTCATTTTTTAGAAATACAAAAATACTAAAAAAAGTAATACGTGATGAGGAATAAGGAATGAGTTACGGGACAAACACATGAAAAATCAATACCTTCAAATTTGCGTCAATATAAACAGAAACCTGGTTTTACCGTTCTTCTACAGTTACATGCACAATATCTCCAGGCTGCTTCCCTATTTGCTTGCGAATGCTTTTCAGTATTCCTATTATATGGCATGGAGTTCCCATCTTTACAATGCTACCGGAATAAGGTATTCCGTCGAAAGTTGCATTTACAGGCACTCTACCTTTTCCAAATGCAATTTTTACATCGAAAGGGATTTCCAGATATGCACCATCTATATCAGGCACCTTTTTTATTTCAGCGTCAAATTCAAATCTTTTATTCATATTATCAATCCTTTATACCAAACTGATCGGGGATATTGTCTATTATCCCGAAAAGCTCGTCTACGGATTCCGTGCGCAACATGGCTACTCTTATTTTCTTAAAGTCGGGCAGTCCCTTAAAGACAGAACTTGCGGCCAGATGACGGCGGCTATGGATGATACCGCCCCGTTCGCCCGAATGAGCGATATTCTTATTTACCATCTCCTTCAGTACATCAAGATACCATCTGAACTCCTTTTTCGCCAACTTCTCCCCGGTATTCAGGAAGTGTTTTACTTCTTCGAATACCCACGGGCTACCGATACTCCCCCGCCCTATCATTACGGCGTCTACGCCTGTTTCTTCAAATCGCTGTTTACATACCTCAGGTGTAGTAAGGTCCCCATTACCTATAATGGGAATATGCATGCGTGGATTATTCTTAACCTCCCCTATCAATGTCCAGTCGGCTTCGCCCGAATACATTTGCGAACGTGTGCGCCCGTGAATCGTCAATGCCTGTATGCCAGCATCCTGTAACCGCTCTGCAAGTTCAACGATTATCTTAGAGTCGCAGTCCCACCCCAGACGGGTCTTTACCGTCACGGGAATATTCACAGCCTTTACAACGGCCGCCGTTATATCAACCATCAGATCCGGCGTCCGCATCATACCCGAACCGGCGCCTTTGCCCGCCACCTTTTTTACTGGGCATCCAAAATTAATATCAAGAATATCAGGATTGGCCTCTTCGCATATTTTAGCCGCTTCGACCATCGCCTCTACTTCGCGCCCGTATATCTGGATGGCCACAGGACGCTCTTCTTCACTGATTGTCAGTTTAGCCTGCGTTTTGTTCACATGGCGTATCAATGCATCGCTGGATACAAATTCGGTATATACCATATCTGCGCCAAACTGTTTGCACATCAGGCGGAAGCCCATATCTGTAACATCCTCCATTGGTGCCAGAAACACCGGATTTTTGGAGAAATTTATATTGCCTATTTTCATTATACCTTATAGATTTTAATTAAAAATCAGGCACAAATATAGTTATCTTTTATCAGATGAGAAAGAGGAAGTTATTTTGTAGCGCGTAGCATTTCTCTTTTGCCGGGAGGGCCGGGCAGCCGCTCCACCCTGTAGCCTGATTGTTGCATCATTCTGCGAACAATGCCTTTTGCACAATAAGTTACCAATATGCCACCTTGGCTTGTAATATTATAGAGGGAATCAAAAATCTTCTGCGACCACATTTCCGGCTGTTTATCAGGCGCGAACGCGTCATAATAAATAAGGTCTACCGGATGGCCTAAAGAACTTAAATCGAATCCGGTAAGATTACATTCTATCTTCGTAAGTGTGAAATCCGGTAATATCGGGACTTCTTTGCCCCATTCGGCTTGATGCAGTTTATTATACAGTTGTTTATCCTCGTCCGGATATCTGTCCGCATAGTTCAGTTTCTCTATAATGGATATGGGCAAGGGATAAAGTTCCAATCCTGTGTAGCGGACTGATTTATGGGTACTCTTTATCTCCTGCAAGGTCAAAAAGGCATTTAATCCGGTGCCGAAGCCTATTTCCAGAATATCAATATTATCTTTCTTGCAGCAGTGCATCCCTGCATTGATAAAAACATGAGTTGACTCCTGTATCGCACCGTTTACCGAATGGTAATGCTCGTCCATTCCGGATACGAAAAGAGTGTGAGACCCATCGGCAGTAAGCTCTATTAGGGGTTTCACACTCATTTCTCTTTGTGTCTAATTATCACTCCTTTTCAATTAAAGCGACTGCATAAGAGGCAAAACCTTCCTCACGCCCAACAAAACCCATCTTTTCCGAGGTTGTCGCTTTAATTGATATATCGTCAACAGAAATCTGTAAAATTTCTGCCATCACTTTCTGCATCGCGGGTATATGCGGGTTAATCTTTGGACGCTCGGCACATATAGTAGCATCTATATTACCAATTTTATACCCTTTCTCGGTGATTACTTCCAGCGTCTTCTTCAGCAGTATTTTGCTATCAATATCTTTATATTCGCCTGCCGTATCCGGAAAGTGAAAACCTATATCCCGTAAATTTGCCGCGCCGAGCAAAGCATCGCATACCGCGTGTATAAGCACATCGGCATCGGAATGTCCCAATAGTCCCTGACTATGTTCTATTTTGACCCCTCCCAGCCACAACTCTCTGTTGTCGGCAAGGCGGTGCACATCATAGCCAAAACCTACCCGTATCTTCATACTATCAAACAGCTTTTTCTTAAAATATTATTTAAACAGGTTTTTCATTGCGTCAATATCGAATCCAAGGGAGAAACGCAATGTTTGGTCTAACGGATTCTGTTGAGCTGTAGCTACCAGATAAGCTACGTCCAGCTGGAATGCGCTCATCTTGAATCCGGCGCCAAATGTAACATACTGACGGTTACCTTTCATCTTGTTTTCGTGGAAATAACCTGTGCGTACACGGAATTTATCGTTATAATCGTATTCAGCACCAACCGACCACATGATTTCTTTCAACTCTTCGGAGAATCCGCCGGGAGCATCACCGAATGATTTAAAGATACCGGAGATAGGATTTATCTCTCTGTAGTCTTTTAGTCTCTTCTCGAATTCGTCATTCGTTTCATCTTCTTTTTGAAGTGGGGGCGTAGGTACCAGATATTTATTAACGTCTACACTGAACGACAATGTACTTACGTCATTCATAGGGTACATGATGGACGCACCTAAACGTAAGTTTGTAGGTAAGAAGTCGTTACGCGGGCCACCATCGGTAGATATTTTTGTACCTATATTAGAGATATTAAAACCAAAGCTTAATAAACTTTCAGAGCTACCTGTACGGATATATGATTCGTTATAACCCGAAATATCTGCGGCAAACGCATTACCTGCCGAAGTTCCTTCCGAGGCACCCGTATAGTCTGTACGGATGTAACGAACAGTTACCGCACCCGAAAATGTTTCGCTCAACTTACGGGAATAAGCTACGTCGAAAGCCATTTCGTAAGGAGAAACGCTGTTCAGGAAGTTTCCATAGCCGTCAGTAATATTTACATCACCAATAGAGAAGTAGCGGATAGACGCGCTTATAGCCTGATTGTTTTCATTTCCAAGCTTATAGTAACCAACACCATAAACAAGCGCTACATCATTAATGATTTTTCTCAACCATGGAGTATATGATAATCCAAATCCTGCCTTACTTGGATTGAAGGCATATTTAGCCGCATTCCAGTGCTGTGAATATACATCGGGAGCTGTAGCCACACCAGCATCTCCCATACCACCACCACGGGCGTCGGGCGCTATAATTAGCGACGGCACACCTGTTGTTATCGGATTCATGTCATCTTGTGCATTTGCACCGAGTGCAATCAATGTAAAGATATTTACAAACAAGATTTTCTTTAAAAGACTCTTCATTTATTCTACTATTTAAGTAATTAATTTATTTGTTAAGGTTTAATTATAGTTTGTTAGCATTCTCTTAATCCTTAATGTATATAGATAACAATTTTTGATACAAATTATTGTTTACCTTCGGGAATTTAACATTTCAGCATTCAACAAACTGTTATTTCCAGCAATTTCTCTCCTTCCACTTCGCCTATCAAACGGTTACCGATCTGCACTTTACCCACTCCTGCCGGAGTGCCTGTGAATATCAAATCGCCTGTTTTCAGGGTAAAGAAACGGCTGGCATACGCTATAATTTTATCTACCGGATGTATCATTTCCGAGGTATTGGCGGCCTGTACCACTTTACCATCTATCAATAGCCGAAAATCAATATCATCAATAAGCTTCTCGTATTTGCTTTTCGGTACAAACTGTCCGACAGCCGCAGAATTGTCAAAAGCCTTGGCTATCTCCCACGGAAGCCCTTTCTGTTTCAATCCGGCTTGTATATCCCTCGCGGTGAAGTCTATACCCAGGGTTAGCTCTTCGTAGTAACGGGAAGCGAACCGTTCAGCAATGTTCTTCCCCATCTTACTTATTTTCACTACAACTTCGGCTTCGTAATGTACGTCAGATGAAAAATCGGGAATATAGAAATCCTTCTTATCTCCTGAGAGCAAAGCTGTATCGGGCTTCATAAAAAGGACAGGATCATCGTCGCTACTGGATAATGCCCTGTTCATCTCTTTATTATGTGACTGGTAATTCTGACCTACACAGATAATTTTCATCTCTTTACTGCAAAAATCCACGGCAAAGATACATAAGTTTCTAAGTAACAGAAAAAAAATAATACAACATTTTTCTATCTTAACAGACTTTGTCAGGGCAACCGCATCAAATTTTCAATAGTTTCCTGAGATATTGAGTATCCAACGCAGCTTTATATAGCCTCTTTTTAATACTCAACTTGTCTTTC
>NZ_QVMO01000229.1 GCF_010501055.1 Dysgonomonas sp. 521
AAACTCATGGCTCAAAGAAGTAAACAGGCATAAAATGCAAGTATGCTACCATCCGGGAATTATTCTTTTTATCAAGAGAATCACCAATATTTGGTCTACCTTTCTTTGAAGCAAGACTCAACAGCAAGTATATTAACATTAGTTGAACTGGTGCTACACTGCCATGAGTTTTTTTCAAAGAAAAGATTTTTATCGTCATTATCGTTTGGTTTATTGGTAAATAATGAGCACTCAACATGACAACCAACGGTTACAGGAGCGGAGCGTATGTAAAAAGATATGAAAAAATACTTTTGAGACACACTCGGGACTGGTTGAAAAACATGTCTCCCTAGGGGACAAATAACGAAAACCAATCCCGTTCGCCTCCTACGGAGACGGTCTGTTCCTATCTGCTTTTGCCACGGGCTTTACCCGTGGTTATCCATATTAGACCGCTTCGCGGACTTAGAACCCTGACAGTAAAGCAGAAACAACAGGCTGTTGCAAAAAAGTGACAAAGGTGACACTTTTTTCATTACTTTTCCCTGTTACCTTTTTCCTCTGACTATATCAAAGAACGCATTATGTCCCGAAGGAACTGAACATGGATAACCACAGGTATAACCCGTGGTGGGACAGGCCAAAAACATGTCTCCCTAGGAGGCAAATAGCGAAAAACAGTCCCGTTCGCCTCCTACGGTGACGGTCTGTTTCTTTCGGCTTTTGCCACGGGCTTTACCCGTGGTTATCCATATTAGACCGCTTCGCGGACTTAGAAGCCTGACAGTAAAGCAGAAACAACAGGCTGTTGCAAAAAAGTGACAATTGAAAATCGATGGAGCGAAGCGTAGTCAAATGTGACACCTTTATAGCAGATTTTCCGTGTTACTTTTTCCGATCCATTATATCACAATAGTTCGTTATAAAAACAGCTTTTTTAAGCGGCAATAGTCCCATATTGTTTTAGTTCATTAATTATCCGCTTATTTTTTTTAGAGTTTGGGT
>NZ_QVMO01000230.1 GCF_010501055.1 Dysgonomonas sp. 521
TGAAGTCATCTTGACTTTTTGATTTTCTTAATTTTCTTTAAAAATATAACAATAAAAGCTATATAATTGAAGGACTTCCAACTAGATACCGTCGTGTCAAATCTATTAAGCAATGATCTGAAAGAATCCATCCAGGCATTTGTTCTTTCAATGCTATAACGTTCTTTATAAAGTAAATCATCCAATAATAGGTCATCACTTACACTTCCATTTCTGGGATTAAAATCAACATTGGCAAATATGCCATGTCTACAACATATCTCCCTGAATTCTTTAGAATCGAAACCAGAATCAGCATTAACAAACAATCCATCCAGATTTATACCAGCTATCGTTAATGTAGAAAATAATTCACCCAAAGTTTCCTCTATATTATACAGGTCATGATGATTACCTGATACAGGATTGGAAATAGCTAAAGGTATTCCTCTGCGGTCAACAAAGTATAAAGCATTGGTTGTTTTCCTGCTTTTGCGTCCTTGGTATGCAACTTCTTCTCCTCCTTTAACTGCTGGTGTGTGACTGCCATCAATATCCGCACTGGATAAATCCAGTTCTGACTTATGGTTGGATAATATTTGAATCCAGCTATCATGCCAGTCTCCATTTTTACTCCATTTACGAAAATGCCCGAAAACAGTTTTATAACTTAAGACTGTTTCACTAAACAGATTTTCCACAGGCAGCATATGCCATTGGATACCAGTTTTGAGTTTATAGAGAATACAATTTACTATTTCTACCAGACAACTCTTTGTCTTAAATCCTCTTTTTGCTGTTGACAAATGAGGTAATATTTCTTTTTCAATCGTATATTTGTCCAGTACTTTGTACATAGGAAGTGTTATGTTTTGGTTGTTTAGCGATTACTAAACTAACACTTCCTTCTGTTTTTAACAATTTTAAATTAGTCAAGACGACTTC
>NZ_QVMO01000231.1 GCF_010501055.1 Dysgonomonas sp. 521
TTACCTTGCTCAACAACGAGTTGGTATGCCGTATGTCTCAATTTGGTATAATCGGGTTTTTCCACTTGCTCAAAATCACTCATAATCAATCCGTATTTTATGCAAATATGCACCTTTAATGTACCCGCAAAAAGAAATGACGCAAGCCTTGCATCATTATTTTTCAGGCACTTACATAACCGACATCTTTGTACTGACAATAGCACGAACAGTGCAAAAACAATAAAACAGATTTGTTATGTAAATGGAAAAAATACCGTTCAATATACACGCATCGACACAAGGCCAAAAGGCCTTAATACGCATAACCGGCACAATCGGTTGGGATACTGATTCCGAGCAATTCCGTCGCACAGTAGACGCAATTGTAGAGCAAGGAATAACAGACGCACATTTATATCTTAATGGTCCGGGCGGTTCTTGTTTCGATGCGGAGGAAATAGTCAATATTTTATCAGTTTTCACGGGCAAAGTTACGGGCGAGGGTGGTACGCTCGTGGCTAGCGCCTATACTCGTATTGCTATGTTTTGCGAATCGTTTACCATGCCCGAAAACGGCATATTTATGATTCATAAACCAGCAGGTGGCACATGGGGCACGGCCAATGATATAGAATCTTATCTAAAACTGATACGGAATATTGAGACACAATATTTTAACACATACAAAGAAAAAGCAACGGATAGCACGATACTCGAAACCCAGTGGAATGCTGGCGACTGGTGGATGACAGCCCAAGAGGCTAAAGACAACGGTTTTATAGTTTCTATCAAAGAAAAAGCAAAGATAGGAGCGCACACAACCGCCCTTATTTCGGCATGTGGCTGTCCTGCATCAAAGATTCCAACAATAAATATTAATGAAAAAGAAGAAAACGAAATGGATTTAAAAGCGACAGCAAAAGCCCTCGGTTT
>NZ_QVMO01000232.1 GCF_010501055.1 Dysgonomonas sp. 521
TTTGCTTTGTCCTGCCTGAAGGCTTCATATTCAGCCATTTCTTCAGCAGTCATTTCAACTAATTCTTTACTCATAATCTATTGAATTAAAATGTTATATAATTTATTGTTCAAATACAGTGTTGCATAAATCAACAGTGTCCAGAAACCTGCAGCCAGGCACATAATTGCCAGCCAGGTAAAGGTGTTTATTATCTGCTGTTTCTTCATATATTCATTTTTTTAAGTTTAGCTTCTATTTCTTCATGTTCTTTAGACGGGTTATGCTCGTTTAGCATATTGTTGAACTGTTGGTAGCTGCAGCGTATGACAGGTTTAATGTATTCAGAAAACACCCTTCTGCGTACAGTGGTTTCATTCTCATGTTCAGCCAGTAACTGCTGTACGAGAATACACTTACGCAGGTATGCAGCCCTGCGGCCTAACTTCATTCTCTCTATTTTGGTCATCTGTTAAAATTATCAGCTTTCGCTTTATTTACTGCTAACTGTTAACTGTTAAGGGGGTGTACCGGGAATCGAACCCGGAAGCGTTACCGGCTAACTTACACCCTGTTTCTTAGTTGAAGTTGAATGTGCCCGGCTTAATCAGGTTCTTTACGCGATCGGCCTTATCCTTCTCTACTATAGATTTCATTTTCCGGTGTCCTGATATCAATTCATCCAGCGTCATTTCTCCCAGTGTCTTACCGAATATCTTTTTTTGCCGGGTGAAGGCGTTATTGGCTGGCCAGTCGGTTGTGTTCCTGCTATACTTCTGCATCTCTACCAGTATCAGGTGTATCCAACGTTTCCGTTCTTTTTCTTTTTTGAATTGTTCCAGTTCTTTTTTCAGGTTTTGCGTATCGTCCTGTTGCTTTGTCTGGCTGTTTACTATCCGTTGCATATCCTGTATCATG
>NZ_QVMO01000233.1 GCF_010501055.1 Dysgonomonas sp. 521
TTCAGATAAGCCGGGTGATGATAGGTTTTTCAAAGAACACTTACCTAATCCTTGCCAAAGGATATTTCTTATGCTGCCTTGACGGGCGCACCCTTAATCGAATCAATTTCAAAGACAATGAAGCGTTTAGATAATAAATCCAGTTGCTTATCCGAGTTCAATAGGAAATCGTATTCGCCCCCACGATAGTACGGTTCAAGTACATTCAGGAAGTTGGCTATATCGAAGTCTTTCTCACGCACTTTCTTTTCTTCCAGTACCTTTTTATAGTCGTCCCGGACGAACTCATAGAAAGTGTTGAAAGACGGTATCAGCTTCCTGTCTGTTTTCAGTTTGTCAATATACTGGCTGACCGCATTGGAAAGGGCTACTTCCTCCGCTCGTGAGGGCGGCTCGTTATCCCTTTTCCACAAGGTAAGGATAAGCGTTTTTATACTCTCACGCTTTTCAATGTCGAAGACATTATCATCCGTGAAAAAAGGATTAAATGAAATGGGATTTTCTTCGGTGTATGTAAAATATACCCCGTCCTGACCGTTTGTTTTCCGGTTAATCAGGTTACATAATCCCTGATAGCTATTCCCCGTATCCACTAAAACGATATGTGTGCCCTGTTCGTAATACTGGCGGCACATATGGTTGGTAAAAAAGGATTTTCCCGAACCCGAAGGCCCCAAGATGAACTTGTTGCGGTTCGTGATTATTCCTTTTTTCATGGGCAGGTCGGAAATATCCACATGGAGAGGTTTTCCTGAAACCCTGTCAGCCATTTTAATACCGAATGGACTGGGTGAACTACGATGTAATCCTTCGGTCTCGGTCATCTTTTACAAGATTTATATAGTTTTTACCTTTGCATAGGAGAGAGTTAACGATAAATTAAGGAGCCATCAGTTT
>NZ_QVMO01000234.1 GCF_010501055.1 Dysgonomonas sp. 521
AACATTTTAATTCAATAGATTATGAGTAAAGAATTAGTTGAAATGACTGCTGAAGAAATGGCTGAATATGAAGCCTTCAGGCAGGACAAAGCAAAGAAGGCAGAAGCTGCCAGGATTAAACAGGAACGTGAAACCTACAAAGAAATGAAGGATGCTACCATCAGGACAAACTTCGAATTGTTATGCCAGATATCGGAAGGGATAATGATGGCAAAAAAAACAGTTTTCGGGAATATGGAAACACTTATTGACATGAAGGACGAACTGTATAAAACCAAATCAGACCGCCAATCAGATACCTTCAGCACTGAAGATGGTGAAATTAGCATCAAGCTGGGTAACCGTATCAATGAAGGCTGGGCTGATACTGTTGATATAGGTATTCAGAAAGTAAAAGACCACCTGAAAACGCTGGCTAAAGATGAGAATAGTGCAAACCTGGTTGAAACCGTGATGAACCTGTTGGCCAAAGATCGCAAAGGTAACCTGAAGGCCAATAAAGTGCTGGAGCTTGAGCGTCTGGCAGTAAAATCGGGTGATGAAAACTTTATTGATGGTATCAACATCATCAAAGAGGCTTACAGGCCTGCGCCTTCCTGCCAGTTTATAGAGGTACGTTTTAAGGACGATGAGGGCAAGGAACGCAGTTTGCCATTGTCAATGAGTGCAATAGATAACAGTTAACAGTCAACAGTTAGCAGTTAATAATGAAAGGAGGTCGTTAAACCCAAAAAGAAATAATAGAAAACTAATCCTAAACGGTTCACGGCCTGGTTCGATTCCAGGCATAGGAACAATCAACCAATCATATTAACAATTAACATTATGGCTCAAAGAGAAATTTTCAACATTAAGAGCATCAAAGAAAAGAAGTACCACAGGATGGATATTTC
>NZ_QVMO01000235.1 GCF_010501055.1 Dysgonomonas sp. 521
TTAGTATCTTCTGTTGTGTAGCTGTTTTCTGTTGGTATGTCGAAGATGGTTTGTATGGTCTTTACCCTTAATACAGGACTCAGGGTGTCTCCTGAGGGTAATATCATCTTTCCATAGGCATCGGCTGTGGTGGTCATTGTGCCTTGTGTACGGATATCCACTGTGCCGGAGTAAAGGCCTTCCGACTTATAGTTGGAGAAAACTGTCTGTCCATAGTTTAGTGGAAATTTCATTAGAGTCATCGGATGTATATACTCCAGTATAACAGAAGGGTTTTCGTGCCCCATCTGTAGCAGGGAATCATTTGTCAGGTGATAATAATACATCGTATTGTGTTCTGTGCCGACTATCAGTTCGTTGTCTTGTAACCCTTTCTTTTTATAGCGTTTACCTCCAAGTATGTAAATACTGTCTCCTTCGAGTGGAGGCAAAGCATATTCCAGGGTGTATTCATCGTTGACGGACTTGAGTCGGCTAAAGTCCCATAGCTTATTTCCTCCGGCTTGGCCGGGGTTCATGTATTCAACTTGTTGTTTGATAAGTACATCGCCTGCCCGGTAATGGTTGTGGCTGGTATTCAACTGCCCGGATAGGGATAATACAAGGCTAAGGGCAATGAATAAAAGAATTGCTTTGACGTTCATAGTATAAATTATTTGTTAGTTCAGTGTTTCACATTTATTAGCACATGTGCAGTCTAAATATAATACCAGAAAAATGAATAAAGAATGGCCCGGATGGCTGATATGACTTTTTTTTAATATATAAATATGTAACTGATTTATATCTAT
>NZ_QVMO01000236.1 GCF_010501055.1 Dysgonomonas sp. 521
CACGCACCGTAATTATGGGCGTGGGTTGCAGCTTTTTCTTTTATCCGGGCATACCAGTGCCTTTCGTAAGGGGAAGCAGGGCAATCCGCGCTTTTGTGTGTAAATACCTGGTATATTAGGTTTTAAGACTTGTCTCCTTTTCGAAGTTCGAACGAACACAGGCAAACTGTTTTGACCTGCTGTTTTTACCGAATTTGGTTCTATTTTCCTCTGTTTTTCCTATTACAAGGCAATAATTGACAGGTAATGCAAAGAAATACCCCAAACGAATATAATTCGAACCATTCCGCCATTTAAAAAGGCCGGGAAGAGAAAAACACTATGTGTATATATCATGTTATCAGACTGATAAATTTTCTCAAAAATATCTTTTCCGACTTTGTAAAGCGAACGCCTTAAAAGACAGAACTTTGCCTATCCGAAACAAACGAATCAGATATGGAAATAAACGATAACAAGTTCGACGACAGCATGGATAAAATCCTTGCAATATTGGAAGAACTCCGCAAACTGATGAAAGCCAGGAACCGCCTGAACGGGGAAAATATATACGACAACCAGGATCTGTGCGTGATGCTCAAACTCAGCAAACGCAGCCTGCAACGCCTTCGCAGTCTGGGACTGCTGTCTTATCTCCAAATCGGACAAAAGACCTTCTATCTGGAATCGGATGTGATGAGATATATCCAAAACCAAATAGACAATAGAAAAAACCTGAATGGAAACGGAAATGACGGAGAAAGTCCGTGAGGGAATATTTTATATGTATGAGTATTAAGTATTTGCATTTTGATTACTCCGGAAAATCCCTGCGCTGTGATGGCAAAGGGATTTTCTTTTTCATGGAAACAGGCTCATTTTTCATTTCATACTACCAAACGGACGCCAAATGCTGCCGCCGTCTAACGAGTCGGTTCATATCCTGTTATTTAGTAATACATTAGCCACCTGAAATAATTATCCCACCTGAAATATTCAGGATTTATTTCAATAAATGTAAATCCAACGAGGCTATGTGAAAGCGTAGACGAAATAAAACAAAACGGTCTGAGACCGAGCTAATTATCCAATTATTAATTCGTTACAGGTAAATAGCAACCTACTTGTTTATCCGGCTGCTTGTAACCTGTAACTCGTAACCCGTAACTGAAAAATGAAAGAAAAATTACAAGACCCTAAGGAACAGGATGTTCTTCTGGTCAAAGAAAAAGACAACGACAAACTCAACGTTGTTACTGGCATGAACGAAGACGGTACACCCAGAACCGTCAGCCCGAAACAGGAAAACGAACCCGAATTCCTGAAGATTGACAAACATGGAGATGTATTGGAAAACTTTATGTCCAATTTCCTGCGCCAGTGCAAGGAACCGACCCATTTCCATTTCTTCAAAGTTCCTCTGAACGCATTGGAGAA
>NZ_QVMO01000237.1 GCF_010501055.1 Dysgonomonas sp. 521
CATATCAGCCACGAGTGGTTGCTGAACAATATCCCGATGGATAAAGTGATGCTCCGCAAATGGCTGGAATGTGGTTTTGTCTTTAACAAACAGTTATTTCCGACAGAAGAGGGTACACCGCAAGGTGGTATCATATCGCCAACTTTAGCTAATATGGCTCTGGATGGTTTACAGAAGATTCTTGCTGATAAGTATAAACGAAGAACTATCAAAGGCAAACATTATTCGCCAATGGTGAATCTGATTCGTTATGCCGATGATTTTATCATTACGTCAGAGAACAGAGAGGTATTGGATACTGAAATCAAGCCTTTGGTTGCTGAATTTCTCGCCGAAAGAGGATTAACCTTGTCGGAAGAGAAAACGATGATAACCAATATTAACGATGGCTTCGATTTTCTCGGATTTAATATCAGGAAGTACAAGAATCAAATACTGACAAAACCATCCAAGCCTGCGCAAAAACGTTTTCTTGCTAAGGTCAGAACGACCATCAAGAGCAACAAGGCGTGCAAGCAGGAGTCACTGATACGGCTATTGAATCCGATGATAACAGGTTGGGGCAACTATTACAGACATGGAGCTACAAGGGATGCATTCCA
>NZ_QVMO01000238.1 GCF_010501055.1 Dysgonomonas sp. 521
TTTAATTAAACTTTGAATGTTAGATACTTAAAGTTAATCAAAAAATCGCTATTATGCTAATGTTTAAGTAATTATCTTATTTCGAACTCACGTTAATCTAATTCCCATGTTTGGATTTCTGAAAGTAATTGTGAAATATAAGTTTTTATCTGTGTTTCTAACTGATTCTTCTTATCTTGATATTGGAATTCCGTATCCAACAAGTTCTCTTGCATCTGGGTAACCTGAATTTCCGTATTCTGTATGGATGAATGGATATTTTCTAAAGATAGAGAGTCCTGTAAATATTGATTGCGTGAAATTTCCAAATCTTCAGAGGAGATAACACCTCGTTTATAAAGAAGCGAATCCCTTTGGTATTGATTTTTATTCAGATAAAGTTGTTCTTTGCTGATATTCTTTTGAACTATCATGTTTTTATAATAATTCTGATATTGATTGATCTTCTCTGCATAATCCGGAGCATCCCCACCCAGTAATCCGGTTCTAAATCCATTAGAAATCGGTTCTAAAAATCTGCCATTCCGGCAGATATCCACCCAAA
>NZ_QVMO01000023.1 GCF_010501055.1 Dysgonomonas sp. 521
GCAGGGTTTTTAAACTGTTTGTCGCTATTTTGTTACTTTGAAATATAACTTGTTGATTATGTATATAATACATAGTTCCGGTCGTGCTACATGTAAACCCGCTTGTGTAGCGGGTTTTTGTTTATAGCTTACCCTTTTGTTAGCTTTATACTACATCTTATTTTCTATGAAAGATACTATCAGTAAGATATTGCAAGCCTTCGCCTTGATTTGTATTACTCTTGGGGTACTCCTTACCATAGGAGGAAAAGAAAGTACCTGGTTTGCTACTGGCTGCCTCTCCATGGTGGTGGGTATTATTCTTGCTTATATCAAAAGATGGATAAATAACGGAGAAGATGATGACAGTATACTGGATGATTGAACTTCATATTTGAAAGAACTGCATTCCGTAAAAATATTTATTTGTATCTTTAAATCTTTAGATTTTTCCATTACTTATAGAACGATCGATATAAAACTATGGATATGAATAATATACATCTCGTCTATTTCAGTCCCGCACTGTCTACCCGCCGTATAATGCGCGAAATAGGCAAAAATATGGGCGCGGAGGTAAAAGAATACGATATTACAATGGGGCTAGGCCAATCGTTGGATATAGACAATCGGGACCTTGTAGTCTTTGGAATTCCCGTCTATGCCGGGCGCGTTCCCGAACTGGCTGTAAATGCGTTCCGTAAAATCAAAGGGAAGAATACCCCTGCCGTTTTGGTTTGTGTATACGGCAACCGCGACTATGACGATGCCCTGCTGGAACTGAAAGATATATGTGAGGAAAACGGCTTTGTAGCGATGGCGGCGGCAGCCTTCATTGCCCGCCATTCCATCTTTTCGGGTGTTGCCGAAGGACGCCCCGATGAGGATGACAGGCAGAAGATAGCCGGATTTGCCCAAGAATGTATGCTCATGTTCCAATCGTATGACAGCACAAAGGAATATGCAGCGTTGGAGGTAAAAGGCAACCGCCCTTACCGCGAACCATCCAAGGGTGGCTATGTGCCTGCAGGAGACGAAAGTTGCGATGCTTGCGGTATCTGTGTCAAACAATGCCCTGTGGAAGCCATTCGCGCCGATGACCCGAAGATAACCGATATGGACTTATGTATCCGTTGCGCCCGCTGTATTACCTTGTGCCCCGAACATTCACGGGCTTTCAGGGGAGAACTTTACGAAGCGGTGAAAGCGAAATTTGCCCCGATGATGGCTGCCCGCAGGGAACCGGAGGTATTCTTTAATAAAATATAAATCATGAAATACACAAAAATGAAAAGGACAATCTTATGCACACTTATGCTATGCCTCTGCGCACCTGCATGGATACAGGCACAATGGGGCGGGCCTCAGAGTAAAGTAGAAAACAAAGCGATCCATAGCAATGTGCTGAATGCGGAAAGACAATATACGATCTATCTGCCTAAAAGCTACGAAGTAGAGAAAGACAGGAAGTACCCGGTACTCTATCTTCTTCATGGTATGTCGGGCGTCAATACAAGCTGGTTCGAAAATGAACGGGCAAAAGACGTGATGGATGTGCTCGTAGCTTCGGGTGAAGCTTGCGAAATGATAATCGTAAGCCCGAATGCGGGAGGGGAAGTATCCAAGGACTGGAACGGCTACTTCGATATGCCGGGCTGGAGTTACGAAACCTTTTTCTTCGAAGAGTTCCTGCCGCATATCGAAAGCACTTATCGTGTGATTGGCGATAAGCAGCACCGTGCCATTGCCGGGCTGTCGATGGGTGGCGGCGGCACTACCGGCTACGCCCAGCGCCATAGCGATATGTTTTGCGCGGCGTACGCCATGAGCGCGTTGATGACGATACCCGGTATAGGCGCACATCCGTCTCAGAATCCTGAAGATAAATTAGCTATACTCACCAGATCTGTTATCGAACACAGCTGTGTGGACTATGTGGCCAAGGCTACGGAAGAACAGAAAAGCCAGTTGAGGACAGTAGCATGGTTTGTAGATTGCGGCGACGATGATTTCCTGCTCGATACCAATATCGATTTCACAAGGGAGATGCGTAAGGCAGGTATCCCTTGCGAGTTTCGTGTGCGCGACGGCGGACATACATCCGAATACTGGCATACGGCACTTTATTACTGCTTGCCGTTTGTGACACGCAATTTTAAATAGGAATCGGGTACTGAAAAATACTGAATTGTAAAATCAGGTAAGCCGATTCTTAAATATTAAAATCTCATTTATATGGATACTATAAGATGGGGGATAATAGGAGTGGGGGATGTAACCGAGAAGAAAAGCGGGCCAGCATTCTACAAAACAGACCATTCGGCCCTGGTTGCCGTAATGCGCCGTGATGGAGACAAGGCGAAGGACTTTGCCCGTCGCCATCATGTAGGGAAATACTACACAGATGCCGATGCGTTGATTAACGATAGGGATGTGGATGCTGTGTATGTGGCTACGCCCCCGCAGTGGCACAAGGATTACGCCATAAAGGTATTGCAGGCGGGCAAACCCGTATATGTGGAAAAGCCGATGGCGATGAATTATGCGGAATGTCTCGCTATGGCAGAGGCTTCCCGGCAGGCAGGTCAAAAACTCTTTGTGGCACACTATCGCCGCGCATTGCCTTACTTCCTGAAAGTGAAAGAACTGCTCGACAATAATGCTATAGGTAAAGTGTTGACTGCCGATGTCAGGTACTTACGTCCTGCAAGCAAATCGGATATGGATAAGCAGATGCAGACCTGGCGTGTGAAGCGGGCGAAGGCTACTTTTTCGACCTCGCACCGCATACACTCGATATACTCGATTTCCTTTTGGGAGGGATAGAGGATGCCAAGGGATATTGTAGCAACCGTGGAGGGTATTATGATGTTGCCGATACGTTATCCTCTATAATGCGATTCGCGTCGGGTGCTACAGGTACGGGCGAATGGTGCTTTGTATCATCAGAAAAATCGCGTGAAGATTCCATCGTTATCACAGGCACGGAAGGCTTTATCCGTTTCAGTACATTCCAATTTTCGGCTATCCATTTGTCAACGGAGGAATGCGATGAATACTATACTCCGCCACAGCCCGAGCATATCCAGCAGCCACTTATCCAGACCATTGTGGACGAGCTGAGGGGGGTGGGCTTATGCCCTTCCACCGGAGAGACTGCTCTGCGCACGGCACGGGCAATGGATATGATAGTGGGTGGATGATGAAACATCGAAAATGAACAATGTTCTCCCCAGGTTGGGGCTGTCCCAACCTAATTGCGGATTATAAATCCGCCGTTAATATCTTTGGGATTGCAAATCCGAAAGGACGAGGTGAAAACTCTCTGAAACTCCCTGTTTGAAAACAGTTTGTTTCGTCTGAATTTTAATAATACTCGGCTTATTGCTCACTGTAAAAGGCTACCTCAATTTCTTCCGCTCAAATATTATCCTCGACGAAAACCAGTAAATGACAATGCTAATGGTACATAGCCCTGCCGCGACCAGATACAGAGTTTCGAAAGAGAAGAAGCCTGTGATATAACCACCTATCAGCATACCCAGTGCCAGGCCGAGGTCGAATCCGATGAGGTAAGTGGAGTTTGCTGTACCGCGCTGGCTGTTTTCTGCAAGGTTGATATAGAGCGTCTGCAACGCAGGGAACATCATCCCAAACCCGATGCCGATAAACAAACCTGATATGCAGAAAGCATAGATATTGTGTATCAGTGCAAACGAGAGGAAAGCCATAGCGACAATAGCCATCGCCGACACATTCACTTCGTGTATCTTACCCCTGTCTACCAGCTTGCCTGCAAATACGCGGGAGGCGATGATACCACCTGCCCAAAACAGGAAGAATATGCCGGCATTAGGAATGCCTATTCCCTTGCCATACTGTGCCACGAACGGGCCTATCGTACCCCATGCAAAGCAGGGTAGGAGCTGGTTGAGGAATATAGGCCAGCCTTTGAGCAGGAAGAAACGGTCTAAGGATATTTTCTGCCGTTCTACCTTCTGCCTTACAGGTGCCTTTATCAGCGAAACGGCAACGATGCCCAGCGCTCCCATAACGATAGCGCACCACAGCAAAACATCGAACCCGTAATGATTGTATATATGTATGGCGATAAACGGGCCTATAGCCATTGCCACATTCATAAACGTGCCGTAATAACCGATCCCTTCGGCACGGCGTTCGGACGGTACTACGTCTATGGCCAGCGTGCTGGACGATACGGTAGACAGCCCCCATGTGATGCCGTGCAAGAAACGCACTACGATAAACAGCATGACCGTTGTAGCCCAGAAGTATCCGAAAAAGATGAGGGCATAGCAGGAGAAAGCCAGCAGCAGTACCGTTTTGCGTGAATAGAGGTCGACGATGAATCCCGAAAAAGGGCGGACAAACATCAGGGCGATGGCGTACGATGCCAGTACGACTCCCGTCTTGGATTGCGCTACTCCCATCTGTTCGGTAATATATAGCGGAATAGAGGGCATCAGCAGGTTGAAGGAACAGGCCATCAGGAAGTTGGCCAGGCATACGTTGAGATAACTCAGCGACCAGAGTTTCGGTTTTTGTGACATATTCAGTTAATTGACAATTGATAGTGGATAATCAAGCGTGCATTAGAAGGTAATACCGTCAACTATCCGTTCTTCACTATATTGAGCAAAAAAAATAAAATGCTCCCGGCAACAGAAGCATTTTTTTTATCAGCGCTATTGTATAGCGCTTTATTTGATTCCCAGTTTCTGTTTTACAAGAGGCGTGGCATTGGTCGCATCCGGTGTTACAAATGCTATTCCCGGATTGGCAAGGTCGTAAATGCATACGAAACCCCGTTCGATCCCTACCTGATAGATGGCATCGTTTACCCTTTGGCGGAGAGGTTCTATCATTGCTTTTTCCTGATTCTGAACATCTTCCTGCGCTACTTTCATGAAATTATTGATTTGGCGTTCCAGTTCGTAAAGCTCCTGCATACGGCGCAAACGAATATTTTCGGCCATAGATGTCTGATATGATATAAAATCGGAATATTTCTTATTATAGTCATTCTGCATCACATTCAGTTCATCTTTGTATTTATTGTTCAGGTCGATGAGTTGATTGGATGCCTTAACCTTTTCCGGCATAGCTTCGAGCAGTTCATTCGAATTGATATACGCGATCTGCTGAGCGGTTTGCGCTGCAAGACTTTTAGCGAAAAAGATTGAGGTAATTGTAAGGGCAGATATAATTATAATTTTTTTCATCATGATAATTTGTCTTTTTTCGATGTGACAACTTACTGGCTCTGACGAAGAAATTCGGGATAACCGTAAAACTGATTGATAGTTGTGTGTTTCGGTGGTATGGTTAGTACCACCGACTTTCAAGGCAAGATTGGCTTGTCAACAACTATCAATTGGTTTTCTTAGGTTATATTATATTGAACGCAAAGATACACAATAATTTGCTAATTCAATCAAATTATAAGGTTTTCTTCACTTCTATTTCTTCAAACGGCTCTATTACGTCTCCTACCTTAATGTCATTATAGTTGTGGATGTTGAGTCCGCACTCGTATCCGGCGGCAACTTCCTTCACATCGTCCTTGAATCGTTTGAGCGAACCGAGTTCTCCCGAATAGATTACGATACCATCGCGTATAAGGCGTATTTTGTTGGCACGTTTCAGTTTTCCTTCTTTTACCATACATCCGGCAACTGTACCCACCTTGGTAATCTTGAATACCTCGCGTACTTCTACATATCCGGTTTGTACTTCTTTTATTTCTGGAGATAACATACCTTCCATAGCCGATTTCACTTCTTCTATGGCGTCATAGATAATAGAGTATAGGCGGATTTCTACACCGTCTTTTTCAGCGGCTCTGCGCGCGGCCTGTGACGGGCGCACCTGGAACCCGATGATAATGGCGTCGGAGGCGGCGGCCAGTGTTATATCCGATTCGGATATTTGCCCTACAGCCTTGTGTATCACGTTTACCTGTATCTCTTCGGTCGATAGCCTTATCAGCGAGTCGGATAGGGCTTCTACCGAGCCGTCTACGTCGCCTTTCACTATCACATTCAGTTGCTGGAAGTTTCCGATGGCTATGCGTCGGCCTATATCGTCAAGGGTAAGTATCTTCTGTGTACGAAGTCCCTGTTCGCGTTGTAGTTGCTCGCGTTTCGAAGCTATTTCGCGGGCTTCCTGTTCTGTTTCCAATACATGGAATATGTCCCCAGCCTGAGGCGCGCCGTTGAGTCCGAGTATAAGCGCGGGTGCTGCCGGAGCCGCGGCTTCTATATTCTGGTTACGTTCGTTGAACATTGCTTTCACACGTCCGTAGTATGTTCCTGCAAGCACAATGTCGCCTTTCTTGAGTGTTCCGTTTTCTACAAGGATAGTAGACAGGTAACCCCTGCCTTTGTCGAGGGACGACTCGATAACGGAACCTGTCGCCCTTCTGTTAGGGTTGGCTTTCAGGTCGAGTAGTTCGGCTTCTAGCAATACTTTTTCGAGCAGTTCGTCTACGCCTATTCCCTGTTTGGCCGAAATGTCCTGTGACTGGTATTTACCTCCCCATGATTCCACAAGGTAGTTCATATTAGCCAGTGTTTCTTTTATCTTTTCAGGGTTTGCTCCCGGTTTGTCTATCTTGTTTATAGCGAACACGATAGGTACGCCTGCCGCAGATGCGTGGTTGATGGCCTCTACAGTCTGAGGCATCACATTGTCGTCGGCGGCCACTATGATGATGGCGATATCCGTTACTTTGGCACCACGCGCACGCATCGCCGTAAAGGCTTCGTGCCCCGGTGTATCGAGGAATGTGATACGGCGTCCCGATTTCAGCTTCACGTTGTATGCGCCTATGTGCTGTGTGATACCTCCGGCTTCTCCGGCGATTACATTCGTTTGGCGGATAGTATCCAGCAGGGATGTTTTACCGTGGTCGACGTGTCCCATCACGGTAACGATAGGGGCGCGAGGTTCCAGATCTTCTTCTTTGTCCTCTTCTTCGTTGATGGCTTCTACTACTTCGGCGCTTACGTACTCGGTCTTGAATCCGAATTCTTCGGCGACTATGTTGATGGTTTCTGCATCGAGGCGCTGGTTGATGGATACCATGATGCCAATGCTCATACAGGTAGAGATAACTTGTACTACGGGCACATTCATCATGTTTGCAAGGTCGTTGGCGGTTACAAATTCTGTAATCTTAAGCGTCCTGCTTTCCTGTTCCTGCATTTCCAGCTCTTCCTGCTGTCTTAGCGAAACGGCATCACGTTTTTCTTTTCTGTATTTGGCGCCCTTGTTCTTTCCTCCTTTTCCGGTGAGGCGGGCCAGTGTTTCTTTTATTTGTTTTTGTACGTCTTCTTCGTTTACTACATGTTTCACGATAGGTTTGCGTATACTATGTCTCGATTTTTCGCCGCCGCCACCGCTGTGTGGTTGTCCGCCGCCTTGAGGGAAAGCTCCTTTTTCTATGTCTACTTTTCCTTTTTTGATACGGTTGCGTTTTTTCTTGGCAGCATCGTCGTTGTCGGCGTTTGCCTTTCTTTTCTTGGCTTCTTCGTCAGTTTCTTTTTTCAATAAACGCACGGTATTTTCTTTTACCTTTTTCTGGTCTTGCATTTCTTTTTCCAGGCGTTCTTTTTTCTTTTCGGCTTTGGTCTTTTTTGCAGGACGTGTTTTATCGTTTATCGAACTGAGGTCTATCGTGCCTTTTACGACAATATTCGATTTTATTGTTGTTTTATTGAGCCTGAATACATTGTCTTCTTTTTCCACTGCTCCCTTTTCTTGGGGTAAGCCTTCGGAAGCTTCAGTTTTATGCTCAGTTTTTTCTTCTGTAATGGTTTCTTCTTTGTTTACAAACACAGGTTCTTCTTTTACTTTTTCCTCTACGGTCTGTTTTGTCTGTACTTCTTCTTCCACAGGTTTTTCTGCCTCTGGTGTTTTTACTTCAGCAGCTGCTTCCGGCGCACTGGTTTCGGGTGCTTTTTCTTCCGGTTCGGGTTTTGCCTCTGCCTTTTTAGGCCTGTTCAGGGCGTCCAGATCGATTTTGTCCACTATTTGTACATGTGGTTTTATCGATTCGGGTACTTCTGTTTTTATTTCTTCCGGTATGTTTTGTATTCGGGCTTCTTCTTCCTTCTTGGCCTGGGCTTTTATCAGTTCCTTCTTTTCTTCGCGCCTGCTAAGCAGGGCGTCGATGTCAGAATCCCTTCCGAATTCTTTAACCAGCAATTCGTATTGTTCACTGCCAATTTTAGTATTTGGATTTGATTCTACATCAAAACCTTTTTTATGCAGAAATTCAACCAGACTGTTGATTCCTACATTCAAATCTTTGGATATTTTTATTAATCTTATCGACATATGTTCTTTTTAATTCTAAAAAATGGACAGTGAACCTGATATATGCTTCTGGTAAATGAAGGTGGTAGACTTTCTCCGGATACAAAAGTATTAAGAAATCAGCTAATCACCAAATAAAGGTTATTCTTCGTCTTCAAATTCGGCGCGTAATATATTCAGTATTTCGTCCACGGTGGTTTCTTCCAGGTCGGCTTCTTGTATGAGTTTGTCCCTGTCGGTAGTCAATACATTTTTGGCTGTAACGCAACCGATTTTCTTCAACTGGTCGATAACCCATCCGTCTATTTCGTCGCGGAATTCGTCCAGATAGATATCTTCTTCGTCGAAGTCGTCGATGTCGCGGTACACATCTATGGTATATCCTGTAAGCATACTTGCCAGCTTGATGTTGAACCCGCCTTTACCGATAGCCAGCGATACTTCTTCGGGGCGCAGCAGTACTTCGGCGCGTTTTTCTTCTTCGTTGATCTTTACCGAAGTGATTTTAGCGGGGCTGAGTGCGCGCTGTATGTACAGGTTCATGTTGGATGTATAGTTGATGATATCGATGTTCTCGTTGCGCAACTCACGTACGATACCGTGTATACGCGAACCTTTCATACCAACACAGGCTCCCACGGGGTCGATGCGCTCGTCATACGACTCAACGGCTACTTTAGCCCTTTCGCCGGGTATGCGGGCGATATTCTTGATTGTTATCAGCCCGTCGTTTATTTCGGGAACTTCTATTTCGAGCAGTCTTTCGAGGAATGTCGAAGAAGTTCTGGACAGGATGATCTTAGGATTGTTGTTTTTGTTTTCTACCCGTTCTACTACGGCGCGTACATGTTCACCTTTGCGGAAGAAGTCGCTGGGTATTTGTTCTGTCTTAGGCAGTAGTAGTTCTTCTTTTTCGTCATCCAGCAACAGTATTTCTTTTTTCCATATCTGGTAAACTTCGCCGGATACGATTTCTCCTATTTTTTCTTTATAGCGGTTATACAGGCCTTCTTTTTGTAATTCAAGTATTTTTGAAGTCAGGGTCTGACGCAGGTTCAGTATGGCACGGCGTCCGAAGTCTTCGAAGAATACTTCGTCTGTTACTTCTTCGCCTACTTCAAAGTCTTCATCTATCTTTTTAGCTTCGGAAAGAGCGATTTCTGTATTTTCGTCTTCGAGTTCATCGTCTTCTACAATGATGCGGTTGCGCCATATTTCGAGGTCTCCTTTATCGGGATTGATGATAACGTCGTAGTTGTCGTTCGAACCGAACAGCTTTGCTATTACATTGCGGAAAGAGTCTTCGAGTACGCTGATCATTGTCAAGCGGTCGATGCTCTTCAATTCTTTAAATTCTGAAAATGTATCAATTAGATTGATAGTTTCTTTCTTAGCCATGGGTTATTTAAATCTAATTAAGTATTTTGTATGTTTTACGTCCTGATATCCAAAAGAGAAATCTTCGTTTACCGCTACTTTCTTTTTCGCTCCTTCGGGCTTGACCATCTTTGTGACTGTAAGGGTAAAGCCATCGTCGTCACAGGACTTGAGTATTCCTGAAAGTTTCTGGCCTTTCTTGGTCAGCACTTCTACTTCGTTGCCCAGGTTTTTCTTGTACTGGCGTGGTATCCTGAAGGGGGATGTAAGCCCCACAGATCCTACTTCCAGCTCGAAGTCTTCGGTGTCCCTGTCGAGGTGCGATTCTATCTCACGGCTCAGGGTTATGCAGTCGTCGATGCTGACGCCTTCGTCACTGTCTACTTCTACTACAATGCTGTTTCCCGGCCTTACGGTAATATCTACGAGGAACATTGTGGTACCTTCCAGATGCTTATCTGTGATATCTCTGATGAAATCTTTTTCTATCATTTTGTTCAAGCAATAAAAAAAGGAAGCTACAGCTTCCTTTCTCCCTCTCTTATTTTTCGATCACAAAAGTACGGAATTTTATTTTTTATTCCAAATTTTTATCTATAAATAAGGATAATCGCGTCAAAATTAATATGGTTTTGTAAGATTTGGCTAGGAGTCTGTTTAAGTTTTATGGCAAATCTTTTTTTTTGAACTAATTAACCTTTAAGGTTAAAATATTATTTGTCTTTTTGTAAATTTATTTTAACTTTGTGAATAAACCATAAAATATATTCAGGTCTGGTTGAGTATTTGTCTGAATTAATTCAAGTCAATATATCAAAATAAGGAAATCTTTATGAAAAAATTATCTTTCTTCATTCTGTCTCTTTTTGTAGCTGTTTCTCTATTCGCTCAAAATGGGAAGAAAGTCGTTTATGTTGAAAATTTCAGCTATACAAGCAAAATTGGAAGTTCTCATGTCAAAGGCCTTCGCAATAAAATTATTGCAAGTTTGGTAGAAACAGATCGTATTACAGTAAAAGATGTGAATTCTGAGGCAGGCTTGGAGCAGTTGTCCCAAAGGCAGACCGCAGATGCTTCTACAATAGATCCGTCTACTATAGTGATGATGAAAAACCTTAATGCCAACTATCTTATACAGGGGCATGTAACTACTTTGGAGGGTAACAGGTTTACTACTGATGAGGGGAAAGTATATTATAAAGGGTCGATCGTGTTTTCGTTAAATATCGTTGATATAGAAACCGGTACATTGGTAGGCTCAGAGAATTATTCTTATTCGGGTTCAGGTTCCGGAGGGTTTTTCTCTACCGGTACAGGCAGTACGGCCGATGAAGCTATAAGCAACACTTCGGGAACTCTTGATACGGATATGGAGAAACTTGTAAATAAATATTTTGCGCTACAGGGTACGATTCTCGAATTAAGTGGAGAAAAGAAAGGTAAGGCTACCGAAGTGTATATTGATCTGGGTAGTGCTCACGGTATGCAAAAGAAGCAAAAGTTTGATGTGTTTGTAGAGCGTGAAATAGCCGGACGCAAGTCTCAGAAAAAAATAGGCGAAATAGAAATAGAAGCTGTAGAAGGAGATGATATCTCGCGCTGTAAAGTAAATAAAGGCGGGGAGGAAATAAAATCCGCTGTCGGCGAAGAGCAGACAATAACAATAAAAACAGTATATAGAAAAGGGCTTTTAGAGTTTTAAGTAACCTGATTTTTTTAGTCGAATTAACATATCTTATATAGAGCCTCAAAGAAATGAACCATATAAAACCAGTACTGACCATTATCATGTTCTTTTGTGTAAGCGCGCTATCCGCGCAAAACTACACAAATGACGCCATCCTTATACAGCAGAAGAAAGCAACGGCTGTAATAAAAGCTTCGGGCATACACGAAAAGAAAAAAGAAGCCACGCTTATGGCTATAAAGTCGGCTTTCGATACCTACTTCAATTATGGCATCGAAGGGCTGAATGACGGGAAGCCGGCATTAAACGACAGTGGTGCCGCCCATACCTACATCGAACGTTTTTTTGACGACAAGTCTGGTAAATATATGTCATTTGTGGCAAATTACGAAGAGGATAAGAATCCTGCCAGGTTGCCAAACAAGCAATATAAAGCCTCTGTAAAGATGGAGATTTATGTGAATGCTTTGTTGAAAGACATGGAGAAAAATGGTGCCAGAACAAAGACGGCCGCGGAAAAAACGACAGAAGAAATCAAAATAGATGTCGCGCAACCCACCATCATGGTTGTGCTTTACAAGCAACAGGATAGGAGCTACAGGGAGATTCTGAGGGATACTAAATATGTAGATTACCGTACAGCAATAGCACGGGTTCAGGACGCGTTTATACAGAAAGGTTACGACATAAAGGATGTGATGGCCGTACTGGAAGCGACCGAAAAAAGTATGCTGTTCGAATCGAACTCATCCGTGGAATCGATGGATGCCCAACTGATAAATAACTCGGGAGCGGATGTATATGTTACGGTAGATGCAGGTTATAATACCAATAATGCCGGATCGATAGGCAGTATTGCCCTCGTTGCATACGAACGCGCTTCGGGGAAGTTACTGGCATCGAAGCATTCCACTACGCCCCGCTACCAGAAGGCAGTGTACGCGGATTTGTATCGTATCGCCATCGGGCTTATAGTGGATGACTTCCTGAAAGATATGACTACTAATTATGCGAAAAAAGCCGATGTCGGCAACACCTTTGTCTTACGTATCTCTACAGGCAGCGACAGCGCTACAGACCTTAATACGGTCGTGTCTTCGCAGGGGTTGCCGTTGTCCGATGTTATGCGCCTGTGGTTGCGCAAGAATGCCCTCAATGGACGGTTCCATGTTCAGGGGTCAACACGCGACCTGATAATATTCGATGAAATACAGGTAGCCAGTAAAGCTGACGCGGGATATTTCATCGATGCCAACGATTTTGCCCTGGATGTATTCAGCTATATCCAAAACGATTTGGGTATCAGTTGTGATAAGCGGGTTGATGGAAATACCATTTATATAACAATCAACGATTGAATGATATGAGATTATTATCAATATCAGTACTGTTACTATGTATATGTTTCCCGTTTGCGCTTTCGGCCAAAGATAAAAAACCGGAATGGGTAAAGCAACGCCCGGTGGACAGGATGAGCTACATAGGAATAGGCGTTGCGCCTAAGTCTGCCCCTGACTATATGCTCGTAGCGAAGAAGAATGCACTTAACGACCTGGCTTCCGAAATAAAAGTTGAGGTCGAATCCGAGTCGTTATTGCAGACTGTCGAAAAAAACGAGCAGGTTTCGTCTTTCTTGTCTAATAATATACAGGTTAGGGCTCAGCAGGATATGGAACAGTTTGAAATGACTGCCAGCTGGGAAGACGACAAACAATACTGGGTTTACTACAAGCTTAGCAAGCTCGACTATGAGGAATACATGCACAAAAGAAAGCTCAAGGCAACCAATGAAGGCTATTACTACTGGACTAAAGGGAACGAAGCATTGAGCCAGAGAGAATTGTTCAGCGCCGTTGAACTCTATTCGAAAGGAATAATGGCTGTGCAACCGTGTGCCAATGATGAACTGAAGCAGGAACATGAGGGTAAAACAATAGATGTAGCATTGGAACTTTACAATTCCATAAACCGTGTATTCGATAATATAACAGTAACCTCTTCGCCGTCACAGCTCCTGTTGCAGTCATTTGATGCATCGTCTACCCCGGTTATGATATCGGTAATGAAAGATGGTACTCCCCTCAAAAACCTTAAGCTGAAAATAGGTTTTATCTCCGGATCGGGTTCTTTATCCTCCAACGATATTACCAACGATCAGGGAGAAGTCGCTTTATACATCCAGAACATTACATCCAAGGCAGCGCGGCAAGAGATAAAAGCCGCCATCGATATGAGCAGGTTTACTGTGTTTAACGATAATATTCTTATCGAAAATGTTTTGTCAAAGTTTCGGGCTACTATTCCCCAATGCGTAATTTCCATAGAAGTTGTCCCTGTTGAGATTAAAGCATTTATTAAAAACACAGGTAAGGCTAATGATGCTCTTACCAAGTCGGTAAGGAATATGTTGTCAAACGATTACTTCTCCGTTGTTAACGACGCGGAACAGGCAGATATCCTTATCCTGGTAAGCAGCAACATAAAGAAGGGTGGAAAAGTAAAAGGAGAGATGTATAATATGATCGAATATTTTTCTACCGTGGAAATCGAGATAGTCGATGTAAGGACATCACAAACTCTCTATAGTACCAATGTCAATGATTTCAGGAGCCTCTCCCCCGAGTCAACATCGGAAACAAAGGCCGAAAGTACGGCATTGAGAGAAGTAATGAGGAAATTGGAAAAAGATTTTAAGAAAGGAATTAAGAATCTGAATATTAATAAAAACTCAACAGAATGAAAAAGCTTGTTTTATACTTTATGCCTGTATTCGTTATGCTTATTACAGGTTGTGGAGGCCCTAAGGCAACAGGAGTGCCGGGCGATAAGGAGATCAATATGCCTTGTAGCGGAGCTGAATTCCGGTCTGACAAAGAATTTATACGCGCTACACGCTTCGAACTGAGTACCGATATGAGTGTAGCTAAAACCAAAGCGCTGACTACAGCCCGTGCCGATTTAGCCTCAGAAATCAGTACTGCTGTGGGAAGGACAACAGATAATTACGCTTCATCGTACCAATCGGGCGAAAGCGAAGAAGCAAAAACCAAGATGAATGATATGGTACGCAATGTAGCAAAGGAAAATATTACAAATTCCCGTATTATTTGCGAAAAGGTAATGCAGACTGCTGATGGAAAATACCGTTGCTACATCACGCTCGAAATATCAGCCAATGAAGCGTTGAACGGTCTGAAAAACAAAATGATGGATGATGAAAAGCTACGTACAGACTTCGAATACGAAAAATATAAAAAAGTATTTGAAGACGAAATGAGTAAAATCAACTAAGAGCCTGTTCAAATTTTAGCGAAAATTTTTATTACAAGTTCTGGTCAATAGTTCTTCGCAATTTTTTTATGCTTTTTTTAGTGTATTTTTGGCTTCGCCGATATTCAATTCTCTTTTTACTCTTGGTTTAGCCTGCTAATTAGCTCCGCTGACCGTTGGTTCTGCTAGCAAAAATGATAAAATCCATCTAAAAATAGCTATAAAAAAGATTTTCTATAAAATTTAAACAGACTCTAAAAAGAGAGCAAGATAATGGTTGCCTGAAAGCATTTTCGGGCAACCTTGCATTCTCGGAGGGAGGGGTGAAGGAATGAAAAACAAAAAAAAGATATTCGCCGTTTTAATATCGTTGATTATTATCCCGTTAGCGATTCAGGCTCAGGACATAACCGATGAGTATGAAGAATTTTTAAGGCAACGGAATCAGGAAATGATTGATTTCCAGAATAACAGGGATAAAGAATTTGCTGCATTCCTCAAAGAGTCATGGGAGTTGTACTCGGCTGTGGCGGGTTTGAAAAGAGAAGTGCCGGGACCGACTGTTCCACCGCGATACAAAGAGCCTGTAACGCCACCTCCAAGCAAGCAACCTGATAAAAAGCCTGTAGCACCGCCTCCAAGTAAACAGCCTGACAAGAAGCCTGTAGCACCTCCTCCAGGCAAGCAACCTGACAAGGAGCCTGTAACGCCACCTCCAGGCAAGCAGCCTGACAAGCAGCCTGTAACACCGCCTCCAAGTAAGCAACCTGATAAAGAACCAGTAAAGCCACCGGTGCCCGTACAGCGCCCCAAAGGAAATGTAGACAATATTGATTTCTTTGGAGGGACGTATCCGGTCAGCCTTACCGAGAGAAAGATACACCTGACCGATATCAGCGAACAAGGCATTTCGGACGCGTGGACAGCGATGGCAAAAATGGACTACGCTCCGTTAATTAAAGATTGCCTTAAAATAAAAAGCGATTTAGGACTGAATGACTGGGGATATATCCTATTGGCAAAAGCTGTAGGCGAACGGTTGAGCAAACGTATGGACAAGGATGAAATCTCATTTGTTCAAATGTTTATACTTCTACAATCGGGCTATAAAGTAAAAATGGCGCGGATGAACAATCACTTGGGAATGCTCATTGCCTGCAAACATGTTTTATATAATTTGCCGTACTCTGATATAAATGGAGACAGGTATTACATATTTTCAAATGTAGAGAATGAATCCATAGGCTCATATTATACTTATAAAAAAGATTTTACAACCGCATCCCATTTGCTCGATATGAATGTCAGCAGCCAGGTTAACCTGTCATACGCACCTGTAGCCAAAGATATACCTCTCACTGCAGGCAAGTATCAGGTTAAATCGGTAGTAAATAAGAATCTGATGGATTTTTATAATACTTTTCCACAATGCGATTTCGATATATATTACAACGCGAAGCCATCATCGCAATTTAATGATATTATCTTACCTCAGTTTAAAGAAATGGTAGATGGCAAGAGCCGGCAAGAGGCTGTCACTATTCTTTTAAGTTTCATACAACATTCTTTCCCTTACGCAACCGACTATGAGCAATTTCGTTACGAGAAGACATTCTTTGTAGACGAATGCTTTTATTGGCCTTCGAGCGACTGCGAAGACAGAGCGATCTTATTTACATATCTGGTAAAGGAAATTCTTGATATGGATGCCGTTCTTTTACTTTATCCCCGCCATCTGGCAGCGGCAGTCTATTTCGATCAGGATATCCAGGGGGATTATGTCAATTATAAAAATAAAAAGTACACTATCTGTGACCCCACATATATTGGCGCGCCTATAGGGACCTGTATGCCGGAATATAGGAATACTGTACCCGAAAAGATCTATTCTTACTAAACTGCAGCTTCACAGGCTAGTGATGCGGTGGTTTGCGTGCTGTTTTTTACGGCTTCCTTTTCTATTTTCGGCTTGTAAGAATACGGAATACTATTTTCTTATTCCCGATTAGTGTGTAAGTATTCGCTATATTTACGAATTATAATTGTAGAAAAGGATAATTTCTTCCATGTTTGGAAATATTGATTTAAATTTAAACAGGCTCTTAGTTTTGCCGCCTGTTTACTGCTTTTACCCCCTTTATTTTAGCTATGCGGGAGCATAACGTCTGTAAGTCGTTCACATCGTGCACATAGACTATTATACGGCCTTCGAATACGCCATCATTCGTTTCTATGCTCATGCTCTTGATGTTGAGGGAGCCTGCAGTTATTACCTTTGTGATGTCGTTGAGCATGCCCATCCGGTCGATGCCGTTGACGGTAATGGCCGAAATGAAAGGGAACTGGGTATAGCTACCCCACTCCAGGTTGACAATCCTGTTGCCGTGGCTCGCTTTTAACTTGAACCCTACAGGACAATGTATGCTGTGTACTTCTACCTCGTTGTTATCCTTTATATATCCGAATACCTTATCGCCCGGAATAGGGTTGCAGCAGGTAGGCATGATGAAGTTTTTGTTGAATGAATCTTCTTCGAGGATATATGTTTTCTTCGGGTCTATCGCTTCGTACTCTGTAGTCTTTGAATCTATCTTTTCCGTCTTTTTGCCTACATGCAGGGCTTGCTTCATGTAGCTGAATATTCCGTTGTTCGGGTTCTGCTTCTTTAGAGTTAATATCTTCTCTATTTTCTGAGGCAGTGTTATTTCATTGTTGCCGATGGCGCAGAAGAGTTCTTCCTTGCTTACCTTTTGGTAATAGTCGAGCATTCTGTCTATTATGGCAGGAGTAATTTCTATATTTGTACCCTCAATGCTCTTGTTGAGCATTTCTTCTCCGGTTTTGGCCATTTCCCTGCGGAGGCGTCTCAGCGCGTATTCTATTTTTGTACGTGCTTTGGCGGTGGTCACTATACCCAGCCATTCAGACTTAGGTAGCTGCGATTTGGAGGTAAGTATCTCCACCTGGTCTCCGCTGTTCAGCTTTTCGCTGAGTGGCACTAGCTTGTGGTTTACCTTTGCCCCTATGCAGTGGTCTCCTATGCGGGAGTGCAGGTCGTAGGCAAAGTCGAGCGCAGTGGCTCCCTGTGCCAGCGTCCTGATTTCACCTTTGGGCGTGAATACGAATATTTCCTGCGAAAAGAGATTTAGCTTTATGGTGTCGAGAAAATCCATTGCGTTTGGGCTGGGACTTTCCAGTATTTCCTGAATGGTTTTGAGCCATTTGTCGAGCTCGGTGTCTTCTTCTATCTTGCCTTCTTTGTATTTCCAGTGCGCGGCGAAGCCTTTTTCGGCTACGTCATCCATCCGGCGGCTGCGTATCTGTATCTCTATCCATTGCCCGTCGGGGCCCATTACAGTGAGGTGGAGCGCCTGGTATCCGTTCGATTTGGGGCGGCTGACCCAGTCTCTGATACGGTCGGGGCGGAGTTTGTAGATGTCGGTTATCACGGAATATATGTCCCAACATCGTTTTTTCTCGTCTATGCCCACTTCGTTTTCGAAAATTATGCGGACGGCGAAAATGTCATAGATTTCCTCGAAAGGAACTCCTTTTGCCTGCATCTTGTTCCAGATGGAGTACACCGATTTTTCGCGCGCCCTGATCTCGTACTTGAATCCCAGCTCGTTCATCTTTTCTATAACGGGCTGCGCAAAGTGCTCGTAAACGTCTGCCCGCATACGGTGGGTATCGCGCAATTTTCCTGCTATCTCGCTATAAACCTGCGGGTTTTCCCATTTGAAGCTGAGTTCTTCGAGTTCTGTCTTTATGGCAAAGAGGCCTAAACGGTGGGCCAGGGGGGCATATATAAACATTGTTTCTCCGGCTATCTTGTATTGCTTGGCCGGAGCCATGGAGCCGAGGGTGCGCATATTATGCAGCCGGTCTGCTATCTTTACAAGGATGACACGGATATCGTCGGACATGGTAAGGAGCAGTTTCCTGAAGTTTTCGGCTTGTGCCGAGACGTTTTCGCCAAACATACCGCTCGATATTTTGGTAAGCCCGTCCACTATCTGTGCTATTTTTTCTCCAAAGAGGCCTTTTATATCATCTACAGTGTACTCGGTATCTTCCACTACATCGTGCAACAGCGCGGCACAGATGGATGTGGAGCCCAGACCGATTTCTCCGCAGACGATGCGCGCCACGGCTATAGGGTGCATTATGTAGGGTTCTCCCGAGCGGCGGCGTGCGCCTTTGTGCGCTTCCTTTGCCAGAAGAAAGGCTTTTGTAATGATGTCTACCTTGCGTCTGTGGTTCGTTTTAAGATAATCTTCTATCAGTGCGTTGAATTCCGATTCGATAGATAAATCTTCTTGAATGTGTGTATCCTCTTTTTTGCTCATAAAAAATCTGTGAAGTTACAAAATTAGTAAATTCACTGATATTTAGAAATAAGAGTCTTATAATAAAATGGTTTTAACAAAAAACATTTTGGTCCATGCTCTTATTTATTTGTCAGCAGTATAAGGCGTTCCTCTGTCTGCCTGTTCAGAGTTACTGTTCAGGGTATCACTTCCTTCGGGCAATATAATCAACAGGCGCTGGCCTACTTTGGCCATATTGCCTGATAGTTTGTTCCACGACTGGATGTCTTTTTTCGATACGTTGTAGCGGTTGGCTATCTGAGAGATGGTTTCGCCTATCTTCACTTTGTGGTATATAATCCTCGAATCGTTCGTAGAGTGATCGTTTTCGTCGTCAGTAGATGATATATGTACACGCGGAAGGGTCGACTCGTTGCGTTCTGTTTCCACTTTTTTGAGGTAAGTGTCGAATAAGGCGGCTGTAAAGGTAGAGTCTATCTCCACTGTAGGCAGTACAGGCTCACTAAGTTTGTTCTGTGTCATTTCTTCTGCCTGTACCTGTATATATTGGGTTTTCTGTATTTTCAGGCTTGTTCCGGCTATCAGCTTGTTCGACTTAATGTTGTTCCACTTTTTGATTTGAGCCACGGTAGCGCCATTCTTCTTTGCTATGCCTGCCCATGTGTCGCCCTTGCGTACTTTATAGTAGGAGGTTATTGTTTTTGCTTCGGTTTTTGTACTGGCCGAAACGTTATTGGAGCCGGAGGACGAGTTTGAGGCCAGTGTTGTTGCTGACGACTGTCCTGTTGATTTCTGCGCCACTTCGCGGTATATTTTCAGGCGCCTGCCAACGGTCAGTTTGTTGGATGAAAGTCCGTTCCAGTTTTTTATCTGCTTGGAAGTGACCCCGTACCTGCCGGCAAGTTTAGCCAGTGTGTCGCCTCTTCTTACCCTGTGTGTTATTGTGCCCGAACCTGAAGATCCGCCACCCGTAACATCCAGTCCGGCTACTTTGCGGTGCGGCATCAGTTGGTCGAACCTGTGGGTGTAGATCGTGTTGCTGTTGTCTATAAATTCGGATACTTTCTTTATCGGTAGGTTCAGGGCGTATTGTTTGTACTCGCCGGGTATGATATCGCTGCTGAACTGGGGGTTGAACTGACGCAGGTCGTCTACCGACACATTGATGATGTCGGCTATCTGCTGGAAGTGGACATTCTTACTTATCATCAGGGAGTCCATCGATGCAGGATTGCGACATTCCAAAGGGCATATATTATGGTCGTTGTAATAGTTCATTATGTATGTGGCCGCTATAAAGGCGGGTACATATCCCCGTGTTTCGCGCGGGAGGTATGGGTAGATAGCCCAGTAGTCGGTTTGTCCTCCGCTACGGCGTATGGCCTTGTTTACATTACCCGGGCCGCAGTTGTAGGCTGCTATTACCAGATTCCAGTCTCCGTATATGGAGTAAAGGTCTTTGAGGTATCTGGCGGCAGCATTGGTCGATTTGACAGGGTCGCGGCGTTCGTCTACCAGGCTGTTTATCTCCAGGTCGTACATCTTTCCGGTGCTTGCCATAAACTGCCAAAGTCCTGTTGCTCCTACTCTTGAGCGTGCAATAGGATTTAGTGCAGATTCTATAACCGGCAGATATTTGAGCTCGAGCGGTAAACCTTCGCGGTCGAGGGCTTCTTCGAACAGGGGGAAATAGTATTTTCCTTCGCCAAGCATATAGCTTACCTGGTTGCGCCTGCGTCCTGCATACATTTCTATATAGCTGCGTACTACGGGGTTGAATACCAATTCCATCTTGGTAGGCAATGTATATAAACGGCGGATATACACGGAGTCTTCGAATATGACAGCCTGGTCGCTGAGCGAACGGCAGTTGTCGGCATATTTGACATTCCTGCTCCATGTAGATAGCAGCTGGTCATAGTTTTGTTCCATATCGGCGGGAAATACAATAGCCTTATCTGTAATCGTATCTCGCACCGACAGTTCCCGATTGGTTTGTCCGGCTACAACGAGCGAACAGCCAATAAAAAATCCTGTAAATATAATTCTTTTCAGCATAAGTGTCTTTGTTTTGGTACAACAGGGGTAGTTATGGTGTACCCTGCAAATTAAAAATTAATAATCCATTGAACCCCAAAGGAGGCTTTAGAATAAGATGTAGGCATCCAGATCATAGGTTGAATTCTCATCGACAGATCGGGCGACATATCAAAGTCATATAACTGGGCATCGACGTAGGCGTCTATCATGCAGAGGGCATATACTCCTACCGAAATAATAATGGCTAAGTCACGGTTCCTTCTGAAAAAGTCTTTCTTCTTTTTGAATAGATCAACATAACGTTGTTTGTTCGAGTCTACGTCACTCTGTGATACGCCAAAGTCCAGATAGCTTGTCCCTGTTCCCAAAACGAGGTCTTTATAAGCCTGCGAATATTCGGAGTAACGTGATCCGTTCCACGTGATAGCATAAGTTAAACCCAATGCTCCTCCATACACGATGGGGAGTTTCCAGTATTTACGGTTGTATATTTGTCCCCCACCGGGGAAGATAGCGGAATAAATGACCGCTTTCTTTGAGTCTGGTTTAAATTCCGGGATGCCGATGGTAATAATAGAATCGGCAATAATAACGGTTTTCTCTGTCTCGGCAACGGTATCACGCCTGATATCCTTTCCTGTGACTTCCAACCGGCTGTTATCTATGATGGTAGAATCGTTTGAAAGCGGCTCCTGAGCATTAGCACTCAGATAAAAGTTCCCTAAAACGCAGCACAAACTGATTACCAATCTTTTTCTCATATAGATATTACGGAGAATGTTTTATTTTATTTCTTTAATTGGTCAAAAATAGCAATAATTTTCTCCAATTCCTCTTCCGATTTGAAAGGAATGCTTATTTTTCCTTTTCCCTGCTCGTTGCAGGTAAGTTGCACTTTGGTAGAAAAAAACTTCGACAGGTGGTTTTTCAGCAGTGCGAATTCTTCGGGAGTGGCTTTTTTTACACCCGATTTTTTTACTGCTTCCACCACTTTTTCTTCTTTGAGCAGGTCTTCGAGCTTTTCGCCTTTGCTGATAGCTCTCACATATTCTTCTACTTTGCGTACCGACAGGCCTTCTTCGAGTATCAGCTCGTATACTTCGAGCTGGGCTGCCGGGTCTTCCAACGTGACAAGGGTACGGGCATGCGCCATGTCTATTTTCTTGTCCCTGATGCCCATCTGTATCTCGGCCGGGAGTTTCAGCAGGCGTAGGTAGTTGGCTATTGTTGTCCTTTTTTTGCCTATACGCTCACTCAGGCGTTCCTGTGTGAGGTTGTAGGTTTCTATGAGGTTTTGATAAGCTAAAGCTATTTCGATGGAGTTGAGGTCTTCGCGCTGTATGTTTTCTACCAGAGCCATTTCCATGACGTTTTCGTCTTCGGCTGTTTTTATATATGCCGGTATGGTAGTCAGTTTGGCTAACAGGGAAGCCCTGTAGCGGCGTTCGCCCGCTATGATCTGGTAAGAGTCGCTGTCGATCTGACGCAACGTTATTGGCTGTATAACACCTATCTGACGAATAGACGCGGCAAGTTCCTGTAACGCTTCTTCTTCGAATATGCGGCGCGGCTGGTCGGGGTTTGCCTGTATTTTAGATAATTCTATTTCGTTGATAGAGGATGAACCTTCGGTTTTTACTTCATCAATGGTAATCAGGGCATCGAGCCCTCTTCCTAAAACCATTTTTTTAGCCATATTTATTTTATAATTTAATGGGATTCAAAAAATTAATATTTAAATATTAAAGAAAGTGAGTAGTCAAACATTTATCTTTAAATTTTTGAATCTTTAAATCTTTAAATTTGAAATTACTTATATCGGATTGCAAAGTTAGGAATTTTTCTCAATAAGTTCCTGCGCCAGTTGCATATGATTGACAGCACCTTTGGATGCGGCATCGTAAACGAGTACGGGCTGGGCAAAACTTTGCGATTCGCTCAGTTTAATGTTACGCTGGATAACGGTAGTGAACACCAAATCCTGAAAGTGGTTCTTCACTTCTTCATATATCTGGTTGGCCAGCCGCAGGCGTGCATCGTACATAGTAAGGAGGAATCCTTCTATTTCGAGTGCAGGATTCAGCTTATTCTTTATTATTTTTATCGTGTTCAGTAATTTACTGATTCCCTCCAGTGCAAAGTATTCGCATTGTACGGGTATGATGATGGAGTCGGCCGCCGTAAGGGCGTTTACGGTAATCAGCCCCAGCGATGGCGAACAGTCTATCAGGACGTAATCGTAATCTTCTTTGAGGGGTGCCAGTACTGCTGCCAGTTGCTTTTCCCTGTTTTCGATATTGAGCATCTCCAGTTCGGCTCCTACCAGATTGATATGGGAGGGCAGTACATCAAGTCGCTCTATATCGGTTTTTACGATCGCTTCTTTTGACGAAGCTGTACTGATGAGGCACTCGTAAATCGTTTTATTTACTTTCTTGATATCTATTCCAAGACCGGATGACGCATTTGCCTGAGGGTCGGCGTCCACTACCAGTACTTTTTTTTCAAGAGCGGCCAGCGAAGTGGCCAGATTTATTGTAGTTGTTGTTTTTCCTACGCCGCCTTTTTGGTTGGCTAATGCTATTATTTTACCCATAGAAAGTTAGTGATGTTTTTTCCGAAGACAAATTAAAGAAATAAAAACAGGAATATGAAGTTAAATTTGTGTAACAAGACATATATTGTTGAAAAGTCGGTCAGATTGTTAATAAAGTAAATGGGGAATTATAGGTTATGAGTCATTTTGTCCCATCGGATTTATAAATATATTGAGGTTGCGGAACGAGGTATTTGGATTTGGAAACATCTATGAATATAATCTCGCCTGATGCTGGTTTGTAGCTATCAGGTAAAAGCATACGAATAGCGCCTACCCATTTCTGGATGGTCTTATCCGACCCTGAGTTATAGGGTAGCGTCATCCACAGGAAAGTGAAGATAAACAACAGAATGCTGTAGATATGCAGTTTGCCGTTAGTAAAGAAGGATTTTATATAATGCATTTGATATAAAATGTCGTTTAAAAATTGCATCCAAATGCAACACATTACCTACGGAGATAACCTTACCATTGATAAGAATTATAAAGTGATAATTTCTAAAAACTAACACCTAATGCCTGCAAGCCACTTTTTGCCCCATCATTCCCTTGTTTGGCCGCCTTTTTCCACCAGTAGATTGCTTGACTATAATCTCGTGTTACACCAAAGCCATGAACGTAATGGGTTCCAAGTCCACACTGTGCATCAGCATTTCCTTGTTCTGCTCCTTTTCTGTACCAGTAGACAGCTTGTTCATGATCTATTGTTACTCCTCGTCCATTGGCATAGCAAATCCCAAGATTATATTGTGCATCGTCATTTCCGTGTTCAGCTGCCTTTTTCCACCAGTATACTGCTTGAGCTTCATTTCTCGATACTCCCCATCCATTAGCATAGCAGTAACCAAGACGGCATTGTGCATCGTCATTCCCTAGGTCAGCAACTTTTCTAAACCAATATATTGCTTGATTATAATCTTGTGTCGCTCCTAGTCCGTAGTAGTAGCAATTTCCAAGACTATGTTGCGCCTCTGTACTTCCCTGTTCAGCCGCTTGCTTATATAATGGAAAGGCTTCGTTATACTGTTTATTGTTGTAATAAGTATTTGCCTGACTAACTAATTCTGCCGGAGACAGAGTCTTCTTTTCTGCCTGAATTAGCACCACTTCATTTGCATCATTCTCTGCAAAGGGCGATTCCCTATCTCCCTGCCACTCTACCTGTAAACGGCTTGCGTCAATACCAAATTTTGTGATCAACATATTGGCAGCGCCTTTAGCACGCGCTTCTGACAACATCATGTTTTCCATAGGGGTACCTTCCTTTCTGCTTGTGTAACCTGTCAACCTTAATTTAGCACCCGGATTATGATTCAGATACCTGGCTGCTGTTGCAACTTTCAGCAATTGGCTGTCCGAGACTTTGCGTTCTTTTTCAAAAAAGAACACCATCCAAGTGTGATCATTCAGAAATTTAGCGGGTAGTTTCGATTCTATGTCCATCATTCTACTCACCCATTCCTGCTTTTCTGTATCAACCTCTAAAGCGGGGGTTGGTTTGTCACTTGGTGGAATAAAATAAAAACTTCCTGTGAGGCTACTATTTTTAAATGGTGTTTGCCTGCCTTGTGTGAGTTTGGATACTTCGCCGCCTACTTTGTCGAACAGGTCACTTATCGAGACACCTTCCTTTACTATCTCCCGTTTCAGGAAATGAGTAAATACGCCATTGCGTAAGTTATGGGTTCCTCCATCGTGTGCTACAGCACCGGGTGACGCGGCAAAGGCAATGTATGTACCAGTGGGCGCCGTCATCCCTGTCAGTCCTTTTTCTCCGTTTCCCCGGCTCCAGCTTCTTGTAAAAGGATTGTCGCGGCAGGCATCCAAAATCAATAGTTTCATACCTACCTGCTTTTCGTCCATATTGCCAAGCACTTGGTTTACATTCAGGGTGTTGTATTGAACATCGGTTTGTGAATTCAGGTCGGCATCCACAGGAATTAAATAATTGTGGCCGTTTACTTCCATCCCGTGCCCTGCAAAATAGAAGACAGCCATATCGTTTCCTTCTATGCTGGTGTACCAGTTGTTTAGGTTAGTCTTTAAGCTGCGCAGGTCGTTATTTTCGAGAAGCGTCACTTCAAAGCCGAGGCGTGTAAGCACATCTGCCATATCGTTGGCATCGTTTAGCGTGTTGTTCAGGCTTTTGCCTGCACCATAATCACTCATGCCGACAACGACAGCTTTGCGTTTCTGGCTGGTAGGGTTCTCTGTTGGCTTTTTTACTAACTTAAGATTGCGATCTTGTGCAAAGGACAGGCTTGTAAAAAATAGCAGGGCTACAAAGAGAAATAAATATCTCATAGTTATCTGTGTTTTATCTTTACAAAAATAGGAACTGCTGTATGGTTTATTGATGCGGCTTTAAAAGAGATTTTATTTTTTTCGAACTTTACTTCGTTGGCTTCTACAATCTTATCCGCAAGCGCTTTTTTTACTATTCTTACAAAACTTTCTCCGGGATTGTTTTGCAGGGAATTATTGATCGTATCCATATTCAATTCCTCCTTTGAGTAAATGACACACAGGTAATCTTCGCCCTGTGTCTCGTCCATTTGGATATATTGTGTTTCGTCCGGGATGGATACTGAGACTTCAGAGTTAAAATCGAGCAATGCGGATATGTTCCTTTCCGGATCGGGGAAAAGCTGTGCCAGTGGGCTGCGTTTCGAGTCGGTGGAAATGACATAGATATATGCTGGTTGCGAACTGGTAAAATTGATGCGGAACATTGTTCCCGCAGGGTATGAGTCGAGGATGTTATATGTCATTTTTTCGGCACTAGTCAACCGTAATCCCCGAAAAGCGGCTTCATCTCCTTCCAGTTGCATGGAAGTTCCATCGCTAAGGATGAGGCTGAATGAGCCTTCCATCCGTTTCATCGGATCGGGGGCGGGAGGCGGTACAGGTAATGGTTTAGGTGGTTCGGGTGGTGGCATGGGACGTGCTTCGTCATACATTGATACGGCATAGTTCAGTATTTTGGGCAAATCCTGGTATTTGACACGGATAAAGCCCCCGTCGCCCCATGTAGTTCCCCAGCTGTTCATTAATTCTACTGCCCCGAATGTACCATCGCTGTTATCGAAATTGTCATCGTAACCGATTATGCACATGGCATGCCCACCCATATAGTCGTCCAGTCTTCCATTCCACACCTTACCTCCAAACGACTGGTAGCATTTTATGCTGACAAGTACAGGCTTTTTATCCGCTAAAGCCTTTTTTATATTGTTAAAGTCATCTGCACTTCTTATTCCCGCGTATGTCGTCAGTCTTTGGTAATCTTTGATGGCATAGGTTTTGGCCTCCTGAATAAAGGGCGAGATGTTGGGGTTGCATTGATAGGGTAAATCTGTAAGAAAAACAGCTCCGACATCTTTTAGCACTTCTACTGTCCTGCTGGTAACTGCGCCATCCTGACAATTAATGTCGTTGTTATTTTTGATCTGGGCATAAATGAAAGAAGGGGAGAAAGCCTGATTTGTAATATCCTGTACATCGGTCAGGTTATTCCTTATCGCCCAACTGATCGTTCTAGCGGCATACGCGCTCGCCCATCCGGTACATGTGCCGTATTGTCCCTGATTGCCCGGAATGGGAGCGTATTTTTTTAGGGAAGCAGCCGGAGGTAGTGGAGCTAACGAACGCACTTTAGGTACAAGGGGAATACGTTGGTATTGTTCCTGCGTCATATCCATTTCTCCGGTAAACCGTGGAGGATTGAACCCGTATTTTGTTTGCATAAAATCCGCGATATCCTGCCAGTAAGGCGTTTCGAATTCCAAAACGCAATAAGGGGTAATGTAACTACTGAATAGTTCGTTCACATTGGCGGAAGTAACGTTTAATGTTTTACAAAGTATATCAATCAACTCTATTTGTTTACTCTTATCCGGATTGATCTTCCATGCGCGTGTGTCAAGTGTGGCCACAGAGTTTTTCCTGATACAGGATTTGATGAGGTCTGATAGTTCAGACGATTTTTTTTGCTCATAGTTTTTGTGTTTGATCACACAAACACCAACTTGCGATAGTATTTTTAACTCTGAATTAGGGTCTTCGAAAACTACTTTGAGGTTATCTTTTAAGTTATCGCCTTTTTTTACAGGCTGTCCGTTTACTGATACTTTGCCTGTAATATTTAATACAATATTTTGGCTGTGAGATAGGTAAGGTAACAAGAGGAGAACGGATAATAATATTATAGTTCTCACAGTTGTAACTCTTATTTTCCTAAAATTAGTATATCCGAATAGTTGTTTACCGGATTCTACGTAGTTTGTGCTCCCCATATTTTTGACAAAGGTTATTGTTAACTACAAATTAAATACAATTAACAGTATTATCAAAATAAAAACTTTATTTATTTTAGTTGTTTATCAGCAATTTCTCCACTTTCTTCAGCCAGCCCTGATAATCGAACCGGGCAACGGCTTTGTCTAGTCCGGCGCTGTATTTTACGGATAGGGTAGGGTCGTCCAGTACCATTTTCATCCCCTGATATACGCCTTCGGCACTGTTGTCGGCCAGTATGCCGTATCGGCCGCCATCTACAATGTCGTGCGGGCCTCCGCAATCGGTGGTGATGACAGGTGTTTTCAGTGCCATCGATTCTAATAGTACCAGCGAAAAGCTCTCCCTCTCGGAGACGCATAACGACCAATTGCATTGCAGGACATAGGGGAACGGGTTTTCGGTACGTCCCATTAGTGTGATATTGTCTGCCAGGTTAAGCGAGGCAACCGTCTCCTGCATCTCGCGGCTGTTCATTCCTTCGCCTATAATGTATATATGGAAATTGTAACCTTCGTCATGCAGGCGCTGTGCCGCATTTATCAGCCTGTCGGTACGTTTCTCGGGGGAGGTGCGGGTAAGCAGGATGAAGTTGGTTCGGCCTTGGGGCAGGTCTTCTATTTTTTCTTTCGCTTTTTCTGTAACGGCAGACAGGTCTACCGCGTTGTAAAGGACGCTGATGTCCTGAGGGGGTGTTTGCCCGTTGTGGAGTACAGACAGGTAAGCGTTGCGGGCGGCATCGGACACACATATTACTTTGTCGAAGCTGTCGTACGAACGTTGTACTTTTTTTATCTGCTTCTTGTTGAGCCATACGGAGAACTTTTCCCTCGGTGTATCCGCTTCATATTTCCTCTTGTACAGGATGTTGTGTATCCATAGTATTTTAGGAAGGTTCATTTTGCTGAATATGCGTGCGAAGAAGGTTTCTTTGAAACATATTATTTGGTCATAATCCGCCGCTTTTAGTCCCCTCCATTTAGCAAACAGGCGCGGAAAGAATACCATCAGGTTCTCGCCCAGTTTCTTTTTCAGGTGTGAGGTGTTATCGTCGTATATGTATTTTACGGGCACCCGCCATGATAAATCCCTTAGCAATATATTCCTGTCGGAGCGTATGGGCAGGAGGAGGGTGATAGCGTAGTCTTGGGTCACCAGATGATTGAGTAATCCTACGAGGAGTTTTTCGGTTCCTCCCATTTCCATGCTGTCGTTGAAGAATAAGATGTGCTTCATTCAGGATATTATTTTTACGATGGCTTCCACCCAATGTTTATCGCTGTTGAGGCAGGGGATGTATCTGAATTCCGTACCTCCGTGTTTCAGGAATAGTTCCCTTGTTTTGATGTTGATGTCGTAGAGCGTTTCCAGATTGTCAGCCGCAAAACCGGGTGCGACCACTAAGACCTTCCTTTGTCCTCCTTCGGCCAACTCCTTTACTATGTCGTCCAAATCGGGACCGAGCCAGTTGCTGCCCATGGCCGAATGGTAGGTTTGGAGTGTCTTTTTCTGGTCCAATGCCAGTTCTTTGATGACAAGGCGGACAGTCTCCTTTGTCTGGTATACATAGTCAAATTCCTTTCCTTTTTTCCAGCCTTCTTCTACATGGTGGAGCGGGAGGCTGTGGAAGCTGAAGATCAACTTGTTGAAATCCTCTGTTATATATGGGCGTATGCTTTCAGCCAATGCCGAAATATATGCCGGGTGATTGAAGTATGGCTCAATAAATTTGAGACGGAAAGGGTAGGGTCGTTTAAAGAAGAGTTCGCCTACGGCGTTTACCGCTGTTTTGTACGACGACTCGGCATACTGTGGAAATAGTGGAAGCACAACGACTTCGTGCAACCGGTCGCTTTTTGCAAGCAGGTGGTCTAATGCCGCGGTGGTGTCGGGTTGCCCGTATCTCATCGCGGGTTCGGCGGGCATACCTGTGAGGGTTTCCAGCTCTTTCGACAACTCTTTGGCCTGATGTAGGAGAGGCGAGTCTTTGAGCGTTCTATCCCAGATAAGTTGGTAATGCGAAGTGGAGCTGAATTGGCGGAGGGGTATAATAATCCCGTTTACCAGAATCGGGCGAAACCAGTCAGGCACAGTCAGCACATAAGGGTCTGAAAGCATGGAACGGATAAAGTATTTCACGTCTTTCCGTTCGCAGGTTTTTGGACTGCCTGTATTTACTAATAGTATACCTTTCATGTTTTCCTCCTCCCCAGCCCCTCCCGAAGAGGGGCTGCAAAGAGGGTGTTTTTATTATATAATTTATTCTCCTGTTGTGGCTTTGCCCTAAGCCCCTCTTTTGGAGGGGTTGGGGAGGTGCTTACACATACGTTTCCAGTAGCAAAACACTTCCTTCGGGGCTGATGCTTACGCTTTGCGTGTCAGCGGGGATTAATATTGTCTCGCCTTGTTTTACGTGCAGGTCGTTTCCTTTGTTGTCCCTGATGCTGCAAGACCCACCCATGCAAATATAGGCAACAAAAGAGTCATTGCCGCTATAGTCCCTTGTAATATCTTTGGTGAGTTCGAGCAGGTTGGTGGTAAAGTACCGGCACGATTCCAATTCCACAGGTTGGTTTTCCTTGCGGATATATGATGTCTGGTAACTGTCGTACAGCTTGTAGTCGATAGCGTCTTTTGCCAGTTGGGTATGCAGTTCGCGCCCGTTGCCGTTGGCATCTTTACGGTTGTAGTCGTAGATGCGGTATGTAATATTTGATGTTTGCTGTATTTCGGCGATGAATGTACCTGCTCCTATGGCATGCACACGTCCGGCAGGCAGGAAGAATACATCCCCTTTCTTTACATCGTGTTTGGCTAGATAATCTACAAATGTGTTTTCTTCGATACTTTTGACATACGAATCGGGTGTCATTTGTTTTTCGAATCCTGAATAGAGGAACGCTCCGGGAGCGGCATTGATAACATACCACATTTCGGTTTTCCCGAAAGAGTTGTGCCTTTTCTTCGCCAGTTCATCGTCAGGGTGCACCTGTATCGACAGGTTATCGCGCGCGTCGATAAACTTGATAAGCAGCGGGAATGTAGTCCCGAATGTTTCATAATTCTTTTTGCCTACCAGCTGCTCCTTGTATGTGGCTATCATTTCGTCGAGGCTCTTGTTTTCGAGTTCACCATTGGCTACTACGGATATGTTCCCTTCCACGCTTGATATTTCCCAGCTTTCGCCGATGCCTTCCTGTAGCGGGGTTACGTTCTTAAACTTACATATTTCATCACCTCCCCAGATAATCGATTTGAGGATAGGTTTAAATTTTAACGGATATAAATTCATGAGTAAATAATTTTTATGGCCACGCGGGCTATCTGTGTTGACAGTTAATATAGTTATTCAGGCAAATGTAAAACATGTTTTTTTATTCTATCCTTTCCGTTTTACAAAAAAACTGATACAAAAATAGCTAAACTTTTTGTTATTACATGCCTAAATTACAGGTTCTGGTCAATAGTTCTTAGCAAATCTTTTTTATAGCTATTTTTAGCGTCTTTTTGGCTCTGCCGATTTTCAATTCCCTTTTTATTCTTGGTTTAGCCGGCTAATTAGCTACGCTGACCGTTGGTTCTGCTAGCAAAAATGATAAAATCCATCTAAAAATAGCTATAAAATTTAAACAGACTCTAAAAGATTCCGGCTTATACAGCAAAATAGACAGTGTGAAAACAATAAGACAGGCTGACGTGTATAGTTGCCTGATATGTAATTGTTTGAGGTTTTATTCTTTCCTGAAATTGAGACATCACATATTCATCCTCTATCCCTGCCATTAAAACAAAATTCGGGCTACCCCTACAGGCAGCCCGAATATTTTATTATCTGATTCAGCCTTAGCCGGATTTAGCTTTTCACTCTTTCTACATACGAGCCGTCAGCGGTGCTGATCTTAATCTTGTCGCCTTCGTTGATGAACAACGGAACACGTACTTCTGCCCCTGTTTCCACAGTTGCCGGTTTCAATGTGTTTGTTGCTGTATCGCCTTTCAGTCCCGGCTCGGTATACGTTACTTCAAGAACCACGTTCTGAGGCATTTCTGCAGTCAGTACGGTTTCAGTTTCGGCATGTACCTGTACTTCCACCATATCGCCTTCCTTGAGGAAAGCTACTCCGGCTATCATATCACCAGCGAGGGAAATCTGCTCAAAGGTTTCGGTATTCATGAAGTTATATCCCATATCGTCCTGATACAGGAACTGGTAAGGACGTCTTTCTATACGTACTTCGTCAAGTTTAACTCCGGCGTTGAATGTCTTTTCCAGTACACGCCCTGTAGTTACACTTCTCATTTTGGTACGTACAAAGGCAGCGCCTTTACCCGGTTTTACGTGAAGGAATTCGATAATTACATAGTACTGTCCATCGATGTCGATACACATACCATTTCTTATATCTGCAGTAGTTGCCATTAATTATATTTTTCGTTTATTAAAATTTTTCGAGTTGCAAAGATAGGAAAAAGAATTATGAGTTATAAATTATGAATTATAAGTTTTAAGAGCCTGTTTAAATTTTAGCGAAAATTTTTATTACAGGTCCATGTCAATAGTTCTTAGCAATTTTTTTATGCTCTTTTTAGCGTATTTTTGGCTCCGCCGATTTTCAATTCCCTTTTTACTCTTGGTTTAGCCCGCTAAACCGGCTAGCAAAAATGATAAAATCCATCTAAAAATAGCTATAAAAAAGATTTGCTATAAAATTTAAACAGACTCTTAGACAAAAGACTCGATTCACAATTTATAACTCACAATTTATAATTCATAATTATTTAACGAATCCTCTGTTCTTCAGTAGGTAAACCGGATTAGGCTCCGCGCCCCTGAAATTCTTGTATAATGTCATAGGTTCGTCAGAACCTCCTTTCGACAAGACGTTTTCGCGGAACGATTTAGCTGTAGCCTGATCGAAGATATTGCCTTTTTCTACAAAAGCCTGGAAGGCATCCGAGTCAAGCACCTCCGACCACAGGTAGCTGTAGTATCCTGCCGAGTAACCTCCGCTGAATACATGCTGGAAATACGTGCTTCTGTATCGTGGGATGATTTCAGAGATCAGCCCTATTTCTTTCATCGCGTCTGCTTCAAACTTGTCTACGTCCAGTTTTTCAAGACCTTCGCCCTGTTTTGTATCGAACATCGGAGACGATTTTGTCAGGGTATACCATTTCATATCCAGAATAGCGGCAGCCACAAGCTCTGTGGTGCGGAATCCCTGATTGAAATAACCCGCGTTCTGTATCTTCTGTATCAGTTCGTTCGGTATCGCTTCTCCTGTTTCGTAATGTTTCGCGTACATTTTCAGCACTTCCGGTTCGAATGCCCAATGCTCCATTACCTGTGACGGAAGCTCTACAAAGTCGCGTACGACAGCAGTTCCCGAAACCCCGTTGTATGTACATTTCGACAATAGCCCGTGCAAGCCGTGGCCAAACTCGTGGAACATTGTCTCTACCTGATCTAATGTCAGAAGAGCGGGTTTTCCGTCTGTAGGAGCGTTGTAGTTACCTACATTGTATATCAGCGGATGAACAAACTCGCCTTTGAATACTTCCTGTTTGCGGAAACTGCTCATCCATGCTCCCGGGCGTTTACCCTGACGGGCAAAGTCGTCAAAATAGATGATCCCTATAAATGAACCGTCCGCATCGCTTACCTCATAAGCCTTTACGTCTTGCTGATGCACAGGGATATCCTTCTTTTGCTTGAAGGTAATGCCATACAGCTTGTTTGCCACGGCAAATACTCCCTCACGCACATTGTCAGCCTTGAAGTATGGCTTCAGGGCTTCTTCATCCAACGCGTATTTTTCTTTACGAAGCTTTTCGGCATAGTACCACCAGTCCCAGGATTCTATCTTGATGTCTTTTCCTTCTTTTTTGGCTATAGCCTGTAGCTCGGCCGATTCTTTCTTAGCCTGAGGCAACGCGTATTTCCATATATTGTCAAGCAAGCCCATCACATTAGCCGGAGTTTTGGCCATTGTTTCTTCCAGTACATAGTCGGCATGGGAGGCGTAACCGAGCAGGTTTGCCTTTTCCAGTCTCAGGCCTACTATTTTCTTTATATTTTCTTTGTTGTCGAACTCATTGCCGTTATCGCCACGCATGTACATGGCTTTGTACAGCTTTTCGCGCAGGTCGCGGTTGTCGGCATATTGCAGGAAGGGTTCCCAGCTTGGTTTGCTCAGCCCGAATACCCATTTGCCTTCGAGGCCTTTGTCTTTTGCCATTTTGGCGGCGGCCGCTATTACATCGTCTGGCAATCCGGCAAGGTCTTCTTTTTTGTCTATTACCAACTGGTAGTTATCCGTTTCTTTCAGCAGGTTCTGGTTGAAGTTCAACGAAGCGTTGCTCAGTTCCTTGTTTATCTCACGCAGGCGCGCCTGTTTAGAGCCATCTAGTAAGATACCCGAACGTACAAAACCTTTATATGTTTTCTTCAACAGCATTTTCTGCTCGGTGGTCAGGCTCTTTGTGCTGATAGTATCGTCATATACAGCCTTGATGCGGGCAAAAAGCTTTTCGTTGAAGTTGATATTATCGTAATGCTCGGTACGCTTTGGCGTAATCTCTTTCTCGATAGCCTGATATGTAGAATCCGACATCGTACCCGTCATTATGCCCAGTACGGCGCCTACCCTGTCCAGCATTTTGCCGGATTCGTCCAGAGCCACAACCGTATTCTCGAATGTAGCCGGTTCGGAGTTGTTTACAATGGAGTCTATCTCGGCATCATGACGTTTCATACCTTCCTCAAAGGCAGGCAGGAAGTGCTCCGCTTTTATCTTATCGAAAGGAGGGACTCCCTCCGGGGTGCTAAACTCGGAAAAGAAAGGGTTATCTTTCGCATCCTTATTGCTTGTAGTATTACAAGAATAGACCATAATTGAAAAACTAAGAATAAATAAGATTTTCTTCATACAAATAAGTTAATTGTGTGAATGATTAGATTTTAGCGCAAATGTAAGTAAAAATTGCTTCGGAGCGAAACTATTTAGGCGGTATCAGTCATAAAAAACAATCGAATTAACAAAAAATCCGATTAATTTTCTTAAACTTGTATAGTTTAATTTTTATTGACCCCATGAACATATTTCGAATGAAACGCAATCTCCTTTATCTCCTTCTCTTTATTGGCCTCATTTCGTTCACTCACTGTACGGGCAGCATCGAAAGCCGCTTGCAGACCATTGCGAAAGAGACAAACAAAGATTGCCCCAAAATACTGGATAACTGGACACGTCTGGACAGCTGTGTTGCCGTAGGCGGCAGCGACTTTGAGTACCACCTCACCATCATGCAGATAGTGATTGCGGATACGACAAACTTTAAGACGCAGTTGAAGCCGCAACTGGTACAGGTATTGAAAACAATGCCCGACCTGAAGATATTCAGGGATAATGATATAACCGTGAAATATACATATAACGATGCTGATGGCAAATACATATTTTCTGAGGTTATTGCACCTCAGGAGTACAAATAACAAACTATATAATACGAAAAGCAAATGACTATGGACCAAAAACAACGCATGTTTCAAAACCCGTTTTCTATCAGAGGCCGTATACGCAGGCTCGAATATGGGATCAGCTACCTTATCTATATGGCTTACTATATGATTGTAGGCCTTGTAACAAGCTTTATGCAGAACGGAGACAGCCCGCTCGCCCTTCTGTTCTTTATACTGATGCTTCCGGCCTTCTGGTTTATGATTGCACAAGGTACAAAGAGGTGTCACGACAGGGACAATAGCGGATGGTACCAGATAATACCTTTCTATGGGCTTGTAATGCTGTTTGGCGACGGCGACTATGGCGAAAATGATTATGGCTATAACCCGAAAGGATTAGGCAACGAGGATATAGATGAAATGATAAATGAAATAGGAACTCCGGAACAATGAAATAGGAGAGCTTAGTAATGAAATATATTTATTACAACATATTCAACTGTAGGGGCGCATTGCATACGCCCGAAAACAGAAACCCGTGAATGGGCGTATGCAATACGCCCCTACTCAATAAATATAAAATAATAGATATGATATTAGATAATTTAGCAAACTCGGCATTATACGAGCAATTGCACCCCTTATTTAAAGAAGCGTTCGAATACCTGAAATCCGTCGATTTTGCGAAAGCGGAGGTAGGCAAAACAGAGTTGAAGGGTAAAGACCTCTTCCTGATGGTAAGCGACAGTAACCTGAAACCGCAGGAAGAAGCCCGACTGGAAGTCCACAACAAGTATATAGACATACAACTACCGGTAAGTAAGGCTGAAAGATTTGGCTGGAAAGCGCGGAAAGAGCTGAATGACGCTATTGAACCCTTCAATGAAGAAAGAGATATCCAGTTCTTCGCCGACAAATATGAAACTCAATTCACAGTTTCCCCCGGCGACTTCCTTATCTTCTTTCCCGAAGACGGACATGCGCCGTGTATCGGCGAAGGTCAGGTAAGAAAAGTGGTAGTAAAAATAAGAATATAAACTAATTGAGAATGAAGAATGAAAAATAAAGAATTATGAGTTATAAATCCTCTGATTTTAATTATTCATTCTTAATTCTTAATTCTTAATTGAATAATATGCTTAAATTCATTAAAAACGATCCGTGGCTGAAACCTTACGCCGAAGCAATAGAAGGCCGTTACAACTATGTGCTGAAAAGAGAGGCCGATTTGACGAACAATGGCAAAATATCCCTGTCGGATTTCGCATCGGGGCATCTGTACTTTGGGCTTCACAAGACAAAAAAGTCGTGGATATTCAGGGAATGGGCTCCGAATGCTACCGCCATTTATATGGTAGGCGACTTCAACGGCTGGCAAAAGAATGATGAATTTAAGCTGCATCCCAAGTCCAACGGCGAATGGGAGATAGAACTGCCACTGGATAAAATCAGGCATCAGGACTTATTCAAGCTTGTCGTCTGCTGGAACGGAGGCGAGGGCGAACGCATACCGGCATGGATAACAAGGGTGGTGCAGGACGAATATACCAAAATATTCAGCGCGCAGGTATGGGATCCCGAAACGCCTTACGAGTTCAAGAAGAAAAAGTTCAAACCGAAAACCGACCCGCTTTTGATTTACGAATGCCATATCGGTATGGCTGCCGAAGCGGAGAAAGTAGGTACTTATGAAGAGTTCAGGCTGAATGTACTCCCACGTATCAAGGATGACGGGTACAACGCCATTCAGATAATGGCGATACAGGAACATCCGTATTACGGTTCGTTCGGCTACCATGTTTCCAGCTTCTTTGCGGCATCTTCCCGTTTTGGCACACCCGACGAATTGAAACACCTGATAGACGATGCCCACGCTATGGGTATCGCCGTGATAATGGATATTGTGCATTCGCATGCCGTAAAGAACGAAACCGAAGGGCTGGGACGCTTCGATGGGTCATACACGCAATACTTCCACGGAGGCAGCCGGCGCGAGCATCCGGCATGGGACTCCCTGAATTTCGATTACGGAAAAAATCAGGTAGTACACTTCCTGCTGTCCAACTGCAAATTCTGGCTCGACGAATACAACTTCGACGGCTTCCGCTTCGACGGGGTCACATCGATGCTCTATTACAGCCACGGGCTGGGCGATAATTTCGCAGGGTATCAGGACTACTACAACGGCAACGAGGACGACGAGGCCATCTGCTACCTTACGCTTGCCAACAAGCTGATTCACGAGGTGCGCCCCCACGCCATTACCATAGCCGAAGAGGTAAGCGGTATGCCGGGGCTGGCTGCAAAAATAAAAGACGGCGGCTATGGCTTCGATTACCGCATGGCGATGAATATACCCGACTACTGGATAAAGATAATCAAAGAACGGAAAGATGAGGAATGGCATCCTACAGGCATATTCTGGGAGCTGACCAACCGCCGCGAGGATGAGAAAACAATATCGTATGCCGAAAGCCACGACCAGGCGCTGGTGGGCGATAAGACTATCATCTTCCGCCTGATAGACGCCGATATGTACTGGTATATGTCGAAGCATTACGGCAGTTCGTATATGACGGACAGGGGTATCGCCCTGCATAAGATGATACGCCTTGCGACTGCCTCTACTATCAATGGCGGCTACCTCAACTTTATGGGAAATGAGTTTGGGCATCCCGAGTGGGTCGATTTTCCGCGCGAGGGCAACGGGTGGTCATATAAGTACGCGCGCCGACAATGGTGGCTGGCCGACAACAAAGACCTCAAATACCACTATCTGGGCGACTTCGACAAGGCGATGCTTTCGCTTATTACCTCTGTAAAGAAATTTGAAAAGACGCCTGTTATCAGGCTTTGGGATAAGGATGAAGATCAGGTGCTTGCTTATATGAGAGAAAAGCTGATATTCGTATTCAACTTCAACCCAAGTAAATCGTTTACCGACTACGGATTCCTTGCTCCTGAAGGTAAATATCAGGTAGTACTGGATACAGACTCTCCCGATTTTGGAGGAAACGGGCTGACTGATGACTCAGTGGAACATTTTACTATCTATGACGAATTGTATCACAAAGATGGTAAAGGCTGGCTGAAACTGTATATTCCGGCACGTTCGGCTTTTGTGTTGAAGAGGATGGATTAAATCTAAAATAAAATGAGGGTATGTCAAAAGCCTGAAAGATCATAGTATTGCAGGTTTTTGACATGCCCTCTTTTTTTATTTGTGTCTCTATCAGGAGGGAGAACGGTTTTTATTCGGCTATCCTGTCGGTAAACAATATGCCTTGCAGGTGGTCGAACTCGTGCTGAAAAATGACTCCTGTATAGTCTTGGCCGCGTCCGCCTCCCGACAGGCGTTCCTTTACAGGCGTTCCCTTTTCGTCATAGTATTCTACATCTACCCACGCATAGCGCCGCGTAGTTCCCGACAGTTCGGGTACCGACAGGCAACCGTCGCCCTCAAAGAGGAATTCTTCTTCCGAATGCCCTGTAATACGCGGATTGATGGCTACCTGTACAGGCATTCCTTCTTTGTCGAGCCGCATAAAGAGGAACAGGTTGCGCCCTACGCCTACCTGCGGGGCGGCAATGCCTACACCCGATTCTACGGCAAGGGTAAGGTTGAGGCGCGAGATAAGGAGTTGCAGGTCTTTGTCCGACTCAATGTCCTTTGTGTCTATATCTATACTTTTCTTGCGCAGGAAAAGGGAATCCTTTTCACTATTGGTCAGTAGCACCCTGAAAGGGGTGTCCGTTGCACCGCTATTTATCAGCGATTTTTCGTTGATTGTCATATATTTCACAGATTTACACGCAGATATGCTAACCGCAAGGATCAGTAGGTATATTATTTTTTTCACTCCACGGCATGTTATTATTCGCGTACAAAGATACGGATTTTTTTAGAAGCTGTTACCTGCCCTCAACGAACAAGATGTATTCTGCGGCTTGCCTTTAAAAGTTAAAATAATTATTTTTGTAAAAAAATTATATCATGTTTAGTATAGAGGAATATGTGACTCCCAGTCGTACGGGCAGGGATGGCAAACTGAAATTTGTATCGGCTGTGGATATGATGCAGGATTGTTCGCAGCTGTGGATGAAGTCGGAACCTGTGCTGGAACAATATTTCGGCGAAAATAATATGGCTCAGCTACTGGCTTCGCGGCAGATGGATGTGCTGCGCATGCCTGAATACGGAGAGAGGCTTACGATAACAACGAGCGTTTTCGAATGTCAGAATATTCAGGGGTACAGGAATACCGTTATCTACGACGAAGGGCATAAGCCATGTGTGGTAAGCTGGAGTACGGGTGCCTTCGTCAACTTGTCTACAAACAGGCTGGCCAAGGTGCCACAGGAAATATTTTCGGGAATGGTGTTCGACGATAAGGTGGAAATGGAATATCTGGACAGGAAAATCACCGTACCCGAAGGCGATGTGACGCAGTTCCCGCCCGTGCAGGTAATGAGCAACGATATTGATATGAACAGGCACATGAACAACGCGCATTATGTACGTGTAGCTATGGAGTTTCTGCCCGAAGATTTCAGGACAGACAGGCTGCGGATAGAGTACAAGAAGCCTGCCGAAAAGGGAGATATGCTGTATCCTCGCCTGATAAGGACAGACAAGCCGTTGATATATATTCAATTGCTAGACGGGAATAGCCAGCCTCACGCCGTGATGGAATTTAGCCGGAAATAAGGAGTGGAGGTGCAGCAGAAAGCTCCCCTTGCCTTTTGTACTTTTACTTAATTTATATTTCGCTGCCGGCCACTCTTTCCAATATTACCTTTACCATATCGGGACTGCCTTTCTGGACGACAATGGTTTTGTCGGCACACCCTGCCATCCTGAACGTGATACTCACACTTTCTTCATCGGGAACAGCTATGCAGAAATATCCCTCCTCGTTGCAATAAGTAAAAAACTCTGTGCCGCGTGGTACGAAAGGCAAGTTTTCGACCCATATCAGAGGCGTGAGCGCACGGCCACCCTCGTCCTGCACATAGCCCTCGATGTAACGCGCCTTAGCCATTTCCTTATCAATGAGGGAATCCCACTGTATGCGTTTGGGCGTTTTTTGCAGGCTTACCATTATCAGAGAGTCCCTGCCTACAGGGAACACTTTGGCCTGATAGTCGTCTATGTCCTCCAGGCTGCTGTAAGGCAGTTTATTATATTTGCTGTGGAATGTGAGGTAGATACTATCCCTGTCGGGTACACAAAGGGAAAACTTCCCGTTATGTCCGGTATGTCCCAATATCTGTGTTTTTGATTTATAAATGGATTCTACGCAGATATTCATAAGGGGCAGCCCTTCAGTATCTGTTACATATCCTGTGATATAACGTCCGGATTGTTGCTTTTGTAAAATATTGCAGCCAAACAGGAAAGTGCATAGTAGCGTGCAAGTAATGAGTTTGTAAATAGTTGTCATAAATGTTTGTATCGTTTGTTATTTTCGTTTATATTATTCCCCGTTATTTTGTTCCATTAAGATATTTATACTGTCGGCTGTGTTTTTTGTGATAATTAAACTTTGTTCTTTAGACGAAAAGAACAAATCAAAAAATGTAATTTGTACAGAATCTCTGTTGGGTATGGCTATCTCAAATCTGCCATCTTCATCTGTAACTGTATAGAATGGAGTGTTTAGAGGAACAAATGGCAGGTCTTCAACCCATACACTTACTGCCGGCATCCTATTCCCGTTTTTAAAATAAGTATGCCCTTTTATGTAACGGGCATTGATAAGTTCTTTATTTATTAATGAATCCCAAAGGATACGTTCCGGTGTTTTATATAGCGTTACATTTACTTTTTTATCTTTTCTCCCTACATTTATATCTTTCCGGTAATAATCCTGAATATCTTCTATCCCTTTATAACCGGATGAAAAATAATACCTGCGTTCAAAAGAGAGTTGAACGGTATCCTTATTTTTAACCCACATCTCGTATATTCCATCATTCTTTGTAATAAATCTGCTTTGTATACTTTGAGGAGAATAAACAGTAATAAAATTAATAGGCTTCCCATTTTCTTCCATCACAGTACCAGAAATAAGTCTCTTTGTACTACAACAACAGAGTGCAATACACATTGTAATACAAATAATCCATTTTATTATATCTGTTACCATACCCGCCATTATTTTATTCACAAGGCGTAAAACCTAACCGACTAATGTAAAATTCAGGTAGAACTATCTCACTTAATCCTCCTTTGTAAACATAGAGAAAAAACCAGTATGTAGGCTCGTTTGGTGCTATTATTTGAGGATCAAATACAAAATACTCAAATCGTTTTTTATTTCCTGTTTTCCTAAAAACAGCATCTGATTTAGGGTCTTCTTCCATTAGCCTACACGGATTACAACCTTTTTTCACAAGAAAAGGAGTATTACTTATATAGAAAATCCCGAGATAATCAAAACGTTCAATTAGTTCGACATCGTCTAAACGGACCTTGATAAGCTTAAAGACTTCCAGTGTTGAATCCTCTTCTATACGAAGAGTATGTATATACATACCTCTAGGAAGTGGCGACTTTTTCTTTACAATAACCGAATCCAATGTTTTGAGAAGAAAATTGTCCGTTACCTCCAAAATGTCAAGTTCTATCTGTTTTTCTATTCTTTGTCGATTTTGAGCAGAAGAAATAAGAGAAAAACAGAATAAGTTAACGAATAATAAGCATATAATTTTGTCTTTCATAGTTCTACTCCATATCCTCCCCCTTGTCCTGTTCGCTTGTCAGGAATCCTTTTATGTTAAGTTCGTCGAGCAGGTTGCGGTTGGTTTGTGTCTGTGTATACGAACCCGTGACTATCTGTTTGGGGAGCACCTTCATCCCTATCAGTTTGTCTACGCGAGTTTTTACTAAATGAGTGTATTCTTTTCCTTCCGCTTCGGAAAGGACGCCCTCTTTTACATTCTTCTGTATCTCTTTTCTGATAGCCAGCGAGTCCAGTAGGGCTTTATTCTTCTTTTCGTTCTGGTAGATACCATGATTGGTAATGTAATCCCATATTTCTTTGAACAGGAAGAATATCGATTTGGCAACTTCGGCAAATGTCTGTATCCCTATATTGGTATCGCTGCCCGAATCGAGCAGGATAATGTCGGTCTGATAGTTGTCTTCTTTGTCGATAAGTATCTTACCGGTCACGTTTACCAGTTCCTGCAACGCGTCCAGTATGCGGATATATTCTTCGGAACTGATGTAATCATTGTCTATCACTACCTGAAAGAGTAATACTCCGCTTTCGAGCGAACTAAGAAAATCCTTATCGGTCAGTTCGTTGAGTAGCAATGATTCGGCTACTTCGAGCATCTTTATCAGTCCCTGATGAAACTGGTAGAGCTGTAGTATTTCCGGAGACTTGAATGCCATATAATATTGCTCTGTAGTAAGCACACGGGCAAGCCTTGCCAGATTATCCTCATTGTATATTTTGTCCGCGCCAACCTCTTTCAGGAAAGAGGCATAATTGTCCTGTAAAAGCAAGTTTTCGTAATTTACCTTGGATGAAAACAGTAGCGGCGTGATTTTGGCAAAGTTGTATTCTACAATTTCTTGTTTGATTGTACTCCTAAGGTTGAGTCCACTGTCGAAATGGTCTGTAATCCGTTCCGAATCCAGTTTATCTACCACTGTCTTAAGATGCTGTACGAAGTCCAGTTTCTGCATAATATGAGGTTTGCGCACACTAAAATATACAATAAAAATGAATGAACAGGAAGGTGAGCGCTCCTCCCAAATTATCATTTTTTAACCAATCAAAGGTAAAATTTTATTTTCAGCTACGAAAGAATTATATAGAAAAAGCCCGTTGGTATAATTTTAAGACATTTATATTAAGGATCTTACCTGTAAGTATGTCTTAATATTTATTTGCTTTGTCTTATATTCGGATTGGCATAAATAATGATATGCTTTGTTATTATATAGCATAGAGGCAACCCTGCGTATCTGCCCAAAGAGGGGGAACACACAGGGTTGCCGCCATATCAAAAACTCCGCACCCAAAACTTAAAACTTAAAAATACAATCTCATATTTAATAGAATATGGGACAAAAAGCGCGCAAATGTCAATGAAAATTGTACTTTTGTGAGATAAATAATTTATCGAGAGTATTGACTGATAAAACTTTTACTAACATGAATGGAATAGACTGGTCAAATTTGTCTTTCGGATATATGAAGACAGATTACAATGTAAGAAGCTATTACAAAGACGGAAAATGGAGTACGCCAACCGAAACTACATCCGAAAATATTGACATCCACATGGCTGCCACCTGCCTCCACTACGGACAGGAAGCATTCGAAGGACTCAAGGCTTTCAGGGGAAAAGACGGTAAGATCCGAATTTTCAGGATGCGTGAAAATGCATTGCGTATGATTTCTTCTTCACATGGCATCATGATGGCCGAACTACCGGTAGAAGTTTTTGAAGAAGCCGTGATAAAAGCCGTAAAGCTGAACGAACGCTTCGTACCGCCTTATGGTAGCGGGGCATCGTTGTATATACGTCCGTTGCTGATAGGCACAAGCGCGCAGGTAGGCGTAAAACCCGCCGCCGAATATATGTTCCTTGTATTTGTTACCCCTGTAGGGCCTTACTTCAAGGAAGGCTTCAAGCCTACGCCGGTAGTGATACTGAGAGGGTACGACCGCGCCGCACCACTGGGCACAGGTACCATCAAGGTAGGTGGCAACTATGCAGCCAGCCTTGCTGCCGGACATATAGCCCACGAGAAAGGATACTCTGCCGTATTGTATCTCGATGCCAAAGAAAAGAAATACCTGGATGAGTGCGGCCCTGCCAACTTCTTCGGGATAAAGGAAAACACGTATATCACGCCGCAATCGTCGTCTATACTACCATCCATTACCAACAAGAGCCTGATGCAACTGGCCGAAGATATGGGCATGAAGGTAGAACGCAGGCCAATACTTGAAGAAGAACTGGCCACATTCGAAGAAGCCGGACAGGTAGGTACAGCCGCCGTTATCAGCCCGATACTGAGAGTTGACGACCTGGACGAAAATAAATCTTACGTGATCTCCAAAGATGGCAATGCAGGCTCTGTAAGCACAGCGTTGTACAAGAAGCTGAGAGGTATACAAGAAGGAGACGAACCCGATACACACGGCTGGGTAACGATTGTCAGTTAATAATTAATAATTGACAATAGAGGATGAACTGTCAACTGCCCATTGTCAATTATCAACTAAAAAAAATGGAAGAAATACAAATAGAAGAACAGATAGCGAAACCTGACGAAAGAATGGTATTGCGTACCGAAAACCTTGTGAAAAGATATTCGTCGCGAACCGTTGTAAACCATGTTTCCATAGACGTAAAGCAAGGCGAAATTGTCGGTTTGCTCGGGCCTAACGGTGCCGGAAAAACCACTACCTTCTATATGACCGTAGGACTAGTAATGCCTAACGAGGGCAAAATCTTCCTCAACGATACGGAGATAACCAAGTTCCCCGTTTACAAGAGGGCGCAGCACGGAATCGGCTATCTGGCTCAGGAAGCTTCTATTTTCCGCAAAATGACGGTCGAAGACAATATCCGTTCGGTACTGGAGATGACCAAGACCTCAAAGGAATACCAGAAAGAGAAACTGGAAAGCCTGATAGATGAATTTGGCTTGCATAAAGTACGTAAAAATCTGGGGGACAGACTTTCGGGAGGAGAGCGCCGCCGTTCGGAGATTGCTCGATGTCTGGCTATCGACCCTAAGTTTATCATGCTCGACGAGCCCTTTGCGGGAGTTGACCCCATTGCCGTACAAGACATTCAGGAGATCGTAGCGAAGCTGAAATATAAGAATATCGGCATCCTCATTACCGACCACAATGTGGACGAAACCCTGAGTATTACCGATCGTGCGTATTTGCTGTTCGAAGGAAAAGTCCTCTTTCAGGGAAGTGCCGAACAGTTGGCGGATAACGCGGTAGTAAGGGAGAAATATCTCGGTCGCGACTTCCAGTTGAAACGCCGTAATTTTGAATTCCTGAACGAATAAGGATAAAGCAAAAATTCTGAAAGTCCTGATACAGAATATGTCAGGACTTTCTTTATTGCCCTGTATTTTCCCTCTTAGACAAAGAAGGACGCGAGTGTGAATTCCAAAATAGTCACCAAGCAACTGTTAAAACAACTATATTGTATTCTTATTGGCTTTTTATTCTTACATTTGTTTTTGGAGTATAACCGAGGACATTCAATTAATATGAAAGCAGGAGTTTATCATGCATTAATTGACAGGGTTTATTAGTCGATGATATTCATCATTAGTAACATCCTAACTTAACACATATGCATAAGGAATACACAGATAATAATATCTATACTTTTTTGAAGTCTAGTCTGATTGCCCATCTGGAAAAACTTCATTCTCAACTTGTCCGCGACAGAGCCTTTATCTGTATACGCTCCGACAGGGCAGCACAATGTTACGAAAAGAAAATAGACAAAGGCATCGATATCGATGAGGCTTATCAAGACGCGTTGTGCATACTGTTTCACAATCTGCAATTTTCTAAATCTGCAATATTGAAGGACATATATCTGAAAAAATATGGCGCAGAGGATGAAGAACACTTATATTGCCTGATGGAGCAATGCGAAAGTATATTCCAGAAATATGACCTGACGGACGATTTCAAAGAAAAGCCCGAATATATGGAACTGTATTCAGATCTGGAAGAAGAAGTCAGCTCCATATAGTAAGGCCAGTCACGCCTGTAAAGTGTTAAAGAAAGCCTGTTTTTGTAAGGAAAGAAAATCGTTATATGAAAAATTATTTTGGTAAAATTTAAACCATAGCTTACTTTTGACGCACCCACAAAGAGGGGATACGCCAGTTAACCCTACATTATAGAATGTAATTTTTAGCACCCCTTTCTTTTCACAGACCGCTACAAAAGCCGTACCTTTGCTGTCGATTACAAATACGATTATGATAAAAGCTATTTTCTTTGACATTGACGGTACACTTCTCAGTTTCGAGACACATTCGGTTTCACAGTCTACAATTGATGCTATCAACGCCGTAAAGGCACAGGGCATCAAAGTTTTCCTTGCCACAGGCCGCCTCAAAAAACAGGTACAGCATCTGGGCGGGCTGGAGTTTGACGGGTTTATCACCGTAAACGGGGCTTACTGTGTAACTACTGACAATGAGGTCATATTCAAACGCCTGATACCAAAGGACGAATTGAACTCACTGATAGCTTTTCAGGAAAACGTAACGCAGTTCTCTTATGCCTTTATGGTACAGGAAGGTTCGTTTGTAAACCATGTGAACGATGCCGTGACCGATATAGCCCGCCTGGTGGAAGTGCCCGTACCTCCTGTTCGCAATCTCCGCGAAATGGTGGACGACGAAGTGCTTCAGGTAAACCTGTATGTAGATAAGGAACTGGAAGAGAAAATAATGAAGGAGGCTTTTGTCACTTGTAGCGCGAGCCGCTGGCATCCCACCTTTGCCGACGTCAACATCAAAGGGATAGACAAAAGCACGGGGATAGACCGGTTTTTGGAATATTATGATATAGACCGGCCGGAAACGATGGCTTTCGGAGACGGAGGCAACGATATAGAAATGCTCAGGCATGTAGGTATAGGCGTAGCTATGGGCAATGCCGGAGACAATGTGAAAGCCGTAGCCGACTATGTGACCAGCAGCGTGGACGAAGATGGCGTGGCTAACGCCTTACGCCATTTCGGGCTGATAGGGTAAATAGGATTATTGAAATCATAAAATAAAAAACGCTGCACTACTCTTTTTACTGCGAGGTTAGGAAACTCTATTTCGATCTTTTTCGCAACTTGCCATTCAGGAATTCCACCAATAGGGAGAAGCCGATGGCAAAATAGATATATCCTTTCGGTATTTCTCCTACCTGATAACCGAATATGTTGAGGTGCGACAGGTGCGCGGCTTCTATTATCAGCATCAGCCCGATAAGGATGAGGAACGACAATGCCAGCATCTGTATAGTAGGGTGTCCGTTTACAAACTTGCTGATAGGTCCCGAAAAGAACAGCATCATCAGCACGGCGGCTACAACAGCCAGTACCATAATAGCCATAGCCCCTTGGTAGCCATATTCCTTAAAGCTGACCATGCCCACAGCGGTAAGCACGCTGTCGAACGAGAACACAATATCCAGCGCCACTATCTGCGCTATTATCGCCCAAAAACTGTTGTTCTTCGATTTTACAGCAACGGTTTCTTCCGATACTTCCAGTTTCTCATGTACCTCGGTCACACTCTTATACATCAGGAATAAGCCGCCCACCAGAATAATGATGGCCTGACCCGAAACGGAGCCGCTTACCCATGACGTGCCGAATGAGAAAAGCGGCTTGGTAAGCTGCATCAGCAACGAAATGCCAAACAGAAGCGCAATACGCGCTACCATTGCCAGCAGCAAACCCACAGTGCGCCCGTGTGCCTGCTTCTCTTTCGGTAGCTTGGATGTCATTATCGACAAGAACACGATATTGTCGATGCCCAATACTACCTCAAGGAAAACTAGGGTAAGCAGGGCGATCCATGCGCCGGGTAGGAGGAAGGTTTGTATAATTTCCATAATCTTTGTTCGTCTGAATAACTTAACGTATTACATAGGGGTTTGGTTTTCCGGTGTGGAATTCGAGGAGTAAAATTAACAGGAAATTCTCTTGCGTTGTAAGCTAAATTCAGTTATATTTAACATTATTACAAGACAAAAATATATTATACCAATCAGGAGTTGAGAAAAGGCTTGAAAAGCCAAATCTTCATAACCGCGGGTCATCGACCTGCGGAAAAAGGATGAGCAATACCAGCTGTCTGAAAGACAGGACATACTGTGTGTCCTGCCGCTTCGGGCAGGGGAGTGTAATTGTCCCTTGCTCCGTAAGCTACGCTGCGCTTGCATACGGTTATGAAGATTCTGCCTTTCAGGCAGGAGTTGAAAGCAGTTCAACTCCTGATTGGCATTACATACATTTAAATAATTAGTCTCTCCTTACGAATATAAAAGTTTCCAAATAGTTTTCATTTCGCCAGCATTTTCATCAGTAGAAAACTATTTGCATTTGGTTGGCAGCATTTATTACAATAGTTCGTTATAAAAACAGCTTTTTTAAGCGGCAATAGTCCCATATTGTTTTAGTTCATTAATTATCCGCTTATTTTTTTTAGAGTTTGGGTTCATTCCTAACTTTTCAAAAAATGTTTTCATTAGCAATTCGTTGTGATACATTGTTTTAATATCAGCCATAGAAAATGGTTTGTTCCAATTTTTTTTATCAGCCCAATGTTCACATTTAGCCAGGTTAACAGCCGTTAGTGCAGCATTAAAATGCATATAAAGCTTGTTTTGACTTCTGGCTTGCGATGAGTTTAATGCGCAATGCTGTTTGGCATCGCGGTAAAGAAACTCAATTTGAAATCTTGATCGGTAATACCGGACTATTTTTAGGGCATCCATTGTAAGGTCTGTTGAGAAGTAAAGTTTTCGGGTTACTTCTTTTCCGTTCTTGTAGAATATGGCCATAGCCAGTTTAATGTTACATTTTAATGTGTTGTGATATACAATGGCTGAATAGATTTTGATTTCTTTGGAAGAAGTAAAAACTTCACAAAAATGATTCATATCAGGGGAATACGGATTAATCTTGCCATCATATTTTTTGTTGGCTCCTTTTTTCCCTGATTGTTTTCCCTTGTAAATATAGCGCATATCTGCATCATCGCGCAATCGGCTGATAANCAATCGGCTGATAAAATGCATGCCTAAGGAGAGAACCGTGTCCACTACTTTCTTCTTTGAGAAATAGGCATCGGCAACCAGATAAGTTGACAGTTATCCATCTACCCAACCTCTTCAAAGCTAAGGCAGTGGAGAGGGCGGGGGTGAGGTGTTTCAAAGATCGCTTTTCCCTACCCTCTACTTCTACATATAGATAAACTTCCCCGAAAAAAAAACGGGTTGCCCAAAACGGACAACCCCGGTATAGAACATACTTCTGTGGTTATTTTTTATTCTAAGATACAACGGACAGAACTGCCATCTGCCCTCCCAGCATTATTATTTGAGCGGACAGCATTTTTGGTGAAAATTAAACGTTTCGAAAGATGGTTTTCATAATAAGGTAATGGATTGATATGTATTGTTCCACTCCAGTAATGGCCTGCATCACCGACATATTCTAAAATGGAAGGTGATCTGTAAGAAGGACGAAAGCCAGCAGCCGGCAGATAAAGTGCGTTGGCCAGTTTATAACCACTGGCGCTATTTGAAGCGAATGTTCCCAACCCAGTCCAGTCATTAATAGCTCCCGCAATATTTGGTGCCGCACTATTGGCTGTCGCGTGATAAATAGATTGCCACTGCTTTATACTTGGTACTTTCCATCCCTGTGGACAAGGATCGCCAGACCCTTTGGTCTGGTGGTAATCCAACTCTCCATCACCCCACAGGTTGATGGGGTGTGTGTTGCGCCAGTCCCATCGAGCAATATTAGTAGGATCATCAAAGGATCTTATATACTTCCCAAAACGATCGTTTCCTTCTGCCACCTGTCCGTTAGCATCCAGATCTTCAGGGTCATGAGCTATTGTCTCAAGACTGGCATCCTGACCATTAGCAGGCCACAACTTCGGATAACGGACTTGGTGTCCGTCGGCCACGCGCCCCCATTGAAAAAGCCAACCGCCCATCTTGCAAGGATTTATTTCATTTTCGTCACCCAGATTCACATGAGCGAATGCTATTTTCGGTAAAGCTTTATTACTTTCATCCACTGCATTCACATAGATAGGCGACAGTGTGCCTTTTTCGGCTTTTACTACCAGTATTTCGTAGGCTTTGCTCTGTACTACATTACCGCCATCCACTTCTATCTGGCAAATAATTTCTACAGTCTTTGTCCAATTATCCAGAATGTCTTTTTCCAAAGCAAGATCAGCCGGAGGTGTGTAAGCAAAGTTGGCATCCACACTCACGCTTTTGCCATCTACTACCCATAGGTATGATGCAGGAGTAGAGGTATAAGAGACTGTCAAGTTTATTGTCTGATAGGTAAACATATAGGGTATACAACTTGTTACTATAACTTTCGGATCTTCAGGTTCAGGTATATACGGTGGCACTTCGCCTACACATCGTGATACCCATTTTTCACCGTTCCAGAATTCGAGGCAGTTGGTTGTTGTGTTATAGATAGTCAGCCCTTTGGCCAAGGCGTTTTTGTCGGCATCCGACCTGTAGGTATCCGCCATGGCGTTGCGCTCTACAGTAGTCAACATCGGCATGCGCAGGCCTGTGTTTTTGTTCGATACCAGTTCGAGTGCCGAAAACGCTTCCGGTTCTTTGTTGTCGCCGATGGTTACTTGTGCTTGCAGGCAGAGTAAGGGCAGCAACAGTAAAAGTGTGTTAAGGATGAAAAGTCTTGTTTGTCTGTTTGTTCTCATATTTGTGAATATTTAGTATGTTAGTTGTTTTACAGCCTGTTATATTATTTTTCGTATAGTCAGAATTGTTATTTCCTGCTCTATTTACTGGGAGCTGTTTATTCACTATTTTCGCAAACGGTGGAATAAGTGGTAAAGACAAATAATGAAGACAATGCATAAATGAGGTAGCCCCCGGTAGATACAACAGAGACAACAAACTCAACGGATAAGAATGCTGTGCAGTTTCAAAAATATTTTTTAGATTATCGCGCAACAACGCACGCACACAGAAAAAACTGCGCGCGGTATATAGGAATAGTAGGAATAAAAGATTATCTGATAGGCAGGCTAGTCTCTCTCTAATAAAACGCAGCTAACTACCAAATTTCCAGACAGAAAAATGGCATGCGGCCTTGTGTTTTTGTGAGTGAAATTCATTGTTATTTGTTGTGCTTATTCGCTTTTTACCGTCACAAATGAAATACAAAAAATCAGAATTAAAAAACCGAAACGTCATTTTGGCAGAAATGTGTAAGAAAAAGGCAGGAATGTGTAATTCAAAAAAATGTGTCAAAGAAACCGAAATTCCTTTGACACACCTAGTGTCATGTCAATCTAATATTGTCGGATAAAGTTTTTTTAATTTAATTCTGGCCTTATCATTCGTGAACTGCCAGTTTATCTTGGAACTTCTATTATTTCTACTTCTCTGC